>NZ_WKKH01000148.1 GCF_009674725.1 Pedobacter petrophilus | reverse complement strand
GTAGCGGCCCTGATCCGTGTTTATCTGTGTCCATCCGTGGCAAACATAGCTGCCTTACCTGCTAACTTGTTCTCCACGCAAACCCTCTTACACAACCTTGCTATACCAGAAATAGCCACCAACAACGGGTAGCGGCCCTGATCCGTGTTTATCTGTTTCCATCCGTGGCAAACATAGCTGCCTTACCTGCTAACTTGTTCTCCACGCAAACCCTCTTACACAACCTTGCTATACCGGAAATAGCCACCAACAACGGGTAGCGGCCCTGATCCGTGTTTATCTGTGTCCATCCGTGGCAAA
>NZ_WKKH01000147.1 GCF_009674725.1 Pedobacter petrophilus | reverse complement strand
ACAGGAAAAAGCTACCTTGCCACCGCACTTGGATATCAGGCCTGTCAGAATGGATACAAGGTTCTGTATGTCAATACTGGAGTTGCTACATTTGACTGGAGGAATTTAGTTGTCAGATTTAACTAGAAACTTTTAAATTTGATTATATGAGCAAACGAGTATTTGATGATTCCTTCAAAAAAATGGCTATAGATTTATCTAATAGCCGAGGATCGGTGAAAGAGGTTGCAGATGAGCTTGGAATAAACGATAGCCTTCTGAGTAAATGGAGACAGCGTGAGTCGGAGCCCAAACAGAGTCC
>NZ_WKKH01000146.1 GCF_009674725.1 Pedobacter petrophilus | reverse complement strand
AAAGACCTTATCATATACGATCGTGGCTATCCTTCCTACGATTTTATGAGCGAGCACATTGTCAAAAAAACAGAGTTTGGAGTTGCTACATTTGACTGGAGGAATTTAGTTGTCAGATTTAACTAGAAACTTTTAAATTTGATTATATGAGCAAACGAGTATTTGATGATTCCTTCAAAAAAATGGCTATAGATTTATCTAATAGCCGAGGATCGGTGAAAGAGGTTGCAGATGAGCTTGGAATAAACGATAGCCTTCTGAGTAAATGGAGACAGCGTGAGTCGGAGCCCAAACAGAGTCC
>NZ_WKKH01000145.1 GCF_009674725.1 Pedobacter petrophilus | reverse complement strand
GTATTGCGTGAGGTTGACACCATTGCATGGATACGTTTGGTCCCGGTTCCCTGACTGTATAGACGGATGATCTGTCTGAGTTTATTCATTTTAATAGGCTTATTGGACATTGTAATCAGCAGTTTTTATTCGGCTAAAAGCTAAACAAAAACATATTCCTACAAACCATTCAGCACAAACGAATCTGCGATTTCAAGGGGGTCAATTTGGATCGGCGCAAAGGGGTCTTTTTGCTTTGGCGGACCTTATTAAATTAACTCGGCTAAGGGGGGCTTTTTAAAGTGGTGAAGAGGGGTCAATTTGAAGCGGTTTATCCA
>NZ_WKKH01000144.1 GCF_009674725.1 Pedobacter petrophilus | reverse complement strand
ACTGTTATTGCTTTTGCACCGATCGTGAAATCAGCACCGACATAGGTCAAATTATAATTACCGTTCAGTGCAAGCGTACCTTGATTGATCGCATAAGTGCCTGCATTTTCTCCGGGTTGTCTGGTTAGGCTTCCTGTGAAACTATCACCTGTTTGCAACGCCGGAGTGAAAGTGTAAGTTAATGCCGGATCAGCCTCGCCAAAGGTTTTGCTTTTTGCATCGGCAGTTACCGTGATGGTTTTCGTTCCGATGGTTAAATCTGCACCTGCATAGGTTAAAGTATAATTACCGTTCAGTGCAAGTGTACCTTGGTTGATCGCAT
>NZ_WKKH01000143.1 GCF_009674725.1 Pedobacter petrophilus | reverse complement strand
AGGCGATGCAGTCAACATCAAATGCCTCTATAAAATTCTTGAAAGCCGATGCCGTACTTCCGTAAAAATATTCTATGCCGATTTTACTGATTTCATTTGCATAGCGTTTTTTATAATCGTTTAATTGCTGATAAAACTCATCGCTTATGTTTTCATAATCGCGGCTGCGACGGCTTAACATCAGCATATCAGTAATAGAATCAGATAATTTGAAAGCATGAAGAAATATCACGTTCAAGGTTTCATGAGGCTGAGCTTGAACAAGCGCATCAATAATCTTTGTACTCTCTAAGTTGAAGTCGGTTGGTACTAATACTGTTTTC
>NZ_WKKH01000142.1 GCF_009674725.1 Pedobacter petrophilus | reverse complement strand
CTGCCTTGGGTTGTGGTGGTTTGAAAGTTTGTGGTTTAAGCTTTAACGTTTTCTCCTTCCATCATTTCCGAGGCCGGGGGCAGGGAGGTGATAGCGAGGTTCGACTTTGAATTTATACGGTTTTTGATATTAGTACAGGTATGTTGTAATAGTATGAATGGTGGTTAAAACGGTCGTCTTCCTGAACTTGATTCAGGATCTATTTTTTATGCGAAAAATCGTCCTTGCGAACTGAAGCGGAGGTTGAGCGAGGGCGTGAAGCAATCTATCTTGTTGTGACTTATTAATCATTTGGCCGCTGCGCTTGGCTTGCCTCGGCTGGCCGCCGAA
>NZ_WKKH01000141.1 GCF_009674725.1 Pedobacter petrophilus | reverse complement strand
TGCCTCGGCTGGCCGCCGAAGGGCTTTTCTCTTTTCCTTGATGAAAAGAGACAAAAATCAAGGCTTGGATCTGATGTTGGATTAGCGCGTCGAAATTTGAGGAACGGTAGCGCAAGGGCTCGGTTGGGTTTATAAGAGGGATTTGTTTTGAGAGCCGTTCGCGCTACCTTGGGTTGTGGGGGATTTGAACGGAGTTGCAAAATTTCAACGGCTTCTCCTTCCATCATCTCCCAGGCCGGAAAGCAGGGTGGCAATAGCAAAGTTCAACTTTGGATTTATACAGTTCTTGATGTTAGTAGGGGCTATGTTGCAATAGGTTGTAATAGTATGAACGGTAGGTTAAAACGGTCGTCTTCCTG
>NZ_WKKH01000140.1 GCF_009674725.1 Pedobacter petrophilus | reverse complement strand
GGGAACTGTACACCATTGTAACCAACAAGGAGGCAAGGGGACGTAAAGGGGCTATCGTGGCGATGATCAGGGGCACCATAGCAGAAGACATTATTGCCGTGCTGAAGAAGATACCGGAGCGTTTGCGTAAAAGGGTATGGAGTTGCTACATTTGACTGGAGGAATTTAGTTGTCAGATTTAACTAGAAACTTTTAAATTTGATTATATGAGCAAACGAGTATTTGATGATTCCTTCAAAAAAATGGCTATAGATTTATCTAATAGCCGAGGATCGGTGAAAGAGGTTGCAGATGAGCTTGGAATAAACGATAGCCTTCTGAGTAAATGGAGACAGCGTGAGTCGGAGCCCAAACAGAGTCC
>NZ_WKKH01000139.1 GCF_009674725.1 Pedobacter petrophilus | reverse complement strand
GATTGTGGGGGATTTGAATGGAATTGCAAAAATTTCAACGGCTTCTCCTTCCATCATCTCCTAGGCCGGAAGCAGGGTGGAAATAGCAAGGTTCAATTTAAAATTTTTATGGTGATTGGGGCTTACCACCTGGCATCAACGGTGGGTTATCATGGCCCTCATCCTGAACTTGATTCAGGACCTATTCCTTATGCGAAAAATCGTCTTTGCGAACTGAAGCGGAGGTGGAGTGAGGCCGTGAAGCAGTCTATCTTGTTGTGTGGCTGATCAATCATTTTTCCGCTGCGCTGGCTTGCCTCGGCTGGCCGCCGAAGGGCTTTTCTCTTTTCCTTGATGAAAAGAGACAAAAATCAAGGCTTGGATCTGATGT
>NZ_WKKH01000138.1 GCF_009674725.1 Pedobacter petrophilus | reverse complement strand
GACTTTGGCCTTCAGCCCTTCGACCCACAGTCAAGGGTTACCTTACTGGATATCATTGAGGACAGGCACCAGAAGCGTTCGACGATAGTTACCTCACAGATACCGGTGAAAGAATGGTATGATATAATTGGTGAGAAAACCATTGCCGATGCAGTACTCGATCGTATAGTTCATCATTCGTTAAGGGTTGAATTATTTGGTGAATCTATGAGAAGGAGAAACTCTAAGATTGAAAACGTATTTTTGTAAAATAACAGTTGTTAAACAGGACTTAAAAGATCGATTCTAATAAGCCTTTTTCCACAACAACTTCTGCTTTTTTCAAGCAACAACTCTGGGGGTCAATTTAAAATTGGCGAAAGGGGGTCAAATTTATTGGTATATGCA
>NZ_WKKH01000137.1 GCF_009674725.1 Pedobacter petrophilus | reverse complement strand
CGGCTGGCCGCCGAAGGGCTCTTACTTTTTGCTTGATCAAAAAAGTAACAAAAAAATCAAGGCTTGGAACTGATGTCGGATAAATTCGTTAAAGCTTTATTTCGGCAGCACAAGCACCCGATGAAAAATCGGGAGAGGACGCGCTGCCTTGGGTTGTGGTGGTTTGAAAGTTTGTGGTTTAAGCTTTAACGTTTTCTCCTTCCATCATTTCCGAGGCCGGATAGCAGGGTGTTGATAGCAAGGTTCGGCATTGAATTTATACGGTTTTTGATATTAGTACAGGTATGTTGCAATAGTATGAATCGTGGGTTAAAACGGTCGTCTTCCTGAACTTGATTCAGGATCTATTTCTTATGCGAAAATCGTCCTTGCGAACTGAAGCGGAGGTT
>NZ_WKKH01000136.1 GCF_009674725.1 Pedobacter petrophilus | reverse complement strand
GGACTCTGTTTGGGCTCCGACTCACGCTGTCTCCATTTACTCAGAAGGCTATCGTTTATTCCAAGCTCATCTGCAACCTCTTTCACCGATCCTCGGCTATTAGATAAATCTATAGCCATTTTTTTGAAGGAATCATCAAATACTCGTTTGCTCATATAATCAAATTTAAAAGTTTCTAGTTAAATCTGACAACTAAATTCCTCCAGTCAAATGTAGCAACTCCAAAACTCATGGGACAGCTAAAGCTGGCGAAGGCTAAGGGTACCATTCTTGCAGAACTAAAAAAGATTGAAAGGGTTGATCTTCTTATTCTTGACGACTTTGGCCTTCAGCCCTTCGACCCACAGTCAAGGGTTACCTTACTGGATATCATTGAGGACAGGCACCAGAAGCG
>NZ_WKKH01000135.1 GCF_009674725.1 Pedobacter petrophilus | reverse complement strand
CCAAAGGATTTTGTGACCTCCGTATTCAAACGATATTCTACTGGACTTGGTTTATCATTACAAGATAACTTTAAAGTCACTAATAATGCAGGATGGCTACAGACATTACCAAATGGACAAACAAGAAATATTAAGGATATTAAACTTTCTCCTTACTTTAGTGCACCAGTAAATATTGTGAAATGAGGTTAATTAAATATCTTTTCTTATATCAGATTTGTTTTTTGATGTATTCTAATGTTGGATATTGTCAGCATAAGAATGATGTACCTGGTCCAAGGGATGTGGTTGAAATTTTGGTTCCCCCAAAATTATCGCCACAAATAATTCTTGATAAAGAGATTTTGTCTTCTGTACACTTAAATACTATTTATAAAAAGCTTGAAAGAGAGAAACT
>NZ_WKKH01000134.1 GCF_009674725.1 Pedobacter petrophilus | reverse complement strand
CGAGGAATATAAAAAAAGATTGCTTCACGCCCTCGCTCAACCTCCGCTTCAGTTCGCAAGGACGACTTATTGATGGCGCCCTGCTATCACCACCCTGCCACCGGCCTGGGAAATGATGGAAGGAGAAAACGTTTAAAGCTTCTCCCACAACCTTTCAAACCACCACTACCCAAGGCAGCGCGTTCTTTCCCGATCCTTCATCGGGTGCTTGTGCTGCCGAAATAAAGCTTTAACGAATTTATCCGACATCAGTTCCAAGCCTTGATTTTTTTGTTACTTTTTTGATCAAGCAAAAAAGTAAGAGCCCTTCGGCGGCCAGCCGGGGCAAGCCAGCAGAGCGGCCAAATGATTGATAAGCCATAACAAGATAGATTGCTTCACGCCCTCACTCAACCTCCA
>NZ_WKKH01000133.1 GCF_009674725.1 Pedobacter petrophilus | reverse complement strand
ATGGAATTATTGCAAGTTATTAAATCACTATCAAATCAAACTCGTTTGAATATACTTACTTGGTTGAAAGATCCCTTCGCTTATTTTCCAGAAGAAGAATTGGCTGACTATAAATCCTCATTAGGAATATGCGTTTCCGATATTGCTAAAAAAGCTGAAATGTCTATTCCGACGGTTTCAGTTTATCTTAAAAATATGTCCGCAGCAGGTGTTTTGGAGGCAACAAGAAAAGATCAATGGACATATTATAAACGTAATGAAAAAGTAATACAACAGTTAGCTCAGTTGATCAAGAATAACTTATAATTTTTTTTTAATATTAAATTAGGAATTTACCTAAATAACTAAATCAATACAATATGAAAGCAGCAGTATTAAACGAGTTCGGCTCTGTAGAAAAATTTGA
>NZ_WKKH01000132.1 GCF_009674725.1 Pedobacter petrophilus | reverse complement strand
AATAAAATCGAGCCCTTGTGCTACCGCTCATCAAATTTCGACGCGCTAATCCGACATCAGATCCAAGCCTTGATTTTGTCTCTTTTCATCAAGGAAAAGAGAAAAGCCCTTCGGCGGCCAGCCGAGGCAAGCCCGCGCAGCGGCCAAATGATTGATAAGCCACACAACAAGATAGATTGCTTCAGGCCCTCACTCAACCTCCACTTCAGTTCGCAAAGGACGATTTTTCGCATAAGGAATAGGTCCTGAATCAAGTTCAGGATGATGGCCGTGATAACCCATCGTTCATGCCAGGGGGTAAGCCCCCAATTACCATAAAAAATTTAAATTTAACCTTGCTATTTCCGCCCTGCTTCCGGCCTAGGAGATGATGGAAGGAGAAGCCGTTGAAATTTTTGCAATTCCATTCAAATCCCCCACAATC
>NZ_WKKH01000131.1 GCF_009674725.1 Pedobacter petrophilus | reverse complement strand
GAGCTTTTCTGCGAGCTCATGAATGCCTGTAAAAACATGAACAACTTATGAATAAAATCAAGGCTTGGAACTGATGTGGGATAAATTCGTTAAAGCTTTATTTCGGCAGCACAAGCACCCGATGAAGGATCGGGCGATCCGCGCTGCCTTGGGTTGTGGTGTTTTGAAAGTTTGTGGTTTAAGCTTTAACGTTTTCTCCTTCCATCATTTCCGAGGCCGGGTAGCAGGGTGTTGATAGCGGGGTGCCATCAATAAATCGTCCTTGCGAACTGAAGCGGAGGTTGAGCGAGGGCGTGAAGCAATCTATCTTGTTGTGGCTTATTAATCATTGGCCGCTGCCCTGGCTTGCCTCGGCTGGCCGCCGAAGGGCTCTTACTTTTTTGCTTGATCAAAAAAGTAACAAAAAAATCAAGGCTTGGAACTGATGT
>NZ_WKKH01000130.1 GCF_009674725.1 Pedobacter petrophilus | reverse complement strand
TTTTATCCGACATCAGATCCAAGCCTTGATTTTTGTTAAACTTTTCATCAAGGAAAAGTTTAGAGCCCTTCGGCGGCCAGCCGAGGCAAGCCAGCGCAGCGCGAATTCTCCATTGCGAACTGAATGGCAGGGAGGAAAAAAAAATTAGGGTAATTAAAGTAAATAACCACCCCACCCCTCCTAAATCAGGAGGGGAGTTCCCCTCATAGTTTTATACAAAAGCCCTGATCCGCCTAGCGGCAGAGATAGATCCTGAAACAAGTTCAGGAGGACGAGCGTTTTAACCCAACGTTCATACTATTACAATAGAGCCTGTACTAACATCAAGAACCGTATAAATCCAAAGTCGAACCTCGCTATTGCCACCCTGCTCTCCGGCCTGGGAGATGATGGAAGGAGAAAACGTTAAAGCTTAAACCACAAACTTTCAAC
>NZ_WKKH01000129.1 GCF_009674725.1 Pedobacter petrophilus | reverse complement strand
TTGTTAAAAATAGTCTTCTTTTGTTTTGTCTGTTAGACATCACCTTTAAAATAAAGCAACTTAATCATGTACTTCGACCAGTACTCCATTAAACCCGCTTTCGCTACATTGACATCTCTTTTAAGAACTTATCAGGTCTAAACCTCACGGCAACCCTTTTTATATATCTTCAGTATTCAGTTTCAGAAAGTCTTAATCGTCTCTCCTTTCGTTTATACCGTTTCAATCTTGTTTTATCTTCTTCCCGACATCCGCCGTTCCGATTTTTTTTATTCCCCTTCGTTTCCGTTGGGAGTGCAAAGGTAGAAATCTTTTACCAAATTCCAAATAAAATAAATTTTATTTTTAAACCCGTATCCCTGTTTTGCCTTTCAATCATGCCAACCTCTCAGTCAGCAATCCATTCCTTCCGGAGCGGGTGGCAAAGGTAATGATTTTTCTCACATCTGCAGGTTTTAT
>NZ_WKKH01000128.1 GCF_009674725.1 Pedobacter petrophilus | reverse complement strand
GGACTCTGTTTGGGCTCCGACTCACGCTGTCTCCATTTACTCAGAAGGCTATCGTTTATTCCAAGCTCATCTGCAACCTCTTTCACCGATCCTCGGCTATTAGATAAATCTATAGCCATTTTTTTGAAGGAATCATCAAATACTCGTTTGCTCATATAATCAAATTTAAAAGTTTCTAGTTAAATCTGACAACTAAATTCCTCCAGTCAAATGTAGCAACTCCATACCATTAAAAAGTATATTCGCATCTGGCAGACACTTGGCATTAGCTATGAAGAGTTCAATGCCAAGAGCGACAGCGACCTTGCTGTCATTTTCACAACGCCCGTAGCCAGGATTTCCAGTGCACCCCGTATGCAGATTCTCCAGACACTATTACCTGATTACTGTAAAAGGTTAAAGAGAAAGGGTGTTACAAGGGAATCTCTCCATGAAGAATATGTGAAGCAACACCCTGAT
>NZ_WKKH01000127.1 GCF_009674725.1 Pedobacter petrophilus | reverse complement strand
AGAATTGAATTTCTTAAATGCAAATCATTTGAAATTTATTATTTAATTTAGTTTTTGGCGAGATTGAATTTAATTATTCATTATCGTCTTCAAATTTTAATAGTTCAACATATGGGTCACCAATTAACCCCAGAAGCATTGCAAATGCTGGTTCAGTTTTGTAGCCTCCTTGTTTAAGTTTAATTATTTGCTGCCTGAATTTTTCACCGTGTAGATTTATTAAATTGTTTTCAATTATTAAATGTCTATATCCAAGCTGTTGCTTAATTGGAATATTTTGACCAAAAATTTCAATTTCAAAATTGTCTACAAAGAAGTTGGCTACAACAGGAATTGGATGTAAATTTTGTATCTCTTTAATTGAAAAATTATTTTCGTATTTAAAATTTTCGATAAGTGATTTCTGAAATTCTAGTCTATCTGAAAAACAACAAATGATGTCAAGATCGCTGTTTTCAAGATGAATATTTATAGGTATAGTTCCGACAAGAATGGG
>NZ_WKKH01000126.1 GCF_009674725.1 Pedobacter petrophilus | reverse complement strand
AGCGGAATCTAAAGTAATGCTTCTCAAAAAAAATAATCTGACAATAAAAAAACCTCTAGTATACTATTGCAATTCCAACATAGCGAACAGAACGGATATACAGCGGTTAGAGCGGCTTTATATATTTGAGCTATAGGCGAAACCCTAACCATTCCTCAGCCTGAAGCGAACCGAACCGGAAAAGAGCTTAACTCCCTGTTTATTTGTGTCCATCCGTGGCAAACATAGCCACCTTACCCCCTTGTTCTCCAGGAATAATCCTCTTACACGTCCATTCTATACCGGAGAAAGGTGCGAACAGCGGATGGTGGTCCTGATCCGTGTTTATCTGTGTCCATCCGTGGCAACATAGCTGCCTTACCTGCTAACTTGTTCTCCACGCAAACCCTCTTACACAACCTTGCTATACCAGAAATAGGTACCAACAGCGCGTAGCGGCCCTGATCCGTGTTTATCTGTGTCCATCCGTGGCAAACATAGCTGCCTTACCTGCTAACTTGTTCTCCAC
>NZ_WKKH01000125.1 GCF_009674725.1 Pedobacter petrophilus | reverse complement strand
CCTTGGCATAATAGGTCAGGTTAGACCGAAGATATTCAAACCTGGGATCTTTATAGGCTGGACTTCCTATGTGAAATTTGCCCATTAGTAACGGGTCCTCCATTTGCAGAAGCTCCGAAATTGGAATCTCACCGGCCTCCAGTTTGGATATATATACCTTAACAGTATTCTTGCTGATGCCTAGGTTGCGCGCGATGCTCTTAATGGAATCACCCTGCTTGTGGAGGCGTAATAATTGTTTGATCTGACTCATTGCTTTCGATTTTCCGGCCATCTTACGCTACTTTAGGTAAAAGATTATTACCTAAGTAAGCCAAATCAAATTAAAGAAGGGGGTCAACATGCTCCATTAGAAACTGCATTAATGCAGATCAAGAGGGGTCAATATGCTCCATTACAAAATCTTTAATACCCAAGGGTGGGGTCAGCATCAGCCGGAATGTCAGTAAAAGCTTTAAATGGTTTTACCGTAAACCGGAATTGGAAAACATAATTGGGGGGTCAACATGCTCCAGAATATCCA
>NZ_WKKH01000124.1 GCF_009674725.1 Pedobacter petrophilus | reverse complement strand
ATAACTTTGTGTTCAAACTCAATGGCCATGACAAATATAAAAGAAAAGCAGCAATGTAATCGGTAAATAATAATACAGGATTTTTCGTAACAATGGATGCAGAGAAAATGGCAAGAATGATGTCGAGAAAATGGTAACAATAAATACATAGTTCACCTTTTGGGGCGAAGCCCCAAAAGATTAGAACACCTTTGTCTTTCACTACAAATACAAAGGATTCAATGAACTATTATTTAAACAAACTTATGATCTATCATGAAGTTCACCAAATGGAAAGAGCAGGTTTTTCCATTCAAAAGATTGCCGAGCACCTTGTTATGGACTGGCGCACAGTTAAACGTCTGTTGTCATTCAGCGAGGAAGCCTATATGCAACAACTTGAAGTGCCCCTAGGAAGAAAAAGCTCCCTTGATGCCTTTGAAGAGTTCGTTCGGGAGAAGCTCATCCTATATCCTGCCACCCCAGCAGCGCAAATGCACGACTGGCTGAAAGAACACAATGTAAACTTTCCCGTGGTCAGTCCAAAAACTGCCTTT
>NZ_WKKH01000123.1 GCF_009674725.1 Pedobacter petrophilus | reverse complement strand
GGTGCCCCTGATCATCGCCACGATAGCCCCTTTACGTCCCCTTGCCTCCTTGTTGGTTACAATGGTGTACAGTTCCCCATTGGACAGTGCCGTTTCGTCGATGCCCAGGCAGGAACTGACATTGCTGGTGAACAGCATCCACTGGTCTGCATGGTCTTTCTGTTCCCAGCCACTGTAATCACTGATATGTTCTTTATATTGTTCCTGCAGCTGTTTGCCGTCAATCTGAAAGTAATGCCCAAGGTGATAGCAGCTGATGGGATGGTTATCCAAATATTCCTTTTAAAAAAAGACCGAATTCCGTAGTCATCCGCGCCCCTTTTCTGATCAGACCCCAGTCCCTGCTGATGATTTCGCCAGTCTTTTTAATCGTCCAGCGCCTTCTCTTAATGCAAAGGGCTACTTTTTGGCCGCGTATGGGGAAATCCTGTATCTCTACTTCGGGGAAGAAACCTTTGGATTCAAGGTCCTGGTGCTGGTGGCCATCGGGGGCTATGTTCTTCTCCTGGAGGTAGATATTCAACATCTTACCTTCTTTATCTACTTTGGTTAACTCGAAATAATCCAGAAT
>NZ_WKKH01000122.1 GCF_009674725.1 Pedobacter petrophilus | reverse complement strand
GGTACAGGAAGTGACCATGGATATGGCTGCGAACATGCAACTGGCCATTAAAAGGTGTTTTGTCAATGCCCACCGTGTTATTGACCGTTTCCATGTGCAGAAGCTGGCCTATGATGCGGTACAGGAATGCAGGATTAAATACCGTTGGGAAGCATTGGATGCAGAGAATGAGGCCATCGATCAGGCGAAGCGAAATAAGACCAGCTATCAGCCGGAAGTACTTTCCAATGGAGATACCCTTAAACAGCTGCTTGCCCGGAGCAGGTATCTTTTGTTCAAGCACCATATCAAATGGACAGCGGTACAGAAACACCGCGCGGAGCTGTTGTTTGAACGCTATCCACAATTGAAAAAGGCCTATCAGATCTCCCTGAAGCTCGGTGATATATTCAAGCTATGTAAAAGTAAGGAGCAGGCATTTAAGCAATTGGCCTTATGGTACAATGTGGTGGAAGACTGTGGGATAGATGCATTCAAGACTGTTGCACGATCAATAAAGGCGCATTATCTCTCCATCCTGAACTTCTTTATCAACAGGGCGACAAATGCATCGGCAGAGTCTTTCAATGCAAAGGTCAAGGCATTCAGGG
>NZ_WKKH01000121.1 GCF_009674725.1 Pedobacter petrophilus | reverse complement strand
AAACGGTCGTCTTCCTGAACTTGATTCAGGATCTATTTCTTATGCGAAAATCGTCCTTGCGAACTGAAGCGGAGGTTGAGCGAGGGCGTGAAGCAATCTATCTTGTTGTGGCTTATTAATCATTGGCCGCTGCGCTGGCCTGCCTCGGCTGGCCGCCGAAGGGCTCTTACTTTTTTGCTTGATCAAAAAAGTAACAAAAAAATCAAGGCTTGGAACTGATGTCGGATAAATTCGTTAAAGCTTTATTTCGGCAGCACAAGCACCCGATGAAAAATCGGGAGAGGACGCGCTGCCTTGGGTTGTGGTGGTTTGAAAGTTTGTGGTTTAAGCTTTAACGTTTTCTCCTTCCATCATTTCCGAGGCCGGATAGGCAGGGTGGCAATAGCAAAGTGCGGAGTTAAATTTATAAGATTTCTTTCTGGGGTCGGCAGCTTTTCGCATTGGTATGAACGGTGGGTTAAAACGGTCGTCTTCCTGAACTTGATTCAGGATCTATTTTTTATGCGAAAAATCGTCCTTGCGAACTGAAGCGGAGGTTGAGCGAGAGCGTGAAGCAATCTATCTTGTTGTGGCTTATTAATCATTTGGCCGCTGCGCTTGGCCTGCCTCGGCTGGCCGCCGAA
>NZ_WKKH01000120.1 GCF_009674725.1 Pedobacter petrophilus | reverse complement strand
GTTACAACCTTCCTAAAACAAAATATTATTTGGAAAAATTTTAATTATTATTTGGATTTAAACACAGTTCATCCTGAATTTATTTCAGGACCTATTATTTAAAAAAGATGCTGAACTCAAGTTCAACTTTAAGGCAAATTTTATTATTTCAGCAGGAGGCAAAACTTAAAGCAATTCACTAAAACTCTATATCAAAGAAAAACCAAATATGGAAAGAGGCGGCTGTATTTATATCTTAACCAACTTCAATAATACGGTGTTGTATATTGGTGTAACATCAGATCTATACTCCCGAATTATTGAACATCGTGAAAAGAAATATCCTCAATCTTTTACTTCCAAATACAATTGTAATAAATTAATATACTATGAGCAATTCTCTACCATTACAGAAGCAATTGGCAGGGAGAAACAATTGAAAAACTGGCGGCGGGAATGGAAAATAAAGTTAATTCAAACTCAAAATCAGAACTGGGATGACCTTTTTTTATCTTTAGAGGATTAAAATTACTGATTTAAGATGCTGAACTAAATTCAGCAGGACGATTCCTCTATAGAGATATACTAATATGAACGCTATAGCCACCCGTCATCGTAAGTTTGTATAAATAGGTTTTGAGAATTGCTGACAGGATATAATTTTGTTCAGCATAAAAGATCCAGCA
>NZ_WKKH01000119.1 GCF_009674725.1 Pedobacter petrophilus | reverse complement strand
AGTTCCTGATAAGGGTAAAGACCTCCCATGGCTTTTCGGCGGTAACTTCATTTGTTGGCAGTGGTAAACGATCCATAATTACCGAATTAAGCCCAAAACAGAACAGATCATACCATGATAAATCATATACCAAGGAGAGTAGGCTAAAGATCAGGCTTGTAAGGGTTGATCTGCCGAGTGGAGAGGTAGAGGTATTAATGAGCACATTGTTGGATAGCAAGAAATATCCCAGCAAAATGTTCAAGGATCTATATTTTTTAAGATGGGGCATTGAAACTTTTTATGATGAACTGAAGAACAAGCTTAAAGTTGAGCATTTTACTGGTTATTCTGAAAATACCATAAGGCAGGATTTCATGTGTGCTATATTCATAAGCAACCTGCAATCGGTCATGGTAAATGACATGCGGGAAGAACTTGTCATGCAGAACTTGGAAAAAAAATATGATTATAAGGTCAACAATAACCTTTCTTATGGATTTCTCAAAAACAGGATACTCGAATTACTATCAGAAAGCCAGCCTTTAGAAACTATTTTCCGCGAACTGCAGGAGCTTTTTCTAAAAAATACAATACCAATAAGAAATAACCGAACAAATCAAAGGAATAAGGATAAGTTCAGAGCCAGAGTGAAACCTAAAGTAACTAAAAATCAAAAAGATGCAATATAAAAATCCTTAACTTAATGACATTG
>NZ_WKKH01000118.1 GCF_009674725.1 Pedobacter petrophilus | reverse complement strand
AACTCTGTTTTTTTGACAATGTGCTCGCTCATAAAATCGTAGGAAGGATAGCCACGATCGTATATGATAAGGTCTTTTTTCTGCCAACAATGTGCATGCCGTAGAGCAAGTTCTTGCTCCCCTTTATCCTGGCCATCAAGGATGGCATCCAAGGTTATCTTATTCAGCACATCATAAAGGATAGAGGTCTTTGCCTGTACAATCTCCACTTCGGACTGGTTCTTTGCTGCGCCAAAACGTTTTCTTAGTTCGGCGGTGTTGGGCAATGTAATCCTTGAGCCGTCCACAGCAAGCACCCTAAAACCATTCCAAAGTTTCAGCCCATCATTTTCACTGGTATAGAAGTTTTCGGTGATTACCGCAGAAAGATGCTGGAATACTTTTGGATTGATCTTTTTTCTATTCTGTATGAAAGCGCTGGAGGTAAACCCCTGTAGCTTGATCAAGTGAAAATGCCCCTTTAGATAACTTAAAAATCCATCTATTTCTATGGTCAGGCTTTTTCTTAGAAAGTTTATCATCAAGAGCAGGGATGCCGTAAATGGCTGCTTTCTGTTTCTGGTAAAGTCCTGTTCGTTCATCCTAAATTCTAAAGATAGTTCTCGGCTGAAGATGGCCTCCCTTAATTTTTCGATAATTAAAAATGAGGTTTTTTTTTGACATTAACTAATTGGTTATAAGTTAAATATAAGAAAATAAACCCATAAAAACAAGTCAAATAGTTGGTAATCAGATATTTAAACACTTAACTTAATGACATTG
>NZ_WKKH01000117.1 GCF_009674725.1 Pedobacter petrophilus | reverse complement strand
CGGTACAGGATATTTTTTGCCCCATTTCTCATCCAGAGCTATCAGGTTCTCATAACCTTGTTCTTTAGTCAGAGCCTGATAAACGGGTTTTAAGTCTGCCATAAATGGCTTCTTATCTTTTTCAGCCACATATCTTAAGCTGTTACGGATCTGATGTACTACACAAGTTTGTACTTCAGTTTTTGGAAAGATTGCTGCGATAGCCTCAGGAAATCCCTTTAAGCCATCAACACAAGCGATCAGCATATCCTGCATTCCCCTGTTTTTTAAATCAGTTAAAACAGCCAACCAAAATCTGGCACCCTCACTTTCCGATAAATACATCCCTATAAGGTCCTTCTTGCCATCCAGAGAGACACCCAGAATATTATATACAGCACGCGTAATTACGCCGCTTCCTTCGCGAACCTTATAATGCATACAATCAAGATAAACGAAAGCGTAAACTGAGTCTAAAGGGCGCTGTCGCCACTCATTCATTGCCGGGATTACCTTATCTGTAATTGAAGATAGCGTAGCTGCAGAGATGTCCATCTGGTACATTTCCTTGATATATTTGGTGATGTCCCTGGTGCTTAAACCCAGGCCATAAAGACCAATCACCTTATCTTCAAGTTCCTCTGTAATAATTACCTGTCGTTTGGGTAAAACTACAGGATCGAAACTGCCCGCCCGATCCCGGCTAGTTTCGAGATCAAACTCGCCAGAGATACTTTTGACGCGTTTGGCAATTTTGCCGTTGCGTCTATTGGATGCCCCTGTGGCTTTTTCTTCCTGTAGATGTGCATCTAGCTCACCTTCAAGCGCGGCTTCCAGAAAGTGTTTTAATAAGGGAGCAAAAATGCCTTTTTCACCATTAAGTGGCTTACCAGCATACATGCCTTTGATCGCCTCAGCTTTGAAACGCTCAAAATCGAAGTCGTTGTTCTCACTCATAATCTGTATCATAAAGTTAAAAAATCAAATTCTTAATTCCTTAACTGACACAGTTCATTTTACAATCTC
>NZ_WKKH01000116.1 GCF_009674725.1 Pedobacter petrophilus | reverse complement strand
GTTGCAGATGAGCTTGGAATAAACGATAGCCTTCTGAGTAAATGGAGACAGCGTGAGTCGGAGCCCAAACAGAGTCCTGTTTCCTTAACGGAAGACCAGAAATTGATTAAGAAGCTTCAAAAAGAGCTTAAGGATGCACAAATGGAACGTGATATATTAAAGAAGGCGGTCGGCATCTTTTCCAAGGGAGACGGGAGATATTCGGATTTATAAAAGAGCACCGAAGAATATTTCCAGTTGAAATGATGTGTAAGGTATTTCAGGTAAGCAACAGTGGTTTTTATTATTGGTTAAAGCATCCTAAGGGAAAACGGTTAGCCGATCAGGATGCTCTTCTGAGGGAAATAGATGAGGTTTACCAGGAAAAGAAGGGTATTTACGGTAGCCCGAGAATTACCGAGGAGCTGCGAAAAAAGGGAATAAAAACCTCCAGACCAAGAGTTGCCCGGTTGATGCGCAAATTTAATATACGCAGTATTGTACGCAAGAACTGGGTCAGTACCACAGATTCCAAACATAAATATCCGGTAGCTGAAAATATCTTGAACAGGGATTTTTATGCTGCAAGAATTGGGGAAAAATGGGTTTCCGACTTAACCTACATTCAAACAGCAGAGGGATGGTTATATCTTACCACTGTTATAGACCTGGCTGACAGAAAAGTTATCGGATGGTCATTGAGTGATGGAATGGATGCGAAAAGTACAACTGTTAAGGCATTTCAAATGGCGAAGATAAATAGGCCAGTGACGAGCAATCTGATTTTTCACTCAGACCGAGGAGTTCAATATGCTTGTGCCGAATTCAGGGTACAACTAAAAGAAATGCCAATCACGCAAAGTATGAGCAGAAAGGGAAATTGCTGGGATAATGCAGTGGCCGAAAGCTTCTTTAAAACGATGAAAACAGAAATGGTGTACCATAAAAAATTCAAGACCAGGGAACAGGCAAGTATAGCTATTTTCGAGTATATAGAAATATGGTATAACAGGAAAAGAAGCCATTCGACACTGGGTTATTTATCACCGATCGAGTTCGAAAATACATTAATTAATAATGAAAAAGCAGCTTAATATCCATTTTAGCGGAATCTAAAGTAATGCTTCTCAAAAAAAATAATCTGACAATAAAAAAACCTCTAGTATACTATTGCAATTCCA
>NZ_WKKH01000115.1 GCF_009674725.1 Pedobacter petrophilus | reverse complement strand
AAGGGATCTTTCAACCAAGTAAGTATATTCAAACGAGTTTGATTTGATAGTGATTTAATAACTTGCAATAATTCCATGCTGCAAATTTAGGTAATTGCCTAATTCCCTACAAGCAATAATTGATTTTTTTTTAAAAATATTTTTAGAGGTCAGTAGTTAAATTCATATATTTATGATGCACTAAGCTATGGAAATGGATATATTTAAAGGACAGAACCTTCTAGATTTCAGTGATCGGTTCAAAACAGATGATGATTGTAAGGCATATCTATCAGGAATTACCTTTTCTGAGGGTTTCAAATGCAGGAAATGCGGTCATGTTAAGAGTCAGGTTCGGAAAAACTATTCCCATACCTGTAACCGTTGTAGCGATACGCAGTCAGTTACCTCTAACACGCTTTTCCATAAAGTAAAGTTTGGGCTTCGAAAAGCCTTTTTCATCTACTTTGAGATGTCCACCAGTACCAAGAGCATATCTGCCAGCTACATGAGTGTGCGTTATGGAGTAGCGGAGAACACAGCTAGGCTGTTTATGCACAAGGTACGTCAGGCCATGAAGTCCAGTGAGAACAGCCCGATGGACGGGAATGTACATATTGATGAATTTGTAGTGGGCGGTAGGGAAACGGGCAAGCAGGGAAGAAGCTATTCCAGTAAGAAGAAGAAAACAGTCTGTGCAGTTCAGCTAACAGAAGATGGGAAAGTAAAACGCTTTTATGCACTGAAAATCAAAGATTTCTCCAGTAAATCACTTCAGGTCATATTTGATAAACATATCAGCAAAGAAGCCAAGGTGACAACAGATGAATGGCGGGGATACCGTCCGATTGCTAAAAATTATCAGATTGAACAGGTCATTAGCCAAAAAGGGATGAACTTTGTAGCTTTGCATACAATGATCCATCAGGTGAAATCATGGATAAGAACAACATATTCCTGGGTAAGCGAAAAACATATCAACAGATATTTCGATGAATTCTGCTTCCGAATTAATCGCTCACAGATCAAAGAAAACATCTTCAATAACCTAATCAAAAAAATGGTAAAAGCCGATAAAATGTATCACAACCAAATTGTATGTAACTAAGTACTGACCTCTAAATATTTTTATTCCTTGTAGAATTGAATTTCTTAAATGCAAATCATTTGAAATTTATTATTTAATTTAGTTTTTGGCGAGATTGAATTTAATTAT
>NZ_WKKH01000114.1 GCF_009674725.1 Pedobacter petrophilus | reverse complement strand
TCAGGATGAACTGTGTTTAAATCCAAATAATAATTAAAATTTTTCCAAATAATATTTTGTTTTAGGAAGGTTGTAACTGATATTCCCTTCCTGTTTTCGCAATTGCGAAGCTCTGCTTAATTAATTTATTTACAGCTGCTATCAAAGCAACTTTATGTGGCTTGCCCTTTGCCCTCAATCGCTCATACAGCTCTTTACACGCTTTGTTGCATCTTATTGCAGATGTTGCAGCCATATACAGTACTTTGCGTACCTGTCCCATCCCCATTTTACAGATATGGTTCTTGCCTTTTATGCTGGTTCCGGACTCATATATTCTTGGCGCAAGACCAAAGTAAGATATTAGCCTTTTATGGTTTTCAAACATTTTGAAGCCATCGGTTAAAATAATTAGCAATGATGCACTTCGTGGGCCTATACCTGGGATGCTCCTTAAATTTTGTGATAATCTGGCGTAGCTTTTGGCTATTAGGTTTTCAATTTCCTTTTCTTTTTCCAGTATCTTTTTATCGTACTGTTCAAGTTCCGTTGTTATCTCCTCATTAAGCTTGGCATCTATGGTTGCCGCGGCTTCAAAAGCATGGAGTTGATTGTATAGCATTCTTCTACGCGCCTTTAATCCCTCAAGATAGCTTTCCAGGTTTCTGATGTGCAATATCTCTTTTGACGGCATTACCCATTCTTTCGGACGGGTCAGAGCAGTAAATTTCGCAATTAGAACAGCATCTTTTTTATCTGTTTTTGTTCTGGAAAGCTGCATTTGAGAAAACCTGCGAACTACCAGTGGATTGACTACTGAGACACTTTGCCCCTGTTCATGGAAAAATCTCGCCAATTGAAAATAATAAGGGCCTGTAGCTTCCATAGCAATATGGCTGCCAAGAACATGCCCAAGAGCCTCTCCAAAGCCAATACTGTCGTTACTAAATCTTTTCTCAAAAACCACTTTGTGGTCTTTTAAAACTGCAATGTCAAAATAATCCTTTGAACAATCGATACCTGTTACCATATTTGTAAATAGTGAGGATCACAGCAGCTTTTTATCATAACTTATCAATCGTAAAAACAGGCTCCCAGGCCTAATGAACTGTTCAAGTTTAGGATAAAGAAAGAGAAGGGGACTAACATCCTGAAGGACCTTATTGGCCAATGACGAGTAAAAGTCTTATTCCTTCTCTTTGCTGGATCTTTTATGCTGAACAAAATTATATCCTGTCAGCAATTCTCAAAACCTATTTATACAAACTTACGATGAC
>NZ_WKKH01000113.1 GCF_009674725.1 Pedobacter petrophilus | reverse complement strand
TGAAGTTGCTACATTTGACTAGAGGGATTTAGTCGTCAGATTTAGAAAGAAACTTTTAAATTTGAATATATGGGCAGACGAGTGTTTGATGAATCCTTCAGAAAGATGGCTATAGCGCTTTCTTACACTAAAGGATCTGTAAAAGAGGTAGCTGATGAGTTAGGTATCAGCCAGACTCTTTTGAGTAAATGGAGACAACGGGAATTAGAGTCAGGTCAGGGAACGACTGAATTGACCGATGATCAAAAGCTAATTAAAAAGCTGCAAAAAGAGCTCAAAGATGCTCAAACGGAACGTGACATTTTAAAAAAGGCTGTCGGCATCTTTTCCAAGGGAGACGGGAGATATTCGGATTCATAAGAGAGCACCGAAGAATATTTTCAGTTGAAATGATGTGTAGAGTGTTTCGGGTGAGCAACAGTGGTTTCTATTATTGGTTAAATTATCCCAAGGGCAAACGTCATGTTGAAAGCGTCTTGCTATTAAAAGAAATCAGTGAGATACATAGCGAGAGCAAAAAGGTTTACGGGAGTCCGAGGATTGCTGCCAAGCTCGCTGAAAAAGGTATCCAAGCATCCAGACCGAGGGTAGCCAGGATTATGCGGAAGACAGGGATTCAAAGTGTTATACGCAAGAAATGGGTAAAAACGACCGACTCAGATCATGTGCATCCTGTAGCAGAAAATGTTCTTAACAGAGATTTTTCGGCTGCAAGGCCAGGAGAAAAATGGGTTTCGGACCTTACTTATATACGCACAGGTGCTGGATGGGTTTACTTGACAACGGTTATCGACCTTGCGGACAGAAAGGTAATTGGCTGGTCATTAAGCGATAATATGGAAGCCAAAAACACAACGGTTAGCGCATTCCAGATGGCAAAGACAAACAGGAAAATTGGGGATACACTAATATTCCACTCTGATCAGGGAGTTCAGTATGCTTGTTCAGAGTTTAGGCAGCAGTTGATAGGATTACCAATAATTCAGAGTATGAGCAGGAAAGGAAATTGTTGGGATAATGCAGTTGCAGAGAGTTTCTTCAAAACAATAAAAACTGAGATGGTTTATCAAACAACTTTCAAAACTAGGAAGCAGGCATACCTGGCAATATTTGAATACATAGAGGTTTGGTACAACAGAAAAAGAATCCATTCCTCATTAGGTTATTTGACTCCCTTAGAGGTTGAAAAAACGATAATGAGTAGAAAAAGAGCCGCATAATTTGCATCCAAAAGGAATCTAAATTAATGCATCTCAAAAAAATATCTGACGAAAAAAAATCTCTAGTATACTATTGCAATTCCA
>NZ_WKKH01000112.1 GCF_009674725.1 Pedobacter petrophilus | reverse complement strand
ATCAGCATCGCCAAAGGTTTTGCTTTTCGCTGCCGCAGTTACCGTGATGGCTTTCGCTCCGATTGTCAAATCTGCACTAACATAGGTCAAATTATAATTACCGTTCAGTGCAAGCGTACTTTGGTTGATTGCATAGGTTCCTACATTTTCTCCAGGTTGCCTGGTTAAGCTTCCTGTGAAAGTATCGCCTGTTTGTAATGCCGGACTGAAAGTATAAGTCAACGCCGGATCAGCATCGCCAAAAGTTTTGCTTTTCGCTGCCGCTGTAACTGTTATTGCTTTTGCACCGATCGTTAAGTTAGCACCTAGGTAGGTCAAATTATAATTACCGTTCAGTGCAAGCGTTCCCTGGTTGATCGCATAAGTACCTGCATTTTCTCCGGGTTGTCTGATCAGTGATCCTGTGAAAGTATCACCTGTTTGTAACGCCGGACTGAAAGTATAAGTCAGTGCCGGATCAGTATCGCCAAAAGTTTTGCTTTTCGCTGCCGCTGTAACTGTTATTGCTTTCGCACTAATTGTTAAATCTGCACCAACATAAGTTAAAGTATAATTACCGTTCAGTGCAAGCGTACCTTGATTAATCGCATAAGTGCCTGCGTTTTCTCCAGGCTGTCTGGTTAAGCTTCCTGTGAAAGTATCACCTGTTTGCAACGCCGGGCTGAAAGTATAAGTTAGTGCCGGATCAGCATCGCCAAAGGTTTTGCTTTTCGCTGCTGCAGTTACCGTTATGGTTTTCGCTCCGATTGTTAAATCTGAACCTGCATAGATTAAAGTATAATTACCGTTTAATGCAAGCGTTCCCTGATTGATCGCATAAGTGCCTGCATTTTCTCCGGGTTGTCTGGTTAGGCTTCCGGTAAAGCTATCGCCAGTTTGTAACGCCGAGCTGAAAGTATAAGTCAGTGCCGGATCAGCATCGCCAAAGGTTTTGCTTTTCGCTGCTGCAGTTACCGTGATAGCTTTCGCTCCGATTGTTAAGTTAGCACTGTTGTAGGTCAAAGTGTAATTACTACTTAAAGCAAGCGTACCTTGATTAATCGCATACGTGCCTACGCTCTCGCCTGGTTGTCTGGTTAAGCTTCCTGTGAAAGTATCTCCAGTTTGCAATGCCGGACTGAAAGTATAAGTCAATGCCGGATCAGTATCACCAAAGGTTTTGCTTTTTGCTACCGCAGTTACCGTTATAGTTCTTGCTCCAATAGTTAAGTCAGCACTGTTGTAAGTCAAAGTGTAATTACTACTTAATGCAAGCGTTCCCTGGTTGATCGCATAAGTACCTGCATTTTCTCCAGGTTGTCTGGTTAGGCTGCCTGTGAAGCTATCGCCAGTTTGTAACGC
>NZ_WKKH01000111.1 GCF_009674725.1 Pedobacter petrophilus | reverse complement strand
TTCTGCTTTTTTCAAGCAACAACTCTGGGGGTCAATTTAAAATTGGCGAAAGGGGGTCAAATTTATTGGTATATGCAGTTAGTGTCATAATCATAATCTATCATGCGGCGTAGAATTTTTCTAACTCGCTGCAAAATATCGGAATGATATCTTGGTATTTAAGCGTTAAAATTCCGATTGACTGTAAAAATTCCCCTGATTTAATTTCAAAATCCAATAGCCTAATCTGAGTAATTAACCTAGAGATGCTCAAATTCATCCATTGTGACTGTTTGATAAAATCCACCAGATTAACAATGTCTAATTTTCCTAAAAGCCTCCGATGTTGTGCTAATATATCAGTGATCAGTAAGAGTTCTTCATAAAGTGATAAACGGTAGATACTATAATTATAAATCCCATATGCTCTTTTCAAATCGTCGATCCTGGATGAATTTTGACCTTGATTCAAAACTATTGGGAAGTAAAATAATGGTTTTTCAAAAATTTCGTTTGGCTTGGAGAGCACCTTTAACGGATTATAAACCATTGAATTTGAAGCGGTAGTTTCCACTTCAAAAATAAACAAAGGGAATTTTTGACCATTTTCGAGAAACCAAGCGACGTCTATCGCAATTCCATCGGGATCGGTCGCAATTACCGGAAATTCTGATTCCGTTACATAACCTAAAATCGCCCCTAAAACACGTAATCCTTCAATGAATTCGTTACCTTCTAGAAGTTTATGCTGCGCCATTTTCTATTTTTGTCCGCTAATTTAGTCATCTGAGCGAACTAAAGTGATTCCTAACAGAATAATAACTAGGTCTGATGACCACCATCCATCCGCGTCAAACCTTTAACACTACTTCTAACTCGCAATTGAAATTGAAAAATCCAGTCTTGAAATTCCTCTACTGCAACGGTATTGTATCTGGAAAGGTAACCAGGTTGGATTCCACGGGAATTCACTATTGGGGTGGTTATCCTAGTTATTCGTTTTGGTTATCGAAAAGGGACGATGATGAGTTGTTTTTTGTGGAACAACAGCAGGTGGCGATTAGTATAGCGCTATGTTTCTATGGTCCCTAGCAAAATGTCGGAACCATTTTCGGTCGGTTAAGAGTTTACCACATTTGGATAGATTCCCCACCCGTCACAGGAAACCAACCACCTTGAATTTGTATTTTTAGTACTTACGTCATCGCATACTTACTAGTGTCCTCAGCACACTGATAAGTCAAAGATTCTAAGTCTTCTACTCGATCTATCTGGAATAAGGTATTAATAGCTTCTAAGTATCACTTCTAACGTTTATTCTGAAATTATATAAGTGCGTTCTCTAATATAATCATCAAATTCGTTATAATAATATGTCCATAAAATGGATCAAGCGGAATTCTTGGGGGAAAAGAAATAATTTGTTTCTTTTGCTTTAGTAAACCAAACGTATTTCATTTTGA
>NZ_WKKH01000110.1 GCF_009674725.1 Pedobacter petrophilus | reverse complement strand
TGTATTATTATTTACCGATTACATTGCTGCTTTTCTTTTATATTTGTCATGGCCATTGAGTTTGAACACAAAGTTATTGTAGCTGTCCCAGACTACCTATTGTTCTTTCTCTTTGGCTTTTATTACATGGATACTGTCTCAAAATAAATGAGGCAGCTTTTTTTCTGTAAAATACATCCTGTATGTTATTTGTTTGCTATTGGCTATAATTGAATATTTGTTAGTCAATATGACAAAAGACAGCAAATTGAGCTTTTCTAAGCTGCTTTTTTCCTGATATTTTGTGCTATTGCCAATAATCCCCATTCTATTGCCACTTTATCCTTACCGCGGAGCATAAACCTACGGAACCCGTGGTTCTGTTTAATATTTCCGAAAACGGGTTCAACATCATGACATCGCTGCTTTCGCTTTTCGATGCCCTTTTCACTATTGAGCAGCTGATAGGCCACCTGCTTGTGCCGCATTAGGTTTTCATTAACCTCTATAATCCTGTTTCCCTGAGATGACTGTTTCCCCTACTTTAGCTTTACCCTGGTAGCGTCTATCTACGGTAGCACTTTTCGCTCGCCTGCCGGTTAGTTTTTCATGTTGATCCAGGACAGTTTCCAGGGTATGCCCATCGTATTCATTCCTAAAACCCATTGCACCTACAATTACACCAGTATTTTGGGTGTAAACAATAGAAACCTTGTTTCCAAACTCATATTTCTTATGTTCTTTACCTTTAGAAATACATTTTACATCAGGCTCGTGTAGTGAATATATTTTATTCTTATCTGCTTTTTTTTGAGCCAAAACCCTATTAAATAATTCAATTTCCTCTGCATAAGCACCTTCTGGTAAATTTCGCTCCAACTCCCGAACCATTCTGCCGGCAATGGTTTTTACGCTCTTATCCGCTTTGCGGGCCTTACCCTTGTTTTTGGGATGATTGCGGAAACGCTGGTCGATACCCAGTTTCTTTAAAACGAAAGTATAGCTTTGACGCTGTTTTAAACCACATTTCCTGCTGATGGATTGGCATTTAACAATAATCTTGCGATGTAGTTTAGCATCTGTTGGGTAGGTAATATTTTTTTCCTGAACGGTGGTATCGATACTCACATGTGCTTGTTCCGCATCTTTTCCGTTGATACGGATACTTTCCCTAAAGATAAGTTCAATTCCCTCTTCGCCTATACGCTTGCGGAAATGTACCAGTTCAGATGCCTCACAGGGTACTTTGGGTATAAAGTTTAGCTCCCCACAAAAGTATTGGTAGTAATTGTTTTCCGACCATTGTTCTACCAGATTCTCATCAGAAACATCACGTAGATGTTTCAAGATCAGTAGGCCAACCATTAATCTGATCGGTTTGGCTGGTCTGCCGTTGTCCAAACAGTACAATGGCGCAAAGGCTTCTTCAAAGATAGACCACTTTACCTGCCCAGCTAAAATAAACAAAGGGTGCTTTTGGTTAAGCATAACCGACAGAGACGAATAAAATAAGCTGGGACCATTATCTACTGGATATTCTGGAGCATGTTGACCCCCCAATTATGTTTTCCAATTCCGGTTTACGGTAAAACCATTTAAAGCTTTTA
>NZ_WKKH01000109.1 GCF_009674725.1 Pedobacter petrophilus | reverse complement strand
TCCTGTCTTCCGCGGTTTTTTATTTGGCTTGAAATTGTCGTTGATTATCAGCTTGTTAACTGTATTTATTTAGATTTTTGGGTGTCCCGGCACTTTTTGGCTTATATTTATCTTGATGTTTGTTCGACAAAAGAAGAATAAAAGTGGAGTGGTCAGCGTTCAGGTCATTGATAAAAGTTCTGGCAAATACAAGGTGATAAAAACCTTGGGCAGCTCAAGTTCTATTTCCCGAGTAGAAATGCTAGTTAAAGAAGGAGAGCACTGGATTAAAAGCCAACTTGGTCAAGCAGAGATTGATCTTTCCGGCACACAGGATGCCTTCGATAAGTTCATTTCGAATATACAGCAGGTTACCGTTGCCGGAACGGAGTTATTGCTTGGAAAAATTTTCGATGAGATAGGCTTTTCTAAGATTAAAGACGATTTGTTTCGAAAACTTGTTTTATCCAGGCTATGCTTTCCAGTAAGTAAGGTACGCACTATTGATTATCTCAAAAAATATCATGGAATTGAAATTGATGAGGATCGCATATACCGGTACCTGGACAAACTTTACAATAAGCAGAAAGATTTAGTTCAGCAGATCAGCTATCAGCATACATTACGGATACTTAATAATCAAATGAGCATTGTATTTTATGATGTAACCACCCTTTACTTTGAAATAGATGATCAGGATGACTTGCGAAAAACTGGTTTTTCAAAAGAGGGACGGCATCAGAATCCACAGATTGTTTTGGGGTTATTGGTAAGCGTTGGAGGTTATCCCTTAGCCTATGAAATATTTGAAGGGAATAAATTTGAGGGCCATACCATGCTTCCAGTCATTAACGCTTTTAAAAAGAAGCATACGCTTGATAAAATGGTCGTAATTGCAGATTCCGGTCTTCTTTCCAGTAATAACATAAACGATCTACAGCGTGAGGGCTATGAGTTTATACTTGGAGCCAGGATAAAGAATGAAAAGCAAATTCTTCAAAAACAGATATTGAGTCTCAAACTAAAAAATGGAGAAAGTGCAATATTGAAAAAAGATGAGCACACGAATTTAGTAATTAGCTACTCACTTTCCAGGCACAAGAAAGACCAGGCAAACAGGGAGAAAGGACTGCGTAAACTTGAAAAGCAAATCAGTTCCGGTAAACTAACAAAATCCCATATAAATAATAGGGGTTACAATAAATATCTAAAGCTTAAGGGCGAGATTAATGTCGAGATTGATAAAGAAAAGTTTAATGCAGATGGCAAATGGGATGGATTAAAAGGCTATCTAACCAATACCGGGCTGAATAAAAGCGAGGTGATTGAAAACTATAGCCATCTGTGGCGAATTGAAAAGGCTTTCCGGATTTCCAAACATGATTTGAAGATTAGGCCAATTTATCACAGATTACATCATCGAATCGAAGCCCATGTTTGTATCGCTTTCGTAGCTTACAAAGTATTTAAGGAACTGGAAAGACAATTATATCAAAAGGGCGCAAGGTTAAGTCCTGAAAAAGCAATCGACATTGCCAAAACGATTTATGCTATAAAAATTATCAACCCATTAAACAATGAAATTTTAAACAAAACACTCATATTAAATGATGAGCAAAAATACCTGAGTCAATTATTTGATTTCTAAAATTGGGTGTCCCAGCGCGGAAGACAGG
>NZ_WKKH01000108.1 GCF_009674725.1 Pedobacter petrophilus | reverse complement strand
GTATTGACATACAGAACCTTGTATCCATTCTGACAGGCCTGATATCCAAGTGCGGTGGCAAGGTAGCTTTTTCCTGTACCGGTGGAACCGGTTATAAAAAGATCCTTGTGCTCCTTAATGAAATCCAGGGCTGCAAGCCTGTGTACCTGGTTCCTGTCAAGCCCACGTTCAATGGAGTAATCAATATGCTCAAGAGATGCCTTATATCGGAATGCCGCCGCCCTAATTGTTCTTTCCACCGACCGGTTGCGCCTGTCGTCCCACTCGCTGGCAACCAGTACGGATATAAACTGATCAGTGGTCAGCGATTCCTTTACCGATGATTCCAGATTGGTTCTGAATGCATCGTACATCCCAAACAGCCTTAGCTGTTTCATTTTCTCTAATGTTTCATTGTTCATTTCTAATTGCTGTTTATTGTTACTGGTAATATTCCTTACCCCTGATGTTTCCATGATCAGGGATCTCTATCGTCTCTTCTTCTGCAGGTAGCTGATCAAGCTGCTTTCGCAGTATCTCCTCAATTATCCGGTAGTTGTACTGCCCAAGATTATCCGCCCAACGGCAGGCATTTCTTAGCCGGACCGTTCCAACACGACGTGCAAAGTTTAGTATGCCCGAACAGGATTTATGGGCCTGCTCTGGATGTCCCTTATACTCAAGTACCTTTGATATGTAACCGGCAACATCACTATGAATCTCTTCTGCCTGCCGTATAAAGTTTTCAGGGGTCCATTCTGAGATATACCGGTGTTGTGGCGCTAAATGGGTTTCCTGGGTGGTATAATGATGCTTTATTCGCACTCTTGAATGAAAGGCTATCATGGTATAGTTATAATAGACTTTTACTGAGCCGGAAGTGTAAAGCAGCTTCACTTTTTTACCAACATAGTTGTAGGGAACGCTGTAGTAATGGACATCCTCGCCCAGGCGTACATGGCCATTCCTCATAACGGTAACCATCACCTGCTTGTGCACCTCATATCCAACGGGGTTAAGCATGGCAAGTGCTTCACGTTCGATTTCCTCAAACTGTTCCCTACGTGAGTAGTTTCTGCCGGAAAAGTGCTTGTTGTTATGGATTTCGAGCAGAGGCACTATTGCTGCATTGAGATGCTCCAGGGTTTCAAAGTGGCAATTATCGAGTTTGTTGTAAATACTTCGATAAATGAGTTTCACGGCTCCCTCTACAAGTGATTTGTCTCGAGGTTTATAGGCACGTGCGGGAATAACAGTTGTGGCATAATGTTCCGCAAATGCTGCAAACTCATCGTTCAGTACCGCCTCATACCTGCTTCCCCTTGTAACAGCAGAGCGAAGGTTATCAGGCACGATGGCCTCCGGTACACCTCCGAAATAGCGCAGTGCATTTTCACAGGCGGCGATGAGATCCTCCTTTTTCTGTGAGGCCACAGCCTGGACATAAGTGAGCTGGCTGCAACCAAGGATTGCAACGAATACCTCTACGTCCTGCCTGATATTATCATTCCCGATAACAAATAGCTTTTTACCGGCAAAGTCGATATACATTTTATCTCCAGCCTTATGTTCGATATGCATTACCGATCTGGAGAGTTGCAGGTAAACCATTATGGCATCATTAAAGTGGGAACGGCTATATCCATCAGGGTGTTGCTTCACATATTCTTCATGGAGAGATTCCCTTGTAACACCCTTTCTCTTTAACCTTTTACAGTAAT
>NZ_WKKH01000107.1 GCF_009674725.1 Pedobacter petrophilus | reverse complement strand
GAGGGCACTGAAAAAGTCCACCCATAAAATTGTTTAAAAAAGGGAGTTAGAAACTATGTTTTCTGCTCCCTTTTTTGTATTTTAAAGGTATATTATAATACTCTTTAAGATGCTTGTTTCCCAACAAAAAATTCAATTTAGTGAGTTTTCCCGTCTTTATGATTTGATTATTCCCAAAGATAATCTTCTTCGCAGGATTAATGAATTGATAGATTTTGGTTTCATTTATGATGAGCTTTTAGATAAATATTGTTTGGATAATGGGCGTTTAGCAGAGAGTCCTGTACGTATGTTCAAGTACCTGCTGCTGAAAACTATCTTTACTATTTCGGATGTTGATGTGGTTGAGCGTTCACGTTACGATATGTCCTTTAAGTATTTTTTAGAGATGTCCCCCGAAGATGATGTGATCAATGCGAGCTCCCTGACCAAATTTCGGAAGCTGAGGCTCAAGGACATGGATCTACTAAATCTACTTATAGGTAAAACCGTCTCCCTCGCACTTGAAAGAGGAATTATTAAATCCAAGTCCATCATTGTAGATGCAACACATTCCCTTTCCAGATCCAACCCATATTCACCACTTGAGGTGCTAAGACAACGCTCGAAATTGCTGCGCAAGGCGGTGTATTTGATGGATGACGATTTTAAGAATCAAATGCCGGAGAAAAACGATTCAAATGATATTCTCAAGGAAATAGAATACTGCAAAGAGTTGCAGAAGCGTATAGAATCTGATAGTACACTGAGTGAAATTCCTGCTGTAAAGGAGAAGCTCAATCTACTGAAGGAGACTGTTGAGGATACACAGGAGCACTACACAATATCCAAGGACATGGATGCCAGGATCGGTCATAAAACGGCGGATAGCAGCTTTTTTGGTTACAAGACCCATTTGGCAATGAGCGAGGAACGGATCATAACAGCTGCTATCGTTACCTCTGGTGAAAAGGGAGATGGACCAGAATTACCGGGCCTTTTGAAATTGAGCCAGGATAATGGAATGGAAGTAGAAACAATAATTGGCGATTCGGCGTATTCAGGTAAAGAGAATCTTAGTTTAAAGGATAGCAATGGCGAGAAAATCAAAATAGTGGCTAGATTAAACCCTTCAATAACACAGGGCTTTAGAAAGGATGAGGATAAGTTCGATTACAATAAGGACGCAGGTATGTTTGTTTGCCCGGCAGGCCATCTCGCTGTTCGAAAAGCAAGGCAGGGGAAAAAGGAAGATGGAACAAATCAGGTAGACACCTACTATTTTGACGTTGAAAAGTGCAAGATCTGTCCATTGAGGGAGAATTGCTATAAGCCGGGAGCAAAAACTAAAAGCTATTCAGTATCCATAAAGTCCGACCTGCACAAGGAACAAATGGACTTTCAGGAGACCAACTACTACAAGGAACAAGCCGGTCATCGATACAAGATTGAAGCAAAAAACAGTGAATTAAAAAACGTTCATGGATATGGCAGGGCGGATTCATATGGCATAGAGAATATGAAAATGCAAGGGGCAATAGCAATATTTGTAGTAAATCTGAAAAGAATATTCAAATTCTAGGTTTGGAGACTTGTTCATCTAAAAAAATCTTTCAGAACCGTAGAAAAAGCCACTAAGCTCAATTAAGAAAATGCTGAACACAGCATAAACCTAAATATCAAATAACGTAAAAAAAAGAAAGCGGATGAAGAGTTCAGCACTCATTCATCCGCTTTGCAAAAACAGACTATTTTAAGTCCACTTTTTCAGTGCCCTC
>NZ_WKKH01000106.1 GCF_009674725.1 Pedobacter petrophilus | reverse complement strand
TCCGATGGTTAAATCTGCACCTGCATAGGTTAAAGTATAATTACCGTTCAGTGCAAGTGTACCTTGGTTGATCGCATAGTTGCCTACATTTTCTCCTGGTTGTCTGGTTAAGCTTCCTGTGAAACTATCACCTGTTTGCAACGCCGGACTGAAAGTATAAGTCAGTGCCGGATCAGCATCGCCAAAGGTTTTGCTTTTTGCATCGGCAGTTACCGTGATGGCTTTTGCTCCGATGGTTAAATCTGCACCTGCATAGGTTAAAGTATAATTACCGTTCAGTGCAAGTGTACCTTGGTTGATCGCATAGTTGCCTACATTTTCTCCTGGTTGTCTGGTCAAACTTCCTGTGAAACTATCACCTGTTTGCAACGCCGGACTGAAAGTATAAGTCAGTGCCGGATCAGCATCGCCAAAGGTTTTGCTTTTCGTTGCCGCCGTTACCGTGATGGTTTTTGCTCCGATTGTTAAATCTGCACCTGCATAGGTTAAAGTATAATTACCGTTCAGTGCAAGCGTTCCCTGGTTGATCGCATAAGTGCCTACGTTTTCTCCCGGCTGTCTGGTTAAGCTTCCTATGAAGGTATCGCCTGTTTGTAATGCCGGACTAAAAGTGTAAGTTAATGCTGGATCAGCATCGCCAAAGGTTTTGCTTTTCGCTGCCGCAGTTACCGTGATGGCTTTTGCACCGATCGTTAAATTAGCACCTATGTAGGTTAATGTATAATTACCATCTAAGGCTAACGTACCTGTGTTAATGGCATAAGTGCCTGCATCTTCTCCCGGCTGTCTGGTTAAGCTTCCTGTGAAAGTATCGCCAGTTTGTAACGCCGGGCTGAAAGTATAAGTCAATGCCGGATCAACATCGCCAAAAGTTTTGCTTTTTGCTACCGCTGTAACTGTTATTGCTTTTGCACCAATCGTTAAGTTAGCACCTATGTAGGTTAATGTATAATTACCATCTAAGGCTAACGTACCTTGGTTGATCGCATAAGTGCCTGCATTTTCTCCGGGTTGTCTGGTTAGGCTTCCTGTGAAAGCATCGCCAGTTTGTAACGCCGGGCTGAAAGTATAAGTCAGTGCCGGATCAGCATCACCAAAGGTTTTGCTTTTCGTTGCCGCCGTTACCGTGATGGTTTTCGCTCCGATTGTTAAATCTGCACCAACATAAGTTAAAGTATAATTACCGTTCAGTGCAAGCGTACCTTTGTTTATCGCATAAGTGCCTACGTTTTCTCCAGGCTGTCTGGTTAAGCTTCCGGTAAAGCTATCGCCTGTCTGTAACGCCGGACTGAAAGTATAAGTCAACGCCGGATCAGCATCGCCAAAGGTTTTGCTTTTCGCTGCCGCTGTAACTGTTATTGCTTTCGCACTAATTGTTAAATCTGCACCAACATAAGTTAAAGTATAATTACTGTTCAGTGCAAGCGTTCCCTGATTAATCGCATAAGTGCCTGCATTTTCTCCGGGTTGTCTGGTCAGTGATCCTGTGAAAGTATCGCCAGTTTGTAATGCCGGACTGAAAGTATAAGTCAGTGTAGGATCAGCATCGCCAAAGGTTTTGCTTTTTGCATCGGCAGTTACCGTGATGGCTTTTGCTCCGATCGTTAAGTTAGCACCTATGTAGGTTAATGTATAATTACCGTTTAATGCAAGCGTACCCTGGTTGATCGCATAAGTACCTGCATTCTCTCCCGGTTGTCTGGTGAGTGATCCTGTGAAAGTATCTCCAGTTTGCAACGCCGGGCTGAAAGTATAAATCAACGCCGGATCAGCATCGCCAAAGGTTTTGCTTTTCGCTGCTGCCGTTACTGCAATGGTTTTTGCTCCGATTGTCAAATCTGCACCTGCATAGGTTAAAGTATAATTACCGTTCAGTGCAAGCGTACCTGGGTTGATCGCATAGTTGCCTACATTTTCTCCAGGTTGTCTGGTCAGTGATCCCATGAAAGTATCGCCTGTTTGTAATGCCGGACTGAAAGTATAAGTCAACGCCGGATCAGCATCGCCAAAGGTTTTGCTTTTCGCTGCCGCAGTTACCGTGATGGCTTTCGCTCCGATTGTCAAATCTGCACCTTCATAGGTTAAAGTATAATTACCGTTCAGTGCAAGCGTACCTGGGTTGATCGCATAGTTGCCTACATTTTCTCCAGGTTGTCTGGTCAGTGATCCCGTGAAAGTATCGCCTGTTTGTAATGCCGGACTGAAAGTATAAGTCAACGCCGGATCAGCATCGCCAAAGGTTTTGCTTTTCGCTGCCGCAGTTACCGTGATGGCTTTCGCTCCGATTGTCAAATCTGCAC
>NZ_WKKH01000105.1 GCF_009674725.1 Pedobacter petrophilus | reverse complement strand
AGCGGATGAAGAGTTCAGCACTCATTCATCCGCTTTGCAAAAACAGACTATTTTAAGTCCACTTTTTCAGTGCCCTCTTTCACCCGATGCTATTTTTTTTATAATTAATTTGTAGTTTTTTATTATATTTTTTGTGGTTTTAGCCTGTAGTTAAGATTTTGATTTTTTCTAAGATTTACCTTATGTAAATTTTAATCATTAAACAAGAAATGGTATGCTGTACAATAAGAATAATTTATGCTATAACCCTAAACCATATCTAATAGCCTTTTTAATATTATAAAAATCCATCACCAGACGTTCGCAAACAACTATTTAGAACGTTATTCCATGTAAAAAAATTTATGACTATATTTTAAGCTGCGTAAAACTACAATTTATTTTATTTTTAATAATACAGCGTGTAAACATATGTGCGCATTTTAATATAGTTTAAAATTAGTATAGAATTGAACATTTGTACCACAAATATGTTAATTTTTAGCAATGTTCTAATTCTAAATATGCTTCTTTTGTTTCATTCATTAACCAAATATATCCCATTATGAAAAAACAAAACTCGCTTACAAGAGTAACCAGGAAAGTTGCTTTTGGTGCAGCTGCAATCACAGTGCTTGCATGCTCTACAATGTTAACCGGCTGTAAAAAACAAGAGGCCGGGGTGGTTGCTGCTAAAAATCTTACCTCTAAACCTGAAGCCAAGGTAGAAACCTACCAGTCAGGTACAAATAACGGCTTCTTTTGGTCACTTTGGAAAAGTGATGGAGCTACCGGTACAGTTAATTATGCCAATGGCGCTGCCGGAAATTACAGCGTTAACTGGAACGGATTCAATGGTAATTTTACCTGTGGCAAGGGTTATTCTGCAGGTTCTGCAACCTACAAAATAGGATATAATCTTAGCGCTTATTCAAACTCTGGTGGTGGTACTTTCGGCTGGTATGGATGGAGCAGAAGTCCTTACTATGAATATTATGTAAATGAAACATGGGGTACAGTATCGCCCCACGATGGCACTTATTTAGGAACATTTGAAAGTGATGGTGCGGGTTATAATGTATGGACCCGTTTGATGACCGGTAAAAATATTGATGGTGGTGACGGTTTCAGGCAGATTTATAGTTCCAAGGTTAACAAAACTTCTACCAAACAAAATCATGTCATTACTTTTGCCAACCATTATCAGAAATGGAAAAGTTTAGGGTATACGCTTGGCCAGTTAAATATTCCGGCTATTATGGTTTCAGAGACTTGGGGATCTAATACCAATGGCAATATTAACTGTACCATCTGGGCGCAATAAACACTGGTTTAAATTCATAACATACCTCTACTGCCTGGCAAAAAGCTGGGCAGTATTTAGTGCAGGTGTGTTCTATCACTTACCCGGATTAAGAATTCCTCATTAGTATTAGTTAACAATTAGTTATGATCAGATCAATACTTTATTTTCTTGCTTTTTTTATTTTTGCGCTCTCTGCCTGCGATTCACCTAATGTTAAAAATACAGAAGGAAATAAAAAATCAATAATTGGAAAATGGCATAGATTTTCATTGGCAAATGGATATAGCGAATTTGATATTGATTCGCAAGACATCGTTTTCTATAATCAGAAAGTTGGCCGGTTCAAGCTTCCTTATAAAATAGAAAATGATTCCTTAAAATACCTTACAAATCAATACGCGGCAAAGATTACATACTCCGGTGACTCCGTACTTCTTGAGGGTAACGACGGTACCAAAGCCACTTTACACAGGTTTAAAGAATCGCAGGTTCCTTTTAAGACGATTCCGGAAGAAAAAGATTCTTTATCATTTGCATCCTACACCGCAGATTTCGATAAAAGATTAATCGGTGAGTTTGAGAAAGCCGGAATAAAGTTTTCTGATGGTAATGAAAAACCTCAGGAGCCTGCATTTGGCGAATTATTGAAAAAAAAGATCAATAACAAATAAAAAAACTATAAAAGTTAGGTGCCCGCTCTGAGTACAAAATTTGTATACAGGAAAAATTGACTATTTGATAGTTCTTTAAGATAAAAGCCTGCAAATCAAAGATTTGCAGGCTTTTACATGTTTCGATCAGAAAGCTTGTAGCCCGTAGGGGAATCGAACCCCTGTTTCCAGAATGAAAATCTGGCGTCCTCACCCCTAGACGAACGGGCCATTTAAAATAAGTCCTGAGTCTTTAGTCTCGAGTCAATTAGACTCAGGACTCGGTACTGACGACTTCAGACTACCTTTTGGTAGCGGGGACACGACTCGAACGTGCGACCTTCGGGTTATGAGCCCGACGAGCTACCAACTGCTCC
>NZ_WKKH01000104.1 GCF_009674725.1 Pedobacter petrophilus | reverse complement strand
ATATAAGAAAATAAACCCATAAAAACAAGTCAAATAGTTGGTAATCAGATATTTAAACACTTAACTTAATGACATTGAGCCTGCCCGGGGCCGCTTTTCGCCCAGATCGGCAGCGGATTTACAGTTACCGCGGTGACGCTACTGAGTGCTGTGGCCGGAACCTGGGTATATGGTTTATTACGTGAAAAATTACCTCATTAATTATGAATATCGAACAATTTGAAGACAAAGGACTGGCGCATCTTTCGTATGCTATACTTTGCGATTACGCGGCTGAGATCGTGCTCATTGACCCCGCTAGGGACATTACGCCTTATCTATCCTTTGCCAAAAAAAACAAGGCAACCATTACTGGCGTGATCGAAACACATCCTCACGCAGATTTTATAAGCGGTCATTTAGAGTTGCATCAAACAACAGGGGCAGCCATATACTGTTCGCAGCTATTGGGTGCAACATACCCGCATCAGACTTTTGACGATGGCGATACCATAGCATTTGGAAGGATCGAACTTAAAGTATTAAACACACCGGGGCATTCGCCTGATAGTATCAGTATCGTATTGACGCATGAAGGTAAAGACCATGCCGTATTTACAGGCGACACTTTATTTATTGGAGATTGCGGCCGGCCCGATCTGCGTGAGCAAGCCGGCAACCAGACCGCTAAACGGGAGGAACTGGCCCGGCAAATGTATCACTCGCTTCGCAACAAACTATTACCACTGGATGATGAAGTTTGGGTATACCCGGCACATGGTGCAGGTACCTTGTGCGGGAAGAACCTGAGCGATGCCAGCCGAAGCACCATAGGTGCTGAACGTATCAGCAATTGGTCTTTACAAACGATGGATGAAGAGCGTTTTGTTCGTGCCTTGCTGAAGGATCAACCTTTTATTCCCCGGTATTTTAGTTATGACGTTGGCTTAAACAGATATGGCGCGGCACCACTGCAAAAATCGTTAGCTCAAGTCATCATAGGGAAACCTGTTAAATTCAGCAACCAGATCTTCATCGTTGATACCCGTCCCGAACAGTATTTTAAAAAGGGCCATTTGCCTGGTTCCATCAATATTCAGAACGGAGGAAAGTTTGAAACCTGGCTCGGGAGCATCATAGCGCCTGAAGAAGCTTTTTATCTCGCAGCCGATAGCGAAGAACAATTGAACCAACTGATCCGCAAGGCGGCGAAGATAGGCTATGAGGATTTTATCGAAGCAGCCTTTGTGATCAGCGACGGAAGCGAGGGAATGGACGCACTTAATATGGAAAAATTCAAATCAGCCACAGATGATTACACCATTGTTGATGTACGTAACGCGGCTGAGGCGCAGGAAGAGCCCGTTTTCAGTCATGCTATCAACATCCCCCTGAATGAGTTGAGGGACAGGTTAACTGAAATTCCTTTCAACAAGCCGGTCGTTGTCCATTGTGCAGGCGGTTATCGCAGCGCGGCAGGCAGCAGTATCATAAAAAATGCTTTTAAATCAAAAACCGGGGTTTTTGATCTGGGCGAGTCGGTAAAGGGCTTTTTTGATTAGGATTTTAACTAATAGTCATTGTATCATCACCAATCCTTAAACTCCTGTTCTTCGCCATAAAGCTCACATCCATGGTTCATTCATCTTAAAGCTTGATCACTTTTTATCAGTAAGATGATCTTCGGTTTGCCTTTTTAATCAATTACCTGGCCGGTGATGGTAATCGTTTTCCATCAAGCTGCGTACCCAATGTTTTGGGCGTCACCTTTCAAGGCCAGAGGCAGAAGCTGATTCGGGAAGGCTGCACCCAGATTCTCCAGTACTATATGGGATTTTTTGCTCACTACATTGCTAAAAATATGGACGTGCCTGTTCATCTGCTTTCGCAAGGTTAGTCGCGCGCTGCCTTAAATCGGCATTTTGCAGCGCAGTTTTCAATGCTTCTTTATCAAGATCCCGGCAATACGCTTGTTCACCGGGCTGCTGCCTCCAGGACTCAGAAAGTGTGCCACCGTCTATTGCGTCAAAGCCAATCCTATCGATAAGTGCCATCACAACCTGTTTTTCCTGCTCGTCATTACCGGCTATAGATAGCCCGATCCTATTGTCGCTTCCTACCGGTGCTGCCTTCGAAGCTAGACTCGAAGCCAGAATATTATTAAAAGCCTTGACCACCGGATGGCCAAGCACCTGGACTACCCATTCACTATCCGTTAGTCCATTCTCAATAGCTGGAGTTGCTACATTTGACTGGAGGAATTTAGTTGTCAGATTTAACTAGAAACTTTTAAATTTGATTATATGAGCAAACGAGTATTTGATGATTCCTTCAAAAAAATGGCTATAGATTTATCTAATAGCCGAGGATCGGTGAAAGAGGTTGCAGATGAGCTTGGAATAAACGATAGCCTTCTGAGTAAATGGAGACAGCGTGAGTCGGAGCCCAAACAGAGTCC
>NZ_WKKH01000103.1 GCF_009674725.1 Pedobacter petrophilus | reverse complement strand
TCACCGTTAACTCGGCAACACAGATCACGGCGACCGCACCGGCAGGAACAGGCACGGTTGATGTTCGCGTCACTACAACAGGGGGCACCAGCGCGACCAGTGCCAGCGACCAATTTACCTATGTCGCAGCGCCTACTGTTACAGCTGCTAAGATAAATATTAGTGGCGAAAGTGGCACAGGTGGTGCATTCAAGATAGGAGATGTAGTAACCGCAATCTGGGACAATTCTGCTAATGGCGATAACAATTCGGGTATCACCGCAGTAACTATGGATTTTAGTCAATTTGGTGGTGGCGCTACGGTTACAGCCAGCAACAATAGTGACATCTGGACAGCTACTTACACTATTGTTGCCGGTACTATTGATGCCACTAACAGGAATATATCCGTAACTGCAACAAATTCTGCTGGTCCAACAACTACGACAGGGACCAACAATGCTATTGTAGATAATCTGGCACCAGTGATTACCGATGCTAACATTAGCATCAACGGCGCCAGCGGAACAGGTGGTACGTATAAAATTGGTGATGTAATAACCGCTACCTGGAATAATACAGCCGCCGGAGATAACAATACGGATATTATTTCTTCGGTAACCATTAACTTTAGCCAGTTTGGCGGTGGAAGTGCAGTTGCGGCGACTAACAGCAGCGGTACCTGGACAGCAACTTATACACTTGCTGCCGGGGCAATTAATGCTACTAACAGGAATGTAGCTGTTACAGCAACAGATAATGCCGGAAATACAAAAACTACAGTTGATGGTAGTAATGCTACCGTAGATAACCAGGCTCCATCGGTAGTGATCAGCAGTACGGCTGGCGCATCCGGTGGATCAACCATTACTTCTCCAATTCCATTTACGGTCACTTTTTCGGAGACGGTAACAGGATTTGTAGCAGGAGATATTATACCAGGAAATGCCACAATCAGTGGTTTTTCAGGCAGTGGAACAACTTATACTTTTAATGCCACGCCAACAGCAAATGGTGTAGTAGCGATTAGTATTGCGGCCAATGTATCGCTGGATGCAGCCGGCAATGGCAATACAGCTGCCACTCAGTTTTCTATTAACTATACACAGCCTTCTCAAATTACCGCTTCAGCTGGTGCTTTTCCATCAGCGTTAAGCACAATTTATGGAACCGCATCAACATCAACCAGTGTAACCGTATCGGGTACAGGTTTATCTGCAGGTATTACGGCTACGCCATCTTCAACAAGCAATTTTGAGGTGAGTGCTGACAATGTGAGCTACAGTTCTTCTATTACTATAGGAAGTTCCGGAACAGTATCGGGAACCGTATATGTCAGGCTAAAAGCAAATGCACCAGCAGGTACAAATATTACAGGAAATGTGGTGTTAACCAGTAGCGGTGCAAACAGTCCAACAGTGAGCATACCATCAAGTACAGTTGTTAAAGCGACACTAACTTATACAGCAAATACTTCATCTAAAGTTTATGGTGATGCTGTTCCAACTTTATCCGGATCAGTAACAGGCTTTGTGAATGCAGAAAACCTGGCAACAGCTACAACAGGCAGCATTACCTGGTCAACAACTGCTACAGCAACTTCGTCTGTAGGTTCATATGCAATCACTGGAGCAGGATTAAGTGCTGTTAACTATGATTTTGTACAGGCTACATCCAATGCTACAGCTTTAACGATTGGTGCGAAAACAGTTACAGTAACGGTAGCTTCGAAAAGCAAAACTTATGGCGATGCTGATCCTGCACTGACTTATACCTTTGCTCCGGCATTGGTGGGCACCGATACCTTCACAGGAAGCTTAACCCGGTCACCTGGCGAAAACGTGGGTACTTATGCGATCAACCAGGGAACGCTTGCACTGAACGGTAATTATAATTTGACCTATGTCGGTGCTGATTTCACGATCGGTGCAAAAGCAATAACAGTTACAGTGGCAGCGAAAAGCAAAACCTTTGGCGATACTGATCCTACACTGACTTACACTTTCAGCCCGGCGTTACAAACTGGCGATAGCTTCACAGGCAGCCTAACCAGACAACCTGGAGAAAATGCAGGTACTTATGCGATCAACCAGGGAACGCTTGCACTGAACGGTAACTATACTTTAACTTACAATAGTGCTGATTTCACGATCGGAGCGAAAGCAATAACGGTAACTGCCACTGCGAAAAGCAAAACCTTTGGCGATGTTGATCCTACACTGACTTACACTTTCAGTCCGGCGTTGCAAACAGGTGATAGTTTCACAGGAAGCTTAACCAGACAACCAGGTGAGAATGCAGGTACTTATGCGATCAACCAAGGTACACTTGCTTTAAGTAATAACTACAGCTTAACTTATGTTGGTGCTGACTTAACTATTGCAGCAAGAACTATAACGGTAACCGCGGCAACGAAAAGCAAAACCTTTGGCGATGCTGATCCGGCATTGACTTACACTTTCAGCCCGGCATTGCAAACTGGCGCTACCTTTACCGGAAGCCTAAGCAGACAACCAGGCGAGAGCGTAGGCACCTATGCGATCAACCAAGGTACGCTTGCACTGAACGGTAATTATACTTTAATCTATGTCGTTGCTGATTTAACGATCGGTGCAAAAGCAATAACAGTTACAGCGGCTGCGAAAAGCAAAACCTTTGGCGATGCTGATCCGGCATTAACTTATACTTTCAGTCCGGCATTACAAACTGG
>NZ_WKKH01000102.1 GCF_009674725.1 Pedobacter petrophilus | reverse complement strand
AGCGGAATCTAAAGTAATGCTTCTCAAAAAAAATAATCTGACAATAAAAAAACCTCTAGTATACTATTGCAATTCCATTCGCTTCAAAAATATCAAGCGGTGAATCTTTTCTGTGTCGCTGTCTAGGTATTTGGTAGGGTAGGGCAAATATCCACAAGAGTAGTACTACCCATATACATATACACCACCAGATAAAATCCATTCCCCAGAAATGATTTTCATAAAACATCATCATTTTCTTGTTTTGTGACCGGTCATCCGGTCATACCAAATCTGGCGGTTTTTTAACAGCTTCGGGTTATGGAATTCTATTGATTCCTTATATTATTCACACTTTTCAGGTCTTTTTTTTCGAATCATCCGCTAGATTGGTGATAATCTCGCGGATTTCAGCCTTTTCCTTTGATATATCCTGACGGATAAGCCCAAACAGGCTCATGTAAGTATTGGCAATCCAAACCAGCGCAAAGCCCGCAATAATATAGCCCCTCCAATCATCCATTAACAGGTGGAAATTTGTGAGGCATATAAAAATTATCGTAATATAATGGCTGAAACAGTATTCGCAGGTAAACAGGTAAAAGAATTTCCTAACCAGAATGCTTTTACCATTCAGGCTTTTTTTTATGCAATATTCCCTGGGCTCCCGGAAAACCTCCTCATGGGTAACTGTCCAGGCTACGCAGGCAATCGGTATCGACAGCAGGAAAAGCCAAGTAATTTCTTGTTGAATTGACATCAGTTGATCGATTATTGATTTGTATAAACTAAAATTCTATCGGATGTTTTTAAAATATAAGGCACCGGACAGCATAACGCCTCCAATGCCTTAACACATATTTATTATCTTTTTACCTAGTGCTCAACCAGCAGGTCATTGCCTACCATCGTTACCCCATTGGCGTTCCAGGCCATCCTGCCAGCCTCATCTTTCTGGTAAAAGGTGCTAACATGCCCATGCAGGTTTACATGGTTGCCCGAAACCTGGACTTTGATCTTACAGTCCTTTAGCGAGGAATTCCGCTTGATTGCTTTCTCGATAGCTGCCTTTTCGATATCATCTCCATGGTCAGATTTGATCTCTATATAATTTGAAATGCCTTTTACACCCGCGAGGTTTGTGGCCGCTTTTTCGGCTGCTTCACGCTGGTAATTCCACTTCACCTTTCCGCTCAAAGTAACCCATCCCTGTTCCACTTCAACACTCAGGTGATCATCGGGCACCTCAGAATCGCCCTTGAAAGTATTGACTACGTCGGCTGCAATATCGGTATCATTACTGCTGGTGGCTGAACCCAGATTGACTGTAATTTCCTCAGCTACACCCTTAACACCCGACACATTTTTAGCGGCCTCTTCAGCCTCCAGCTTTTTTCGATAGCTGTCAACCGATCCTGTTAAGGTAACAATACCGTCTTTAACCGTTACGCCTATTTCTGCGGCATGCAAAAGCGGTTCCCATCTGATGGCATCCTGCACATCTTTTTGTAATTCCTCGTTTTTTTTCATCTTTTCTCTGTTTTGTATCCAGTACCAGTTTAATATCCTGATCCGGATGAGTCTTTTGTGAGCGGCATTTCGATCTCTTTGATTTTATGCAGATCCTTTTATCTATGGATATTCATTTTAGAACCTGAGTGGATTTCTGACCTCATTCAATTCTGTTTCTTCTTCTTATCTACATCACCAGAACTGTAGCACCGGTTATTTTTCCGGCCCGGAGTGCCTCAAGGGCCTGGTTTGCTTCTTCCAGTTTAAAAAGTGTAGTTTCTGTTCTTATAGGTATCTTAGTTGCTAAGCTCAGGTATTCGCTCGCATCCTGTCTGGTCAGATTTGCTACTGAACGTACAATTCTTTCTCCCCAGAGATTTGAATATGGGAAAGAAGGGATGTTGCTCATATGAATTCCGCCACAAACGACAGTACCGCCCTTTTCAAGATCTTTTAGCGCTTTGGGTACGAGTGCGCCCAGGGATGCAAATATGATTGCTGCATCCATTTTTTCCGGTGCTGGCTGAGAAGAATCGCCAGCCCAGGTTGCACCTAATCCCAGTGCAAATTTCTGCGCTTCAGCATCCCCATCTCTGGTAAAAGCGAATACTTCTTTCTTTTCAGCGATTACGACCTGTGTAAGCAGACTTGCAGCAGCACCAAAACCATAGATTCCGATGCGATTGGCCGATGGGTCCACCATCTTATAGCTTCTGTACCCAATCATTCCGGCGCACATTAATGGAGCGCCCGATGAATTCGCATACCGGGGATCTAAAGGGAAGCAGTAATTTTCATCTGCGAGCGTATATTCAGCGTAGCCCCCGTCTATGTTGTAGCCGGTAAATAATGCATTTTCACAGAGATTTTCCCTGCCTTGAACGCAATACCTGCACTTACCACAGGTATAGCCCAGCCAGGGCACGCCTACAAGATCACCAGTTTTGAATTTGCTAACTTCATTTCCTGTCCGGTAAACGGTTCCTATAATTTCGTGGCCCATGATCAATGGAAGCTTCGGGTAGGTAAGCTCGCCGTCTATGATATGAAGATCAGTCCGGCACACGCCACAGGCAATCACTTTGATGAGTACCTGCTTTGATGAAGGAGTTGGGACCGCCAGCTTTTTGAGCTGTAGTGGCTTCCCAGTTTTTTCCATAACCATAGCCCTCATCATAGGTAAGGGAAGTTCTTTGTACTCCAGTTCTGCTTTCATTGAATGGAAGATTTAAGGATTAGCTTATCGTTTTTTCATTGTCTGGGCGTTATACATTTTCAAGTGCAATACGGCTATCAAACGGCGCATTCCTGAAAAAAGAGGCGGTTAGTCCGGTTACCTGTTTAAACTGTCTTGAAAGGTGTGCCACGCTGCTGTAATTTAAAAGGTAAGAGATTTCGGTAAGATTTAATTCATCGTAAAGAATAAGCTCTTTTGCACGCTCTATCTGCATATACCAATAAATTTGACCCCCTTTCGCCAATTTTAAATTGACCCCCAGAGTTGTTGCTTGAAAAAAGCAGAA
>NZ_WKKH01000101.1 GCF_009674725.1 Pedobacter petrophilus | reverse complement strand
CATCCTGAACTTCTTTATCAACAGGGCGACAAATGCATCGGCAGAGTCTTTCAATGCAAAGGTCAAGGCATTCAGGGCTACTTCCAGAGGGGTACGTGATGTGAAATTCTTCCTGTTCAGACTCTCAAAGATATATGCTTAAAATTATTCCCCCCAAGAATTCCGCTTGATCCCTTAATATTGGTTTAAAGGCTGTTTTATGATTCGAGCCCACTTGGGTTTTTATCTCTTTTAATAGATTCGTTCAATTGCCTAATAAATATTAGAATTACGTTTGTTCTATACCAACTGTCCGTCATCGTTCATCCGCTGTTCGATATTGAACACTTCTGCTAATTGCTTATTGCCAAATCAGTGCCCAAAACACTTCACACTACATCATTATTATTGGCACAAACTTGGTAAACTGTAGTTCAATCTTATCTTTAACCGATAAACCTTTGCTCCCATGTTCAGACTGAACTTAAAAAGAACTTTCTACCTGATTGTTATTTGAAAGAGACAATAAAAATTTGATTGGGTATACTACATCTTTGTCTAAACGATTTCTTTTTCCAATATTTATTCCCTAAGTTCATTCCCGTAATTAAATTTGGTTCGTTAAGAAATTAAATGTTCGCATCATGAAACTATTCGGAGCCGTATTGGAAGAAGTTATACAATCTAATAGCCAACGCAAAAGTTTGCCGGCCGGTACGGTGATGATGCAGCCCAATAGCTATGTCCGTTCCATTCCGATTGTATTGTCAGGGAGTATGCGGGTAATGCGTGAGGATGAAGATGGCCGCGAAGTATTGCTTTATTATATCAAGCCGGGTGAAAGTTGCATCATGTCATTCCTGGCCGGTATTCATGAAGATACCAGCAAAGTGAAACTGATGGTTGAAGAAGATGCGCAGATCCTGCTCATCCCTGTAACCAAAGCCAGCGAATGGGTAAAGACCTATCCGGAATGGGCAGATTTTATCTTTAAGCTCTACCACAAACGTTTTGAAGAATTGCTGGACGTAATCAACGCCGTGGCATTCCAGAAATTAGATGACCGTATTGTGAAGTTGCTGAAAACAAAGGCGGGGGTTTATCAGTCTAACGAGATCCAGGTTACCCATCAGCAACTGGCTGAAGAATTAGGTACCACCCGCGAAGTAATTTCCAGGTTATTAAAACAAATGGAAAGACAAAAAATGATCACCTTGTCCCGCAATAAAATCACCATTCATATGCCTGTGTAACATAGGTCACCAACGGGCTGGAAATTTGCCGCTAAGTTTGTTCCATAATTACTATATTTTGGAAACAGCAGGATACGCAGCTTCAGTACTAATCGGTTTGTCTTTGGGCCTCATAGGTGGCGGCGGTTCTATTTTAACCGTTCCCATCCTGGTTTATTTTTTCGCGGTCGATCCCGTTCTGGCCACTACCTATTCCTTATTTGTGGTTGGCCTAACCAGTTTTGCGGGTACCATCAGCCATTACAGGAAAGGAAACGTCAATTTTAAAATAGCCCTGATTTTTGGTATTCCTTCGCTGGTGGCTGTGTTTGTGATGCGTATGTGGATAATGCCGGCAGTACCGGACCAGCTATTAAAATTAGGTCACTTTGACTTAACTAAAGGTGTTTTGCTGATGCTGGTATTTGCAGCACTGATGTTGGCGGCATCTGTATCGATGATCCGTAAGATCAATCCATCTCCTCCCGAAAAACAACACCTGATTAACTATACCAGGCTGGCGCTCCAGGGTAGCCTCGTCGGAATAGTTACCGGGTTTGTTGGTGTGGGCGGTGGGTTCCTCATCATCCCGTCCCTGGTTTTATTTGCCGGGCTATCTATGAAAAAGGCAGTAGGAACGTCGTTAATGGTGATGACCATCAGTTCGCTATTAGGTGTTTTAGGCGACGTATCCGGTCATGCTGCTATTGATTATTCTTTTTTAGCTTTTTTTGCTGCATTAGCAATTGCAGGGATAATTGCGGGCAGCTACCTCACTAAATACATGAACGATGCCAAACTTAAGCCTGCCTTCGGCTGGTTCGTGTTGCTCATGGGCATCTTTGTACTGGTAAGCACACTAACAAAATAATATATATATATGGAAATGATCAAACAACCCTGGCCATGGTATATCGTGGGACCGCTGATCGGATTGATGGTGCCGGCTTTATTGCTGTTAGGCAATAAAACATTCGGCATATCCTCCTCGCTCCGCCATATCTGCGCGGCTTGTGTACCGGCCAATATTTCTTTTTTTAAATATGACTGGAAAAAGGAAAGTTGGAACCTGTTTTTTGCAGCGGGAATTATGGCCGGCGGCTTTATCGCTACGTATTTTTTATCAGTTCCGGGTCCTGTCAGCTTAAACGACCAAACCATAGCTGCATTACAGCACCAGGGAATTAAAGATTTCAGCGGCTTATTACCCGGTGATCTGTTCAGCTTTAGCCAACTGTTTACCTTAAGGGGATTTGTGTTTATGGTGCTGGGTGGTTTTATGGTAGGGTTTGGTACGCGCTATGCGGGGGGCTGTACTTCGGGCCATGCTATTATGGGCATATCTTCCCTGCAATGGCCCTCATTGGTAGCTACCTGCTGTTTTATGATCGGCGGCTTCGTCATGATCTGGTTCATCTTACCTTATTTATTACAATTATGAAGAACATCAGATTTACGATTGCCGGGGTACTTTTCGGCATCATACTGGTCAAATCACAGGTTATATCCTGGTTCAGGATACAGGAGATGTTTCGTTTGGAGTCATTTCATATGTATGGGGTGATCGGCAGTGCTATCCTTGTTGGTATGATCTCCGTCTGGCTGATCAAATATTTCAAATTAAAAACGATCAACCGGGAGCCTATCATTATTCCTGACAAACAATTTCATTGGGGTAATGTATACGGCGGGCTCATCTTCGGTTTAGGTTGGGCTGTTACGGGAGCCTGCCCGCAATGTCATTAAGTTAAGGATTTTTATATTGCATCTTTTTGATTTTTAGTTACTTTAGGTTTCACTCTGGCTCTGAA
>NZ_WKKH01000100.1 GCF_009674725.1 Pedobacter petrophilus | reverse complement strand
TTAAGTACTTTCTGTAGTATGTTTTTATACCATAGATGCAAGGCGTGGCGAAGCACGCAGGCCAAAAATGAGCCGGGTCTCAAAACTTATTTCTTTTAGCGCATGCCTAGAAAACCTATTTTTACATGGAAACGGGTAATATAGGGGATAAAAACGCCTTTTTATTACATGAAACTCCATTCGTTATTTTTGCGACTTCGACTATAGTGGCCATATTTGCTAAAAATAACTTTCCTTCTGCATCCAGATCCGCTAACGAATTGGCCATTTCTGTGATAGAACCATTAATTATTAATTTGACCTCGCCAGTCTGATCATTGTACTTTATTGATATTTCATGCTTCATATTACTTTTTTTCTCCTTTTTTTCTGATTTCTTCTTTGATTTGACCTATTTCATCAAGTAAATTCATTTGGTTTTTAGGAGCATTTAACATTATAGGAGCGTCTTTATACTGAACTTTTTTGAAGTCTTTCACTTTCCCTTTATAACCTAGTTCATAATTCAATCTTAAGGTTTTCATTTTCTGCTCCCAAATCACAATATTGTGCTTTTTGAGCTCATTAAGGAAGTCATAGGCATTACCCTTACTAATTTTCAATACTTCGGATATGGATTGAATAGGGAGCTTTATCTCGTTTGTTAATTCAGTTTTAGATATCAAATAAATAAGTAATCTCATTGACCCTTTACTGAGGTTTAATTCTACGGATATATGCTCTAAAGCATGCTGAAAAATGGTAATAAAATCACCATTATTAAATTTTGATTTAACTGGCAACCGGATATCTATATAATCCTCGACCACCTCTCTTTCAATGGTTATCTTTTCCCTATATGTTTTAGCCATATTACTAATATTTAGAACTTTTCAAATTTATACTAATTTTTGAAAATTACTAATATTTAGAACTTTTTTTTTAACCCTTCCATTACTAATATTTAGTAATCCATTACTAACTGTTAGTAATGGAAGGTATGTTAATATATTCATTATCAATATATTATAATTTATTGCTCGTATTCGTTATGTATAATAAAAGTTTATGCCTGATATCAAGGCCTTTTTTTGCTCTTAAATTTTAGCTTTTACACTCGAGGGAAAGAAATTTCCTAAGATAGGAATCAGGACTTCCGGTATACCGGAAATTTCCCTTTGTTTTGATACCAATGGGTCACCTTCTCATTCCCTTTGAGTTTTTCTTTTCAGGGTTCTGATTTTCAATTTTGGCCTGTCTCTCTTTTTCTCTTGCTTGAGTGGTTGCGGTCAAAATAGTTTGAGTTATGTCCTGGGCTTTTTGTTCAAATTCAGGTTTAAGTATCCCGGTTCCTCTAAGCGCAACAATTTTTAATTCTGTTCTGGTGCGCTGCAGGTCGTCCTGAGATTTCACCAGAGCATCAGAAGTCCGCTTTAAATTCGCTTCCTGAGTGACAAGCTGCGCTTTTCTTCTCTTAGCCTCTAAGTCGGCTTGTACGTGCAGATTTGAGGCCATAATCAGGCGATTTGAGACAGTTTCTAAGAACTTGCTAGGATTTACGCGGTCTAAAAGAGAAAATTCAGGTACGCTGCTTAAAATCGCTTTCTGCTCTTTGTTTTGCAGACCCAAATACCAACGTTCGGAATTATGAATGGCTTTAGACCCTACAATGCCCCTTTCTAAGCCAAATGGCTGCATTTGGTCAGCATAGCGGGTTTGCCTTTCACTCATAGCCGTTCGATCTCCCATGACCTCCTTTGCGCTTAATCTCCCGTCTTTTGTGAGCGGAACGACTACAGCGTGTATGTGAGGGGTTTTTTCGTCCATATGCAAGCTAAAACGGACGATGTTCTCCACCCCAAATTCATTTTTAACAAAATCCAAATTCGCATTTAGCCAGGTATTTTTGAAGTTCTCATCGCTAAAAATCTTCTTCATCTCTTCGTGACTTCCTGTAAAAACCATGCTTAAACCCTTAACAGCATCTTTTCTAAGTGCTTTTTTACCTGTGTAGGCCGATTTAATCCGGAGATCAATAGCCTCGTTTAATTTCATTTTGGTTGAGTTGCCGCAATCATAATGAATGTTCTCCTGGAGGCGGTTTGGATCAGCATTTTTGTAGGTGTACTCTTGACCAGAGGAACGGTCGATATGGGCACCTAAACTTCCGGCACCGGTAGTTACTTTTTCAATATGAAATACGGCAAATCCCATTTTTTTTATTTCTCTTTTTAGCTGCGCAGCACCCGCACTTTACATTATGCAGCTTGCCCCTCTTTGGGGATTGCAAAAAATGTAAAGTATAGTGGGCTATACCTTAAATTTTTTAAGGCTCTTAACAAATGTACAATTTAAGTGAGAAAAAAAGCAACTGATAAGTTGGTTTATTGAGGGCTTAAATTGTACATTTGATTATTCCCCGAAACGTAAGAGCAATGCTGAGGAGCAACTCCCAGGGATAGGGGATGCTAAGACAAATAAGTCAAAGAAAAGATCAGGTTCTTTTAGTCCTGGTCTTTCTTTCTTTGATCCAAATTCCGTTGTTGAATTTCCTCTAATTTTACCAATAAAATGACCTGTTCCTTTGGTAATTGTGCAGTAAGAGAATGAAAAGAAGTCTTTATTATAACTTCCAGTTGAGCAAATAACATGCTGTTGTAGTCGGCCTGATCAAGAAGAAAAATAAAATCATCGAGGGAAACAAATATGCCTTTAATATATTTGTTAGTGCTAAAGTTTTTTCTTGCTCCAGAGGCATGTATGGCTTCCAGTTGGGCAACTAAAGTATTGTCGTAGTTAGCCTGTTCAAGAAGATTAATAAAGTCCTCGGAGGAAACAAATATCCTTCCCTCGGCATAAGGTTTTGTGTATTTATTCATTTTATAGGGTTTTTTCCTGCTTCGCAGGCAGGTAGGTTTTTTAGGTCAAATGCTAATCCAAATATTGTCTTACCGTAAATGCAAAGCGTGGCAAAGCACGCAGGCCACTAAATGGTTGTGGTATAAAAACAGACTATACAAACACACTTTAAGTACTTTCTGTAGTATGTTTTTATACCATAGATGCAAGGCGTGGCGAAGCACGCAGGCCAAAAATGAGCCGGG
>NZ_WKKH01000099.1 GCF_009674725.1 Pedobacter petrophilus | reverse complement strand
AGCGGAATCTAAAGTAATGCTTCTCAAAAAAAATAATCTGACAATAAAAAAACCTCTAGTATACTATTGCAATTCCACAGGTCTTTCAGATAAGCAAGCATATTTGGTGTCTCGCGGTTAACGTACAAATAGTTAAAGGTGACTGAAGGGCTTTGGTTCGGCTGATAAGAAAATGGCGTTCGGAAAGCGTCAGATAGTTTTATCAGTTGCGGCATGCTTAAATTACTGGTGCCTCTAATCTTTTTATAAGCCTCATTAGTACTGACTGATAGTACTTCAGCTATACTCTGGGCAAGATTTTGATAATCAGGCAGGTTCACATTGATCGCCTCGAAGAATTTAACTTGCTGTTCGTTCATAAAAGATTAATCTAAAAGATGGTACATCCAATTTTGTTTAAGCTTAAAACCACAATTTTAAATACTGTTTAATCTTTAAAATTATGAATATATTATTTTTTTTTAAAATATAATGTATAAAATTAAGAATAGTTAATAATCCCACATGTGAGGTTAAAACAGGTGTTTACGCTTATCTATATTTGGGTATATAAATCTTAAGACTATGAAAATTAAGCAAATAACCCTTGCACTCCTCGCATGTACCATCACCGCCGCGGCTCAAATACCGGAAAGAACTAATCATTTCCCTGTAGGCAGCTTTCACAAAAAGAACTCGAACATTCATGGTATTGGCGTAGGCTTATATTCCGGCATTGACGAAGGCCCGAAAGATATCCAATTCCGCAATGTACATATCAATGGAATAAAACTAGAGGCCATAGGACTCGGTATACTCGTCCCGCTCATGCCAAGCAGTCCGGTTGCACAGGATGAAGAAGAATTACAGGAATATATGGCTACACCATTATCAGAGAAAGTTAACGGCCTTAATATATCACCTGCAGGAACGGCGAGCGACTGCTTCACGAATGGGATCAGTGCCGGGCTCATAGCTCAGGTCGGAAGACAGGTAAATGGCATTTCTGCCAGCACCATAATGAATTTCGCGCAAAAGCATAACGGCATTCAGGTAGCGATGTTCAACGAGGCTTACGTTATGAATGGATTGCAACTGGGCCTGGCCAATAGGAGCGGCAGAGCCAGGGGGCTGCAGATTGGATTGGTAAACCATTCGACCAATTTTAAAGGTGTACAGCTTGGGTTTTGGAACACCAACCAGAAAAGAAAATTGCCCATCTTAAATTGGAATTTCAGCAGGTAAAATGGAAATCGCACCTATATGATACGCAAATGGTACTGAAGGTGGCTAAACAGGACGATAAACAAAAAACGCCTTAAACATAAGTTTAAAGCGTTTTTGTGTATTTTGATTATACATTGGCGGGGATCAAGGGAGCCGGTTAGAACACCTTTCTGCAATATTGATAATTATTAAAGAGATTATAAATGGTAAGCCTAAAAATATTTAAACTTAAATCTAAATTTTATAAAACAGGATTTAATTTAAGATAAGATAGATAGATACCATTTCTTATGCGTTTACCCAGACTTAATATCCACTCGACTGAAGCTCTTTTAATAAATCAATATTTTTATTCTGAATTTATTGGCCTGTTATTTTAAATATCTACCGTGCCGTTACCGGGCATTATTTTAGCAACTTCCAATTGAATATGACTAATTAACTTTTTAAATGCTTTGAGCTTTTTTAATATATAGCTAAGCCTATAAAACTGGAAATCTACTAACCACCTTAAGTATTCACCAGCAAGATTGAAGTTATAAGACTAGGTTGATTATTGATATCTATGGTAAATTGAGGAAAGGTGACGGTTCTGGAAAACACCTGGAAGGTTTTGCTGGCCTCCATGATTGTTTTTACCGATTTTATATTGACAAAGAGATTCTAAGAAGGCAAAACAAGATAAACTTCTTGAGCAGAAGTCCTGACATTATAATTTCAATCACCATGCAAAATTGCGAACAAAATCGTTAACCTACTTAAATACTACTACACCCTTTAAGTCTTCTTTCTCTAACCACCTGTACAGTTCATACACGCATTACCATAAGCATAATACTTATAGTAAGCAGCACCAGGTTTCTTAAACAGCGTGATGATGGTCTATTCTTATTTTCTGTTCATTCTCCAACATTATAAACCGCCTTCACCTCCCATTTCTTTCATTTCCCGGACAAGGCCTTTGCTTTCACCAATGTCTTCTGCTTCACAGAAAAAGAAGATTTTGCCGATAGTTTTCTTAATGATGTTCTCTTATATCACTTCTCAGTATCCCCACTTTACGGGCGTATCAGAGGTGATAAGTGACTCCTGTTTGATATTCATGCCTATATGATTAATTAATTTAATTTTTTAATGACAGTAATCCGCTCATGAGCCTTCTAATCATTTTATCTATCCAATAAATTTTGAAGTTTATTTTATTATAGTTAGAATAACTACCTAACTAGTAAATTTGAGGTGAGGGGTCTCCTTTTGTTGCTTTGGCCTTCACTCTTATTTGATTAAGATAGGCGAAAACCCCGAATAATTAATGGGTTATTAACAAATAGAATAGCAATATTTTAATTGTATTTTAGCTGTTAAAGTAACCTGTATAGTCGCTGATTACTTAAAATTTTAGCAATTTAATTATGAAGACAATCTCTAGCACATTATTATTTTTACTGTTGACTGCTACGACGTATGGTTCGGTTAGCAATGATAGTCTGATGAAAGTGTTGAAGTTAGAGCTGTCAAAAAAATCAATCTATGATCGTCAGAAAAACATAGAAATCAATAAGCTGAAATCTTCTTTAGCTGCATGTTCCCCTTCAGATCATAAAGAGCAATACATACTCTGTACATCGTTATACAATGAGTATTTTAACTTTCAGTACGATTCCGCTTATGTTTACACAAGAAGGCTGTTAAGTATAAGCAATAGGATGCATGACATGCCAAGGCAATACGATAGCAAGATAAAATTGGGTCTGATTCTTATTTCTTCAGGAATGTTTAAAGAAACTTTCGATTGTCTAAATGATGTTAATTCTAAACTGCTCACCGATGATTCCAAGTTGTTGTACTATGAACTTAAATATAGGGTTTACAAGGCGTTGTCAGAATACAATTCGGACACGTTTTATTCCAGATATGATGCAGCTGAGTCCGTAAAATATTTGGACACAGCTATTACGTTGGCAAAGCCAAATTCTTTTGAGCATTTGATTGACATAGCGCAGTTGCCGGCTAATCATGCAGGTTTACCGGGCCCTAAATACAAATACTACGAGTATCTCCTATACAAAAGAAATCTTACCCCCCACCAAGTGGCCATGGTAGCTACAGGACTAAGCTCTTACTATTACGGGGAAAATAAATTGAAACTGCTATTAATTGCTGCTATAAATGATGTACGGACATCCACAAAAGAGACGTTAGCAATTTTTAGATTAGGTAAAGAACTAGATAAAAAAGGCGATATCGTTAATGCTTATACTTTCTTGCAAGAAGCTATGAATAATGCACAATTTTACGGATCGAGATTACACAAAGTCGAAATTGCCTCAGTATTGCCCTATGTGGCGGCAAAAAAACTTCTGGTCACCGAAAAGGAAAAAAACCAAATGGTGATATATTTATTTTCCGCTTTCATCATTTCGGTCATCATAGTGCATATACCAATAAATTTGACCCCCTTTCGCCAATTTTAAATTGACCCCCAGAGTTGTTGCTTGAAAAAAGCAGAA
>NZ_WKKH01000098.1 GCF_009674725.1 Pedobacter petrophilus | reverse complement strand
GGACCTTATTAAATTAACTCGGCTAAGGGGGGCTTTTTAAAGTGGTGAAGAGGGGTCAATTTGAAGCGGTTTATCCAGCAATAGCTGAACTTCGCAAATGTGGCATTGTCCCAAGAGAACCCCTTGATGTTACTCTTATCGGAGCTGAAATTTCCGAACCAGCAAGAAATTTAGCTCAGGAGATGTTAGCGAGGTTAAAGCCATCATTGACAGAACAGGCAATTAATGTGGAAGCGGAATTCTGCAATTGGGATGTAACAAATGATTACAGCAATACCAAATTGATTAAAAAAATGGTAACAGCCTTTGAACGTAATCCTAAGCGGCTACTGATAGTAGCAAATTTCAGTGGCTTTTTGAAACTCAAAAGAAAAGAAGCTGAAAAACAGATTGTCGAGCTGCTGAAATATGCCGCTGAAGAAAATAGTTTCGGTGTATGGATCGAGCCACAGAAAAATGATGCTACGCAACCAGGAGGCTTATTCGGGTGGCTTAGTAGTAAAATAGAAACAGCACTGAAAAAATACATCAAAAAAGAAGATACAGAACTTGGAGTGACACACTTAACCACTAGCTCATCTTTTGTTCTGCCGTTGGAAACACCAAATAGTGCAGAGGTAAGATTGGCTGTTAATGCCCTAAAGCTTACTATCAATGACTAAAATTAGACCAGGTAAATTAGCGCTTAGGGCTGTAAATCAATATAGAAGAAGAGATGTGCTGTCTTATCTTGGTTTAAGATATTATCTGGGAAATTCAGCAGCAAGATCGGACCATTGGATACAGACGATTACAACAAACCTCTCCCTTACCCGGGAAATAAGTTATTATCCTGTAGAGCATTTCAAGGAGATTAGCAAGGAGGGCAAGATAAAGCGCAGAAAAATTTTTCTCCCGTCACCAAATGATTCTCTTGCAGAAACCACTTTACTTAATGAATGCGCCAAGTATCCTGATGTGTTTGCCAATCCTAAAAGTGTGTTCAGTTATGATCTTTCTGAGGGTGAATTTAAAAATGGGGTATTCAAGAACTATATGCAGGGGTTGAAAAGAAGACAGTCTGCAATTGCTTTAGCCTCTAGAAAATATCCTAATGGGATAGTTGAGCATACTGATATCCAAAATTTTTATCCATCTATTTCTATCGACTTCGCAATCAAAACTTGGTTGGCCAAATGCCAAAAAACTAAAATAGAACAAAAATTTATTCATTTAGGAGAGACACTCATCAAAAGTTACAGAACGATAATTGATGATAAAGAATCTATTAGTGTTCTGGTAGGGCCAATGTTCAGCCACTTTTTAGCGAATATTATCTTGCATGATCTAGATCAGGAGTTCCAGAAGAATTTACCTGCATGTTATTTTCGCTATGTCGATGATATGACCTTTGTGGGAAATGAAAAAGAAGTAAAAGCTTCTATAGAAATAGTAAAGGCAAAGCTCGAAGAAATCGGACTTCATTTACATGCTGAAGGTTCTCCTAAAAATATAAAGGGCGACACAAGCGATTGGCTCAAATATAAAGATGACTTTCATGAGCATGGAAGATCATGGAAATATTTTATTGGAGCAATCAAAATTCACCTAATCAACAAACCTGATGATTTCGCGATTTTGGAAAAAGAGTTACGTAATCACAATATCGGATTGCCCTTATTCCATTACAGAATGTTTGCCAAGGAAAGAAGTAGTTTCGAAAAGTTTAAATCTTATCCAAAGCTTTTCCGGTACTGGATTAAAAGCCTTTCAATATCTGTCGAAAGCATTGTTGAGGATGCAGTCTATCTCAGGAATAAATATATCCGAGAGGTCGAACAGTTAATAAAAGAGTTTAAGGATGCAAAGGGATTTCATAGAAAAAGTTCAATTCCGAAGATTAGATATAGAATAGGTAGGATTTTGTATCTTGCATCCGATGAAGAAATTCAAAAACTAGCTTCATCGATCAATGGGGTTGAAGAGTTTAGGTTTTATCAAACTCTTATAGAGTCAATCTTATCGGGCAATATTGATACCGTGCTAGATCTCGGGGCGGATGTAGCTCAGGCTACAGCACAGATATTCAAAGCTATCAACAAAGAAGCCCATTTTGAAAACAAGAATAATTCAGATGTCCAAAGCCATGGTATCGCGATCTTTCTGCTTAATGGAGTTAATATCAAATCCTTTCAAGATCCAGATTCCGAACTACAGAGACTTGCAAGCAAGGGTGTAGACTTAGAGTTGATGAACAGCAAAAATCCCTTTGTTAGAGAAATTGCGTGCCTACATGGGATTCAAGAAAAACCATTGCATTCGAAAACACTAGAGAGTATTTTTGATGAAGATGAGGACTTTGTATTTGATGCGCTTGATAGTTTCTATACATCCCTATGTTGATACAAAATTAATGATTTAAAAAAATATCCTTCCTATTCCGTATATATAAAGGGAGTATAATGTTTAACTCATGTAATTTTCAGCCCTCACCATCCGCAAGGGCTTAAATTTAATTTATCCTTACCTCCCTCAACATTCAAAACTTCCACTCTTATTGGCAACGTAGCTGTACACAACAATATATTCAATGCCGTTCTTTTGAAAATGCCCGATAGGGAGATCACCTATTTCAAAGTAAGCAGATTTGCTTTCGAATGGAATGCCGCAAAGAATTGTGTTCGGTGCTATTTGGTGATAAACCACATCATTTCTCCTTTTTGCAATAGCGATTAATGCTGATAAATTTTTGCCCGATCCTTTTTGGTTATATTTTGGATGATGCGGGTGTTGATTGGCCGATACCCATGCTCCGGGCGCCATCGGTTTATAAAATTTGCCCAATGGGATATCGAACCTGCGTGGCAAAAAACAAGAAGCTATTTTTCCATTGTTGGTAATGGTTCCGGTTTCTATAAAGAAATGGGTAATTTTAATCCAATGCCTGGTAAGCTGATATACATATTCCCTGATGGAATTTTGCCCATCCTCTAAAAATTCTGTCCAGCCGGTATATCGTGGCAAAGTCATCAAAATTTCAGAAACATTTCCATCAATATGATGTAAGGTAGCCTTCACTGCACAAATTGCAGGTAATACATTCATGTAGGCTGTTTCAGCTGCAACCTGAGCAGGGAGCTGTGTGTTTTGGTTTTTACAATTGTTGTTTCGCATAACATTGTTAAAAAGATCCTGGGTGCTGCGAAACAACAATAAACTCTTTTCAGAGAAAATTTAGATACGGTTCCAAACCGCTCACCCAGGAATATTGTTAAAAATTGATTTGCTTACTTAATTGCTTCTCTGTCTAAGTTGAAAATTCTGTTTATTATTATTTCGCATAGGCAATTTAGAAACAATATCCCAAATCACAAAGAAAAATTTTAATTATTAAATAAAGTATCCTAGTCGTTGCAGACTGATAATTAGATTATTAAAAAATTAAAATTGTGCATCATCCTGAAAGATAATTTATTACATAAATCAATATAAATGACATGATTTTAAAGGAGTGAATAGCTTCGGGGTATCGTCCGAACTGAAGTGGAGGTTGAGTGAAGGCGTGAAGCAACCTATCTTGTCGTGACTTATCAATCATTTGGCTGCTGCGCTGGCTTGCCTCGGTTGGCCGCCGAAGGGCTTTTACTTTTGGCTTGGCCCAAAAGTAACAAAACCGAGCTTTTCTGCGAGCTCATGAATGCCTGTAAAAACATGAACAACTTATGAATAAACCAAAGGCTTGGAACTGATGTTGGATAAAATCGTTAACGCTTTTTTTCGGCAGCACAAGCACCCGATGAAAAATCGGGAGAGAACGCGCTGCCTTGGGTAGTGGTGGTTTGAAAGATTGTG
>NZ_WKKH01000097.1 GCF_009674725.1 Pedobacter petrophilus | reverse complement strand
TTCTGCTTTTTTCAAGCAACAACTCTGGGGGTCAATTTAAAATTGGCGAAAGGGGGTCAAATTTATTGGTATATGCAGTCTATTATCAAATTAAAAAACTTACAGTTCTTACTATATTCTACATTGTTTTCGATAAACTGATTTATTTAAATATTGGGGGGCAAATGCAAGTTGTTATAACTAACTTTCATCAGCAATAGTTAATTTACTTTCACTTTCATAATCCAATTCGGTCAAATTTGATTTTAAATAATCGTCATTTAAAATCCCAATGGTAATCACTTTAGAAACATCGGTATCCAACAAAATTTTATCTCCAGCTGCATTTAATCTTATTTTACCCGAAAGTTTAGGGTGTGAAGTAATAAAAGCAATGATCCTTGTTTTGGCAAGTTGCAGCACGGGCGAATCTGGTTTTATCCTTAGCACACGCTTAGCATATTTAACATTATCTACCAGTGATGTCAATTCCTCTAAATTATCAATTAAATCAAGCCCCGAAATTAGATTGATATTTTGCCTGGCCTGGTTTTTTACAATCTCATTGTAACCATAAGCAGAAGCCAAAGTTTTTAGATTATTGATCACAAGAGAATCATCTGTGAATAAGAAGTCAATAGAACTATTAATCTGTAAAATATTACTGTTAAGTTTCTCAAACCTGTTACCAATAGGAATAAGCCCTAACATTTTATCTTGTCTAACAATTGTAACTGGGTACACGTGTTTGTAAATTGAAAAATAATTATCCGCATTACCAATGGTTACAATTATCGCTTTTATGGTTTCCATATCATCATTTGAGAATGAAAATGTGGGATAATCGATAAATGGATCAAACTCCTTAGCTATTGCAAGTTTCTCTGGAAACTCGTCCAAATCGTAGAAAAACAACGAATTGATTGTTTCTTGCGCAGTAGAAATATCTTTTAATTCTATTTCTTCATTGTTGAGGATCTTTTCATTAATGGCCACAGTAAATATCTCTTTTAATTCATCGGCCAACTCCGGCGAGATATCGGCATCGAGAATGGTTTCAGTTCCATCCTCCCCTTTTTTCACCAAATGTATATTAATCCCTATTGGATTAATAGCGTCGTTAACTAGGTTTAGTTTTTCTTTAAGCTCTTGTATTTCCATTGTTTATTGATTTATTGGCCATGTATATATTATCACTCAATAATTGATATTGAATGGAATCATTTTCTTGAATCACATCCTTACTAATGATGATAATGTTTTCTTTATTGGTTGTAGATAGTTTATAAATATGATACCCAAGGAGTGCCAAAGTTGGGTTGGTGTAGAACATATTCGTTTTGATATAAATAATCCCAATGATAATCAGCACTATAAAAAAGACTAAACCATTTCGGTCTTCATTTAAATTGAAACTTAAAAATGGAATGACATAGGTAACCAAAAAGGTTAAATGCTCCCAGTTCAAGTTTTCAATTCTGGTTACTTTATCCGGTAAAGATCTGTTTCTACGGATAACGTATTTAAAATTTGCATAGAAGATAAGGCCAAAAATTGCCAGCGATAAGAATATTAACGGAACTATATTAGTGATTAACAGTTTAGTAAAACCAATAAAATGGCAATTCTTATCAAAGCAATAAGGTATCTGCACTTTATTAATAAATAATAAAAAGAAGAGTAACCAAAGCGAAACGATATAAAGTTGAATTTTAAGGCTCATAGCGATTTTATAAGTTATACATGCATTAAATATAAATCTAGATTACACCTGGATTCAACAATAACGCGACAAGTTAACTTATAGAGACTTATATTATTTACGGTTTCCCGTACACCTAAAAACAGATCAACTTTCTCTTTTAGTTATAAGTGATTATAACATGCGCTCATTGAACCATTTGTCTAAATTTAAACATAAGGCTATGCCAAAAAACAATGAAAGGGGCTACGGCAGGAACATGTTTAATTTGAAATGGAATTATTTATTTAACAGGTTACTATGGAGTTTGCAACCCTAGGAACGTAAGCATCCGATGAAGCAGCTTAAACGAGAATTGGCAGCAGCCTATACCCTTAGCGGGCAGGTACACGATTTAAGAAAACACTGTTGATTTGTGTGAAGTGCAATCATATAGAAATTTCAAGATAACAACAAACTCCCTCCTCCTCTACCGTCCAGCTTAACTTTTCGCCCTGCTCCATTACCTCCTGCTCCACTTTAAGTTGCCCTACAAAATCGACGATTACACCATCCTTTACATTTAGGGCGTGAATAATTTTACAGGCATAATAGCGCCGGTCGCCAAAGCGGGCCGTACCGGTAAAAAATGAAATGCCCATGTCGATGATTAAAGCCTTATCGCTTTTGCGGTACCTCTCCCAACCATTCTACGCCAGAATACAGAGATAATCACATTGAGATTGTAATAAGTTGTTTCAACTTCTTGGGCTTTATCTACAATTGCACCATGTAGAGTGGTATGTCGGAAATTCCGACATACTGAATCCTCCTGGAAATTAAAATTCAGATTAAACATAACACCAAACTCACCTCTCCTCTACCGCCCAGCTCAACTTATCTCCTTCCTCCATTACCTCCTTTTCCACTTGAGGTTGCGCCACAAAATCGACGATTACACCATCCTTTAAATGCAGGCATGAATAATTTTACAGGCATAATAACGCCGGTCACCAAAGCGGGAAGTACCGGTAAAAAATGAAATGCCCATGGTGATGATTAAAGCTTTATCGCCCTGGTGATTCAAGTTTAAGGCTAATGCTGTTTTCGGAAAATGGCTACGATTTAAAGAGATAACCAGGTCATTCACTTCAATAATTTCGTAGCCGCCCGTATCATCCAGATCGAAATGAAAGCCCATCACCTGCAATCGTGCTTCGGTAGCCTTAGGATGCGGTTTCAGGAGCGACTTTATTTCACCCTCAGGCAGAATAAGTTTTACTAATCCATCGGCTTCTATGCGCAAATCCGTTTCGTTAAGCCATAACTTTTCCAGGGGCGTGCTGCTGTTAAATTCGAAACCCTTAAGCAAGGCAATGTTACCATCTACCAGTTTTTTATGACCTGCCTGTTCGACCGGGATGGTTTTAAAGATTTCGATAAAACGTTTGTTCAGGCGATTCAGGAGATCGCCGTAAGCATAAAGCTTGACCAGCGGAGCAAATGCTTTCCGGATGTAAGCAGCATTTCGACTGGCCGCTCCAAAGTCTTTAGCACTTTTTTTACTATTCTCAGAAAGTTGATAAGTATCAGATTTCCGCCTGACAACGTTTTTCTTTCCTCTCTGATAAAAAACAAGATCTCCCAGTTGCCCGGAAAATCGAACAATCCCATTTAATGCAGCCATAATTAATTATATTTGTGTAAACAAGGGATTAATTAATCCAATATAGCAATTTTCTGCCTTTTTTAACACGAGATGATTACTGAAGTCCACCACCAGCCCGCCTTTAGTCTACGTTTCGGCCACCTTCCACCTATATCCGCTTCATATTTAAGACGGGTAAACGTTGGGGCTGCTTCGTAGTTGCTTTACTTCGGAAAAAATACCTAATTACGCTAGATGAAAGCATTTCTCACAGCTAGAAAGTTAAAATTGCACGGTTTAGGACAATGGGGAGTCGCTACAAACGCAGGCATTCTTCCCCACGCTCTGAATAACAACGAGGTGAACCCCGCTATGGCCGCCCTGCTACCCGGCCTCGGAAATGATGGAAGGAGAAAACGTTTAAAGCTTAAACCACAAACTTTCAATCACCACAACCCAAGGCAGCGCGTCCGTCCCGATCCTTCATCGGGAACTTGTGCTGCCGACAAAAAGCTTTAACGATTTTATCCGACATCAGGTCCAAGCCTTGAGTTTATTCATAAGTTGTTCATGTTTTTACAGGCATTCATGAGCTCGCAGAAAAGCTCGGTTTTGTTACTTTTTTGATCAAGCAAAAAAGTAAGAGCCCTTCGGCGGCCAGCCGGGGCAGGCCAAGCGCAGCGGCCAAATGATTAATAAGCCACAACAAGATAGATTGCTTCACGCCCTCACTCAACCTCCGCTTCAGTTCGCAAGGACGACTTATTGATGGCACCCCGCTATCAACACTCTGCTATCCGGCCTCGGAAATGATGGAAGGAGAAAACGTTAAAGCTTAAACCACAAACTTTCAATCCACCACAACCCAAGGCAG
>NZ_WKKH01000096.1 GCF_009674725.1 Pedobacter petrophilus | reverse complement strand
ACTTTAAAGTTATCTTGTAATGATAAACCAAGTCCAGTAGAATATCGTTTGAATACGGAGGTCACAAAATCCTTTGGCAGGAAGACATTTAGTCTATTACCTGTCAATTTATTAATAGCCGCACCAAATTGTTCTCCCTTCGCCCAAAGCGAAGCCAAGTAGGTATTTTGGTACCCAAAAACACAACTTGCAAATGTAAAAACAACAATAGGATGCATAGTTGATTATGCATCAAAGCCTGGCTCAATGAACCAGGCTTTGCTATAACTAGCTTTACTGCAAATATTACGGACAAAGTTCTGAATTTCCAAAATAAGATTTAAGGCCCTGCGGAAGACTTAAACCAAGCACGGGATAGTAGAAAATTTCTGATCACTATCAACCCATAAAACATCATCTTCCATTCCTTGAGAAACCATAAAGTAACCTTCAATATGAGTAAAACAATTCTTTATTAGGTCGTTTTTATAATTTGCTTCTAGAAAAGTATTCTCATCGCTCTTATCCATCAAGAACACCAATGCTGCTTCGTTATAACATAACCAAATGTTCTTTAGCAAACCTCTGTTTAACAGATTCACGTTTTTAATACGAAAAAGTATCCTATTATAGTTTTCATTTACAAATACCTCTTCTGCGGCGAAATCAACATTTTTAAACAGTTCATCATCTGCAACAAAGACTCTTAAACCATAAAAATATACATTTTCGTTAACATCCAATAAAAATTTGAATAATGGATCCCACTTGGATTCACTTAAATCTATAGAGTGGGTGGTATCCTTGATAGACACCGTACTCTCCGTATGATTTTTTAAATCTAAACCTCTCATATTACTTTGTTTTATACTTCCAGAAAACGAAAGGCGCTGTAACCGGACGTTGAGCTGAACTGCCATAAACATTTCCAAATGCATTAAATCTAAAAGTCGAGTGATTTGTAGTTGTAGTTGAATTATGAGAACGACCTTTATCCCATCGAACCATGTTTCCGCCTTGTTTATTTTGTTTTATTGACAAATAAGTTCCTCCTCCTCCTTTACCATTCTCATGTAAAGCATCTATTCGATATTCTCCAACATTTAATCCGTTTTTTCCGAATACTCCATATCCATTAAAAACGTTCACATTTTTCTTCGCAGAAAGCAGCCCCCCTCCAGCATAAGCCAACGGAGCAGTTGTTGCCGCACCTTCTACCATATTGTTTATCGCCACAGCATCAGCCTTTGCTTTATCTTCAGGCGAGGACGACCAATACGCTTTTTGGTTTTCGTAGAAATCCACGTATGTATTTCCATCTAATAAGGAGGCCACCCCCCAATAGGTGTTGGAGGCTGAGTTCCACAAGTCGGAACCTAAATTAGAATCTTCACTCAGCCACCCTCGCCATGTCCTGCCCACATTGCCAAAGGGATCTCCCTTTGCCGTTTCATTCCACAATGTAGGGAAATAGCCTCTTGGCTCTCCTTTCTTCTTTTTCTTATCATCATCGTCACCACCTGCATAGCCCCCCTGTATCTGCCGAAACCTATCCTGTGCTTCCTGACCATAGTATGTCTCCATCCCATCAGGATCTATATTGTTCACGGGATTGTTGTCGGTATAATTGTACGGATTTACACTGTAGAACTTCTCCGCAAGTGGATCAATTACATTCCACCTTGCTATCACCGGGTCATAGAACCTTGCGCCGTAATCATACTGCCCTAATTCCTCCTGCAACTCCTTGCCATTGTACAAATATTTGTTTGTACCACCCACACTTGCCTTCCTCAACCCAAACGCATAATAATCGTCTTGCTGTAGCCTCCGCACAGCACCATTGTAAATATCGAAAGTATAACGCACATTTCCAAGATGATCCGAAAGATTATAATGGTAGCTATAATTACCGCCATTATTTTGTGCAATCCCTTCCTCAGTATGGATCATATCAATCGCATTGCCGTTGTACTCAATGCCATTTACATAATTACGGGTATTACCATTGCTTGTTTTTGCCAGTTTATTTCCAGTGGCATCGTAAGTATAAGTGATGTTTTGGCTACCACTGATGTTTTGTGGCAGGTTAAGGTGATTATAACTTAAAGTGATGTCCTTTTCGCTGTCGCTGATCAGATTACCGTTCGCATCATAAGCATAATTGCTATTGGTAAAACCGATAATGGTATTCAAACGGTTACCAGTATAACTGCTATAGCTGTTTGTTCCAAAACCATCCCTGCTCAGGCTGGTCACATTACCCATCACATCATAGCTGATACTTTCGCCAAGGTTTGCAGCGGCAGATTCGGTCAGGCGGTTCAGCTTATCGTAACTATAAGTGAAAGTGTTGCTTGTTCCATTGGTATAGATCTGGTTTGCGATATTGCCGTTGAACTGCGGCAACGTTCCATTATTGTATTTCAATTCCATGCTGAACTCATTGCTTGTACTACCCGTCATCCACCCGCGTTCGTTATAAGCCAGGCCGGTAATTTGTACATCATTATGCAGCCTTTTCTCTTTCAATTGTCCTAATTCGTTATAAACCTTATGGGATACTGTAACTGCTGTTTGCCCGTTAATGCTTTGAAAGCTTGCTATTGGACGCCCCACATGGTCATACTCATAACGGTCGGCAATAGTGGTTGTTCCGCCAGTGGTATGATGCTCCTTGGTGCTGGCCGTAAGTTCACCAACAAAGCTATAGCTATTGGTAATTATATCATAGTTAGATGTATTTACATTTCCTGAAAGGTAATGCTGCTTGTAAATTTTTGCTAGCCGACCTTCATTATCATAATAGTTTACCATCCACAGAAAGTTATTGGTTCCCAGTACCCTTATCTTTTGGGCGGTTAGTAATCCTTTGATCATCTTTCTGTAATTTGCAGATTCATTATTAGGAATCCCTTCAATCTCATAGTTATCGTAATAGTTAACCGTGTGATATTCGATGTTTTCGTATTCCTCTCCAGCCATTGGATGAGTACGGACAGTATAACCATCACTGCGCGAAGTGGTCCGCTCTTCCCAAATCGGATCTGCCATCAAATCAATATAATTATTCTGAATGGTTGCCCGGCTCATCGTATTGTTCTTCTCAAGCCCTGTTAATACCACTCTTCCAAATGCATCGTACTTAGTCCAGCTCCATTCATGTCTAAGTTGTTGGTTCGCATCCTGTGTGTAAACCACCTGATCCAACTTATTATACACAAGCGATTCCCAGCCCTTGCCCGGAACCTTTTTCTCTATTATCCTTTTGCGACCATCATAATGGTAGCTATACATGTAATCCAGGAATTCAATTTGGCTCTCATCAAAGCTGGTAATCTCACTGCTCAAACGGTCGGTTCCGGCATTTAATGCAGGCGGAAGGACATACCGCAGGTTGCCAAGATCATCATAAACATAATAGGTACTCAGGCTTTTATCATTGCTTTCCCATATCCGTTTCAATATCACACGCCCCTCAGAATTTTTAAATTCTTCGGTAGTACCAGCATTGCCAGATGTCCAGTTCTCATCTTTACTGATGGTTTTATATAGTTTTCCTGGTGAATAGACCGAAGCAACCGCTCCATTACCGGCACTATTGATCTGCCAAAGCTTCACTTCATTATCAATATTGGTGCCATATTCCATTTTAATGGTATGTCCGGTATTGCTGTTAACCACGGGTTGCCAGGCATCGCCCGGAGCCCCCTGTTCCTGAACCCGGTTAAGCGGGCTAGGCTCAAAAACCGTTAATGCAAATGGCGTCCCGGTAGATTTAATCCCTGAGGGAGGATTGGCAAAATAGCCTGCCTGGCCTCCATTAACTATTGCATCAGCACGGTAAGCACCCTTATTATCCCATACCGAATAGGGCTGATACTTTATCGCTTCACGGCCAAAGGCATCATAAGCGAAAGGCTGAACCAAATCATGGCCTGCTAAGCTTCCATTTACTTGTACCGTTTGTAAAGGCCGACCCAAACCATCAAAGTATTGAATAGTCTCGTTCACATCACAAATACTCCTTCCGTTCAGGTTATCCGGATCAATCCCACGCTGTCTGAAAATTTTGGTACTGATGTAGTTCTGATTATTGTGGAGTTGCTACATTTGACTGGAGGAATTTAGTTGTCAGATTTAACTAGAAACTTTTAAATTTGATTATATGAGCAAACGAGTATTTGATGATTCCTTCAAAAAAATGGCTATAGATTTATCTAATAGCCGAGGATCGGTGAAAGAGGTTGCAGATGAGCTTGGAATAAACGATAGCCTTCTGAGTAAATGGAGACAGCGTGAGTCGGAGCCCAAACAGAGTCC
>NZ_WKKH01000095.1 GCF_009674725.1 Pedobacter petrophilus | reverse complement strand
GGACCTTATTAAATTAACTCGGCTAAGGGGGGCTTTTTAAAGTGGTGAAGAGGGGTCAATTTGAAGCGGTTTATCCAATTACAGTTTCAACTGAAGAGATTGATGACCTTAAGAATTCTATTCCCAACAATCGCTTTGCCAATAATAACGAAAAATTTTATCCAAAACTTCAAAGGTTATTAAAAGATAAAGTTAGAGAGCATATACAAAATCCCATAACATATAACATACTATCTGATAAAGGAAGCGATTCTGGAGAAATGATATTAAGATATATAGAAAATGCTGGAATGATAAACACAAGAATAATAGATGCTTTTAATAGATTAAACAACAACTAAATATATGGAAAAAGGTCACGACCCAAGATAATTTATAAGAGGAATTCAACAAATTCTTTTGAACTATGCAAACTATTGCTAAAGAGGGAATAAAATATGGAGTTAAATTATTATTAATAACTCAAAGACCCTCTGAACTAGATGAAACTATTTTAAGTCAATTTGGAACGTTGATAGCGTTGAGAATGACAAATGTAAAAGACAGAGGGCATGTTGGTAGCGTAATGCCAAATAGATTCAAACGATTTGGTTTCTCTGTTATTAAGCTTAAGAACTGGAGAGGGATTAATCATAGGAGAAGTCATTAAGAATCCTTCACGATTCAAATTTGATAAATAGCATATGCACCTAAAGGTCGTGATCCTTTGGTATCTGAGAGGTGGATACTTGAAAAACCTGATTCAAAGGAATATGAAGAATTAATTTTAAGATTGAAAAATAGAAAATTTAATTAACATAAAAACAAAGAAAAAATGGAAATCGAAAAACAGTATGTGTCATCATCAAACGTTGAAGCAATTGGATATCATGAAGAATCCGAAACATTGAGGGTATGGTTTTTAAATGGAACCACTTATGATTATTCTGGGGTGGGTCGTATGGAGTTTGAAGCATTGAGAGATGCTCCTTCTGTAGGCTCTTATTTAGCAAGGAATATTAAAGGGGCATATCCGTATGAAAAATCAGAGTAAATATCGTTTTTATTAAAAAAAGCTTTAGCAAAAGAAATCAGATAATGCAAAGAAATCGATCTCTATTCCGAAGCAAAGCCACGCTATTATCAGCTCATCCCCAACAAAAAAGATGGGCTGATACTTCTTGCCCTGTATCAAAAACACCAAAAGCAAGAATTTACGGAAGGGCAGATCATATAAGTCATCACCAAAGTGCTCAGCGATTTGGATGGGCCAAACCAACGGTATACGATTGGTAACCCACATTGCAAAATCCAAAAGGGCCAGCCCATCTTGCCGCGAAATTTTCCTTTTAACGCTGCATAGTCTATGCCCAGTCTCTTCAGGATATAAAAAGGATAGCTGCAGTAGCTATAATAGCTGAAAAGTATTTTTTATTATTTGGTTATTCAGCACTCGGCCATGCGCACAGCATTACTATTCATCCAGGCGGAGAAGCGGAAGATTCCTTGGAAAACAGCTATTAAAAACATTTCAGAAAGGTTCCGAATAGGTTAGATAAGGATTTACGGATCAATCCACTGGTTTTTCATTGGTCTCATTCGTGAGTTGAAACGATGCCCTTTTAGTGCAAGACTTTCTTTTCTAAAAAGATTTTTCAAATTCATCCTTGCTCACTTTTTCTCCGTTAAGATAATAACTCGTAAAAACAAGGGAACCATCTGGTTTATACATGTGCCCAATGCCATGTTTCTTTCCACCTTTAAATACAAAATCCATCGTTTTGTTGCCCATTGCATACATAGTGGTTAAACCATCTTGCTTATCTGCTTTATAATTAATTTCTGAAACTGGCTTCCCGTCCAAACCGTAAGTTTTACTCATGCCATCTCTCAAGCCATCTTTATATTCAGTTTCAGAAAGCACTTTGCCACTGCTGTAGCTTAATTGCTTGCCATCTTTTTTGTCTTTTTTATATTCAGATTTATTGTTGAGTTGCCCGTTGCTGTACATTTCACTTAAACCATCCTGCTTTCCATCCTTGTATTCCTGGCGAAGCCAAACCTTTCCATCATGGTCGTAATTCTCTTTTAAACCATTACGAACGCCACGTTTATAAACGAGCTTGCATTCTAAATGTCCACCATTGGTGTACCAAAAAGCATCACCAGTAATCATTCCGTTTTTGATTGTGTAAAGGGCGTAACTTTTTTCATCCAAAGGGATTTTATATTTGCCATTCAGGTTTTTTCCGTTTAAACTTAACGTCAAATCGCTACTATCTGCGTTGTAAGTTTTAAGCAAATGTTTCCATTGTATTTCTTCAGGAATTTGTGCGTAAGTAAAGGTTGACGTCAACATCAGCAATAGTACTGCGGTTATTTTAGCTATTTCTTTCATAAGTGATATAGTTTCGTTAATTGGCTTGATGTAGTAATTTAAAGGTAAACAATAACAAAATATAGTTCACGAGGCTTTTCTTATTCGTTAAGTTTTAGCTATCATCCATAATAATCTATGATTATTCGTTCATTATGAAATTAATTGCAAGGAATTAAAATCAGTAAACTAAGCTAAGTGTTTTAAGCGCATTTATTGAGATTGATAATACGCTAACGATGTGCGTTCTCTGAACAAATTTTTATCTATTTTTAAAACTTCATCTAACTGTTTAGAAACAGTGTAAAGCCTAACTTTAGCTTCGCCAAACAAATTCAGATAGTGTTCAAAAACTTTTTTCATCGCTATTGGATTTTGCTCATCCCAGGCGAGTACCACATCGTCTCCAACATCTTCAGGGTCGCAAAGCGAGTAGTTTCTCATCATCCTCCACTCGTTGGTTTTACTATTTTCTAAATAAATTATACTTTAAATACTCTTTAGGTGCTAATTTTCTTAAGCCTGTAAAACTGTGCTTTTCGCCTATAATTACGCCTTTATTATACGCTTTATCAGAAATTTTAATGATTTTATGATCGATGTAAATAAAGTAATAACTATGATCAAAAGTTTGGTAACTTTTAACTCTTGAAACCATTCCGCTGATGGTCATTTTATTCAGGCCAACAACATGTTCATAAACCTCTACTTTGTTTGGAGATATAGATTGTATTGGGTTGACAAACGAGAGCAATGTGAAAATCAGAATTTTGTACATCATATAATTTAAATATTTGTTTAAAAAGCTATTGGAGGACTTCGCAAACCTTAGGAGTTCTCCTAAATTGCATATTATTTACTTATTTTTTCTTCTGGCTTTCTACAGCAAAAATATAATAAAGTCAGAAATAAATATTCCAGGAGTTTCATCAATCGGTATACCAAGTTAGAACTTTCTGGCGTCATAATCTTTTTAGATAATAGATAGCCGTATTTATTCCACCGTAGCGCAGAAATCTTCGAACTTTTTGAGCCTGGTTCAAAGATTTCTTCAGGCTCCAGTCGAAAGGACGAGTTGTTATTTTAATTTTTGAAGGAAAGAATTTCATTCTTGCTTTACTCAAACCTATGGTCTTTCAGTCTATAATGGTTTAGCTTTTTTATAGTTGTGATTGTATTCGTACGTAATTGATTAGTAAAAGCAAAATCAAACTACCCAAAATATAGCTTTCCGTTTTGTTTACTTTTTTTAAATCGTATTTTCTTATACAGACCCTGTCTATAATGATGATGATCATTGGTAAGGGTAACCAAAGTAGATTTACCCAACCTTGCAACTGTTGGTTCATTCCATTTTGATTAATCATGATTACTGAAGACACGATTAGGCCCAATAATGCCATTAAACCTAATATAAAAAATGGGGTGATTTTTGTTTTTCTTATCTTAAACACTGATTCTTTTTAAGTTATATTTTTTAACATCATATTGGCCAGGTAGCTATGCTACAATAAATAAAACAGTTCAATACACCTAACTTTCTATAATTTTCCTTAGCGCTTCTTGCTCAAATTCTAACAAACTTATATTAAGCGTAACCGTTGTCTGTTGATCCAAACTGCAAGCTTCACTTTTTTCAAGGCATTTTATTTCGAGTACATCTAAATAAGCCATTAATTGGGTTCCGCTTTGCGATTTAGCCTTTAGGATAGAAATTAAATGCCATAAACGCTGGTTTTGCGCATAATTGCTTTGTAGGATATCGAGTTTACGTTTCAGCTTGATGCAATCGAAGTTTGCTTTTTCTAAGCGCTTTTCCATTTTTTTAAGCATGGCTGTATTTGTCTGGCCGGCTTTAAGATTTATGGCTGCGGTAGCCGCAATTACAGGCTCATCCGTCAGCAACAGTTCTATTTGTGAAAGGGTAGCCAGCTGGCTGCTATTTAAATTTCGTATGCCCAGTTCATATTGGATAAACCGCTTCAAATTGACCCCTCTTCACCACTTTAAAAAGCCCCCCTTAGCCGAGTTAATTTAATAAGGTCC
>NZ_WKKH01000094.1 GCF_009674725.1 Pedobacter petrophilus | reverse complement strand
CTGCCCATATATTCAAATTTAAAAGTTTCTTTCTAAATCTGACGACTAAATCCCTCTAGTCAAATGTAGCAACTTCAACCTTTCTAAAAAAGAGTTGATCTGTTTAATGTGCTTTTTTGGGTTGGCTGATCTATACGCACCCAGATATAATTCTCCTAATACAGCAAAAGGAATGTTTATTTCTTCCTCTAAGGTTTCAAGAAAAGCAGTAATTGTAGAATTGCCTTTAAATAGCTCAATAACGATATTGGTATCTAATATATTACTTCCAGTCATCTGGGTGGATGGTTTCACAAGATTCTGCAATTATACGTTCCATTTCTTCAGCCTCGTCCTTAGACCAGATTCCAGAAAAATCTTTTAAGCCTGGTGTTTTCTTAACTGTTTTATTATTGGTATTCTTTAATAGCTTCTCCAAAGCAGATAAAGTAGCTTCACTCTTTACTTTGAGCATTTCTTCTATCAAATGTAATTTACGTGTTTCTATGTGCATGGATGTGATATTGAGTGTTAACACAAAAATAAAGAATTATTTCTACAATAACCATACCCCTAAATCCTAATGAATATGAGCAAGTGCTAGTTAAGCACATGATTTCAAGTTTTTAATTTTTTTCGTGATCTTTATTTATCAATAAACCTATATGCCATCCTTAACCGATCTACAAAATCTTTAAAATCACCATCATAATGCTTCTCACCTAAGTTTTGGCCTTGTTCAAAATCCCTGTATAAGGAACCAAAAAAGGATAATGGTTAGTTCGATACCATTCATTATTCGAATCTGCAAGGCAAAAACCTAATATCACATGTGTCTCTTTAGGTGGTTGTTCCTGAATGTAGGGAACTACTTTTCTTAACGGAACAGGTTTTTGTGATATTACAGGAAGTTGTTTTCCTGGTTTATATAGGCCTTTATACCTCACTTTTGACGACACATGTAAATTATCCTTCGACTTATGGATCATCAGGTATTAGATCCCCCTGTTTCCTGATCAAAGAAATCCGGCCAATAATAGTCTTCGAAATTATATTCAGTGTCATAGTACATCAGTTGGGTAAGCGAAAAATAAGCGTATCGGCTCAAATAGTTTTCATGGGTATCAACGCTGCAACTTATTAATAGTTCGAGGCGGTAACCTTAATGTAAACAAGTTCTTCAGGCTCTTTGTCCAGAATTACACCTATTACAAGCAGTTCATTGCTGAAAGATATTTTTCTGATTTTAATGGGAAAATAACCCCTTTTGGGTTTTCTGATCTCGGAATATTGGTTCAGTGTATTTTCTGTAAGTATTCTTGTATTTGGCGTAAAAGGCAAATGAAAGAAGTTCATCGATAGAATAGTTTTATCCTCCATAAACCACCTCTCTTTCTTTTTTTAATTGTGTGTAGGATTCCGCCGCAGTTGCAAGGAAATTTATCTTTTCACCGCAGATAATTTCAGTGAGCTTTAAAAAGGTGGAAACACGGGTGAATATTTGTTCCGCATCGGCTTGTTCAACCTTAAAATCATCTTTGTAACGTGCAGCGGAATAACTTTTTACCATGATATCAAAGAGCCGTTTTTCCTCTTCACTGCCCGATAAGAAGAGGCTTGATGGTGCCGGAGAAAAGCTTTCGCACAACCGAAGCTGTCTATAAAGGTTGTGTATATCAGAACGGTATGCCAGATGAACCCTTATCAAGGCAATACAGCATTGCTCTACAACCTGATGCGCCATGAATGCGCTTAGATTATAATGTTAGTTCGTTAAGCATTCTTTTGCACTTTTTAAAAAACCTGTACCCAATGTAGAGCGGTGATTGTAATGTTTTTGGGCTTTTACTGCTCCCTGGGTGGGTATAAAATTTATGATATGAGCGCGTTGCACCATACCATCTCGACTATAAAGAATCTGGCCTCGTTATAAATGGTAATGAAAAACCTGTTATTGGCCTTTATCGCCTCTTTAATGGTTTCTTTCCCATGAGCCAATATGGTGATCTTTCCGAAAGGATATTTATTATTGGCAAAGTCTTGTACTTTGTGTTCAATTCTGGTGACACTTTCGGTGACTATTAACAAAAAATTGCACTATGGTTCTCTATAAAACAACCATCATTGACTTTAAAATCGATGTTTTTACCAAAGCTATAGATTTGCTCTGGCTCGAATTTTTGAACCAGCTCTTTGATAAAGGCTGAAAAATTTTCTTTCTGGAACTGACCAGATTGCGAGAATTGTGTTTCCATAATTGTGACTTTTTTGATTTCTGAGATCAAAAATGCGGTACGGCAATGCCGTAACCTACCACTAAAGCTGGTATCTTACTACATTACATTGGTTCATTCGAACACAATAATTTTGCTGTTTCATAACCAATGCCCGTAGTGCCTCCGGTTAACAGTACTTTTGAATTTTTGATTTCCATATTAATTTGGATTAAAGGATTTTCTGAAACTGGTAGGAGAAACAGCCGTTTTCTTTTTAAAAAGTTTGTTGAGGGACTGGGGGTAATCAAACCCGAGCTGGTAAGCGATTTCGCTGATACTCATATTGGTCATTGTCAGAAGAGCCTTTATCTGTTCTATTAACGCATTGTGGATATGCTGCTGTGCAGTTTGTCCGGTATGTTCCTTGAGCATGTCGCTGAGATAGTGTGGGGTGATATGAAGTTTTTCAGCCAGAAATTTTACTGTTGGCTGCCCAAATTCCTGAATTTTTCCAGCTTCAAAATATTTATTCAATATCAGCTCCATCTTCGAAAGCAGGTCACTGTTAATATTTTTGCGTGTAATGAACTGCCTGTTATAAAACCTGTGCAATACTGCAGGAGAAGCTCTATCTGTGATATCATCACATCCTGGCTAAAGCTGTCAATTCTTGAACTATATTCCTTTTTCAGGTTTTCCAGCAGATCATTAACCACGTGCTCTTCGTGATCAGATAAATGCAGGGCTTCATTTGCTCCATATGAGAAAAAACCATACTTGTTGATACTTTGAGATAACGCATAACCATTTAAAAAATCAGGATGCACCACCAGCCACCAGCCTGAAAGTTTTAAATCAGCAACAATCTCTGTAGAGATGACCTGGCCTGGCGAGAAAAAAGTCATTACCCCTTCGTCGAAATCATATCGGTTTTGTCCATACTTCATTTTTCCTACAAAGCCTTTCTTTAGTGCAATGCAGTAGAAACCATAGGCTACGCTTTCGAGATGGTCATCATCATAACACTTAATCTTGCTAAAATCAATCACACTAACTAAAGGGTGTAATGGTTTGGGAAGCTCCAAAATGCGGTGCAGTTCGGAGATAGACTCCATCTTATAGGGTAGTTTTCTTTCCGGTTTCATCGAATTTACTTGAAGCAAAGCCAGCAAAAATGATGGCCCTGCTAATTTAGTTATTTTTTAATCGTTGCCATGTCAATCACAAAGCGGTAACGTACATCGCCTTTTTCCATCCTTTCAAAAGCATGATCAATGTCTTTGATGTCAATCACTTCCACATCAGAAACGATATTATGCTCAGCGCAATAGTCGAGCATTTCCTGTGTTTGTGCCAATCCTCCTGCCCCGGAACCCGCAAGTGCCTTGTTGCCTGCAACTATGGAAAATGGCGAAACTTCAAAAGATTCCAGTGGGATGCCCACACAGATGTGTACCCCATTGGTTTTCAGTAAGGACAGATATTCGTTGATATCATGTTTGGCAGAAACGGTATCAAGTATAAAATCGAATGATGACTTCACCGTTTCCATCTGCGCCTCATCTCTTGTTACAACAAAGTGGTGTGCCCCCAAAAGTTTGGCGTCTGCTCTCTTTGACTCAGATGTGCTCAGTACGGTAACTTCGGCTCCGAAAGCAATACCAAATTTAACGGCCATATGTCCTAGTCCACCTAAACCTACCACTGCAAGTTTGTGGCCTTTTCCAACTTTCCAGTTTCTTAAAGGTGAGTAGGTAGTAATGCCCGCACAAAGCAATGGAGCTACTGCTTCAGGTGCCAGTTTTTCAGAGACAGACAGTACAAACTCTTCTCTCACCACGATATTGTCAGCATAACCGCCATATACAGGCAGTCCGTCTTTTCCTATATTGTTGTAGGTCTGTACACCAGTGGCACAGAACTGTTCCTGGTGGTTACGGCAATTTTCACATTTAAGGCAGGAATCTACCATAACTCCAACTCCAACAAGATCGCCAATAGCATACTTTGTGACGCCATTTCCGATTCTGGCCACTCTCCCCACAATTTCATGCCCGGGAACCATCGGGAACATTCCAGGAAACCAATCATCTCTGATGGCATGGAGATCAGAGTGGCAAACCCCACAAAACAAGATGTCGATCAATATATCTGTACTTCCAACCTCTCTTCTTTTAAACGCCCACGGGGCAAGATTACTCGTCGGACTTTGGGCCGCATATCCATTTGATTGTATCATTTTATTTTTCTTTTATCCGCCACAAAGATCTTGAATACCCCCATTTTTAAATTATCCAAAATGGGGGTATACGTATCCATAAGGGGGGTAATTAAGTGTAATTATATTTACTGATTAGTACCTGACCACTACGGTTTTTATTTGCGTGTAGGCATCAATGGATTCTGCGCCGAGTTCACGGCCAAGCCCAGATTGCTTATAACCTCCAAATGGCATCATGGGATCAAGTTCAAACAGTGTATTTATCCAAGTTCTATGATCAATGTGCATATACCAATAAATTTGACCCCCTTTCGCCAATTTTAAATTGACCCCCAGAGTTGTTGCTTGAAAAAAGCAGAA
>NZ_WKKH01000093.1 GCF_009674725.1 Pedobacter petrophilus | reverse complement strand
CAAATAATTCTTGATAAAGAGATTTTGTCTTCTGTACACTTAAATACTATTTATAAAAAGCTTGAAAGAGAGAAACTTGGAGGTAACTATAATTTCGATTTCAAGATAGATACCAACGGAAATGTTAAGGCAATAAGAAGCAGTAAATTGGTAATCTATAAAGAATTAAATGCATTTATGAATAATAAATTCATTCAATACACATGGGAGCCAGCTCATAAAAAGAATTGTATCTCTTGCAAAGTTGAAATGGTAGTATACTTTAATGTTTTCTTTCATCCAATGCAGAAGAATATCGTTATTAGTATGTCCATATCTAATGGGAAACATGAGCAACTGTACTTTAAAAGTGTAAATTCATCTCGTCTAAGGTTGTAGGTCTACTAAAATAAATAAAGCAAAAGCCCAGCAGTTTAAAAATTGTTGGGCTTTGTTATTTCTGTAAGAATTCGAGTTTAATTAGCCTGGCTTTAATTGCTCCGTAAGTCCGTGAATGAAGTTTAGCGAGCTGGGTAATCTTGATGCCTTCGTTAAAGCGTTGTGTGAGCAACGCGTCTTCTTGTTTATTCCATGCTAAGCCTTTATTGCCTTTTTCGGCGATGGCTTCGAGTTGGTTAATGGTGATAAAAAGCGCCCTTATGATTTCGGGATGGTTGTAAGGACTGTATGCAGGGAATACCTCACCGGTCATGGGGTCTGTGCCAGCGGCCAGCGCCTGGAGGATCTCCATATGCCGATTACTATCCCGCATATTCCTTTCTGGTATTGGCTTCCCTTAGGAAAGCATCAACAATAGCCAGCAGGTGTGATCTGTCGTTCTCCATCAGGCCCTCGATCTGCTGCAGGCGTTTTACCGTTCTTTTATCAAATGAGGCATTTATTCCCTCGCCAGCAAGTTACATCAGAAGAAGATCCGCCGAAGAAAGCAGGTAAGAATGCAATTAATAAAACAGGTACTATAATAAGAAAAAGTTCTGTAAGCCAATTACAAGAAGGAGATATAAAGACGAATCAATTCTTAAATAGCTGGCTGGGTTTTCTTAATTATACTCCTGTAGGAAGGGCTGCTTCCTTTTTAAGGGATGTATCCTCGGAAGATACAGAAGATGCGGTAACAGCATCATTGATGATACAAAGTTCTATTGCGGGGAATGGACTATCTTTACCTGCCACTAAGGAAGTAATGAATCCTAAGGACATTCATTTTATGCAAAGCAGTATTAAAAATAAAACAAGGAATTATACAGTTGTTGGCAATGCAGAATCTTTGGCAAATGGTAGTCTAAATCCAAATATCCTTAGAATAAATGTATGGAAAGATGCCAGTGGTAAAGTGTGGACGCTAGACCACAGAAGATTAGCCGCTTTTAAATTGGCAGGATTAAAAGAAGCACCAATTCAATGGGGGAATCCAAGTGGCCAAATGTGGAAAATGACTACTACAAATGGTGAAACTTCGATTAAGCTTAAACTTGGTGGAGGTAATGTTAAGGTTGTAAAATAAAAAATATTATGATAGATTTTGAAAAGAAAATACATGAAATTAACAATAAAAAAGACTTTATAAACTTTGTTGAATTATTAATTGTTAATTTGAATAGCAATCCACAAGATTGGACTAATATAACTTTAGTAGATTTCTTGGAAAGCATCGCAAGTTGGACAGAAGATATGGAAGGTTATTATCAAAACAATAATCTTCCTATTCCTCAGGATGTAAACTGGAAAGTCTTTGCAAACATTCTAATTGCAGCAAAAATGTATGAGTAATTCCAATCTTTTTTATTGGTTACGGAATCAGTATGACAAGCTATTTTATACCTAAAAAAATTGTTGAATGTCTGTAATTGTTCATAATAGATAAAAAATGTTTACCTAGGTGTGTGAATTTATATAGTTTTACAGCGAACTTTGGCAGATAAGAAAGCTGTGGCCTTCATTTTAAGGAGCCCTAGCTGTAGCATGCGTTTCGCGTGTGAGAAATTACAATTATAGCAAAGTCTAGCAGAGATGTTGGGCTTTGCTGTTATTTGCAAAAACTTGTTTTATTTTTTTCAGGCGCTAAGCAGTATCAATAACCTGTTTAGCATGCAGCGGGCTTGTATAATGGAAACATCGACCGGGAATCCTAGTCAGCGGATGCCAATCCCTTGTCTTCCGGCATCGCTATGAATTATGGCTACTATAAACTGAACCGTTTAACCAGTTCGATAGGAACAGGCGTGATGATGAACGAAACCATCGCCTATGATGTATTGGGCAATATTGACAGGTTTCAACGTGATAATGGTACCGATAATAAATACCATTACCATGGCAGCCTTTGTGGTTTGCAGCAGAGGTGACCAATGGATACGATTATGATCAGAACGGGAACGCGGTAATTGACGGGCGAACGGGATTTCTTTTTGATTACAATGTACTTAACCTACCAAAGCAGGTTAGGGATGCTAATAACCAGAACCTGGTTGCCGGCTATGCATATGATGCCACAGGAAGCAAACTTAAAAAAATAACATCTGGAGGCACCATCAACTATATTGACGGCATTCAGTATAAAACAGATAACACAATTGACTTCATCTAGACCGAAGAAGGTTTGGCCAGAAACAATGGCAGTGGCAATTACAGTTATGAGTATAACCTTTCAGATCATTTGGGTAATTTGCGCAACATTTTACAAGAACCCCAGTACAAACCAACTAGAGGTATTGCAACGGGACGATTATTCATAGTTGTTTGTATTTTTATCTGTATTCATGAGCTCCGCAACGCCTCGGTTACTACGCTTTTGGTCTAAGAAGTAGCACACAATCCGGAACAAATAAATACCTTTATAACAGTAAGGAGTTGCAGGAGGAATTGGGGCAGTATGATTACGGCGCTAGGTTCTATGACCCGGTGATTGGAAGGTGGAATGTGGTGGATCCGCTAGCGGAGCAATACCTAAGTTATTCACCCTATGGTTATGCAATAAATAATCCAATAATGTTTATAGATCCTAATGGAATGGAAATTATCTCTATTGCTGGCGGATATAAATTTACCGAAGAAGATGCAGCAAGTGCCTTTAATGTTATATCCGGTAGGGCAAAAAATGTTTACCTTTCTGTTGCCAAGAAAACAAGTGATTTCAATTATCCAGACAAGAATAATAGAACAAGAAATGGTCAATGGGCAACGTTTGCGGGTAAAAATATGTATGAGGGGTTGGATGCCTTAAATACCATAGGGGGAGTGTCAGATTTTTCTTTAGATAATTTAATAATAGAAACTCATGGTGGCCGCTCAAAGCGTACTGGAGAATCGGTGTTAGGATTAACTTGGGATAGTGACGTCTCAACTAACGCTGCTGATCATATTTTTAACACTGAATTTAGATTGGCGAATGGGGAAATAGAAGGGGCTACTTTACTCAATAATCCTAATGTCGCTAAAAAAAATGGAAATGTTTAAAGCCCTTACAAACAAATTAACGGATGGAGGAAATCTAATTTTTGGCTCTTGTAGCATAGGGGCGGGTACAGCAGGTTTAAATTTTGGGAAAAGCATGAATACGTTCACAGGTGGAAGACTTAATATATTAATGGCTCAACAAACCGTCCAACCCAGATATTATGCGGATCCGAATACAGGTAAGACAGGGCCATGGCTTTCCAGGATGTTTAGTGAAAAATTTTTGTGGACTCAGCCCAATGGTAGTCAATATCAAAACACGTCAGTAAGTCTTTCTGGTGTGATTGGTTCACCTCCAGTAACTCTCAGAAAACAATAAAACATATGAAAACAATCAAGTTTTTCCCTTTAATTTGTTTCTCGTTATTGCTTTCATTTTGCATTTCATGTAGAACATCGTACCCTAAAAAATATCCTACTCAAGCAATTACTAGGATATATTTACAGATGCCAAAACTTGCAGACCAGAAGAAAATTAAAAGCGAGTTCCCCATAAATGAATTAAAGAATGTGCAAATGTATGCTAAAGAACATGGGTATGCTATGTCACCACTGAACTATAGGTTTAAAATTGATAAAACAGGAAATATTCTCGACGGCAGGTTTGATATTTCAAATAATAAGCCAGGCGATCCAGTTACCTCATACTTTAACAATATTTTTCCCACTTATAAATGGCACCCAGCGTACTATTCTCACACTAATGAGAGATTATCTGCTTTGGTGGAAATGTCGGTTTATTCACTTAAACAGAATGATATCTTTGAAGTCAGTTTCAGATTGATTTATCTACCTGATAAAGAGAATATTCAGGATATAGTTGGAGAGAATAATTTAATTGATAGGTTTAGAATTAAGTAGCAGATGATAGTAAACACTACGATTATGGTGTAAGGTTCTATGATCTGGTGATTGAAATGTGGTGGATCCTAAAGCAGAGCTATATTTTTCACATTCTCCTTATAACTATGTTGCAGGAAATCCTATTTTATTAGTTGACCCTAATGGAATGGAGATTATTTCAATTGCTGGTGGGGTTAGATTTACTGAGGAGGATGCTAAAAGTGCCTTTGAAGTTATTATTGGACAAAAAAGAAATGTGTACATAAATATCATGATAGTTATACCGAAAGACAGGAAATAAATGCAGATGATAAAAAGAAAGGTTATGGTTCATGAGCTGTTTTTTCTGCAAAGAATTTTGGATTGGCAAATGAGGCACTGGGTGCTTTTGGAGACAGAAGTTTAAGTAACCTTGCAATAGAAACGCATGGTGGAAGAAGTGATGGTGAGGCATCTATGAGAACTGACGATAGTGAGCCAACGAGTTCTAGGAGTAATATATTTACAAGTGAAATAAATGATTTTCTAGATGGTTCTATGAATAGGTCAGAAGTTGCCTTACTTCAATCGATGGCCTCAAAAGTAAGTGACGGTGATCGGTTAATTATTGTATCCTGCTTAGGCGGCGCTGGAGCTCCAGGAGAACAATTTGGTGCGGCTATTAATAAATTGACAGGTAATAGACTAAATGTCTTCCTACCAAAGGATTTTGTGACCTCCGTATTCAAACGATATTCTACTGGACTTGGTTTATCATTACAAGATAACTTTAAAGT
>NZ_WKKH01000092.1 GCF_009674725.1 Pedobacter petrophilus | reverse complement strand
AGCGGAATCTAAAGTAATGCTTCTCAAAAAAAATAATCTGACAATAAAAAAACCTCTAGTATACTATTGCAATTCCAACAATGTCCACAGCCAATATATTGATCGCAACCAGAAAAGATCAATGGACGTATTACAGAAGGAATGAACAGTCAATTCAAGACTTGGCATTGCACATAAAAGAAAAATTATAATTTTTTTAACATAGAAATTAGCTATTTACCTAATTAACTAAAAACAAAATGAAAGCAGCAATCTTAAAAGAGTTCGGCCCGGTCGAAAATTTCGAAATCGTAGAAGTGCCGACCCCAAAACCAGGCTTCGGGGAAGTTTTGGTGAAAGTCTTCGCAACATCTGTAAACCCGTTAGACTACCAAGTCCGTCGTGGGGACTATAAAAATGAATTGTCCTTACCTGTTATCACAGGTCACGATGTCTCGGGCGAAATTATAGAACTGGGTCAGGGCGTGGAAAGTTTCAAGATCGGTGACCAAGTTTATTACACTCCGGAGATCTTTAATGGTCCCGGAAGTTACGCGGAGTATCACTGTGCCCATGAGTCTATCATCGCCTTAAAACCAAAAAACCTTAATCATCTCGAAGCTGCCACGCTTCCATTAGCTGCGGGCACGGCTTGGGAAATGCTTGTCACCAGAGCTCAGCTTAAGGTTAATCAGTCTATCTTGATCCACGGTGGCGCTGGCGGTGTAGGCATGTTAACCATTCAAATTGCAAAAGCAATGGGTGCAATTGTCTTCACAACAGCAAGGAAGGTACATCACCAACTTCTTCTTGAATTAGGAGCTGATCATGTTATCGATTACAAAGATGAAAACTACATCGAGGCCATTCAACAAATTACAGCTGGAAAGGGTGTCGATATTGTCATTGACACCATTGGCGGCAATACACTGTCAGATAGCGGACAGATTTTGAGTCAATTAGGACAGGTAGTTACCATAGTCGACCTTGAAAAACCTCAAAACCTGATTCATGCCTGGGGGAAAAACGCGACCTATCATTTTGTGTTTACTCGACAAAATCGAAATAAATTAGATGAAATAACTAAATTGGTAGAAACAGGTAAGCTGAAGCCTGTGTTAAATAAAGTTTTCAACTTATCAGAAATTGGTAAAGCGCATAGCCTACTTGAGTTCAAAGAAGGAGATGAAAATTTCTATGGTAAAATCGGAATACAGGTAGACTATTAAAGACGACAATAACTTTTAACATCTTGTGTCCAGAGGGTAATAAGATTAAAAGTTCCATATTGTGAGATGTTGTTCTGCCAGTCTGGATTAAGCCAACAAAAGGTTAAGATTTATGGAAATCTATGCTTTAAAATAGAATAATGTAGACACCTGTGTTCAATGGGAGTCTACATTAAAATCCTATAATCATTTGCTTGTGTAGTCTAAAGATATTATTTTATTGGTCTTAGCAGACATGACCTGTAAAAGGCATTAGGCACCATCCGAAAGCGATACTTGACCCTTAGTCATCCGGATCTTTTATCTGCAAAAGGATATCTTTAAGGGTACGTATAAAAGAATTTAAAAAATCTCAGATTGAACTGGGATTTAACGAACAGCCGATTGAATTGATATAGCGCTTTTTTCATATTAAGTTATAATTGTATGGAAAAATATATGGCCTTATTAGTTGTACGTCCATTTAATTAAAATGACTTCACGTAAGAATAAGTGAGAATTGAATGTTTCTCGTCCGCTAACTAAGCTAAAAAATTAAATCATTTTTGTAATAGCTCTCGGTATAAAAACTCCGACTATGAATATGTGCTATCTTTTTTTGCTCTAATATTGCACTGATGGATAACAACGCTCATCAGATTAGCGAAGCTAGATTGAGAAGTAGTGGCAGATTACTTTTTAGTTGAATGACTGTCGAAACTCTAAAGGCGACATCTTCGTTTTCTTTTTAAAAAGCGTACTGAAAGACTGCGAATGTTCAAAACCCAATTCATAAGCAATTTCACTAACGGAACGTTCAGTCGTAGAAAGTTTTTCTTTTGCTTTGCTGATAAGCTTTTCGTGAATATGCTGTTGCGTGCTTTGTCCGGTTTGGATTCTCAACAGGTCGCTCAAATAATTCGGAGAAAGATTCATCGCGTCAGCAATATGGTGAACAGTTAGAAGCCCTTTTTCTGTAGATTTTTTATCAAAATAATCATTCAAATAAATTTCAAATTTCGTCAAAAGCTGATGACTTCCATTTTTTCTGGTAATAAATTGTCTTTCGTAAAAACGTTTGGAATAATTCAGCAACAATTCAATCTGCGACAAAATAATTTCCTGCGTATGCTGGTCAATGTGCTGACATTCTTTGTCGATTTTATTCAAAATTTCAAGCAAATCATTTTCCTCATCTTCAGATAAATGCAAGGATTCATTCACAGCGTAAGAGAAAAATCCGTAAGCTGAAATCGTAGTCGCTAAAGAGTGATTCAGTAGAAAATCTTCGTGAAAAATCAGCAGGTAACCTGTGTTTTCACAATCCACCGCTGCTAAGTCCAAATACTGAACCTGATTGGGAGCCGTAAAGCTCAGCACACCCTTATCATAGTCATAATGCTGCTGTCCATACCTTATTTTTCCGGTCGCATTTCTTTTCAAAGCCACGCAATAAAATCGGTTGACAAAGCCCTTCCAGACATCATCTTCAATGAAGATACTTTCGGACAGATTGATAACACTTACCATCGGATGTTTCGGCTGAGGAAGCGAAAGTAATCTGTGAAATGTGGAAATAGAAGCAATTGTATTCATCCTTGTAAATTTAAACCTAATAATCCAAAAGCCCCATACTAAATTCGTCATAAGGTTTACCGGTATCAGTTCCCAAAGGTACTATACTTTCCAGCTTTGATAAATCCGAATCCGATAAGATGATATTACTGGCTTCGATATTCTGTTCAACATATATTCTTCGTTTAGTTCCCGGAATAGGAACAATGCCTTTACTGATAATCCAAGCCAAAGCCAGTTGCGAAGATGTGATTTGTTTTTGTTTTGCAAGATCTTCAATAGCTTCAACCAATTCAATATTTTTATGGAAATACTGTTCCTGAAAACGGGGAATTCCTCTTCGGAAATCATTTTCAGGCAAATCATTGATGGTTTTGATATTGCCAGATAAAAATCCTCTTCCTAAAGGTGAATAAGCTACAAAGCCAATTCCAAAATCATTTAATGTTTTAATCACACCTTTTTCTTCTACTGTTCTTTCAAACAGAGAATATTCACTTTGAACTGCCGTGATTGGATGAATGGTGTGCGCTTTTTTTATCGTTGCAGAAGAAACTTCAGACAAACCAATGTAACCTATTTTTCCTTCTTTTACCAAATCACTCATCGCTCCAACGGTTTCTTCAACAGGAACATTTTTATCCAAACGATGCATATAATAAAGGTCGATGTAATCTGTTTTTAGGTTTTTAAGTGATCGTTCGATCGATTTTTTTACATAATCTTTAGTTCCTTTGATTTTCCATGTGATTTGGTCATTGTCATCGATTTCCCAACCAAATTTCGTCGCAAGGATGTATTGGTCACGATTTCCTTCGATGGCTTTTGCAATAAGTTTTTCGTTTTCGAAAGGTCCGTACAAATCTGCCGTGTCGAGCAAATTGCCGCCCAGCTCAAAAGAACGGCGAATGGTTGCGATGGCTTCTTTTTCATCTGTTTTACCATATGTATCCGCATCTCCAAAACCTGTCATTCCCATGCATCCCAAGCCGATATTTGGAATGATTAATCCCTGACTTCCTAATTTTACTTGATTCAATTTCATATTGTTGATTTTAATACTACAAAGTTGCAGAGAAGTTAATATGCGGATGTATGCAAATCGATGATTATCGTATGCAAAATAGGGATAGTTAATTTTTCCTACTTTATTAAACGATTTCCTGAACTCCAAAGGGAAAACATCAGTTTTAGCTTTAAATAATTTACGCTAAGACTTCCAATGTTGAAATGCCTGTTCATAACCAACTTCACTTGCATAAAGGTTCTGTTTGTTGATAGCTTTTCTTTGTTTTTTCAATCAGCCATTCTCGAATAATTTGCTTTTAGGTTGACCTTCTTTCGGCAATGATGGTGAAAAACGTGAAATTACTTGAGTTGTTACTTGTCAAAGTTTGCGTCAAAATCCCGTTCCGAGTAGTTAAGATTTTAGGTGTTTGTTCTAAGACGGCAAGCCGTAAAAAATCCTCCAAGAACTAAGGCAAAACAAGCATAATACTCTAAATCACACGCACCTGGTGGAGATGTTGTGGTGACCAAGGCGTAATTGTATTCATTGTACACAGTTCCAAATAGTGCAAATTGACAAGTACCGCTTATTGTCCTTAATTGAACCCTTGGGCAAAATGGGGCAGAAGTTCTGTAACTTGGTGTTGACTCGTAATATCCCAAAATATTTTTAGCTGTGTAAAGATTTCCTGTAGTAGTAGTAGTCCCAGTTAGATTACTGAAACATAAAAGGCCCGATGATAGCGAAACAATTGATGTGCTTTCGATTCTGGTTGAAAGGCTTTTATCCCTCGGCTTCTGAGAATATTAATATCGATTGTGTCGAAAATGCCATCCTTTCTTAATAACAGTATTAGAAAAGGGCGAAACTTTATAATCAGATACCGGATTAAGTTTAAATAGAAAATTAGATCTCAACCATTCGCTGGTCCGAACAGGGATAAATTAAGGTAGATCAGCGTATTTTTTCTATCCAGATCAGAGCGAAGACTACTCAACATGCCCCCGCTGAAAGTGGGTTCAGGTTGGTCATTAAGATCTAATGTCCGAAGAATAGGTTTATATTTATCGAACATCACTCAAAGTATTGTGCTATATATAAGGCTATTGAAAACTATGATTTCAATATTTAACCATCAAACACACGATGGGTTTGATTAGATTATAAATAATAACAAAAAGCAATTGTCGCAATGGATCAATAATTTCTAAATCTCGATATCAACTCGGGAGAGCCATTATAAATATATACCAACTTGACAACTACAGCAGAAGGTATAAATTTAAATCCAAGCCCGCCTATCTACCCAGAGGCATATGATTATTTCCTAAAGAAATGGTTCAAAAATTTCGAGTAGGTTGACAGAAAGTGATACTTTTAGAAGTACGCTTAAATTAGGTGAACAATCTGCAGTTATAGTGGATAAACCGCTTCAAATTGACCCCTCTTCACCACTTTAAAAAGCCCCCCTTAGCCGAGTTAATTTAATAAGGTCC
>NZ_WKKH01000091.1 GCF_009674725.1 Pedobacter petrophilus | reverse complement strand
TTCGTCAAGATTTTGTTCCAAAGAACTTATCTCTGTATTATCAATCCTTGCATAAAATATCTGCTCTGGATATTGAGCCTTTAATTCTTCAAGCTGTTGCGTTCTTCTACCGGTAATCGCAATATGATAGTTTTGCGTAGCCAGTTGCAAGGCAAGCTCTCTGCCGATGCCTGATGAAGCACCCATGATAATTACTTTTTGCATCGTTCCAAGATCTCTCATGATCCATAGACCCAAATCAAAGCAGGAAGTTACATTTTGTGACGCTCTTAGCCTTTTTTAGGGATAACGTTCTTCTTTTGGTAAGCCCCAATGATATAGGCAGTTGATTTTTCAACCGATGTTTTTCCTTGTCTAATTTTTGCATTTAGTTCATCAATAAACTTTATGAACTTGCTATACCCATCTTTTGCAATAGCAGCAGCTTGTTCCTCATTTAATCCGTAAGACATGATGTTTCTAACCTCTTTTTGAAAATTAAGATCTTTTTGAAAGTCAATTTCTAATTGCTCAGGCTTGTTTTTTGAATTATTTACAAATATTTGGATGAATTCAAAAGACCGACCTTTTTTATAAAGTTCATAATCAAAATTCATATCGGTATGCTCGTTAATCTGCTTTTTTGCAATATCCAAAACTTTTGTTTTAAAGCCTGTTATCTCCCCATATTGCTCATTTCCTTTCTTATCAACTAGGCCGAGCATTTTCTTTAATTCTATTATAGGTAAGGGACGAGGAAATCTACCGACGGTGCGCCATTGACATGCTAACATGTAAAGTCTTTTTGCATAGCTGGATGAACAATCAAGGACGGACTTAAGCTGAAAATGGGTGAAGTTGTTTTTAAGGTCGAAAAAGTACGGCAGGGCTATTTCAGACAGTTTGACCTCAATAGTCCTGGTCCCTTTCAGATATTTAAAGTACTGAAACAAGACAAATTGTGTATATCCATCCTCCGCATCAACTTCAAACATCCGTGTAAGTAAGGCCTCTGTACTTTCAGTCAATTGCGAGATGTTCCATTTGCGGCCAGTAATCAATTCAATATCGGTAACATGGATTCTATAACTGGTTTCATTCTCTTTTAGGGAAGCCAGAACCATAAACATGATATCCAACTGGCAAGCTGTAAAGTCATAACGGCCAGACGTAAGCGCATTATGTTGTTTATAGAGGATTTCTCCAACTTTATTTGCGTCCTGTTCTGTGATAATCCCTAAGTCCTTCATGATTATTTTAAAGTTTAATCGAAGATATAATAAAAAACTAATTAAAAGAATAGTTCGATAAGAAAGAACTTTAAATGTTATAAAAGGTTCGTTTAATGTTATAAAAGGTTCGTTTAATGTTATAAAAGGTTCGTTTAATGTTATAAAAGGTTCGTTTTCGACTATGGAAAAGATTGATATTCAAAGTATTAAAAGGGAGTAAAATAGGAAAGTATTTAAAATAATTAAAAAAACGTTTGCCCTTCAAATGCCGGGTATTTAGGGGGAAAAAGCAAGGTTTTTTGGACTTTCCAGGTCAGCGAAAAAAAACGAAAAACGAAAATAAAGAAAGAGTGTCGCCAGGGCGCGACAACTAAGACTTTAGTTTAAAGTAACGAGCCATTTTAAAGCGATTTAAGGCATTATTAATTTTAAATGCTAGACAAGTCAATGCCTGTCTTTTAATTGATTATACGGGCTTTATTTATTGGCCTGACGAGTGAAATATGCCTATGAAGCTGACTTTGTTGTCGATTTGAAAGATATTATTTATATTTGTGTACACATTTGTGTATTAATTATGTAGTTATGAAAATAATATCAACCAGGGAATTAAGAAATGAGACCAAAACCTATTTTGAACTTGCGGAAAAAGAGCGGGTAGCGGTAAAAAGAGGGAAAAAATTTGTCAATTTTGTTGTTACGGATGAGCCAGATTCTCAATTCTTCAGTGAAGACTGGATAAAAGAATTTTTAGCCATTCCTGAAAAATATCGTTGCAACCCTTTTGATATCAGTCCAAGCGGTGATATGTACTGGGCGGATAAAAGGAACATCAAGCAACTTAAAAACCGCCTTAGCAAGCCAGCCGAAAGTAATCCTATAACAGCCAGCACGCCTGAAGAACTAAAATCAGTTTTAGATTCCTTATGAGGGTTTACACAATAAATTTTCACTCCCAGGCATTAGAGGATATCAAAAAACTAAAGAAGTCTGACAAAAATTCATTTAAAAAACTGGAAAAGCTCCTGGAGGAGCTACAGGCTCACCCCTATTCAGGAACCGGAAAGCCTGAACAATTGAAATATGAGAATAAAGGGGAGTGGTCTCGCCGGATAAGCCAAAAGCACCGGCTTATCTATACTGTAAATGATCAGGAAATCAGCGTGTGGGTATTAGCAGCACAAGGCCATTATGGAGATAAATAATCCGGCTTCTGTCTTCCTTTATGTAATTCTTACTAAAGGGATTTAAAGCGGATTACATGAGGTATGACATGTCAAAATTTGTATATTTACTAGTCGGCATTACTATGACATGTCACTTAATATGTCAATGACAAGTGTCAAAATGAACTTTAATAAAATGGATAACTATCTAACGCTTAAACAAGCATCTGAAACTACTGGAAAAAGCGAAAGACAAATAAGAAGGCTTTGTAATGAGCCTAAAAACAAAGAATATATACAGCGAGACGAAAAAGGTCGGTTACTTTTAAAAATTGATTTTTTGCAACAAAATTATCCACTTGTCCATGTCCCTAATGACAATAATAAGGCTATCCATGAGGTTGACAGTGTCACTGAAGATGGCTATCCACAATTGCCTGATGATCGGGATTTTAAAATTGCTCTATTAGAGCAGGAGTTAAGGCATAAAGAAGACTTATCTGCTGAAAAAGATAAACGTATTGAGGTGTTAGAACGAAGTTTGCTTTTATTAGATCAAGCTCGGCCAGTGATCACCCCCCAGATTCAAGAGCCTGAAATTGAAGTAACAAAAAGAAAGAAATTCTTAGGCTTATTTTAATTTACCCCGAAGTTTCAGTACCTGAAAAAAAGCTTTGTATGTTAGGCAGGTCGTTTATTTGCCCTCTACACATAACGGCTTATCTCCTTCGGCAGATTTGCGGTTTAGGAAAAAAGCCCTGGGAAAATCAAAAGTGAACTACAATTCACCCTATTTTTTCTTTTAGCCGGCTCTTTTTCCATTGATAAAAAGGCTAAAAGGAAGGAAGGAAATAAGAAAGAGCGGAGATTTTTACGCTGTTCCATCCAGCGTAAAATTTCCGGTTCATGTAAAAATCCTTTAAAACTCCTATCTTGTCGTTTCAAAGGTTGGGTGCTTTATTTGGCAAGCAGTGTTTTGAGGGACTGCGTCCTTTCTCAAAACGCTTGTTTCAGGCAACGGTTGTACCGAAGCCTGAAAGCAAAAAGGAAGGAAGAAAGATGATAGCAAAAGTAAAAATGAACTCCAGCATCAGCGCTACGATCAGCTACTGCTGCCGGAGCGACAAAGATGCCACAGTGATTGCCTGCAATGGTACCACAAGCCAAGTGGATCGCGAGCTTCTGATCAAACAGTTTCAGGCGCAGGCCGATCAACGGCCAGAACTTAAAAATAAAATTATGCAGATCATCATTTCCCATTCTCCGGAAGACACGGTCAAGCTGGCCGGAAAGAAGGAAGATGAAATTTTACAGGATTACATCCAACGGCTTGCAAAAGGGAAGGGGAAAAATGCAGGTTTAGACCTTACTCAAACCCAATTTGTAGCCATTAGGCATGCAGAAAAAGGGCACATTCATTACCACTTGCTTGCCAATATGGTAGACAACCAGGGGGAGCGGTTAAAAGACAATAATATCGGCTATAAGGCCAAAGGGGCAAGTATTGATATTACTAAGCAGCATGGCCTGACCAGGGCGATATCAAAAGAACTTAAACAGGAGCTGGAATTGAAAATAAAAGCACCGGAGCAAACACAACGCAAAGGCTTAAGCATGGGCAGATAATGGGGAAAGAACTAAAAACGACGGGGAGAAGGATTTTAGACCCTACAGAAAAGCGGACTAAACAGGTGAAAATCATGCTAACCGAGAAAGAATACGATGAGTTCAGGGAAAAAGCATTTAAAAGCAGGCAGAGCGTTGCAGAGGTCATGCGGGAGCTTGCTAAGGGAAAAGACGTAAAAGAAGCCATGACAGCCGAAAAAGCTGCCTTGTTACGAGATATTTCCCGAGTAGGCAACAACATTAACCAGATCGCCCAGCTTTGCCGGAAAGAAGGAGTTTTAGCCTATGCCACCAAAATTGAAGGAATGATAAAATATTTAAACGAAAAAATATATGAGTGAGATACTGAATGAGGCTCTTTTAAGCGAAATAAATCGGCTTAAGGCGATCAACATTGAAGGATTGGGTGCAAGTATCCAAAGGCTGGAAAATTCGACCAAAGAAGCCAAAAACCTGCATCATGCAGTTAACGAGAACATTGTTAAACTAGGTGGAATGATTGCAAAAGTAAATGTTCCTGCAGAGATAAAATTGACCAGGCATTTAACCATTGGGGCAAAGGATAGGTATTTCGTTGCCTTTATTATTTCTTCCCTTGTGTTTCTGCTAATAGGTGCAGCAGGGGTGATTTACGGGGTTAAGAAGGAAAGTAAATTAGAGAAAGCAGAGCAAATATTAAACAACCAATCGACCTTTATTCAGTGGATGAGAAAGGAAAAAGGAGGTGAAGATCTATATCAAAAATATATAAAAGCTAAATAAAAGAGGGGGCAAAATCTTTCGACCTTACCCCCAAATTAACGCTCTCCGAACAAAGGTAAGGTTATTGCCTAATTCTAAAAATAGAAATTCAAGTTATGGCACTTTTCTCTCTTTCTTTGATTTACCCATAATTAGCTTTCAAAAAACGACCGGTTATTTGATGTAATTTAAGGCTAGTTAGCCAAATAGTCGAAGAATAAAACCAATTATGCGCCAGCGACGAGTGATGTAAATTAGCTTTCTTTTACTTCTAATAGCCGCTATAATCTGTGAGGCTGCTTTGTTGACTGGCGCTACCCAAAACTGACCATCTCCTTTTGCCATATCTGTGTCTACAAATCCTGGCCTTATATCAGTAATGTGTATTGGCAACTGTAGTTTCTTCATTTTTTTCCTTAACCCAGAAAGGTAATTTATTTGATATGCTTTACTGGCACTATAAGCTGGCGCTTCATTATCACCCGTCATGCCTGCAATTGAGGTTATTGCTGCAAAATGACCATATTTCTGCTTTTGAAAATATAGAATTGTCCAGTCAGCAATTTTAGTGAAACCAGTTACATTTACATCTATAGTTCGTTCCTCAATCTTAAAGTCAAGTTCATTATTAATATCTCCAATACCGGAACATAAAATTAGAAGATCAAGCCCCCCAAGTTGCTTTGTTAATTCGTCAAGATTTTGTTCCAAAGAACTTATCTCTGTATTATCAATCCTTGCATAAAATATCTGCTCTGGATATTGAG
>NZ_WKKH01000090.1 GCF_009674725.1 Pedobacter petrophilus | reverse complement strand
AATTTACCTAAATAACTAAATCAATACAATATGAAAGCAGCAGTATTAAACGAGTTCGGCTCTGTAGAAAAATTTGAAATATTAGATGTACCGACTCCAAAACCGGGATCTAATGAAGTACTTGTAAACGTGATGGCCACTTCCGTAAATCCTCTAGATTTTCAGGTTCGCCGTGGGGATTACAAAAATGAGTTAACACTTCCGGTTATCACAGGGCATGATGTCTCAGGTGTGATCGTTGAAATTGGCATAGGTGTGAAAAACTTTAAGGTCGGTGATGAGGTATATTATACCCCTGAAATTTTTAATGGACAAGGAAGCTACGCAGAATATCATGTCGCTAATGAAGCTATTATCGGCATTAAACCCAAAAACGTAAGCCATTTAGAAGCTGCAACATTTCCTTTATCAGCGGGCACAGCCTATGAAATGCTATTTACTAGGGCACAACTTAAGGTTAATCAAACAATCCTGATACACGGTGGTGCAGGTGGTGTTGGGATACCTACTATACAATTGGCCAAGGCTATGGGTGCTACCGTTTATACAACAGCGAGAACAGTGCATCATCAAATTCTAAAAGGATTTGGAGCGGACTTTACTATTGACTATGAAAAGGAAAATTATATCGATGAAATTTTAAAACTGACAAATGGCAAAGGAGTGGACGTGGTAATTGATACGCTAGGCGGCAACACACTTTCTGACAGTGGTAAAATTTTAAATCAGATGGGACAGGTTGTAACATTAGTGGATATTGAAAAGCCACAGAATCTTATCCACGCATGGGGGAAAAATGCCACTTACCACTTTGTATTTACCAGACAAAGCAGAAACAAATTGGACGAACTCACAAAGCTGATTGAGTCTGGAAAACTAAAGCCAGTGGTAGGGAAAGTTTTCCCATTGTCAGAGATAGGAAAGGCACATAGCCTACTTGAATTTAGAAAAGGCGCTGAAGATTTCTATGGCAAGATTGCTATACAGATAGGTAATGAAGACAGCAATTAAATAGATAAATATGCGTAATCAAAATATTTTTATAAAGGCGAACAAAGCTTTATCTGAAGGAAAATATGAGGATTTCATCACTTATTGCAGTGAAGATATCCAATGGAAAAATGTAGGAGAGAGAACCTTAAAAGGAAAGCAAGAACTTCTTAAGTACATTAGTTCAGCTTATGATGGAATAACATTTACAACAGAAAATTCCATTAAAGAAAATGATGTCGTAGTTGAACTTGGTCAAATAGTATTTGAAAAAGATGGAGAATCAAAAAAGAGTTCTTATTGCGACATTTGGAATTTTAAGGATGGCATGATTAGTCAAGTAACTTCATTTGTAATTTGAGGGAGATTAATAAAAACTATCAATTCAAAAGCCTCTGATTAAATCAGGGGCTTTGTTGAAAATGCTATGTATGGTTGAAAAATATGGTATAACCTATAGCATATAAGGTTTACTCTACTGAATTCCAAATAATGTGAAAAAAAGACATTACAGATATGATTTAGACGAGAACATAGATGTGGTGTGTAAACATCATTTATTGAATAGCAAACATAGATTAACATTTGGCAATCAGTAAAATTTTAAAGTACACATAACTGAATCACCTATTCAATAACTATGCGTAGTCATTTTTATTGACCATAAAGTTTGAAAGCATTAATTTAAAACAATAGTATATGAAAGCAATAATATTAAAGTCTTCTGGAGGAGTAGGATAACTAAACTATTCCAATTTAGAAATTCCAAAAATCACTACTTCAGAGGTATTGATCAAGGTAAAAGCTATCAGCATCAACCCTGTAGATGTGAAAACCCGCTCAGGAAAAGGTATTTATGGCAGAATAAAAACAGAAACTCCATTGATTTTAGGCTGGGATATTGCAGGCATTGTAGCAGAAACTCAAAGCGATTTATTTAAGATCGGTGATGAGGTTTTTGGCATGGTAAATTTCCCCGGACACGGAAAAGCTTACTCAGAGTATATAGCAGCACCTGCCAATCAATTGGCGTTAAAACCAAGAACTATTTCCTTTGAAAATGCAGCCGCCACCACCCTGGTTGCCTTAACCGCATGGCAAGCCCTGGTAACCAATGCAAATGTTCAGAAGGGAGAAAAAGTTTTGATACACGCAGCTTCTGGTGGTGTTGGCCATATCGCTGTTCAAATTGCAAAATATTTGGGGGCCGAAGTTACCGGAACATCCTCCGCAAAAAACAAAGACTTTGTATTGGGTCTCGGTGCAGATAAACACATTAACTACAACGGCTATAATTGGGCTTCACAATCAAGAGAATATGATTTTGTTTTGGATACGATTGGCGGCGATAATATTGACAACTCTATTTTTGCAACCAAAAAAGGGGGGACTATTATTAGTATTCCTACAGGACTGAGTGAAGCAGTTACCAAAAAAGCTAAGGAAAAAGGTATTAATGGCTACAATATTTTGGTGCAATCTAGCGGCGAGGATATGAAAAAAATATCATCTCTTTTGGAACAAGGAATTATTAAACCCTTTGTTTCACAAACTTTCCATTTTGAACAAATGGCTGAAGCTCATTTACAGCTGGAAACTAGAAAAACTGTTGGGAAAATTGTAGTAACTTTTTAAACTTATTAAAAAGAATATTAAGAACAATTTTAAAATTGAAAAGGATTTTAAATATAAAGAAACAATAGTTTTAAAAGAGCCAACAATAGTTGCAAGTTTTATTTTAGATAATTTTAAGATTGAAATTTTTTGTTAAGAACATTCCAATTAACAACAATTTGCATACAGATATTTAATTATTGAATATAAACGGTTTATCAAATTTGGCTAGAAATTTAGAAAGAAGATTATCAAATCTTAAAAAAACAAGATAATAAGACAGAATCTGCATTTGAGATATTGCTAGATTTAACTAGCGATCGGTACATTGAATTACTTAAATTGGAAAACAGTAATGAGATTCTAAAGCGTGAATAGCATAATTCTTTGCAAGAAATTTATTATTTTTCTAAAGTGAAATTTAATTAATGTTTAAAATAATACAAAATATTAACTATCAATTATAATTACATATGAACATATGAAAATAAAATACGGACACACAAATATTATTACAAAGGACTGGAAAAAATTAGCAGATTTCTATCAAACGGTTTTTGATTGTGTACCTATTCCACCTCAACGAGATCAGAAAGGAAGTTGGTTAGATAAGGGTACTGGAGTTAAAAATGCTCACATACAAGGAATGCATTTATTATTGCCGGGTTATGGCGAAAATGGACCAACATTGGAAATTTATCAATATTCTGAAACTTTAAATTCAGAAAAATCAATACCTAATAAACAAGGATTTGGTCATATAGCTTTTCAACTGGACGATATAAACGAGGTATTAGAATTAGCATTAAAAAATGGAGCGTCAAAAATTGGAGTTTTAAGCGAACATTATGTTGAAAATGTGGGACTACTAAAATTTATATATATTGCTGATCCCGATGGGAATATTATTGAACTTCAAAACTGGAGCTAAAAATAAGTTATAATTCCTTTCACACAAAAAAACACAGAAGCAAATACACTAATTAATATATTAAACACACACTAATTTTAAAGATGATTATTCGCTCTTTTTTAAGCTTGTAAATTGAAAGATTGATATATTAAAGTAATAAAGTTACTTACAAGTAACCTTACATTTTACTGTAAAGCTGATAAAGTATATTCAATTAATATAACTTTGCCTTTCAAAATTTGAAATTCTAAAAAAATGAGAAAAACAGTTTTAATGATAGTATTTACAGTCTTTTTGAATACTACATATGCACAAAAATATTTTGGAAAAAGTTATCCAGCTACTCTACAAGTAGATGAATATTTCGAAAGTTCAGATGTTAAAAAACCATATACTGTTATGGGAAAAAGTGAACTTTTGCAAGGTTTCCGTTCATTGGAAAAAGCACAGAAAAAAACTACTGAATTAGCGAAAAAAAAAGGTGCTGATGGTGTGATTTTCTCTATTGAAGAGGAAATATACGGTACATCTAGCTCAAGCGGTGGTGTAGTAAATGAGAAAAAGAAGGATAAAACGACTGCTTCTTCTAACACTACAACCACAGATATGAAGCAGAAGAAAATTAAAGCTGTTTTTATTAAATACGACTAAAATATATATATATAAATAAAACATACAGAAAAATTGTATCACCCAGTAATTTTTTCTCTGTGATTGAAACCCCAAATCGTAAGATTTTTAATAATGGTTTGTAAGGTTAAACCGTGCTCGGTCAATTCATATTGTACAGAAATGGGTTGAGTTTCCATTACGGTTCTACTTATCAATTGATTTAACTCAAGCTCTTTTAATTCTTTGCTTAACATTTTATTCGAAATACCTTTTACATCGTTTAAAACGTCAGAAAATCTTCTTTTGTTGTAGTAACATATTGAGGATATAATGGCAATTTTCCATTTTCCATTTAGCACATCCATTGAATCTTGCACAGCCATCATTTCTTTTTTATGTTGGTCTTTATCAAACTCTTTTAATTGACAATCCATATTTTTTTTAGTTTCATTAAGGTTATCGAGTTACTTAGTAGTAACTATTACTTTATGTTACAAAGTTACGAAAGTATATTGAAATAAGATAGCTTTGCCTCTCAAATTCTAAAATAAATTAAAATGAACAAGTTAAAAAATAAGGTAGCAGTTGTAACAGGTGGCAACAGCGGAATCGGATTTGGTATTGCTGAAGCTTTTAAAAATGAAGGTGCAATAGGAAGTATTACAGGTAGAAATCAGGAAACTCTTGACAACTGCGTTCAAGAACTTGGAGCAGATTTTATAGGTATCAAAAGTGACGTTACAAAAATGGAGGACCTTGAACAGATTTTCAAAGAGACTTTTAATAAATTCGGCAAGCTAGATATACTAGTTGTCAATGCAGGAGGCGTTGTTGACGGAGTACAAATGAGCTCCGTAAGCGACGTTACAGAAGAAAATTTTGACAAGTATATTGATCTTAACTTAAAGAGCAGTTACTTTACGGTTCAAAAAGCACTTCCCTATTTAAATGATGGAGCTTCAATTATACTTATTGGCTCAAGTGCTGCACACCGAGCTGCACCTGGTATGACTATTTATGGAGCAGCTAAAGCAGCAATAATATCATTAGCGAAAGGCTTATCACACGATTTATTAGACCGAAAAATAAGGGTGAATTCATTATCGCCTGGATCTATTGATACACCTGCATTTGGAAAAATGATACCACAAGAACAGTTAGAAGAAGTAAAGCAAATTTGGAAAAATATTATTCCTGTAGGCAGAATGGGACTTCCATCAGAGATGGGAAAAATAGCTGTTTTCCTAGCTTCTGACGACTCTGTATTTATTGTAGGAACTGAAATTCTTGCAGATGGAGGAATGACAAATATCAATCTGATGAAATAATTTAAGATTTAAAAGAGTGATTCTAATCAATATAAGGAAGATTTAATATGGATTCATCTAACACAACGCTTCAAGATTTTTACAAAAAATACATTAAAGCTGCCAATTGCATATACCAATAAATTTGACCCCCTTTCGCCAATTTTAAATTGACCCCCAGAGTTGTTGCTTGAAAAAAGCAGAA
>NZ_WKKH01000089.1 GCF_009674725.1 Pedobacter petrophilus | reverse complement strand
TCGAAGTACATGATTAAGTTGCTTTATTTTAAAGGTGATGTCTAACAGACAAAACAAAAGAAGACTATTTTTAACAATAGTTAAAACTGGTCAGAATCAAATAACATTTTACAATGGAGAGTTTGATCCTGGCTCAGGATGAACGCTAGCGGCAGGCCTAATACATGCAAGTCGAGGGGTAGAGAAGGCTTGCTTTCTTGAGACCGGCGCACGGGTGCGTAACGCGTATGCAACCTACCTTTATCTGGGGGATAGCCCGGAGAAATCCGGATTAATACCGCATAAAATCACAGTATTGCATAATACAATGATCAAACATTAATGGGATGAAGATGGGCATGCGTGTCATTAGCTAGTTGGCGGGGTAACGGCCCACCAAGGCGACGATGACTAGGGGATCTGAGAGGATGACCCCCCACACTGGTACTGAGACACGGACCAGACTCCTACGGGAGGCAGCAGTAAGGAATATTGGTCAATGGAGGCAACTCTGAACCAGCCATGCCGCGTGCAGGAAGACTGCCCTATGGGTTGTAAACTGCTTTTATCCGGGAATAAACCTTTCTACGTGTAGAGAGCTGAATGTACCGGAAGAATAAGGATCGGCTAACTCCGTGCCAGCAGCCGCGGTAATACGGAGGATCCAAGCGTTATCCGGATTTATTGGGTTTAAAGGGTGCGTAGGCGGCCTGTTAAGTCAGGGGTGAAAGACGGTAGCTCAACTATCGCAGTGCCTTTGATACTGATGGGCTTGAATAAACTAGAGGTAGGCGGAATGAGACAAGTAGCGGTGAAATGCATAGATATGTCTCAGAACACCGATTGCGAAGGCAGCTTACTATGGTTTAATTGACGCTGAGGCACGAAAGCGTGGGGATCAAACAGGATTAGATACCCTGGTAGTCCACGCCCTAAACGATGAACACTCGCTGTTGGCGATACACAGTCAGCGGCTAAGCGAAAGCGTTAAGTGTTCCACCTGGGGAGTACGGTCGCAAGATTGAAACTCAAAGGAATTGACGGGGGCCCGCACAAGCGGAGGAGCATGTGGTTTAATTCGATGATACGCGAGGAACCTTACCCGGGCTTGAAAGTTAGTGAATCATTTAGAGATAAATGAGTGAGCAATCACACGAAACTAGGTGCTGCATGGCTGTCGTCAGCTCGTGCCGTGAGGTGTTGGGTTAAGTCCCGCAACGAGCGCAACCCCTATGTTTAGTTGCCAGCACGTTAAGGTGGGGACTCTAAACAGACTGCCTGTGCAAACAGAGAGGAAGGAGGGGACGACGTCAAGTCATCATGGCCCTTACGTCCGGGGCTACACACGTGCTACAATGGATGGTACAGCGGGCAGCTACATAGCAATATGATGCGAATCTCACAAAGCCATTCACAGTTCGGATTGGGGTCTGCAACTCGACCCCATGAAGTTGGATTCGCTAGTAATCGCGTATCAGCAATGACGCGGTGAATACGTTCCCGGGCCTTGTACACACCGCCCGTCAAGCCATGGAAGTTGGGGGTACCTAAAGTATGTAACCGCAAGGAGCGTCCTAGGGTAAAACCGATAACTGGGGCTAAGTCGTAACAAGGTAGCCGTACCGGAAGGTGCGGCTGGAATACCTCCTTTCTGGAGTAGCATCACCTACTCAGCTTTCGCAACATGATATTTCGTTAATAAGGTATAAGGAAATAAGGTTAAAGGTATAGGGTTATAAGGCTTAAGGTCTTGATTTCTGATCCTCACCGCCTGATCCCCTTACTTTATAAAAAAAAAGAGAAAAAAGAAACACCCAGAAGAAAACGGTGTGCGGCCTATAAAGGTACAGCATAACGGAGATGAAGATGGGGAAAGCCAAAGGATAAGCAGTAGCGGTAAGATACTATATACTGCATACAGACGCTGACCTTAAATCAACAGTCCCGTAGCTCAGCCTGGTTAGAGCACTACACTGATAATGTAGGGGTCTCCAGTTCAAATCTGGACGGGACTACACTTTAAGTCACAAGTCGTGAGTCTTTAAGTCGTGAGTCATTTAGACTGAAGACTTTGGGCTAAAGACTAAAAGACTACACTCTGGGGGATTAGCTCAGCTGGCTAGAGCGCCTGCCTTGCACGCAGGAGGTCAACGGTTCGACTCCGTTATTCTCCACCATTAAAGGTTGAGGGAAGTAAGGTAGAGGGTATAAGGTAAAACCTATAGCTGAAAGACACCACAACAAGAGTAAAAGGATGACAACAAGAGTAAAAGCATAAAAAAAGGAGTTACCTGGATTGGTAATCTACATTGACATAAAGATTTAAGAAAGAAGAAATTGCCGAAGGGGCAAGACAGGCAACTGTTGAATGGTTCGACCCCATGATTTTAACTAATAAGGCTGAAACGAGGCTTAGTTAGGGGACAATGAAACCCTCTACCTTTATACCCTCCACCTTCAACCTTAGTAAAGTTCTTTGACATATTGGAAGAAGTTAAAAAAGAAGAGCAAACAACAATAGGCGACTGTTGTGTTTGTGCTCACTTGAAGGGAGAGCAATCAACCAACGAGTATGAGACATCATAACAAGAGCAAAAAAGCATACTATACGGCGCAAAAGGCGTATAAGTAGAAGAAAGTAATAAAGAGTACACGGGGGATGCCTTGGCTCTCAGAGGCGATGAAGGACGTGATAAGCTGCGATAAGCTTCGGGTATTTGCAAATAGGAATTAATCCGAAGATTTCCGAATGGGGCAACCCGGCATGTTGAAGACATGTCACATATAATGAGCAAACCTGCCGAACTGAAACATCTAAGTAAGCAGAGGAAGAGAAAATAACAATGATTTCCTGAGTAGTGGCGAGCGAAAGGGAAAGAGCCCAAACCATTAATGTTACGGCATTAGTGGGGTTGTAGGACTACGATGTGTCATTAGCAAACAGAAGTGGAATGGGATGGGAAGCCCAGCGATACACGGTGATAGCCCGGTACACGTATAGAATGCTAGGCTAGTAGTATCCTGAGTACCGCGAGGTCGGAGACGCCTTGTGGGAATCTGCCGGCACCATCCGGTAAGGCTAAATACTCCTGAGAGACCGATAGTGAACCAGTACCGTGAGGGAAAGGTGAAAAGAACCCCGAACAGGGGAGTGAAATAGAACCTGAAACCGTGTACTTACAAGCGGTCGGAGCGTCCAGGTGGCGTGACGGCGTGCCTTTTGCATAATGAGCCTACGAGTTACTCTTCTCTGGCAAGGTTAAGTGCTTCAGGCACGGATCCGAAGCGAAAGCGAGTCTGAATAGGGCGTATAGTCAGAGGAGGTAGACGCGAAACCTTGTGATCTACCCATGGACAGGTTGAAGGTGCGGTAACACGTACTGGAGGACCGAACCGATAAACGTTGAAAAGTTTCCGGATGATCTGTGGGTAGGGGTGAAAGGCTAATCAAACTGGGAAATAGCTCGTACTCCCCGAAATGTTTTTAGGAACAGCGTGGATATTAAGTTTAATAGAGGTAGAGCTACTGATTGGGTGCGGGGGAGTCAAATCCTACCAAATCCAGACAAACTCCGAATGCTATTAAATATGATCTGCAGTGAGGCGCGGGGTGCTAAGGTCACGCGCCGAGAGGGAAAGAACCCAGACCATCAGCTAAGGTCCCCAAGTTACAGTTAAGTTGAACTAACGAGGTCCGATTGCACAGACAGCTAGGATGTTGGCTTGGAAGCAGCCATTCATTTAAAGAGTGCGTAACAGCTCACTAGTCGAGCGATCGGGCATGGATAATAAACGGGCATTAAATTGTACACCGAAGCTATGGGATTGAAATATATCGGTAGGGGAGCATTCTATCGGCAGCGAAGGTACCTGGTAATGGGTGCTGGAGCTTATAGAAAAGCAAATGTAGGCATAAGTAACGATAAGGCGGGCGAGAAACCCGCCCACCGAAAGGATAAGGTTTCCTGATCAACGCTAATCGGATCAGGGTTAGTCGGGACCTAAGGAGAACCCGAAGGGGAAATTCGATGGACAACTGGTTAATATTCCAGTACTTTTTATAACTGCGATGTGGGGACGGAGTAGTGACACTGCCGCGATCTGACGGAATAGATCGTTAAAGACAGTAGGTATTAGGACGGTAGGCAAATCCGCCGACCTAGCTGAAAGTCGATAGTACAATAAACCTTCGGGTGAATTGATAGCGCAGGTAATCAGACTTCCAAGAAAAACCGCTAAGCTTCAGGTTATAAAAACCCGTACCGCAAACCGACACAGGTATCCGGGAAGAGGATTCTAAGGTGCTCGAGTGAATCATGGCTAAGGAACTCGGCAAAATGGCCCTGTAACTTCGGGAGAAGGGGCGCTGGCAGCAATGTCAGCCGCAGTGAAAAGGCCCAGGCGACTGTTTAACAAAAACACATGGCTTTGCAAAATCGAAAGATGAAGTATAAGGCCTGACACCTGCCCGGTGCTGGAAGGTTAAGAGGGGATGTCATCCTCACGGAGAAGCATTGAATCGAAGCCCCAGTAAACGGCGGCCGTAACTATAACGGTCCTAAGGTAGCGAAATTCCTTGTCGGGTAAGTTCCGACCTGCACGAATGGTGTAACGATCTGGGCGCTGTCTCAGCCATGAGCTCGGTGAAATTGTGGTCCCGGTGAAGACGCCGGGTACCCGCAACGGGACGGAAAGACCCCATGCACCTTCACTACAATTTAACATTGACATTGGATACAGGATGTGTAGGATAGGTGGGAGGCTTTGAAGCGGCGTCGCTAGGCGTCGTGGAGCCAACGTTGAAATACCACCCTTTCTGTATTCGGTGTCTAATCCCGTACTTACGGGAGACATTGTTTGATGGGTAGTTTGACTGGGGTGGTCGCCTCCAAAAAGGTAACGGAGGCTTTCAAAGGTAAGCTCAGTACGCTTGGTAACCGTACGCGGAGTGCAATAGCATAAGCTTGCTTGACTGTGAGACATACAGGTCGATCAGGGTCGAAAGACGGATATAGTGATCCGGTGGTTCTGCATGGAAGGGCCATCGCTCAAAGGATAAAAGGTACGCTGGGGATAACAGGCTGATCTCCCCCAAGAGCTCATATCGACGGGGAGGTTTGGCACCTCGATGTCGGCTCGTCACATCCTGGGGCTGGAGAAGGTCCCAAGGGTTCGGCTGTTCGCCGATTAAAGTGGCACGCGAGCTGGGTTCAGAACGTCGCGAGACAGTTCGGTCCCTATCTGTTGTGGGCGTAGGAATTTTGAGTGGGGCTGACCTTAGTACGAGAGGACCGGGTTGGACTAGCCTCTAGTGAATCTGTTGTTCCGCCAGGGGCATTGCAGAGTAGCTACGCTGGGAATAGATAAGCGCTGAAAGCATCTAAGTGCGAAACTAGCCACGAGATGAGAATTCCATATAGGACCGTAGAAGACTACTACGTTGATAGGCTACAGATGTAAAGCTGGCGACAGCATAGTCGAGTAGTACTAATCATCCGAAGCTTTCAAAGCAAAACAGACTGTTGTTTGTTCTTCGAAACTTAACTTCTTTCAATAATATGTCATTTAAGTTGTAAGTGATGGGTTATACGTTGTAAGTAGAGATACTTATAACTTAAAACTTAATACTTATCACTCAAATAAAAACATTTAGGTGCCTATATCGGTGGTGTCCACCTCTTCCCATTCCGAACAGAGAAGTTAAGCCCACCAGAGCCGATGGTACTGCGGTAACACGTGGGAGAGTAGGTCGGTGCCAAATCTTAAAAGCCTCAAATCAGGCATTTAACAAAGAACCCTTGCAGTAACAACTGCAGGGGTTTCTGCGTTATCA
>NZ_WKKH01000088.1 GCF_009674725.1 Pedobacter petrophilus | reverse complement strand
GTTACAACCTTCCTAAAACAAAATATTATTTGGAAAAATTTTAATTATTATTTGGATTTAAACACAGTTCATCCTGAACCTGATTCAGGACCTATTCCTTATGCGAAAAATCGTCATTGCGAAGCAAATCCTTCATTTGCTGAAGCAATCTTTCTCACAGGTTTTGGCTAAACAGATTGCTTCGCCGGCTGAAAAAGCCGCCTCGCAAGGACGATACTTCTGAAACGATACTAACCCGAAAAATCGTCATTGCGAAGCAAATCCTTCATTTGCTGAAGCAATCTTTTTCGCAGGTTTTGGCTAAAGAGATTGCTTCGCCGGCTGAAAAAGCCGCCTCGCAAGGACGATATTTCTGAAACGATACTAACCCGAAAACCCGTCATTGCGAAGCGGGCCTGTGTGAGCTGAAGCAATCTATCTTGCGAGTTTCCAAATGGAGCTTGCTTCGTCGTGCCTCCTCGCAATTGTAAAGCTTTCGGATCCTTTTCATAGCGTCTGGCTTTAGCCGACGCTAAAAGAAAAATCCCCAAAAACCCGTCATTGCGAAAATCAATTCACTTTCAAAATCCAAACCGATACGCTTCCGGCATTGCAATGAAATTCTGCCCAGCCTTTTTCATCAATAACAATCTCCTGCGGTCTGTGGCCTAAGGCATCGATAAAAGTTTTACCAGCGAATGGCGCACCAATTTCCATGGTTTTGTAGCCCTCTTCACTATTGCTGAGCACTACCGCGATGCCACTATTTTCATGTTCGTCGTCTCCGGCGCGGGTCCAGCCCATGCAGTTTCCATGGTCAAAATAATCGCGTTGTTCACCATAAGCAAAGGCAGCCCTGATTTTACTCATTGTTTCCACCTCAGGTAAAATGGCCAGTTCAATGTGCACTTCATCGCCCTCCTGGTCTTTATCATCATAAATTCCACCGTATAAATCAGGGAAGAATAAACAAGGGATGCCCTGGAGACGCAACAGGATCAAGGCATAAGCAATGGGCCTGAACCAGAAATCGACATAACTTTCCAATGCCTGTAATGGCTGCGAATCATGATTATCCACAAAAGTAACCGCTAATTCTGGTTTAACTGCCACCAGTGTGTTTTCGAAAATCGTCCGCATATCATATTCATTCCCCTCTTTACTGGCCAGGAATAAATTATGGTGCAATAAAGAATCGAAAATTTGCGTTCGTCCTTCCATTAACTCAATATATTCCACTTGCGATTCGAAGTTTTCTACATTCCAATCTTCCGCTACGATAAAAAACGGCTTATTATATTTGCTTTCCAGGTGCTCAATCCATTCTTTAATAAAATCGGGATTGATGTGTTTCACGGCATCTAACCGAAAGCCATCAATATTCGTAGTATCTACCACCCATTCTCCCCAGTATTTCAATTCCTCCACTACGGCACGGTTGCGGAAGTCGATATCGCTAAACATCAGGTAATCATAATTTCCAAGTTCTGTAGAAGGAACCTCTTCAAAACCTTCGCCAACAAAATTCTGAATAGAATAAATTGCTGTTTGCTTGGTATCTTCTGCCCAATCTACCCCGCTAAAACATTGATGATCCCAGATAAACGACGAATATTTTCCTTTTCTATTGGGGAAAGTAAATTTTGTCCAGGCCTCGATTTCAAAAACATCACTGGTAAATTCATTCCGGTCTTCCGGATTTACCGTTCTCACTTTCACCTTTTCTACCTCATCAGCACCCGTTTTATGGTTAAAAACAATATCTGCCAGGGTTGCCATGCCAAGGTTTTGCAAAGCCTTAATCGCATCCAGATATTCCTGCTTTGATCCATATTTAGTATTCACGCTACCCTTTTGGTCAAATTCGCCTAAATCAAAAAGATCATAAATATCGTAACCTACAGAATAATCACCGGTGCTGGCTTTATAAGCAGGGGGCAACCAAACACCTGTTACGCCGATCTCTTTCAGATAAGAAGCCTCTTCTTTTACCTTAATCCATAAATTTTGTTCTTCGTTATAGTACCAATGGAAATATTGGATAAGCGTTTGATTTTGCATTTGTGGAATTGTATTACTGGCGGCAAATATACGTTTGTTTGTTGAAAAGGGGTTGGGAAGAGTCTTCAGTCGTCAGTCAAAAGTCCAAAGTCCAAAGTCAAAAGTCAAAAGTCTATTCCCCTAACCAATACTAAACCACTAAGTCTAAAGTCAATAGTCTTCAGTCCAAAGTCGCCGCTAACTCCTAACCCACACTAACCCCCTAAACAATACTAACCCTTTCTACCTCTCTAACCTCTTCCACCCCCCCTCTTACTTCAAGCTTTTTCATTACTTTTGCTTTTGATGATGAGTTTGAAAAATAAGTTTGCCAAAGAGAGTTTTACAATAATGAATGAGCTGGTGTTACCGAACGACACCAATACGCTGAACAACCTGATGGGCGGTAGACTGCTGCATTGGATGGATATCGCCGCTGCCATTTCAGCTCAAAAACACTGCAACCGGATTGTGGTTACCGCATCCGTAGATAACGTATCGTTCAAACACCCCATTAAATTAGGAGATGTGATTACCATTGAGGCCAAAGTAACGCGGGCTTTTAACACCTCTGTAGAAGTCCGTTTGGATGTTTGGGCTGAAAATATTCCGAGTAGCACCCGCCAGAAAAGCAACGAAGCTTACTATACTTTCGTGGCGCTGGATCCAAGTGGCAGAACCATTCCGGTACCCGAACTAATCCCCGAAACACCAGAAGAGATTGAGCTTTTTGAAGGCGCTTTACGCCGCAGGCAATTGCGTTTGGTTTTAGGTGGAAAAATGAAGGCTGATGACGCCAGCGAGCTTAAAGCGCTGTTTTTTAAAGCGTAAATTTTACATAAAACATCTTCTGGCTTAAACTGTTTGTTCTATTTTAGCAGCTTATCATCCGCGTAAAATATGACTACATACACGATTCTTATTATTTTAAGCGGACTGGTTATCTTCTCTTATCTGTTTGATTTAGTCGCCAGTAAAACCAAAATTCCATCAGTTTTACTGCTGCTGCTGCTTGGCATTGGCTTGCGTTTCCTGGTCGATTACCTCCACATACAAACCATCAATTTCCTTACTATCCTGCCTACGCTGGGTACTGTGGGCTTAATCTTAATTGTTTTCGAAGGCTCGCTAGAACTTAAATATGATCGCAATAAAAATAAAATCATTAAGAGTGCTTTTTTCTCTGCCTTAACCATTCTGCTCGGAACAGCTACCATTATCACCCTCATTATTTATCAGATTACGCATCAAAATTTATACACCTGTATTGCCAATGCAATTCCATTTAGCGTAATCAGTTCGGCCATTGCTATCCCATCTGCAGCAGCATTGGGCAAGCAAGACCGCGAATTTGTAATCTATGAATCTTCATTCTCCGATATCCTTGGGATTATCCTTTTTAATTTCGCCATCACCAACCATTCCATCACCACTTCGGCCTTTATTGGCCTGGGCCTGAGTACCTCTCTGATTATCTTTTTATCGGCAATTGCCTGCGTGGTGTTGCTGTATGTAATGGGTAAACTGGTGCACCACATTAAGTTTTTCCTGATTATTTCGATCCTCATCCTCGTTTATGCGATAGGCCAATCTTACCATTTATCATCACTCGTTTTAATTCTGAGCACAGGATTATTCCTCAACAATGCAGATACCATTCAGAACGCCTGGTTTAGAGGGGTATTTTTGTATAAAAACCTGACAGCAGATCTCTCCCAGCTTTATCAGCTCTCGGCAGAAAGTGCCTTTATTTTGCGCACCTTTTTCTTCGTGATATTTGGTTTTACAATGAATATAAACGAACTGAACGACAAACCCGTACTGGCAAACGGTTTTTTCATTTTGATTACCATTTACGCCATTAGATTTTTCTTCCTCAAGGTTTTCAAAAAAGGATCGCTTAAGCCAATCGGATATATTGCCCCAAGAGGTTTAATTAGTATTTTGCTCTATTTTAACCTGCCGGCCTCGCTAAAAATCCCAGAGGTGGGAACCTCTTTTTTATTCCTGGTGGTATTGGGTACCAGTATGGTGATGACGCTTGGCATTACGCTGAGCAAAACTACAAACGAGGAAATACCTACGGCTTAAAACTGGCAGTATGTTGCTTCGCTTTTAATAATAAGGCAGCAGCCAGTTCTGGATTTTTTTGATAATCTATAGAGAAATAACTCAGTTCCGTTTGGTAAGCGGCGTACCTGGCGGCATCGCCTTTAATTTTGTAGCTGGCAATACTGGGATTGATAGATTGAATAGGCGTTGCTAGAATATTCCCGGTAACATTAAGTATGGTAGCCGCCACATGCCCGGCAATTTCTTCTTCCAAAGTTGGGTCTTTTTCTCCCCACTTGCGTACCACTGCGCCATTAGGCTGCTTTTCGTAATTGTCTTTACTCCAGGGATCGTATTTCAGAAACTGAATAATTCCGGCTGGCTTTTTGGGCGTTCTGATTTTTACCGATTGAATCTGATCGCTATGAATGGTAAGGAAATTCCCATCGATGATCATGATCAAAGCCGCAGAATCTACCTTATATAGCAGGCCTTTCTTAACCCCTGTTTCCGTTTTTACAATGGAAATATAGGGCTTAACCTGCTGTGCCTGCGCACTGGCAATGAAACCCAATAAAAGGAAAGCAAATAGAATTAACTTCATAGCGCTGGTAATAGATTCACCTTATTGAACCTTACCTTATGAAATTACGCAAATTAACTTCCCATTTCTAAAATTTTATCAAATTCTTCTGCTTTCAACGGCATCACAGATAAACGGCCCTGGCGAATCAGAGAAATATCGGCCAGGCTAGGTTCTGCTTTAATTTGCGCTAAACTAACCGGGTTTTTCAGCGCTTCTACCGGCGATAAATCAACCACCACCCAATTCTGATCCTCCGTAGTTGGATCCTGGTAAGATTCTTTTACCACTTTAGCCACACCCACCACGTTTTTACCTTCATTGCTGTGGTAAAAAAGCACCAAATCGCCTTCCTTCATCTCTCTGAGGTTATTCCGAGCCTGATAATTCCGAACACCATCCCAAAAGGTACGGCCATCTTCATTAAATTTTTCCCAGCTGTATTTAAAAGGTTCTGACTTGACTAACCAATGATTCATATCTTGTTTGATTTTAAAGGGGCTTTGATGTAAGCTTCAAAACTAATAAAATGGAATGGATTAGGTGGTAAGTTTGGGAATTTAGGAGGGGAGAAGGCAGAATACTTTAATCTTCAATTTACTTATAATAATCCCCGAATTCTAGGCTAGGTAGTGAGTTCAATTCCCCGACCTTATCGCTAAGTAATGTTAGAATGTTACGTTTATCGGCGAAGTTGTCGTTCTCAAGCGCGAGTTTAATTGCAGTTCCTGACATGCAGACCATTAGCATTCCTTTACCTCCCCCAACTTCGGAATAATCTATATCAGTACCGATAATAGCATTACCTCCCATTAAAGCACATTCTAGGCGTAATTTTTTCTTGCAGATTCCCTCACCGGATGAGATTTTATTAGCCATTGTCGCTGATTGACCTCCCGTAAAATCAGCCCATGATCCCGAGAGTTCAGAAAGAAATCCAGTACCTGATACAGATTGAGCACTAACTATTTCTAACACTTTATACTCCCATTTGATAGGGTTATGTATTGTAATTATAGGCATATAACCAATTAGCTTTTCTATACCAATCATTAAATTTCCCTTCTCAAAATTAACTTCGATTCTTTTTTGTGATATAATTGGAATGCCGCAATCATTGCAATATGCTTCAGATTGTGGAGAGTGAAATGAATTAATAACTTCTTTTGTTGATTCGCTTAGAATGTATCTAGATGTTAAAAGACCATCCATTTTCTTTTGGCAATTAGGGCAATGTTTGTATGACATGAGAATTGATTTAGATTGTCAAGGTACTTACTTTATATGAATGTTTAAAAACTTAAATAGATATGACCCGTGCGGGCGCAGGCATTCCGTATATGAAAAATAATATTGAAAATGTGCTAGTATCATAACATAAACGCTGCACATTATCGTCTGCGCAGGCCACCATGAACACTACTCAACATTTATATCATTCCAATATTTTTTCTAACTTGAGTTATATTTAGGTACTCTTTGAAAACATTAGAAAAAATCTCTGATATATTTAATATCATGCATGATGGTTCAATCGAACAATGGTGGACTAATCAACAAATATTAACTTTAAAGGTGTCATGTAAGTATTTGGCAGAGTTAAGAAATCCAAATTTAGTTTCTTCTTCATCAATTTAGTGGGGATAAAAACCCTCGAACTGATGCCTTGGTTGGACATTGGTCAAACAAACGTTAAACTCACTCAATATAAAGATATATTCGCAGGTGAATTAGAAATTCTTTCAGCTAAAATCTTGCGAGACAAAGTACATATTGAATGTAATCAAAGATCGAAAGATCTTCCATATTTTGGCGGGGTTTTAGTATTGGAAGTAGAAAACATAACAATTTATGATGAAGCTGAATTGATGCTATCTCTCGAGGAACTGAATAAATTAAGTGTTACCTACTGGGAACAAGTTAAAAATCATTAACTACCTCGTTAGTGCATCCTATCCATGTTTGGAAATAAATAAGTAACAACAATTGGAATACTAATCCATTTGAATTTATATTTTAGTCTAAAAGCAACAACCAAAATATGGGACATAAGAAAGTCTGCCTAGAGTGTAAGAAAGCATACAGCATTTACGGCAGGGATATTACTGAAGAAATTAATTTAACTTGTCCACAATGTGGAGCTAAAGGTATTTTAATGCCATACAGATTCAGACCGCCTAAAAAAGATGATCTTAAAAATTGGAATTTGACCATGTACCTCATTGAAAATGGTTTTTTCTACCAGCACATCTATGAAAACCATCAATACGTGAATTACCCATCCAATATGGATGAAGCCAAAATTTTTGTAGCAAAGTTTAGATCCCAGGCTTTTAAAATTAAGGATTGATCTTCTCACTCCGCTAGCGCACGCGCAATGTCATTAAGTTAATAGATTTCATATTGCATCTCTTTGGTTTTTAGTTACTTTAGGTCTTGTTCTGGCTCTATATTTGCCGACCTGTCTTTCAACGGTACGGTTATTACGTATCGGTATTGTATGTTTTAGGAATAAAGTCCTCCGCTAGCGCACGCGCAATGTCATTAAGTTAAGGATTTTTATATTGCATCTTTTTGATTTTTAGTTACTTTAGGTTTCACTCTGGCTCTGAA
>NZ_WKKH01000087.1 GCF_009674725.1 Pedobacter petrophilus | reverse complement strand
AGCGGATGAAGAGTTCAGCACTCATTCATCCGCTTTGCAAAAACAGACTATTTTAAGTCCACTTTTTCAGTGCCCTCTACCAGATGCAGGGGTTTTATTTCTTTCCAACCCTGCGCTATAACCACGAAAGCCGAAGGCTGCGTGCAATAGAATTCTCTTGCAGATATGAATATTTCGATGAGAACTACAAGTTGGCGAGTAATCCCCGTCAGACCCTGATTCCCAATGTATCCCTGATTTTTGCCGATGACTTTTATGCAGCCGTTCAGTTTGGTATAGCAATAGATAAGTTCAAAAACCAGGTGCCATTAACTACAACCTACAACCACAGTCTGGGCTATGTCCAGTTACAAATACGCTTTTAAAACAATATTATGAAAGAGATCAATTTTAAATCGCTTATCATCACCCTTGTGGTCGGTGTAGCCATCTGGTTTATTCCCGTGCCCGATGGGGTAAAGCCCAATGCCTGGCATTTGCTCGCTATTTTTGTAGCAACCATTGTCGGCATTATTTCCAAAGCAGCAACCATGGGTACTATGGCGATCATAGGTATCACCCTTTGTGCCGCGACGCAGGTTTTAGCGCCAGGGGATCCGACAAAATCCATACTGAATGCACTGAGTGGCTTTGGCAACTCCACCATCTGGCTGATAGGCCTGGCCTTTTTTATTGCCCGGGGATTTATCAAGACCGGCCTTGGAACCAGGATTGCCTATAGTTTTATCAAGATTTTTGGAAAAAGTCCCCTTGGCCTTGCTTATGGACTCAATACAGCCGATCTTATTTTAGCTCCAGCAATTCCCAGTAATACTGCAAGGGCGGGAGGGGTGATCTTTCCGATCATGAAATCCATTGCGGTAAATATGGGTTCTATTCCCGAGAAAGCGGAAACACACCGGAAAATCGGCGCATTTCTTACCTTAAGCAGTTACAACGCGAATATGATCACCTCGGTCATGTTTCTGACCGCGACAGCCAGTAATCCTATGGCACAAAAATTCGCTAAGGATCTTGGCGTAACCATTACCTGGGGAAGCTGGGCTATTGCGGCGCTGGTTCCCGGTTTGGTCTGCTTTCTCTTGGTTCCGATATTTTTGTACAAGGTATTTCCACCTGAGCTAAAAGAAACCAAGGAAGCGCCCGCCATTGCAGCCAAGCAGTTGAAGGAAATGGGACCGATGACAATCAAAGAATGGCTTATGGTTGCAACATTTTTTATTCTGCTCGTGCTTTGGATCTTTGGAAACCTGTTCGCTATCGATGCCACAACTGGAGCATTAATCGGACTTTGTATTCTGCTTTTATGCGGCGTGCTTACATGGGAAGATGTGAAGTCAGAAAAAGGGGCATGGGATACCATTGTATGGTTTTCTTCCCTTGTGATGATGGGATCCTTTTTAAATTCATTGGGCTTTATCGGTTGGTTTGGCAACCTGGTCGGCGGACAGATGGCACATTTGAGCTGGCAACTTGCTTTTCCAGTGATCATTCTGGTTTATTCTTACTGCCATTATATGTTTGCCAGCGCAACAGCGCAGGTTGCAGCCATGTACTCCGTTTTCCTAGCGGTAGGTATTGCAGTTGGCGTACCGGGAACTATGCTTGCTATTTTCTTGGGTGCCTGCGCTTCCTTAATGGGTTCACTTACCCATTATGGCCACGGTCCTGCACCAATATTTTTCGGGAGTACTTATGTTGATTTAAAGGACTGGTGGAAACAAGGCTTTTTTATGAGCGTATTGTTCTTACTGGTTTGGTTCCTGGTTGGTGGATTATGGTGGAAAGTCATCGGGCTTTGGTAAACAATCAGTTTGTAAGACTTAAAACTATAGAAACAGACTTGATAGGACTAGAGTAATCAAAAGTTGTATCCAACAAATAAAAAATATAATACATGAAACAGACGACATTAACATACAAACTGGTGATGGCAGCAACGGGACTATTCCTCTGCTTATTTCTGGTGATCCATCTGCTGGGAAACCTGCAGCTGTTATTGCCTGAATCTGAGGCTCGGGAACAGTTCAACTGGTACTCGCATCTGCTGTCGGGAAATATTCTGATCAAAATTATCTCCTATGTACTTTATCTTTCGCTGATCGGACATGCAGTTTATGCACTTGTCATCACCAGGAAAAATATCAAGGCTAATGGCAGCAAGTATGTTTACGATAAGCGCAGTCAGGTCAGTTCATGGAACAGCCGGAACATGGGAATATTAGGCACTATTATCCTGATTTTTCTGGTTATCCACTTTAAGGATTACTGGTATGTGTACAAGTTCGGCCATTTGCCATTGGACGCAAAAGGGAATAAGGACCTGTATTCCATCGTAGTCAGATCATTTCAGCAAGGCTGGTATATCATCATTTATGAACTTTCCTTTGTTGCACTCGGATTCCATCTTTTGCACGGATTTTTCAGCGCATCAAGAACGCTCGGCCTTTATCATCCCAAATATGCAAAGTTGGTAAGGGCTATCGGATGGATCTATTCTTTAGTGATCACCCTGGGCTTTATGCTGATTCCGCTTTACATATATTTTAATCTCAACGTATTATGATAGACGCTAAAATTCCTGCCGGTGAACTTGCCGATAAATGGAACAATTATAAGGACAGCTCAAAACTTATAAACCCTGCCAACCGTAAAAAGCTCGATATCATTGTTGTTGGTACCGGGCTTGCAGGTTCTTCCTGTGCGGCAACACTGGCAGAGCTAGGCTATAATGTGAAATCTTTCTGCTTTCAGGATTCTGCCCGAAGGGCACATTCTGTCGCGGCGCAAGGAGGAGTGAACGCGGCAAAGAACTACAAAAATGATGGAGACAGCGTTTACCGCATGTTCTATGATACGATTAAGGGGGGAGATTTTCGCTCACGAGAAGCTAACGTTTACCGCCTGGCTGAGTGTTCGCTGGCACTTATAGATCAAGCGGTAGCTCAGGGTGTGCCATTTGCCCGGGAATATGGAGGTTACCTGAACAACCGCTCCTTTGGCGGCGTGCAGGTATCCAGGACTTTTTATGCTCGCGGACAGACCGGTCAACAGCTGATGATCGGCGCCTATCAGGCACTGATGAGACAGGTGTCGGCAGGTAAGGTGAAAACCTACACCCGCCATGAAATGCTTGAGCTGGTATTAATCGATGGAAAAGCCCGTGGTATCATTGCCCGTAATCTGGAAACAGGGGAAATCGAACGCCATGCAGCCAATGCGGTTGTCCTTGCCACGGGCGGCTATGGAAAGGTATATTATCTTTCTACCCTGGCCATGGGCTGCAACAGTTCAGCAATTTGGATAGCACACAAGAAAGGCGCTTTCATGTCGGGGGTCAGCTGGATTCAGTTCCATCCAACCTGTCTGCCACAGATCGGTGAGACCCAGTCCAAGCTCACCCTGATGTCCGAATCCCTTCGCAATGACGGGCGGATCTGGGTGCCCAAAAAAGCCGGTGATGAGCGGGTGCCAAACGATATACCCGAAGAGGAAAGGGATTATTATCTGGAAAGACGTTATCCTACTTTCGGTAACCTTTCACCACGAGACATCTCTTCAAGAGCAGCAAAGGAAAGGATTGATGCCGGTTGTGGAGTTGGGCCGATGAAAAATGCAGTCTGTCTTGATTTTTCAAAAGCGATCAGGGAACAGGGAAGGGACAAGATCGAGGAGAAATATGGCAACCTTTTTAGGATGTACGATAAAATAAATGGTGTTGATGCCTATAAAGAGCCAATGCTGATTTCTCCCGCTGCACACTTTACAATGGGCGGTCTGTGGGTGGATTATGATCTAATGACCACTATTCCCGGGCTTTTTGCCTTAGGCGAGGCTAACTTTTCAGATCATGGAGCCAACAGGTTGGGCGCTAATTCGCTGCTCCAATCCTGTGTGGATGGTTATTTTATTGCTCCATACACCATCCCGAATTATCTTTCTGGCGAACTGAAATCAGAAAAGGTAACTACCGACCATCCTGCCTTTATCGATGCAGAGAATAATGTAAGAGAACAGCTGAGTAGGTTTTTAAACCTAAAAGGGCATCTTTCTGCCGATCATTTTCACAAGACACTAGGCAGGCTGCTCTACGATAAGTGCGGACTTTCCAGAACGAGACAAAGCCTGGAAGAGGCCGTTGTTGAAATCAGGGCTCTTAAAAAATCATTTGCTCATGAGCTGAAGATTACAGGAGATAACGGCGTGAATTCTGAGCTGGAAAAGGCGGGACGGGTTTCTGATTTTCTCGAACTCGGTGAACTGATGTGTCATGATGCCCTGCAAAGGGAAGAGTCCTGCGGGGCGCACTTCAGGGAAGAATATCAGACAACCGATGGTGAAGCCGTACGTAATGATAAGGATTTCTGCTACGTGTCGGCCTGGGAATGGAAAGGTGAAGGGGCTGAGCCCGAACTGCACAAGGAACCATTGGTTTTTGAGACAGTACAGCTTACTGTTAGGAGTTATAAATAGTTAATCACTAAGAAATTTATTGTTATGAAATTATATCTGAAAGTCTGGCGTCAGGAGCATAGGGAATCAAAAGGAAATATGGTAAGCTACGAAGTTGACGGGATCTCTGAGCACATGTCCTTCCTGGAAATGCTTGATTTATTGAATGAAAGATTGATCAGCAAAGGGGAACGGGTCATTGAATTTGACCACGATTGCAGAGAAGGAATCTGCGGCGCATGTGGCATGATGATCAATGGTAGGGCCCATGGACCCCTCACGGGAACAACCACATGCCAGTTGCATATGAGAAGTTTTAAAGATGGGGAAACCGTTTATATTGAACCTTTCCGTGCGGCGGCTTTCCCAGTGTTAAGGGATTTGAAAATTGACCGCTCTGCTTTTGACCATATCATACAGTCAGGTGGTTATATTTCAGCATCTACAGGTCAGGCACCCGAATCAAATAGTATTCCTATTGCCCACGAAGTGACCGAAGCTGCTTTTGATGCAGCGGCCTGTATAGGTTGCGGTGCCTGTGTGGCGACCTGCAAAAACTCAAGTGCGGCTCTGTTTACTTCTGCCAAGATATCCCATCTGGTACTTTTGCCACAGGGAAAATTGGAATCCGCTGACCGCGTAATTAAAATGGTCGGGCAGATGGATGCCGAAGGTTTCGGACATTGTTCCAACACTGAGGCTTGTGAGGTAGAATGCCCTCAGGAGATATCAGTTCTGCACATCGGGCGGATGAATTACGAGTATAATAAAGCAATGGCATTAAGAAAATAAGGAAATGATCATCTCTGTCTACCTGGTAATTGCCGTCTTAGTTTTGTATTCACTTTTTGTACTACTATCCAATTGGCGCTATAAAACTCAGCTTAACAGGTTGTTCTCTCTTAGGGATAAATCTGCGGCCAAGGTTTTTAACTTTGGTCAACTTTCAGGCCTTCCCTCGCCGGTTGAGAAATATTTCAGACTGGTGCTTAAAGAAGGATCAATTTACCCCGGGACAATTCGTTTAAAACATGGTGGCCAGTTCAAAACCGCTCTGGATAAGGCATGGATCCCGATCCGTGGCGAACAATATTTTACCACGGTGCCAGCTGGATTTATCTGGAAGGGCAACACTGCTTTATTCAGCACGAGGGACATGTATATCAATGGTAAGGGGAAACTGGAGGTCTTTCTGTTTGATGCACTGAGAGTTGTTAACGGCAGGGCGAGAAATTCGATAATGGAGAGTTGCTGAGGTGGTTGGCGGAAAGTGTATGGTTTCCGACAAATTTTCTGCAGGATCAAAATAGAATGTGGTTTGCAATTGATTCTAAAAACGCGAGGCTTGAGGTCAATGTGAATGGAGTAGACTTAAATTATCTAGTATCCTTTAATGAAAGGGATGAGATTGTAACATTATCGACCAAAATATATATGAATGATGTTCTTCAAACCTGGGTAATCAGTCTTTCGGGTTACAGAGAAATCAATTCCGTTATCATTCCCGTATTAGCTGAGGCCAGTTGGATAGTAGATGGGAAAAAATTTCCTTACGCCAGGTTTGATGTCGAAGAAATAGAATACGATAGGCTATTTCGTTTTTAATTAATACCAGGAAATTATCCATGCTGAGACATTTTGGAGTGAAGAGAACCTATTCGCACAACCTGAAACTGGCGGTGTTGTTGAGCATGACTGCAGGTTTTGTGAATGCAGCTTGGTTTCTGGGCTTTTCTGCGCTGACCACAAATGTTACCGGACATGCCGCGCTTTTTGCAGAAGGTATTGCTAGGCAGAATTGGTCAATGGCCAAGCTAGTAGCAACATGGATGGTACTCTTTCATGCCGGAGCTTTCACTAGCAGCCTGATTGTAACCAAGATCGGTCATAACGCCAGGTTTTCTTTTGCCATTTCTATCGTTTTAGAGACTTTGATACTGCTTTTTTGTACGCTTTCACCATGGATAAAATATTTGGGTTTTTCGGGTAATTTTTTTGCAGGGAGTCTCCTTTTTGCAATGGGGATGCAGAATGCATTGGTTTCGGTAATTTCAGGTTCCGTTGTTCGCACCACACACCTTACCGGAACATTCACGGATCTGGGGATAGAGCTTGCGCAGCTCAGGACGGATAATTATGCAGCACAGGGTGAGCTACGTTCCAAAATCAAACTCAGGGTTTCCATAATCCTTTGCTTTATGCTTGGTGCACTATCGGGCGCTTATCTTTACACCTTTATAAGTTTTAGATCGCTTTTGATTCCGGTAATGTTGCTGTGCGTTACTTTGCTTTATGATGTATTCCGTCTAAATATCAAAAGATACTACTCCAATTTTCGCTATTGTAGGAAAGATAAGCATCTGTTAAGATCAGGCAGGGGAAACGAAAGGGCGTAAATAACATTTACCAGGTATAAATACCTACCTTTAATCACATAATTTTCTTATTGCCCTTCTTTTTCACAAGGACAAATCATTCTGTTTTTTTCGATCGATAAGATTGATCTTGCCCAATAGACAATACAGTAATTTAAAATGAAAAACCCCGAATACACTATAGCCATCGGTGCGTCCGCTGGTGGATTGGAGGAAATCAACTCCTTTTTCGACCACACCCCGCTCGACGGTGTTTCTTATATTGTCGTATAGCACCTCCCGGCCGACTTTAAAAGCAGGATAACCGAAATGCTTGCCAAACATAAACGCTAATGATTTTAAGTTCGAACTATATGTCGCTGTTAATCAGTTGTTAATTAGTCGACCCTTAAAAACTATATAACTATTTGATTTACAGTTATTTAAAATAATATTTGGCATAATTTTTGCATTAAAATATGCAAGAAATGAGTATTTTCTTTTTCAAACCTTGCAAATTTTTTCGATATGTTGGCTAAGAAAGTAGTAGATGGATATTCTGGCAATATTGACCCCAGTAATGCACCATACTGACCCCCCTCGGGGATTTGGCCTGTCATAGCTGAC
>NZ_WKKH01000086.1 GCF_009674725.1 Pedobacter petrophilus | reverse complement strand
ACATCAGTTCAAAGCCTTGATTTTATTCATAAGTTGTTCATGTTTTTACAGGCATTCATGAGCTCGCAGAAAAGCTCGGTTTTGTTACTTTTTTGATCAAGCAAAAAAGTAAGAGCCCTTCGGCGGCCAGCCGGGGCAAGCCAAGCGTAGAGGAAAAATGTTTTCGGCGAGTCATAAAATCAACCCATAGATGAGATGTCCAACTTTAGGATAGATCTTTCCTCAACCAAATGATTTACGGCGGCACACCCTACAACCAAAACTTGCTGGAGTACCCTAAAAATCAATGTAATCTGCTCCATACACAGCCCTGCATTTTTTACACCCATAACATACCAAAAAACCAATCCTCTTTTACTACCTTTGCGGCTCAAATTTTACAGTAAAATGAGTCAGTCTATTAAGATCAAAAACGCTTTAATTTCAGTATATTACAAAGATGGTTTGGAGCCATTGGTGAAATTATTGGCCGCACAAGGGGTTCAATTATTCTCTACCGGAGGAACAGAACAATTTATTAAAGATCTAAATTTACCGGTTACGGCTGTTGAAGATCTAACTGGTTACCCATCCATTCTAGGTGGTCGCGTGAAAACCTTACATCCAAAAGTTTTCGGCGGAATTTTAAATCGAAGGGCTTTAACTGGCGATCAGGAACAGATTGCAGAATACGATATTCCGGAAATTGACTTGGTTATTGTTGATTTATATCCATTTGAAGAAACCGTAAAAGCTGGCGGAACACCAGAAGAAATTATCGAAAAAATCGATATCGGTGGGATTTCGTTAATCCGTGCTGCAGCAAAAAACTTTAATGATGTGGTGATTATCGCATCTAAGAATGACTACCCTACTTTGCAAGCTCGACTCGAAGCGCAAAATGGTGAAACCACATTAGCACAACGTAAATCTTACGCGAAAACAGCTTTCCATACCTCTTCTCACTACGACACTGCTATCTTCAACTATTTCAATGAAGAAGAGCCTCTTCCTGTTTTCAAACAAAGTGTTACAGATGCTAAAACTTTGCGTTACGGAGAAAACCCACATCAGGGTGCGGTGTTTTATGGCGATTTAGATGCCATGTTTACTAAATTGAACGGAAAAGAACTTTCATATAATAATCTGGTAGATGTTGATGCTGCTGTTGCTTTAGTCGACGAATTCGAAGATCCGACATTTGCAATCTTAAAACACACCAATGCTTGTGGTATTGCTTCCCGCCCAACGGTAAAACAAGCGTGGCTTGATGCATTAGCATGCGATCCGGTTTCTGCTTTTGGTGGTGTGTTAATTACCAATGTTGAGGTTGACCTTGCAACTGCTGAAGAAATTAACAAATTATTTTTCGAAGTATTGATTGCACCTTCTTATCAGCCGGAAGCTGTTGAGTTATTCAGCAAAAAGAAAAACCGCGTGATTTTGCAACGCAATGATGTAGAATTAAGCAAGAAACAGTTCAAAACCTTATTAAATGGTGTTATAGAGCAGGATAAAGATTTAATTATCGAAGGTCCGGAGCAAATGACAACCGTAACCGATAAAGCGCCAACCGAACAAGAATTAAAAGACTTATACTTCGCCAATAAAATTGTGAAACACACAAAATCTAACACCATCGTTTTGGTGAAAAATGATGTGTTAATTGCAAGCGGCGTGGGTCAAACCTCACGTGTTGATGCTTTAAGACAGGCGATCGACAAAGCGGCTTCATTTGGTTTCAGTGTAACCGGTTGCGCAATGGCATCAGATGCTTTCTTTCCTTTCCCAGACTGTGTAGAAATTGCTGCTGAAGCGGGAATCACTGCCGTTTTACAACCAGGTGGCTCAATTAAAGATGCAGATTCTGTTGCAAAAGCAAATGAAAAAGGCATTGCAATGGTAACCACAGGTGTTAGACACTTTAAACACTAGTTTAAGTAGATAGCGAAAAGCCTAAAGCACATTCTCCACAGCTTTAAGCTTTCTGCTTTAATCTTTCAGCTGATTGCTAAAGAAAATAATACTAAGAGCAATAAAAAAGCTATTTTTACATTAGGAATAGTATAGATTTAACAATTTAAAGAAATATAACTCATACATGGGATTATTCAATTGGTTTACGCAGGAAGTTGCCATCGATTTAGGTACTGCGAATACCCTGATTATACATAACGACAAAGTTGTGGTAGATGAACCATCTATTGTAGCATTCGATCGTACTACAAACAAAGTTATTGCAATTGGCCGTCAGGCGATGCAAATGGAAGGTAAAACCCATGATAATATCAAAACCGTTCGTCCCTTAAAAGATGGTGTAATTGCCGATTTCAACGCTGCTGAAGCGATGATTAAAGGAATGATCCGGATGTTAAATGGTGGTAAAGGCTGGATGTTTCCATCTTTACGTATGGTAATTTGTATTCCGTCTGGTATTACGGAAGTAGAAAAACGTGCGGTGCGTGACTCTGCTGAGATTGCAGGAGCCAAAGAAGTTTATTTAATTCACGAGCCAATGGCTGCTGCTGTAGGTATTGGGATCGACGTTGAAGAACCGATGGGTAACATGATCATTGATATTGGTGGTGGTACTACCGAGATTGCTGTAATCGCCCTATCTGGTATTGTATGCGATCAATCTATCCGCGTTGCGGGAGATAACTTTGACTCTGATATCGTAAACTACATCCGTCGCCAACATAACATTATGATTGGTGACCGTACGGCAGAGAAAATTAAAATTGAAGTAGGTGCAGCTTTACCCGAATTACAGGATGCTCCTGCAGATTTTGCAGTTCAAGGCCGTGATTTGATGACGGGTGTTCCGAAACAAATCACTGTTTCTTATACAGAAATTGCACATTGTTTAGATAAATCCATCTCTAAAATTGAAGAAGCTATTTTAAAAGCATTAGAGATTACGCCTCCAGAACTTTCTGCAGACATTTACCAGACTGGTATTTATTTAACAGGTGGCGGTGCATTATTAAGAGGCCTGGATAAACGTGTTGCGGCAAAAACGAAATTGCCGGTACATGTTGCCGAAGATCCACTTCGTGCGGTTGTTCGTGGAACAGGTATTGCCTTAAAGAACATTGGCGGCTATAAATTCTTAATGCAATAATTTAGTTTTCAATTAACAGTTTTTAGTTTAGGCTCGTTCAAACTGAAAACTGTTAACTGACTAACTCTCAACTTTTAACTCAAATGCGTAACCTTTGGATATTCGTAAGTAGATACAACGCATTTTTCTTATTTATTATCTTTTTCCTTATTGGGATTTACCTCACCGTAAAAAATAATTCTTACCAGAGAAGTGTCACCTTAAATTCATCTAACGAGATAGTTGGTACCGCATATGAAAGACTAAATATTTTCAAAAGATATTTAAATCTGGGAATGGTGAATGATAGTTTAGCAGCCGAAAACGCTAAACTTAGAACCAATTTACTCGCCTTAACTACTGTAGATACAGCTAAGGATGTTAAGATTGTTGATACGATAACCAATCAGCAATACACCTATCTGGCGGCCAAGGTGGTTAAGAATTCTGTTACACTACGCAATAACATCATGACGATTAATAAGGGAAGTCTGGATGGGATAAAAAATGGAATGGCTGTAATTGCCCCTCAACGTGGTATAGTTGGTTTGATCAGGGATGTTTCCGAACATTTGGCCACAATCCAATCCCTCCTTCATAAGGATACCCGAATCAGCGTAACCTTAAAGAAAAATCATGCTTTAGGCTCTTTAGTTTGGGGCGAAGGAAATTTCGACATTAAAAAAGCATTTATCAAGGAAGTTCCCAATCACATTAAAATGTATGTGGGAGATTCTGTTGTCACTTCTGGTTATGGATCTTTCCCTGCCGGCATTTTCGTCGGAAAAGTGATCAAGCCAAACGTGGCCACCAATGATAATTTCCTGTCTGGCGAATTAAATCTCGCTACCGATTTCAGTACCTTACAATATGTGTACGTAATTAAAGATAAAAGAGCTGAAGAACAAAAAGCCTTAGAAAGTTTAGTTAAACCGAATGAATAGCAGAATCATAATCGTAAATTTAATCAGGTGGTTTATCCTGCTTTTTGTTCAGATTTTTCTGCTCAAAAACATGGGTTTTTATGACCTTTCCACTCCTTTTATTTACATCCTCTTTTTATTGCTTTTACCCTTCGGGATACCGAACATTTTACTCTATTTATTGGCATTTGGAACGGGCTTAACACTTGATGCATTCTATGATACTATGGGGGTACATGCTACCGCGTGCGTAGTGCTTGCCTTTGTCAGGATATCATTTATTTCGATAAGTTTAAACCGCGACGCAATTGATGACCCGGAACCATCGTTAAGTTATATGGGCTTCCAGTGGTTTTCGCTTTATGCTTTTCTTTGTGTTATTGCCCATCATTTGGTGCTGTTCTTTTTAGAAACATTTAGGTTAACTGAAATTGGTTACACCTTAATGAGATGCGGCTTAAGTTGTATCTTTACACTGCTTATTATTTTTTTAGTAGAGTTTATCTTCTATAAAAGAACTTCCCGCTAATGGATCAATTATTTAACAGAAAATATATCATTCAAGGATTATTTATTGTAATCGCAATCATCTTACTGGGAAAATTATTTTATATCCAGATTGTGAGCGATAAATACTTTCTTTCTGCAGAAAGTAACGTGCTACGTAAAATTTATAAATTCCCGGCCCGTGGTGCCATCCTGGATCGGAATATGAAAGTAATTGTTCAAAACGAGCCGGTATATGATTTGATGGTTACACCCAGCGAGGTTAAAACATTTGATACCCTGGCATTAGCACAAGCACTGGAAATTTCAGTAGCAGATGTACGTAAAAAGTTAAAGAAATCTCGGGCACAATCAGCCTATCAAGCTACTTTTTTTGAACGTCAGATTTCGGTACAAGCTTATGCCCAACTTCAGGAAATCATGTATAGATTTCCCGGTTTTAGAACCCAGGACAGAACCATCAGGCATTATCCTGACAGCATTGCCGGACAGCTCTTTGGCTATGTAAAAGAAGTTAATCCAGATGACATTGAAAAATCTGAAGGTTACTATAAGCCTGGAGACTTCATAGGAAAAAGTGGTCTTGAACGTTCATATGAAGATTTCTTACGAGGAGAAAAGGGTGTAATCAATATGCTTTACGATGCAAAAAACATTCCTAAAGGAAGCTATTCAGAAGGCAAATATGACGTGAATGCCGTTTCAGGTGAACGTTTAATTTCTTCATTAGATATTCGCATTCAAAAGCTTGGCGAAGAACTAATGAAAAATAAAGTTGGTGCGATTGTGGCCATAGAGCCGTCGACAGGTGAAATCCTTGCATTCGTAAGTAGTCCGGGATATGATCCGAATCAACTTGTTGGTAAAGATTGGGGTAAAAATTACATGGGATTGCTTGCAAACCCGTATCGACCTCAAATCGTTCGCCCGATTGCGGGACAGTATTCACCAGGCTCATCTTTTAAACCTGTAGATGCACTGGTGGCTTTGCAAGATGGGGCAATCAATCCAAATACCACCTTCAACTGCCCTGGCTATTACATGGCAGGAAGACAAAAAATAAGATGTGAACACGTTGATGGAACAATTAATATGCAACGTGGAATTGCCAGAAGTTGTAATACCTATTTTTGTCACGTTTTCCAAAATATCATTACCAAAAATGGAATGAAAAAACAGCGTCAAACCTATGCTCACTGGCAAGAGCAAATTTCCAAGTGGGGTTTCGGTCAGAAACTAGGTATCGACATGCCTTTCGAAAAAAAAGGCATATTTTATACAGCAGACTATTACAATAAGAAATATAACAACCGTTGGGGTTATACAACTGTAATCTCCCAGGCGATTGGCCAGGGAGAAATTACTTCTACCCCTTTGCAGATGGCTAACGTTATGGCTGCGATAGCAAATCGCGGTTATTACCTTAAACCACACTTGATTAAAGGTATAGGTGATAAGAAATTAGTGAAGAAAGAGTATTTGGAGAAAAATTTTGTTGGTATAGATGAGCAATACTTTGCACCTGTAATTGAAGGGATGAGGGATGCAGTGAATAGTCCTTGGGGTACAGCTAAGGAATCGAAAATTCCAAATATTGTGATGTGTGGAAAAACAGGTACAGTGCAAAATCCACATGGAAAGAATCATTCAGTTTTTATTGGTTTTGCACCAATGGAGAACCCGAAAATCGCAATAGCAGTTATTGTAGAAAACGGTGGTTTTGGTGGCTCCTATGCTGCTCCGATATCCAGCTTTATCGTGGAAAAATACTTAACAGACTCTATTAAACCAAAAGCAAACGGATATACAGTTAAGGCTTTTTCAGAAACCAATTTACTGCCAGCAATTGTAGATAAAACAAAAAAGACAAAACCTTCAAAGGCCGATAGCGTATCCAATAAAAAAGCAGATTCAGTTAAAAAAGCAAAAGATAGCATCAGAATAAAGGCTGCTACCATAACACAAACAATTGCCACCAAACCAAAAACGCTGAAGCCATTAACCGTAACTGATAAACCAGCAATCAACCACTAGCATGCAGCAACAACAGAGCAACCGCTTCTTTTTTAATGTGGATTGGATTACTGTGTTAATCTATATTGCCTTATGTACAGTCGGTTTTATCAATATCTTCGCATCGGTTCCGCCTGAAAAATCAGATGTATTCAGTTTCAACACCCTTTATGGAAAGCAGCTGATTTATGTGCTAACCGGATTGGTATTGGGTCTGGCCATACTTCTTTTCGATGGACGGGTATTTAATGTTTTCTCTCCTTTTATTTACGGGGGAACATTGGTTTTGCTCCTCGCCGTTTTGGTAATCGGAAATAAAGTTGCCGGAAACCAGGCCTGGATTGCCATTGGCTCCTTCAAATTACAGCCCGCAGAATTTGCCAAATTCGGTACGGCTTTGCTACTGGCCAGATATGTAGGCAGTTTTAACCCAAAATTCAGAGATTTTAAATCCATTGGAATAGCAGCGCTGATTGTAGGTGCGCCCTTGATATTAATTATGCTGCAGCCCGATACAGGCTCTGCACTAGTGTTTCTCGCTTTTATGTTCCCGCTATATCGTGAAGGATTATCTGGTTATTTTCTCCTGATTTTTTTAGGAATGATTGTATTATTCATCGCCGATTTCTTAGTTCCTACCTACATCCTGATCCTGATCATTTCCACGATTGCCGGTCTTTTCATCTACAACAACAGGAGGAAGCAAAAAATCATCTTCTCTACAGTACTCGTAACGGTGCTGGCAATAGGCTATTTATTTCTAATTAAGGTAGCATACGAAAAGGTATTGGCGCCGCACCAGAGAAGCAGGATTGAATTGATGCTGGGTTTAAAAACCGACAATAAAGGTGCAGGTTATAATGTTATCCAGTCGCAAATTGCGATTGGCTCAGGTCAGGCTATGGGGCGGGGATTTTTACAGGGTACACAAACCAAATATGGCTATGTTCCGGAACAAAGTACAGATTTTATTTTCTCTACAATTGGTGAAGAATGGGGTTTCCTTGGTTGTTCAGTAGTGATCGCACTATATATATTCTTACTCCTGAGGTTGATAAACCTTGCAGAAAGGCAACGTTCCACTTTCTCGAGGGTGTATGGCTATAGTGTGGCGTGTATCCTATTTTTCCATGTTTTCATCAATATAGGGATGACGATCGGCATTATTCCGGTGATAGGGATTCCACTACCGCTGATCAGTTATGGAGGTTCGTCTCTCTGGAGCTTTACCATTTTATTGTTCATCTTCCTAAAACTGGATTCCAACAGAATGGGATTTTTTTAGAGATAAAGGAATAAGGAGGAAAGAATAAAGAGTAAAGAATAAGGAGCAAAGATTAAAGACCAAAGAACAAGGAGCAAAGATTAAAGAGCAAAGATTAAAGAGCAAAGAACAAGGAGCAAGATTAAAGAGCAAAGATAAATCGTTTAAAACGAAATGATTAGGTAGTGTAAATTGAACTGTGTCAGCCAGTTTAATCATTTTGCAAATGCAGCTTTATTCTATCCTCAAACATAATGTATAGCTGAGATAATGTCAAGTTCCAATTCTGCAGG
>NZ_WKKH01000085.1 GCF_009674725.1 Pedobacter petrophilus | reverse complement strand
AAATATAAGCCGTTTAGCTTATATGAAAAACTTATATGTCTCAAATAGTTGAAGCCTGTATTCGTTGCCTGTTGTTTATCTGGGCCAGCTGCACTTGAGCCCTATATGATATAAGGCATAAACTATTAACGGCCGTCACCCTGAATTTAGTTCAGGGCCTATTCAACCAATCAAAATCAATTTTTTCAGCAATCAGAAGTTATAATTCCCCAAATCAAAAAGATCACTGCAGACGCTATTTTCCACTTTTGCAAAAATCATTTAATCGGAAAATGTTTACCATCTAAGGTATGGATGAAAAATATACCCTTTTCGCTTATATGAAACTTATATGCCTTGTATGGTTAATTTCTAACGTGCTGCTATACAAACTGCTGAACTTTTATAAATTTATACACCTCAGATGGTTAATAACATTTATAAAATCAAACTTATCTTTAAAATAGTTTTGCTCAAGCTAAGTTTGCAAAAATCCCTTACATCCCACTCCTCAATAAAAATATCGTCATACTTCTGGCACCGTGCGCCCCCAGCACCAAAGATTGTTCAATATCAGCTGTTTTAGAAGGCCCGGCGATAAAAGTACCAAAGCCATAATCGGCATCTCCGATCACGCCATAAGCATCATGCATGGTGGCTACAATATTTTCTTCGCGAACCAGCATCCCTAAATGTTGCGTAATGAATGGCAACACCCTTGCCCCCATTTTATCCTCCGTAATCCAAACCGCACCATTTTCCGCAACAGCGAAATGCGTTTCAAAAACCGCCAACTCAGCATTCACGAATTCATGCGGATCTTCTTCCCCGGTAAATGGCGTATAAAAATCCAGTTCCTTCATGGGGCTTAATAGCCTTGCGCCCGGGTTGTAATGCTCTAAAGCATATAAATTAATGTCTTCTACTTTTTGGATGGTAACAACCCGTCCGCCGATGAAATTAATCATCTGTACGAATTTGTCTGTCACTACAGATTTAGCAGGAGAATCAAACTGTAAATCCACAGGTAAGGTGGTGGTTTGAGGTTGGTTATTTAGAATGGCTGATAATATTGTGGCTCTGCTCATGGTTAATTATTATAGCTTGTCTATTTCGTTTATAATGTTGTGGTTCCTTATTTATTATTCTTTTTAAACCATTCAGAAAAAGATTCTTTAGGTGGCGTAGGCATTTCCCTATTTTTAAACCAGAGATTTAGTTGATTATTAACCGTGAACGGCGCATTCTTCAATGTCCACCGGCCAATTTTACCAGCTAATTTAAAGCGCGTTGGAGATGACAAAGTAAAATCCATTACCTTCATAGCAATCGTTTTTGCAGCAGGCGAATGCCCTTCTTTCACAATAACCTGTCGCCATTTATAAAGCTGATCGTGAATATCAATTTTCACCGGACAAACGTTGGTACAAGAACCGCAAAGGGTTGAAGCAAAAGGCAGATCTGCATATTCTTTCATATCCAGGTTTGGCGCCAAAATTGCCCCAATCGGACCAGCAATAGCGTTGTGGTAACTATGGCCGCCGCTGCGCCGGTAAACCGGACAAGTGTTCATACAAGCACCACAGCGAATACATTTTAATGAATTGCGGAAACTTTCACGTCCTAATTGCACGCTCCTGCCATTGTCAACCAATACAATATGCATTTCCTGGCCTTTTCTAGGCTTTTTAAAATGACTAGAATAAGTGGTGATCGGCTGTCCGGTAGCGCTTCTGGTTAACAACCTGAGGAAAACGCTTAAATGTTTTTTCTTCGGGAGTAACTTTTCAATGCCCATAGAAGCAATGTGAATATCGGCCAGATGAGCACCCATATCCGCGTTTCCTTCATTGGTACAAACCACAAATTCGCCCGTTTCTGCGATGGCAAAATTTACACCCGTAAGTGCAGATCTCCTGGTTAAAAACGTTTCCCGCAAATGGATTCTTGCTGTTTCTGTCAATACCTGGGGGTCTGAAACTCCTTCGGCGGTTCCTAAATGCTCATGAAAAAGCTGACCGATCTCTTCCTTCTTTTTATGGATACAGGGCAATACAATGTGGCTTGGTGGTTCTTTTGCCAGCTGCACAATCCGTTCGCCAAGGTCAGAATCAATCACATCAATCCCGTTTTTTTCCAGGTATTCGTTCAAATGGCATTCCTCTGTCAGCATCGATTTGCTCTTAACCATCTGGTTAATACCTTTGGCTTTTAACAGAGAAAGTACAATTTTGTTATGTTCTTCGGCATTCGCTGCCCAATGGACAACAATGCCATTGGCCTGCGCTTTAGCTTCAAATTCTACCAGATAATTGTGCAGATTAGAAAGCACATTATCTTTAATTTGCGATGCTGTTTCCCGAAGCAATTCCCACTCAGAAATGCTGTGAGCAGCCTTATCGCGTTTTGCCCTGATCCACCAAAGCGTATCATCATGCCAGTTTACGCGTTCCTCATCCCGGTTAAAGATGTCAGATAATTCGGGGTGTTTAATGCCGCTTGTCGTACTCATCCTATCCAGCATTTAATATTTCTGCAATATGCAGCACTTTCACATTACTTTTCTTTCTCTTCAAAATACCCTCCATATGCATCAGGCAAGACATATCTGCAGCGGTAATAAATTCTGCGCCATTCATCAGGTGGTCTTCCACCCTGTCTTTGCCCATCTTTGCGGATACGGCTTCCTCTGCCACGCAAAATGTACCACCGAAGCCGCAACATTCATCCGGGCGGGTAAGCTCAATAATTTCCAATCCTTCCACCTGGTTTAATAACTGCATGGGTTTAGAAAAAGGCTGATCAACCAGTTCCGTCATCGATGATAAATGTAAACCCCGCTGGCCATGGCAACTCTGGTGTAACCCCACCTTGTGCGGAAAAGAAGCGGTTAGTTTTTCCACCTTCAAAACATCTGTTAAAAACTCCACCAGTTCATAAACTTTCTTGCGAATGCCTTGTGCATCACCCTCCCGTGTTTCATCATGAAGGTGGTCTTTAATGTGGAGCACACAACTTCCTGATGGAGAAACGATATAATCAAACTCTGCGAAATTTTCAATAAATAAACTATTGCAGTTTTTAGTCAAATGCTCATAACCAGAGTTCGCCATTGGCTGGCCGCAACAGGTTTGGTTGGTTGGATAATGGACTTCTACACCCAGTTTCTGAAGCAATTTCAAGGTGGCGATGGCCGCATTTGGATAAAACTGATCTACGTAACAGGGAACAAATAAACCTACTCTCATCTATTAAAAATCTCCCTCCGATTTACGCTGGTGCACTGAAATATCTGCATCTTGTTATGGTTAGAATCTATAAAGCTAAAATAGCCCGTTTCAAACAGGCAACTGTTATGCACAATCATGTATTTTATGTTTTTTTTGGAAAGCAAATCCAGTAAATAATCGGTTCCTGTAGTCCCGCTAATGCTGCTGCCGGTAGAAAAAACCGGCATTCGCGTATATCGGGTTTAGCTTACCCGGGTTTGTGCTCCAAACTAAAAACCCCGCAAGTGTTCAATCTGCGAGGTTTTAATACCATGTAAATCTCACAGGGTTATAAAGCCTGCGAGGTTTAAAAATCACTATTTCGAAAACTTATAAGTAGTTGATGTTTTATACGTTTGGCCAGGTTTTAATTCTGTGCTTGCAAAATTCGGGTGGTTCGGCGCATCAGGAAAGTGTTGTGTTTCCAGGCAAATTGCCGAGCGGAACGGGTAAGATTTTCCACCCTTACCGTCTTTATCAGCACCAGTTAAAAAGTTCCCGCTGTAAAACTGCAAACCAGGTTCTGAAGTATAAATCTCCATTTTAATTCCCGTTAAAGCACTTTTTACCGTAGCATCAGGCGTTTTGTCATCGTGTTTATTTAACGCGAAGTTATGGTCGTAACCTTTACCAAATTTCAATTGCTCATTGGTTTCTTCGATAGATTTTCCAATGGTTTTGGCTTTGGTAAAATCAAAGGCAGTACCTGCTACCGGCAACAATTTTCCTGTCGGAATTAATGTTGAATCAACAGGTGTAATCGCATCCGCTGCAATCATTAATTCGTGATCTAAAATAGATTTATTTCCTTCACCGTTTAAGTTGAAATAAGCATGATTAGTTAAATTAACCACTGTTGCTTTATCCGTTGTAGCGGTATAATCAATCTGCAAAGCGTTATCATCCGTTAGGGTATAAACTACTTTTACATCAAGCTTTCCAGGATAACCCGCTTCACCATCTTTAGAAACATAGGCAAGTTCCAGTTTTTTCCCATCTACTTGCTTAGCATCCCAAACTTTAGCATAAAAACCATCGGTTCCACCGTGTAATGTATTTGGGCCATCATTCAATTGTAAGGTGTATTGTTCGCCATTTAACGTGAACTTTCCTTTTCCAATTCTGTTTCCATACCGGCCAATTAAAGCACCGAAAAACGGTTCGCCTTTTTTCCGGTAAGCACCAATGCTATCATAGCCTAACACTACATCAGTTAATTTATCATCTTTATTTGGAACGAGAAGAGAAACAATTCTTCCGCCGTAATTGGTTATGGTTACGGTAGCACCATTGGCATTTTTCAAAGTATAAAGTGTAACGGCCTTACCATCAACGGTGGTATTATATTTTAAAGAATCTGTCTGCGTGGTGGCTTCAGTACCTTTATCAGCCTTCGGGTTGCAAGAATATAGTGAAACAGCTAAACATAATGTTGCTAAAGGTACTGCACTAAGCATTATTTTTTTCATAGAGATTTATTTTGGTTAGGGCTAAATTAAGAAAATATATTATCGTTGCCATGACGATTATAATTATAATTGTAAGAATATTGATGCGTGGCCTGATGCATCATTAAAAAATCACCTAATTTTGTACCTAATATGCATACCCTCAACTTTAAACCCAAGGCTTTTTTATTCGATTTAAATGGCACTATGATCAATGACATGAAATATCATACCATGGCCTGGCGTTCGGTTATGAATGAAGATTTGGGTGCCAATCTGGATTTTGAAACCGTTAAAAAAGAAATGTATGGCAAAAATCATGAAGTTTTAGCAAGGGTTTTTGGCAAAGGTAAATTTAGTGATGAAGAAGTTAAAAAACTATCTTTCGATAAAGAGAAACGGTACCAGGAAGGCTATTTCCCTCACCTGGCTTTAATTGATGGCCTGGCAGATTTTTTAGAAAAAGCTAAAAAACGCAACATCAAAATGGCTATTGGCTCCGCAGCAATTCCTTTTAATATCAATTTTGTGATCGATGGATTGAAAATCCGCGATTACCTGGAAGCCATAGTGAGTGCAGATGATGTAACCATTAGCAAACCAGATCCAGAGACCTTTCTAAAAGCAGCAGCTGCACTTCAGCTAAGCCCGGATGATTGTCTCGTTTTTGAAGATACGCCGAAAGGTGTGGAATCTGCCTTAAACGCAGGGATGAAAAGTGTGGTGATCACAACCACCCACAGTATAGAAGAATTTGAAGATTACCCGAATGTTCTTTGCTTTATAAATGATTACCATGATCTTAAATTAAATACGCTCTTCTAAAATGGCAAAATATATCAATCAAAAACCTGTTCTTGTTGCAGTAGATTGCATTATCTTCGGGTACGATGGCGATCAGCTTAAACTCCTGGTAATCAAGAGAGCCATCGAACCCATTAAAGATCAATGGAGTTTAATGGGTGGTTTTATTGGCGAAGAAGAAAATTTAGATGGTGCCGCAAAGCGGATTTTATTGGAGCTTACCGGCTTACATGATGTTTACCTGGAACAATTGCATGCCTACGGCCGCCCAGACCGAGATCCTATCGAGCGTACCGTTTCTGTAGTTTACTTTTCATTAATCGATATTAATAAATACAGCACTCAAATTAACGATCAGTTTCATGCCGAATGGTTCAAGATTAAAGAAGTACCGGAACTCATTTTTGACCACGATGTAATGGTACAGGCAGCAATGGATAAAATCCGTTACCAGGCCGCCCTCCATCCTATTCTATTTGAGTTATTGCCGAAAAAATTCACCATTCCGCAATTACAAGCATTGTATGAGCAGGTGTATGATGCACCAATCGACAATAGAAACTTTATCAGAAAGATCACAGCGAGTGGTTTATTGATTAAGCAAACAGAAAAAGATAAATCAAATTCGAGGCGTGGCGCATTCTATTTCAAGCTCGATAAAAACAAGCATAAGGCGCAATTTCAGTCTTTTTTAAACTTTATTCCGAAGGCGATAAAATAATTTTAAAGCGACAACAGGAAGATAGAAATTTAGAAATCAGACAATTGGCCTAACATTTAGTGAACACAAAAATCAGCCAAAAAATTATTTTTATAAAAGATTTGCATGGTTGATTATAATCTCTATATTTGCACCTCCTTAAACAAAAGGAAATGATTCCGTAGCTCAGCTGGTAGAGCATTACACTTTTAATGTAGTGGTCCTGGGTTCGAATCCCAGCGGGATCACACCAAAGACTATCAAAATGTATAAAACCCTGCAATCGCACGATTAGCAGGGTTTTTGCTTTTAGGGAATTGCCAAAAATCGCATGAATTCACAAAACTTTGGTGAGTGATTCGGTGAGTAAGGCAAAACGGTTAAATTGACTCACCGAATGGCATATAACGATCTATTGAACAGGTTGTTACAAACTGAACATCTTGTGTATTTTAAGAAGCAAAGCTATGTTTGTTTAACCTTAATGTTATCGTTATGAAAACTAATTTTAGGGTGCTTTTCTTTTTGAAAAAGCCAAAAAACTACACAAAAGGGGCTGTTTACTTTATCTTTTTAAGAATCACAGTGGACGGAGTTCGTGCGGAGATGTCAACAAGCAGAAATTGCGAGTCAGAGCGATGGAATGCAAAAGCCGGAAAAGTTATTGGCACGAAGGAAGATGTTAAAACTTTGAATGCCTATCTGGAAAATATTAAAGCCGAAGTTTATGCAGCCCATAGCCAGCTAAACGTAGACGGAACTGCAATAACCGCTGATAGCGTTAAATGCAAATTCTTAGGCAAAGCCGAAAAAACACACACCATTATTGAGGCCATTAAAATCCATAATACAAACATGGCCGCACTTGTAGAAAAGGAAGATTATGCGGAGGGCACTTTGAGACGGTTTAAAGTGCTTGAAAAGCACGTTAAAGAATATCTTTTATTCAAATATCAAACAGGTGACCTCAACATCCGAAATATAGACCATGAGTTTATTGATGGTTTTGATTTCTACTTGCACACTTCAAAGGATAATGATACCAATACAGCCAGTAAGCACCTTAAAAATCTTGGAAAAATCGTCCGTATATGTCTTAGAAACAAATGGATCATCACTGATCCCTTCTTTGGTTATAAGCCGAAATCAAAACTAGTACAAAGGGAATACCTGACTGCGGATGAACTGCAAAACATTGCGGGCAAAAAATACAGTACCGCAAGACTTTCACAGGTTCGGGATTTCTTCCTCTTTAGCTGTTATACGGGGTGTCGTATGCGGATGTGCAAAAACTCAAACAAACTGAAATACGTACAGGTATTGACGGGGAAAAGTGGCTGTTCAGCTATCGCAAAAAAAACAGGTACGCCTGTAGCTGTCCGCTTATTCCCATAGCCGCTGATATTCTGGAAACGTATAAAGATCATTCTTTCTGTGTCAATCAGAACAGGGCGCTGCCGGTTTCCAGCAACCAAAAAATGAACGAATATTTGGTGGAGATTGCCGCCCTGTCGGGCATCGTCAAGACACTCGGCAACCGGATCGCCAAACGCACTTTTGCCACTACAATTACTTTTTTGAATGGTGTACCTATCGAAAGCGTATCTAAAGTGATGGAGCATACCAATATCCGCACCACCCAACTCTATGCAAAAATGCTGGACGAAAAAGTTGCCAGCGATATGGCACCATTAAGAGAGATTTTTGCTATTGTATAGTATAGATAATGCACACTAAAAACTTCAGTTCGGGTGTGCATTCGTCAAAATGTATGAATGCAAAGGAAAGGAATGCCGTTCAAAGCTTCAATAGCACCTCCGAAGTCGCAGGAAACCGACAGCCACCACTCCGTAAAGGCTAAAAGCGAGAACAACGGGCTGGCTTACGTGCGCAGGGGTTTCGCAAGCCGCACCGAGCGTGGGGAAAAATAATAAATAAATCCCTATACGTCACCAGCTCTGTAAATTCAGACTGTCGATTTCTTTAAAGTGCTTATCCTTCGTATGTAATTTTAGGTCAAATTGCTTTGATACTGCGGCTATCCACATGTCATTCTCCGGTATTGGTTTACCTTTTTGCAACAAGGCAGTTTTGATTAAGGCATAGTGATTTGCTGTTTCATCATCAGCAATAAGGACATTACACCTGGAATTGCAATAGTATACTAGAGATTTTTTTTCGTCAGATATTTTTTTGAGATGCATTAATTTAGATTCCTTTTGG
>NZ_WKKH01000084.1 GCF_009674725.1 Pedobacter petrophilus | reverse complement strand
ATTAAAATAATTTATTACTTAGTGAAATAATTATAAGTTAATTTTAGCTTTTAAAAACTTAATTCGTAAGAGTTAAGCGAACCAACAAAACAATTATATTATGAAGAAAAAACTACTGTTATTTTTAATGCTAATCCTGGGCGTTCTTTTTGTTCGTGCGCAGGATGTATCCGTTACAGGAAAGGTTGTCGACAGTCAATCTGGAAAGGCACTCGAAGGCATTTCTATTGTAGTAAAGGGTCAAAAAACCGGAACATCGACCACTGCAGCCGGAACCTTTACAATTAGGGCCAAACAAGGAAGTTTGCTTGTACTTAGCTCCATAAACTACGTAAGCCAGGAAGTTCCGGTAACGTCTTCTACCCTTTCGGTAGCATTGGTTAGCAAAACCAATGATCTGGATGCGGTAGTTGTAGTAGGATTCGGCACACAAAAAAAAGTGAATTTAACAGGTTCGGTAACCACACTTAAAAATGAGGAACTAACCAGGCGACAGGTGTCTACTTCCAGTAACCTGCTACAGGGCTTAGCTCCAGGTGTAACGGTAACACAGCAATCGGGACGACCGGGAGCAGACGGAGCATCCATTAACATTCGTGGTTTAAGCTCTATCTATGCCGGACAAGGCCCACTCATTCTTGTTGATGGTGTTGTATCAAGTCTGGATAATATTGATGCCAATGCCATTGAATCCATTACAATACTAAAAGATGCTGCATCTACAGCAGTATATGGCTCCAGGGCGGCAAATGGCGTTATTTTAGTAAGTACCAAAAGGGCAAAAGGGAAGGAATTAAGCATCAGCTATAATTCTTTTTACACCAAGCAAAAAGCAACCAATATACCTGAGAGAGCAAGTGCTTTGGATTTTATGAAACTCAGCAATGTGGCTCAGCAAAACAGTACCGGTAACCCAAATGCTTTTGTTTATAACCAGGCCACTATAGATAAATATGCAACTACTCCACCGAACAACCTGGATGTAATTGACAACGATTGGGTAAAATTGCTGTTTACCAACTCTGGATTTATGCAAAATCAAAATGTTAATGTATCAGCAGGTGGTGAAAACCTAAAATTGTTCGCATCTGCAACGTACCTGAGCCAGGACGGACTAATACCAAACACCAGATATACGAAAACCGACATCCGCATAAACCCGGACCTGAAAGTAAATGATAAATTAAGCTTCAATGCCGTACTTAATTTTACGCAAAACAACACCACTATTCCCTCAACAAACTCACCCGAATTTATTATTCGCGAAGCTATAGGTTTAATTCCTATAGGTGGTGCTAAATTTGGTGATGGAATGTATGGCAACGCTGGCCAGAGCAACAATAGAAATCCACTTGCCCAGGCCGAAGCAGCCGGTACTTCGAATACCATTACACAATCTACACTTGGCAAAATCGGCTTCACCTACAAACCTATCACGAATATAGACATCGAAGCTTTTGTTGCACGTGAATCGTCGATACCCAACACGAAAACACAGGTTAAAAATGTGGATATTTATCAACCTAACGTAGCCAACCAATCTTATGATCTGGTAAACAAATGGCCAGGCACAAACAGTTTAAGCGAATCTTACTCTACAAATATTAGAACAACCTATCAGGCGCAGGCGTCTTATACAGGCGCTATAAAAGAACACAACTTTAAATTTCTCGCAGGGGTGCAGAATGAACAGTTTAGCTACCGTGGAATAAGTGCCTCCAGAACCGATTTCACTAATCAGGACCTGCCCTATTTAAACCTGGGCACGTTGAATCAAACTAATGCAGGCGGTGCTTATCAGACAGCCATTGTTGGTTTTTTTGGAAGATTTAATTACAATTACAAGGAAAAATATTTACTGGAAGCAAACGGACGTTACGATGGTTCTTCAAGGTTTTCACAGACAGCGGATCAACAATGGGGCTTTTTTCCATCAGCATCCGCCGGCTGGGTATTCAGCAAAGAGCATTTCTTTGAAGGTTTAAGCAATATAATTAGTTTTGGTAAATTCAGGGCTTCTTATGGAAGTTTAGGTAATCAGGCATTATCAAGTATTTATCCTTTTGCAGCTAACTATACTTCAGGTTTAAATGCTTATTTCAATGGTGTTACCAATATAGGTTATACTTTACTCGATGCGCCTAACCCAAACATAACCTGGGAAAAATCAAAGCAGAAAAACATAGGGCTCGACCTTACCTTTGCTAAGTACTTTACTTTTACAGGAGAATATTATATCCGTGAGATTAGTAACATTTTATTAATTAAACCGATCCCGACTTATGTGGGATTAAATGCGCCATATGTTAATGCAGGAACAATGGAAAACCGCGGATATGAGCTCACCTTGAATTTCCGCAAAAAAATTGGTGATTTTGGAATTGATGTAACCGGTCTGTTTGCCGATTCAAAGAACAAAGTGACCAGTCTTCCCGGCGTTCCATATCTTGATGGTGGTTCGGTGCGTACAGCAGTGGGTCAATCATTATTCTCTTATTTTGGTTACCAAGCCGATGGTTACTTTCAGTCTGATGCTGATATAGCCGCCTCTCCTACCCATTTCTTCGTACCAAAACCTGGAGATATTAAATACAAAGACTTAAATGGCGATGGAAAAATCGATCCGAGCGACCGTACCTTTATTGGCAATAACTTTCCAAGATACGAATACAGTTTAAATGCCAATTTCAGTTACAAAAACTTCGAACTGGGATTATTTTTTCAAGGTGTAGGGAAAAAGGAAAACTACATTTCTGGAACTGGGGCCTACCCTTTTTATGCTGCAGACTTTATTCCCGGTTTGTTAGAAGTACATAAAGATTATTGGACTCCTGACAACCCAAATGCAACTTTCCCCAGGTTATTACCTGCAATTGGCGTAAATGGAACTACTTCTTCTTTCTGGGTAAAGAATTCGGCCTACTTACGCTTAAAAAACGTAAATCTATCCTACAAACTACCCGAAACCCTTTTAAGCAAACTCCACGTAAAAAATGCAAAATTGTTTGTTAGCGGCCAAAATCTGTTTACCATAACTAAATTCTGGGAAGGTTTTGATCCGGAAGTGAATAACCAAAACGGAGAGTTTTACCCGTTAATGAAAACGATTACCGCAGGAATAAATGTTAATTTTTAATCAGCATTAAAATGAAGAAGATATTTTATATTATAATAATAGGCGTAACGATTTCGGGCTGTAAAAAAACCCTTGATCTTCAACCGCTTGATACCATTTCATCTACAAATTTCCTAACTAACGAGGCCGAAATAAAACTTGGGCTAACCGGTGTATATAACGGAGCGCAATGGAATTATGGGGCAACCAATACACCGCTGCTAAAGAGGATTGAGGCGGCTACAGATTTTGGCCTCTCCAGAAAAGGAAGCGATCAGGAGGATCTTATGGCCCTGGGCGACAATGGTCCTTTTGTTAATGGAAACGCCATTCCGGCATCAGCCTGGAGCAATGCATATGCACTTATTTCGAGAACAAATAGCTTTCTTGAAGGCATGAAAGCAGGGGAGACAGCCACTCCCACAGTAGCTTACAAAAGAATGAGATCAGAAGCTCTGGTATTAAGAGCATGGTCTTATTATCATTTGATGGTCTGGTTTGGAGATGTTCCGTTTTTTACGGCCCCACTTGCTCCCTCTGAGTATGACACACAAAAACGCATATCCAAGGCACTGATTACCGCTCGGTTATATCAGGATCTGGACGAAGCCTGGGGCTCGTTACCTGCACAAAATGATCGGGGCCGGGTAAATAAGGGTGTGGCATATGGGTTAAAAGCTAAAATTGCAATGTTGATGAAAGATTATCAGACCGCGGCTAATACGGCCAAAGCTGTTATAGATGCCAATACCTACAGTTTAAACCCAACATTTAACAATCTATTTTCACTTGCGGGACAAAATGCAAATGCAGGAAATGAGATACTTTTTATGACCCAATTACCTTCCGACAATGCCAACCCATTGAGTTATTTACAGATCGGGCTTCTTCCCCGTCAAGTTTTAGGCACTTCCGGCAACAACTACCCAAACCAGGCGATGGTTGATAAATTTGAATGTACCGATGGAAAGCGAATTGATCAATCTCCACTTTATGATCCGGCTAATCCCTCAAAGAACAGAGATAAACGCCTCGGCTGGACAATATTTATGCCCGGAGATGAAATTAATGTAGCTACAGGAGCGAACGCGTCCCTTCCATACCAAAATCCGGTTCAGCGCATTCAGTACAACATTTACTCTGATATAGTTATCCGATACAACTGGACTACAAATGCTTTTGTGAATGTTGCGGGAAACCCAGATTATGTTTCGTCCACTAATAGTGTATGGCAATTTGGCTCAACGGGTGCAGTTGGTGGCGTAGGCTACTGCTGGAGAAAATATATCGATCCGGCTCAAAATGCATTTGCCGGTAAATCTGGTTACATTTTAATGCGGTATGCAGATATCTTATTGACTTATGCGGAAGCAAAAATAGAACTGAATCAAGTTGACGCAACAGTTACATCGGCCATAAATCTTGTTAGAACCCGAGCTAGCCAGCCGATTACAATTTTAGGTACCCAAGATGTACTAAGGCAACTAGTAAGAAGAGAACGTGCTGTAGAATTTGCGATGGAGGGCGTTAGATTTATTGATTTAATAAGATGGGGCATTTACAACGATGCAGTAAACGGGCCAATTGTGGGAGCTGCTAAAAACCCAACAGACGTTCCAGCAATCCCGAGCTTTGGGGCAGGAGTTAAAGATCTAAATGACATACCAGACTATACCTCAAGTGCTTCAAAACGCATAAGCTCAAGAAATCAAACGAGATTAACTACATCAAAACATACGCTTTGGCCAATTCCACAGGGCGAAATTGACAAAAACCAGAATCTGATCCAAAATCCGGGCTGGTAATTTTCGAAGAGGCTCCTATGAATAAAATGGGCCTTCAAGAGAGAGAAGGGCAATAAATTCCCTTAAAACGGGCATAACAGAATAGTTATGCCTGTTTTTCGGACTATTTCGTTATTGTTGAATACAAATTTAGAAAAAAAACATTAAAATTTCAGACTCCTATTAGTAATCAAGTTACAAGTATCTGTTAGTTTAATTTTAATGATTGTCCACAAACTGTCTCAAGAAATTATATTCAGCCTCTTAAAGTGGTACAATAGCATTAATAATGAAATTTAATTTTTAATCTTTACATATATTCAATTTTCGTTTTGGTTATTTTAATACCCCTGTTACATATTCTTTGTTGTTCTTCCAGATGGTAAATATTCTGGATAATAATTTCCCACTAATGACAATAATGGCTCTTTTGGGTGTTTTTATTTTTATCAGCTCGTGATATTTTAGGGTTAGTGCTGGATCTTTCCGTATCGCGATCCAAGCACATTCTATAATCAAAGCCCTTATTGTTTTATGCCCTCTGGTGGTCATCTTTCCTTTATAAACGTGTTCTCCCGATGAGTATTCACTGGGGCATAATCCTATAAATGAATTAAATTTCTCAAAACTATCAAAGCGGTTAATGTCGCCTATTTCTGTTAGCATGGTCATTGCCGTAATTAAACCTACGCCGGGAGTAGAAGTGAGCTGAATGTAGGTATCCTTATACTGCTTGCTCTGTGATAGTTTCCGTATTTGACTATTGGTTGCAAATAGCCGTTTGCGCAAGATCGATACATCTTCAATAAGAAAATCTATTGTGATTTTGTTACTCACATCCGTAATCTCTAATTGTTTTAACCAAGTGATAAAATTGTTTGTCCAGTAGGGCTGATCGTATTGTATCGGTATTTTCAATCCTAAAATATTCAAACACGATTTGATGCCCTGCTTTTTAGCCTTTAAATCTCTCTGTACCCTTTGCCGATAGCTGATTAAATTCCTGTCAGCTTCATTGGTACTACTGGGTACATAAATTGGCTTTAACATTGCTTTTGCATAGGCTTCGCCAATTCTTCGTGAATCCGAAGCATCTGTTTTACTGAGCATTCCCTTACTGGTTTGAGGAACATCGCTGGCGTTGACTACATCACAATGAATACCCACTCTCGTTGTACCGAAAATCCACAGAAACCAGCTTCGTAACAAGCACGATAATTACCTTGGGGATAGTGTGTTTTTAAATGGTTTAACAATACACTACCTGTTGATTCCTGGTGGAACGTTTTAACAAAGGTATTTCCTAAGTAGATAGATACAGACCAGTTCTTTTTGTGAACATCTAATCCAATATTGATCGTTTGTTCGCTGAAACTTACGGTCTCTCTCGTTTGCTTGTAGTCGGTAATAAAGAATGCAGAGTTTTTCGTAAGATGGAATGCAGTATTTATGGCAAGAATGGTGCATAGAAATTGGCACTAATAAATACAGAGTCCGTTTCAAAAGTAGTTTAATATTTTTAAGATTCAAAGAAAGTTTGCCGGTTCTGAAGCCTAAAGCTGTCGCCGGTAAGATTAACGACTTCGCACTTAAAAAGGAGCCGGTCAAGTAGCGCTGTTGCAATAACTTCATCCTCTAACATTTTGGCCCATTCTGTAGGTTTTTTGTTTGTGGTAACTACAATTGAGGTGGATTCATAAATATGGTTTATAAAATTAAAGAACGCCACTGCCATGTTTTTTTCTAGTGGGAATAACATGATGTCATCCAGCACCAGCATATTGGATTTAATCAACCTGTTATACTCCAGCATTTGTGATTTTACAAAGTCCTTTGTCCTGAGTGTATTTATGATTTCATCCATTGATCTGAAGTATGCCTTATACCCGGCCCTCACTGCATCGCGACATAATCCAGCTGCCAGATGTGTCTTACCGGTTCCGCAAGGACCCATTAATACCATATTGAATAACTGATCCATCCAGTTGAGCTCCCTCAGCTGCGAGAGTCTTTCTGTTCTTAGCCCATTTTTTTTCTGCGTCGTAAATTGCAAGGTCACTGCTCCTGGGAAGGCCTGCTGATTTCATCCGCTTGACCTCATCCTTTCGCTGGCGATGTTCGACCTCGCTTTTCAACAGCTGCAATGTAAACTGCATAAAGCCGATCCCATTTTTTTCGGCATCATTCACGGTGTCCTCCAGATTCGCTCCCATACCGGTCAGCATGAATTTGCTGCAAAGCTGTCTGATTTCCTGTTTTTGTATTTCCATGTCCTGGTGTTTAATAACAGAGCCACCAATGGCCCTGCTGTATTTATTTTTGATCGAATATCTCGTCGTAACTGTTCAGATCGCTCTGTTGTGGGGCCGTGTCTGCATTTTTTCGACTCTCACCACTCAATGGGTTAAACTGGATTATTTTGGGCTCAGATGTCCCTGCCGCCTGATTCTCCCTGACCATACTTTTTACGATTGCTTTGAAGTCTGTTGCACTTACGATATTATGGCTGCATGCATAATCCAATGCACGGGAGGCTATTCCGGGATCCAGGCCAACTATGGTTGACTTTAATAGCTGGATCTGGTCACGGATGTATCGTGGTTTATGGCTTTTAATCTGACTAATCCAGTTGATTGCCTTAAGCTTATTTTCCATCAGATCACAGAACTCCTCCATCATTTCCACAATCGCGGTTTCTTTGTCCCTTCCATGATCCCGTGAAAGGATTTTCTGGCCTTTGAGCCTGCAGATTTCGTGTCTGCATACTTCAGTATGGCTGTGATCCATGATAATGATCTGCTCATAGGTAATCTTTAGAAGCACAGTCTTTCCCTTTTTGTAGGTTCCAAATGGTACACTATAGACATTGCTTTTATAAGAGATCTTATTATCCTTGTGGACGGTATATGAAGGATAGTCAGTTTGTTTAATATCAGTTGGCTGCCAGGGAAATAAAAAAGCCTGCTCTATAATAAATTCCTGATGCGGAACTAGTTTGGTTGTATTGTGGATCATTGTATTTGCGGTTCTCGACAACCACGCCAGCGCATCGGAATTCAGGGTCTCCAGATCTCTGAAAGAACGGTTATATAGAAAATTCTGTTTTACATACTTTACCACGTTCTCCACTTTACCTTTACTCTCCGGGTCGGCCTTACGGCAAAAGTGGGTGGTGAATTTGGTTGAGCGCACATAATTGCGAAAACCAGCGGTTAGAATAATATCACCCAGATTTTCTGAAACCATGAAGAGCCTGTCCTGGTCATATACAATCTCTATTGGACATCCCCCTATAAATTCAAATGCTCTTTCATGTGCCCCGATAACAGATTCGGTCGTAAAAGGGGTATCACTGAAATAGATATATTTGTATCGTGAACGCGCAAGCACAAAAGTGAAGAACTGGACTTTTTTGGTTTTGCCAAGGGTAGTTGACATGTTGTAGAAACCAAAGTCAACCTGTGCCTGTTGGCCATAGGGGAGCTCCGCAACACAGGCATACTCCCTTTGCTGCTCGATTTTGGGAATATTGTATTTGTTTCTGACCGAACGGACGAAGTTAAAGGCAGTTTTTGGACTGACCACGGGAAAGTTTACATTGTGTTCTTTCAGCCAGTCGTGCATTTGCGCTGCTGGGG
>NZ_WKKH01000083.1 GCF_009674725.1 Pedobacter petrophilus | reverse complement strand
CGAGGAATATAAAAAAAGATTGCTTCACGCCCTCGCTCAACCTCCGCTTCAGTTCGCAAGGACGACTTATTGATGGCACCCTGCTATCACCACCCTGCTACCCGGCCTCGGAAATGATGGAAGGAGAAAACGTTAAAGCTTCCACCACAATCTTCCATACCGCCACAACCCAAGGCAGCGCGTTCTCTCCCGATTCTTCATCGGGTGCTTGTGCTGCCGAAATAAAGCTTTAACGATTTTATCCGACATCAGTTTCAAGCCTTGAGTTTTGCTTCTTTTTGTCAAGAAAAAGAAGACAGCCCCTTCGGCGGCCAGCCGAGGCAAGCCAGCGCAGCGGGGGATTCTCCATTGCGAACTGAATGTACAGGGAGGAAAAAAGATTTTTAATTAAAAACTAACCACCCCCGCCCCTCCTAAATCAGGAGGGGAGTTCCCCTCATAGTTTTATACAAAAGCTCTTATTTCAATGTTTGGATGAGCTACTTCAACGTTTGGATTGCCTACTGCAAGGTTAAATTAGCAACAGTAATCAATTTAGCCAATAGTAAAGTCTTAACAAAAAAAGGGAAACAGAACCAAGTTCTGCCTCCCTACCTTAAACTAAACATTACCTAATCAATAATGTCAATATTTGTATTATGCTAATTTTTTACCTGCTACGATGAACAAGTTGGCAATTTTCTTAACGTCAGAACCAGTTAAAAACTCGTCAAAACATTCTGCCGCGTGAGATTGAGTTACTGCGGTACCATTAATACCAGTAATCTGAACACCAGCCTGAGTTGTATTTTGTTCACCTGCGTAAACAGCATCTGCTGCTGTAACACCGGTATCGTTACCGTTTGCGGTATAAGCGATCCAAGGTTTTAAGCCTGACGCACCAGTTACGTTTGCTGCAACCATTTGGCGTAAATGTGCCGCGTGGCGAGCTTCTACCGAGTGGATTTGTAAAGCTGTGGTTAAAACCGGCATTCCTTTCAAAATTGGTGCCTGGCCTTTGTATGCTCTTACGCCCGTATCTTCGAAAGCCAATGCTACTTTTAAAAATGTTTGATAGTTGGTATCTACATCTGCAAATGTACCGCCAGCTTTGAAATCAAAATCTGCGTAAACATACTGATCTGCACCTTTAATACCTACAGCTTCTTTTAACAAATCTACGTGTGCACGTTCGTGATTACGGATCGTGGTAATCGCCTGTCTTGCAGGCCCATCAGGAATGTAGGTGCCATTTGCAAGTGTTAAAGCATGGTTATAATAGTTCCATTCTAGATATTCTAATGCCAAAGCAAAGCTTAATACTTCTGTAACCGAAGCCGGATTTGTTTGACCATATGCTTTTTGGAACATTGAACCCATTGCTAATGGTAATGCAGCTAAAGAAATTTTCTTTCCAACGTTGAAGAAATCTTTCATTGCACTGCGTCGCGGACTTAATCTTTCATAGATCTCTCCATCCACTTTTTCAATTTGGTCTAATATATTTAAGATATTCATGATTGCTGAGTTTTAAGGATTAAAGGTTAATTACGTTAATTTTGGTTTTTACAAATTTTCCAGCTGTCGCTAAAACTTTATCAGGTGTTAAGGCAGCATCTAAACCTTTTAAGTCATTCGCGCCTAAACCGCCTCTCTCTAAACTACCTAAATCAGCGAAACTTCCGTTTAAAATAATATCTCTGATGTAAGCAGCATGACGTGCTTCTACTGATACAATTTTACCGGCTGCAACTAAATAAGCATCAGTTGTAATCCGAATACCTGCACCATTGTATGCGGCAACACCTAAATCTTCGAATGCCATTGCAGCAGCTAAAACACCAGATGCACTTGTAAAATCAATAGAAGAGAAATCTACTTCCAGGCTGCCGATTGCTGCTGTACTTAATACGTTTTTAAAAAACTCTCTGTGTGCTATTTCATGAAATTGAATATCTTGAAAATAAGCTTTTTGAGCAGTTGTAAATGCTGATGGTGGTGCGGATGCCACTTTAACATAAAATGCTGCTTCTAATTGTTCTAATGCATAAGCATAATTTAAAACGCCTATTTCGTTTTTAAAATCCAAAGTTGCGCCAGTCATAGTGTTTTCTACACCACGATCTTTTTTACAACCCGCAGCTACTAAGGCAATACCTGCAGCGCTTGCTCCGGCATATTGAAGGAAAGACCTTCTTCCAACCGAGCTATTGAATAAACTTTCGTCTTGAAGTTTACTTTTTGTTTCTAGTTCATTGTTTTTCATAGTAATCTAAGTTTTAGGTTTTTTGAATTCGTTTGATGATACATACGTGACATTTAATCGACTGGTTTTTTCTTTTTCACTTTTTTTTATTAAGCGATTTTAATACATTCACAAACCTATAGCTATGACTACACTGAAAGCCATTATTGTTGATGATGAGGAGTTTGCCCGATCATCATTATTTTTTTTATTACAGCAGAATTGTCCGCAGGTAGAAATTACCGGTATTGCTAAATCCGTAGCAGAAGCTAAAGAGATTTTAGCCCATCATCCCATCAATTTAATATTTCTGGATATCGCAATGCCTGGAGGAAATGGTTTCGAACTTATCCCTGATGCGCAGAAGCACCAGGCAGCCGTAATTTTCACCACCGCATATGATCAATATGCACTTAAAGCCATAAAGGCAAATGCACTGGATTACCTGTTAAAACCTATAGACATAGATGAGTTAAAGGTTGCGGTAGATAAGGTTGCTCAACACATTAAGCTCTTCCAAAATCAGAATGAAAATGATGACCGAATTGCAAACCTGGCTTCAAGCTTGAACACCAAGTCAGAAATAAGGAAGTTAACCCTGCCCTACGGACAAGGCTTTAAAATGATAGATGTAGATGATATTATTTATATCGAAGCCGATAGTAATTACTCTGTCGTACACCTCGCCAATCAGGATAAAATTACAGTTTCAAAGGTATTGAGAGAGTTTGAAGAACTTTTGCCTTCCGATCAGTTTGTGCGCATTCATAAATCGAGTATCATTAACCTTAATCATTTAAAAGAATACAACTCTAAAAATGGCTTGCAGGTATTCTTAAAAAATGGCGAAAGCATCAACATATCCCGAAGGAGAGCAAGTGATTTTTTTGAGAAAATTAAACTTTTTATCAAAGCAGGCAGTGATCATTAATTCGAAAAAAATAAGGAAAGAAATTGTTCCAACAGGCAGAAAAAATCTTATCAATTGTTTTTCCCTGTTTGCATTGGTGTTGATCACATTCACCTGCACATTTACCTTTAGCGCTTACTCCCAAACCACTTACCTGCCCCATTACACTTCAAAGAACGGACTCGCAAGTAATAATTGTTATTACATTTTACAAGATAGAAAAGGTTTTATCTGGATTGCCACTGATAACGGCATAAGCCGGTTCGATGGCACAAATTTTCAGAACTTTACAATCGAGGATGGCTTACCAGACACACAGATTCTTCAAATGAAGGAAGATAAAAGTGGGCGTATCTGGTTCTTTGCACTCAATGGGCAACTCAGCTACTTAAAGGATGGTAAGTTTTACAATAAAGACAATGACCAGTTACTCAAAAAGCTAAATTTTAATACGGTAATTGTTTCTTTTCTAATTGATAAAGCTGGCAGGATCTGGCTCGGTACAAACTCCAATTTAATTGTTTGCTGGGATGGAAAAACAATCAAAAAGTATGTTTCACCTAATCCGGAAGATAAGTTTATAAATGCTTTTATACATGAGGATGAGCGGGGAAATATTTTCGCTTACAGTGATTTAAGTGTTCAGCGCTTCAATGGGAATACATTCTCTATTGTCAAATCGAAAGTGCGGCCGATTTCTTATATGACGGCGGCGAATTTACCCAACAAATCATTACTCTACCTTGATAGCGGAGGTTTGAAAAAACTGGAATCAGGAAAAATTAACAACCTGATTTCCATTCCGCAAAATCTAATTAAAAACATGTCTGGCTACTTCTATTATGATCAGACGCTTAAAGAAGTTTGGCTGGCCAATGCAACTGGTACATTTGCCCTAAACAAAAGTGGAAAGACCGTTCAATATCTTCAGGATATCTCGGTTAATCAGGTAACGAAAGACAGTAATCAAAATATGTGGTTTGCCACCACCACCGGAATTTACATGTTACCCAATGTAAACAACCGCCTTTCTATAATTGATGCTGAATCTGGCTTGAGTAGTAATGTGATTAAAAGTATTACAAAAGATGGCAAAAACCGCCTGTGGCTCGGAACAGATGATGCAGTGATCGACATATTAGACATCAATAATTTCCAGATTCAGGAAGTAGGCTTAGATGATTTTAAGAAGTATAAAACGGTTAAACAACTTGCCTTTGATGCGAAAAATGAATCGATCTATTTCGCTTCAGACTATGGAATGGGCGTTTTTAAGAAGATTTACAAAAATACCGACGAAGTGAGTTACCTGAAAGAGGCAAATAATTCCATGTTCGTGATTAAGCATTTTAGTTTAAGTGGAAATAACGATCACCTGGCTTTAGCTTTATCATCTGGTGTTGTTTTCCTTTCAGATAAATTAAAGAGGTTTGAATTTAATTCGCTTAAATATAGAGAAAAGGAAGATTTTTTTAAAGACAGGTCCTACCATGTTTTCTATGATCAGGCCGGAAATTTGTGGTTTTCGAATATTGACGGTTTATCTGAGTTTTCAAATGGGAAGTTGATAAAACACTTTGAAAAGCAGCCCTTGTTAACCAAGCGCATTAACGATATCCAGCAACTTGCAGATGGAACACTGATATTGGCAACAGATGGTTATGGCTTGATTTTTTATCGCGAAGGAAAAATTACAAAGCAAATTACACAGGAAGATGGACTGACCAATAACATCTGCACCAAACTTTTTATAAAAAATAATGAAATCTGGGTATTGACCAATAAAGGGGTTAATAAAATTACCAATTACCCCAAAGCCCCCGCCGTGGCTAATTTTGATTATGGTAAAGATTTGCTCAGTGATGATATTAACAACTTGTTTATCGATGATAGCACAGCCTATTTCGCTACAAATAAGGGCCTGATATTATTTAAATACAACAATAAAAACATTAGCAGGAATCTGCCAAAGGTTTACGTTACCTCTGTTATAAAAGACAACGAACGCCTGCCCATTGATAAAGAAAATTTCACCTTTGAAAATGGCAACAGCACCATCTTATTTACCTTTAGTGCCGTAGATTTTACCACGAGCGATATTACCTATCGTTATCGGTTAAATGAAAATTCTGCATGGCTGGAAACCCGGACCAGAAGGCTGGATTTCTCGTCACTCCAATCTGGCGACTACGTTTTCGAAGTTTGTGCAAAAAGCCAGAATGGAAACTGGGGCCCATCAGCAAAGATCTCTTTTACCATCAAAAAGCAATTCTGGCAAAGCCTGTGGTTTCTTTCCATACTAATCTTATTGGTTGCTTATATTTTTTACAAAGTTGCCGTTTACATCACCCGCAAGCAAAAAGATAAAGAACAGGCGCAGCTACTGCTCAAAAATAAAGTGCTGATGTTAGAACAACAGGCCCTGCAGGCAATGATGAATCCACATTTTGTATTTAATGTAATGAATTCCATTCAGCATTATATCAATACGCAGAATACGGCATCGGCAAATAAGGTATTAACTGGTTTTGCCCGCCTGATTAGAAAAAACCTGGAAATTTGCACCAAAAGCTATATCTCATTAGAAGAAGAGCTGGAATATCTAAATCTTTATTTAAAACTGGAAAAAAACCGCTTCGGGGATAAGCTACAATACACTTTTGCTGTTGATCCGGATATAGATGAAGAAGAAACCTTTATTCCGTCTATGCTTTTGCAACCCTACGTAGAGAATGCCATTTGGCATGGAATTATGCCGAAAGAAACCAATGGCCTGATCCAGATTAATATCAAACTGCTCGATGCCGCTTACCTGAATATTGAAATCATCGATGACGGCGTGGGCATTGAGAACTCCCTAAAAGATAAAAAGGACACGCACATAAGTAAGGGCATGCAGCTTACTAAAGAAAGACTGAACCTTTTAAGCCAGATTGGAGCAAAACCTATACACTTAAACGTTAGTCAAAACGCTACAAAGGGTACAACGGTGTCTATATCCATCCCGTTAAAATAGCTACTTTACCGTTTACTCAATTATTAATACCACTCACTAAATAAAACTTTAGAAGAACCCGGTTTAGCCTTAAACTTGTCTTAGAAATAAACGATAGTGTTTATCAAAGACGTTCTTATAGAATTGATATAGATATTTAATAACCTAACCTAAAGCTATATCTTAATTCAGGTTTCATTTGTGTGTTGAAAGCGGTCTTGTTTTTTAAAAAGCGAGACCGCTTTTTTTGTGCCCAAAAATTATATTTTTGTATATGCCTCAAGATATCGCGAAACACGTCGAAGCCCTTATTTTTTCTTCCGTTCAAAGTATTAACGTTCAGGAAATTATACTTGCTTTAAATGCTGTTTTCAATGAGGAAATCAATGAAAAACAAATTTTTGAGAGTTTAGCGCTCCTTACAACCAAATATAACGGAGATGATTTTACCATCGAATTGGTGAATCTGAACAATGGTTATCAATTTTTGACTAAAAAAGAGTTCCATGAAACCGTTAACCAACTTCAGCTGCACCGATCGAAGAAAAAATTAAGTCAGGCCGCAATGGAAACCCTCGCAATCATCGCCTATCGCCAGCCCATTACCAAATTAGAGATTGAGCAAATCAGAGGTGTAAATTCAGATTATTCTGTACAGCGATTACTGGAAAAAGAACTCATTAGTATTGAAGGTAAAGCCGAAACACCCGGCCGCCCCATTCTATACAGCACCAGTCCGTTGTTTATGGATTATTTTGGTTTAAACCATTTAAACCAACTTCCACAGCTAAAAGATATTGCCAGAGACGAAAATACAATAGGTGAAAATCCGGAGTAAAATAAATTAATTTCTTTGCTGACAGATTGTTATTAAAAAAGTTTTTTTTGTATTTTTAAACTATAAAAGCAATTTTTATTTTTATGTTATGAAAGCGCCAAAGAAACTCCCTGCCAAGCCAGCTACCAGGAAACAGGTAGACGAAGATGATGATCTTGAAGATGACGATATTCAAACGACATCTCAGGATGATGATGAAGATGATTTTGATGTTCCATTAGATGACCTGGAGAACTTTGACAACTTTGATGACGACGATGACGATTATTAATATTTAAAAATTATATATTTGAAGAAGCATCCTACCACTTGGTTGGATGCTTTTTAATTTTAAAACCTTTTCATGCAAGTTATAGCAGTTAACAATTCATCGCTCAAACAAGATTTTTTAAACGTTCCAAAAGTTCTTTATAAGAATGACCGGAACTGGATTTGCCCGCTGGATACCGAAGTGGAAAATGTTTTTGACCCTAAAAAGAATAATTTCTTTAACCACGGAAAATGTACCAGGTGGATTTTAAAAGATGAAGCTGGAAAACTGATTGGTAGAGTTGCAGCATTTATTAATGAAAAAAAAGCCTTTCAATATGATCAGCCTGCTGGTGGAATGGGCTTTTTTGAATCTATCGATGATGAAAAAGCGGCTTTTCTTTTATTTGATACGGCAAAAGCCTGGTTAATTGAAAATGGCATGAAAGCCATGGACGGTCCTATTAATTTTGGAGAAAATGATTCTTTCTGGGGATTGTTGGTTGAAGGCTTCACACCGCCATCTTTTGGCATGAATTATAACTTTCCCTACTATCAAAAATTCTTCGATGCTTATGGATTTGTTACCGAATATGAACAACTGACCAATCACATTAATTTAACCGTTCCCTTTCCTGAAAGATTTACAAAGATTGCCAACTGGGTAAGAAATAAACCCGGCTATACTTTCGAATATTTTAGCAAAACGAATGCAGAGAAGTACATTAATGATTTAATGGAAATCTATAACGATGGCTGGCAGGACTTCGAAAACTTTGTACCCATCAAAAAAGAAACACTACAGGAGAGTTTCAAAAGCATGGAACCCATTATGGATGAGCACTTGATTCAATTTGCTTACTTTAATGGTGAGCCGGCTTCTTTTGTGGTATTAATCCCCGATGCAAATCAAATGATTAAAGGCTTTAATGGCAAGCTTGGGATCATCGAAAAATTAAAATTTGCTTACCGCAGATGGCTTGGTGTAACCAGAATGCGTGCCATTGTAATGGGAACGAAACCTAAATTTCAAAAGCATGGCTTAGAATCTGTTTTATTTATCAGATTGGGCGAATACGTACTTCCAAAAAACCAATATAAAGAACTGGAATTGAGTTGGGTAGGTGATTTCAATGAACAAATGATTGCTATTCATAAAGCTACAGGCGCAACCTTTGGCAAAAAACACCTAACCATGAGGAAGGTATTCTAGGTGTGTATTAGTGGTGTCGCCCTGCTGAACTCGTTTCAGTATCTTACATGCTGTACAGTCCTATGAAGAATAGAAACAAATTAAGATCCTGAAATAAATTCAGGATGAACTGTGTTTAAATCCAAATAATAATTAAAATTTTTCCAAATAATATTTTGTTTTAGGAAGGTTGTAAC
>NZ_WKKH01000082.1 GCF_009674725.1 Pedobacter petrophilus | reverse complement strand
CGTCAGCTATGACAGGCCAAATCCCCGAGGGGGGTCAGTATGGTGCATTACTGGGGTCAATATTGCCAGAATATCCAGTTATTGCTTGATGAAAGATATCGATTTAATTGAAGTTAAGGATTGTTCAATAAGCTTTGATAATTTAAGGCTCCACTATCTTGAATCGGGCACGGGACCAGTAATCCTTCTTGTGGCGGGGTTCCCACAAAGTTGTTATGCATGGCGAAAGGTTATTCCGCTTTTAGCAAATAAATATCGTGTGATCGCATTGGATCTTCCAGGACAGGGTGACTCGGACAAGCCTCCCGGAGGATATGATACCCAGACTACTGCCGAACGAATTCATGGGTTCGTCGAAAAACTTGGTCTTGAAAATTTCCTTTACGTAGGACATGATATCGGCGCCTGGGTCGGCTATGCCTTTGGACATCTATATGCAAGCTCCCTTAGAGGAATCGTCCTTTTGGATGCAAATATTCCGGGAGTGACCCTCCAGGATACTATTACACTTGGGCCTGATAATTGGCGAAATTGGCACTTTCTGTTCAATCCCATTGCTGATCTTCCAGAAGCATTGCTAGCAGGTCGAGAGCGAATTTTGATCGAATGGTTCTTTAAAAATAAGGCCTTGAATTACCGAGATACATTTACAGAGCTGGATCTTGATGAATATACAAGAGTATATTCAGCGCTAGGGGGCATGAGGGGGATGCTAGGTTATTATCGCTCAGTGTTGGAGGATATGGAACAGAATCGAGTATTTGGTCAACAACTGCTGAAGATTCCCGTCCTTGCTTTGGGGGGAGATAAGGGTAGCGCGCCGGATTTACATGATAGGATCAAGCAACTCGCCATTGATGTTTACGGCGGGCATATCAAAGATTCTGGTCACTATATTCCAGAGGAACAGCCATTAGCCTTAGTCGAGGAGATTATTGAGTTTGATAGGATTGTTTCGGAAAAATTGCCTCAATCTTGGTAAGCTCAGTACTTAGTTAGATGCGAAATTTTTCAGGAAATGAGGAGGGTAGGTAGCCTCCATGATAGATATTCGTCTCATGTTTTTCTAATATCGCTTGACTTCATAATTCTTAGATATCTTATCAGCTGTGCTTAGTGGATAAAGTCTAGCTTTGAACGAATGTTTTTCAGCAACGATATTCACATAAAATTTAATACATTTTAAGCAAAAAGCGAGCAGGCCCATGGTATGGCCCGTTCGCTTTAATATTTCTCTTCAAATAAAATCAATGGTTACGTTGATGTTGTTGTTTTCTATATCTATCCAGTTATTTTGGTAAAGTGCCCATAAATAGCAGAATATTAGAGCCAATCTCTTTTGCATGGGTTTCTAGAGCAAAATGACCTGTGTCGAAAAATTTCAGATCAGCATTTGGTAAATCTTTCTTGTAGGCCTCCGCTCCTGCAGGCAGAAAATATGGGTCCTTATCTCCCCATACTAATAGCAATTTGGGCTGGTATTTACGGAAATATTTATGAAAATCAGGATACATTGCAACATTGCTTCTGTAATCTTTAACTAAATCCAGTTGAATCTCAATATTTCCAGGTCTATCCAGAAGCTGTTGGTCTAACAAATAGGCCTCTGGCGCAATAAGCGATGGGTCTGATACACCCTGATGATACTGAAACCAAGTTGCCTCTTTCGATACGAAATCCTTCAAGGCATCCCTATTAGCTTGTGAAGGATCTTTCCAGTAACGCTGTATCGGATCCCACTCTTTACTTAGACCTTCCTCATAAGCATTTCCGTTTTGAGATATAATTCCTGTTATCTTATCCGGGTTGGCAACTGCTAAGCGCAGTCCGACCGGTGCACCATAGTCAAAAATGTATATCGCAAAGCGGTCTAGTGTAAGCTGATCTATAAATCCTTGCATAACCTCTGCAAGGTTATCAAAGGTATAATTAAACTCCTTATGATCCGGTGCAGAGGAATTGCCAAAACCGGGAAGGTCAGGTGCAATAACATGATATTTTTCACTTAATTGTGGGATCAGGTTCCTGAACATGTGAGAGGAAGTTGGATAACCATGGAGCAACAACAGTACCGGAGCTTTCTCAGGTCCTGCCTCTCTGTAAAATAATTTAAGGCCGTCTACCGTTACTGAACGGTAATGAATTGAAGTGTCTTTCATCTTTGGATTTATTTTTATTTGCTGTCTAAGATTTGCGGCTGATACGTTCACCATCAATAATATAAATGTAATCAGACCAGCAAAGTGAATCAAGAATTTTCTCATTTTTTTTTAACATGTCAAAATTAAGCCTCATATTTGATTGTACAAAACGATTTAAAGTGATTGTACGAATCATTTTTTATGATAGATAACCATGAACACCAACGACTTTAAAATTTTTCAGGCCGTTGCCGATCTCGGGAGCTTTACCAAGGCCGCTGCAGCTACTTTCACCGTCCAGTCAAATGTGACCGCAAGGATTAAAAGCCTGGAGGACGAATTTGGGGCGGAATTCTTTGTTAGAAATTCTCGAAAGGTAACACTAACTGCTGAGGGTCGAATGTTAATGCCTTATGCCAGACGAATTGTGAAATTGGTTGAGGATGCCAAAAGCAGTGTGATGGGTACAGATAAGGTAAGTGGTACTATAAAAGTGGGCTGTATTGAAACTACAATGGCACTCAAAGTTCCTGAAATTCTCACCAGCTTTGAACACCAATATCCGGATGTAGAGCTTGAGTTCAAGTCCGGTATGAGAGCAGATCTTATCCGCGAAGTGTTGAGTTTTAGCCTTGATGCGGCATTTGTTTCCGGCCCGCTTAATGTTGCAGGTTTAAATGAAGTCAACGTAAAGGAGGAAAATCTGGTTATTATAAATGCGGTCAAGGGTCCAGCGCTTAAGGATCTGCTCAAAATGCAGCCGCTAAAGATCGTCGTCTTCGCTGAGGGATGCGTATTTCGAGCAAGACTTGAGGCCTATCTTAGTTATGCAGGAGTCAACCAATATAAAAGCACTGTGCTGAACTCCATTGAAGGGATAATCAACTTCGTGGAGGCTGGGCTCGGGATTAGCTTAATGCCTGAAGAAGTTATTAACCATTATTATGCGAGTAGGGAAATCAAAACTCATAAATTAACTAAACAGTTAGGAACGATGAATACGGTATTGGTGTTTAGGGAGCAAGAAGAGCAGTCCCTTGCATTAAAGGCATTTATAAAATTGTATCAATAATGGAATACTGTTTTTTATTTTAATAGGTTATTTATTGGATACCCCTTCGAGGCTGGATAACATTAGTCCATGTTCTCATCCAATTAGAATTGGTTGCATGCAGATGATTCTATTGAAGATTGTCAAAAAATGCCATTCTGGTTTTTGGATTTTTCTGGAACGATTTGTAGCACATCCCAGTGCTCCACAATTTTTCCTTGTTGGTCAAACCTGAAAATATCAATCGCTCCATAATCTTTATCTCCCGGCCAATGCTGATAACAATGGATTACCACTAAATCCCCTTCCGAAATTACCCTTTTAAATTCTACCTTTTTCTGTGGAAACTTCGATGCCATTTCCTCAAAGTAATCAATGAAGCCTTTCTTACCATCCTTAACGTGCGGATTATGTTGTATATAGGTATCACCTACATACCTTGCGACCGCCTCCGCAGGTCTTGCCTGATTAAACATTAAATCATAAAAAGCTAGGGCGTTATCCTTATTTGTTTGAGACATGATGTATCTAAATAATTATCAATCCGTTTATATTCTGGTAAGATCCTGTATTCTCGGTTTAGCCGCTAGGTTGTCTAATTACAAAATGTATACCAGCACTTTTTAGCTCCTTCTAGCGAAAAGTTATTAGACCATTTTTAGTTATAACCATTCTGGCTAGCGCTATTGATCACCTTTTTGCTTTAATAGTACTTCTGTGTTCCTGTCCCCACCCGGATAATACAGTGATTACGGGCGTTACAGATTCTCCATATTCGGTTAAGGAATAGGTTACCGAAATAGGGGCTGACTCCGATACAGACCGCTCTATAAGCACATTTATCTCCAGTTCTTTAAGTTCTCTGCTTAATACTTTCCCGGATATGCCACTAACATCACGAAGAATCTCGGAGTATCTGCGAGGTCCAAATAACAGGCACGTTATTATGGAGATTTTCCATTTCCCGCCCAATACATCCATTGCATCATGCACACCCATGATTGCCATCTTACAATCATGGCTCGGAGTTGCGGTTATCTTTAACATTTTGTCATGGTTACCTATTTGTCACTGATACTTATTGTCTGTTGGTGACAAAAGTAAACAAAATTTGCTGAGTTTTGCGACAACAAAAAATTATAAAAATGAAATTATTAGAAAATCTGAAATGGCGATATGCTACCAAAAAATTCAATGACCAAAAAGTCTCTTCTGAGGAAATAGATAAGCTGATTGAGGCTATTAATCTCTCTGCATCTTCCACAGGTATCCAACCATACCGGATAGTCATCATTCAAAACCAGGCATTGAGGAAGGAGTTGGGTGAAGGTTCCTTCAATAGCCAAATTATCGATTGCTCACACCTCATCGTTTTTGCTGCCTATGAAAAAGTAACCCTGGAGCATATCGAGGGCTATATGAACCGGATTGCAAATCGTAGAGAGATTCCTGTTGAGAGTTTAGGGGACTTTAAACTCGCATTAGTTAACGGTTTGCTCAGTATGAGCGATGATCAAAGCCATATATGGGCAGCAAAGCAAGCCTATATTGGCCTTGGAACAGCGCTGATAGCAGCAGCAGAGCTGAAAATTGATGCAACCCCTATGGAAGGTTTCGATGCTGGTAGGTTCGATGATTTGTTAGGTCTTAATAAATCAGGTCTTAAATCCGTTGTCACCCTTGCTATAGGATATAGGGACGAAAAGACTGACCCATACGCTAATTTGAAAAAAGTAAGGCTTTCAGTTCAGGATTTTGCTAGCTCTATCGGGTAATATCCTTCAGCATTCAAAAATACACATGTACTTTTGCTTCAAAACCAAATTGAATACGATTGATAGTGTTCAATTTGGTTTAATAGGATTACATTTTAATCGTCTTTTTTGAAATTTTCTATTTTGATAACAGATACTCATGTGCTGTTACTTATCGTTCGAAGAGGAGCACTCAATCGAGTCAAGTTTTGTAACATATTCTTTTCCAGGTATATTAAGGTATCCTTAAAGGTGTCTAACTTACCAGCCAAGTATGCTTACCAGAATTTAAATGCAATCCAAATCAACATTCTTTACTGCTGTTTAAAATAAGTATAAACAGATGTATAAGCTTGAGAGTTTTGCATTCGACCAGTATCACTCCATTTGATTTTCTAGGTATGTTTTATCTTTTTATTTGTGTTCAATCTACCGGGAAAACCATTTTTAAGTTTCTTACTGGGTTGCGTATCATTGGAGTGTACCCTTAGCTATTTTGAGCATTCCGTCTTCCAGGTTTTTTGAACGGTATGATACTTATCTATTAATTATATTTCATTTGAGGCGGTCAGGATTACTGGCCTCGAAGAAGTTACCAGTATAGTGTGTTCATGTTGGGCCACAAATCCGCCTCTGCTTCCAGTAAAAGTCCAGCCATCTGATTCTGTCTTTATACGTGTAGATTTGGTAGAGATGAAGGTCTCAATAGCGACCACCGAATCTTTTTGAAATCGCCTTACAGTATCATATCGGTCATAATAATTCATTATCGCATCCGGTTCCTCATGCAATGATCGTCCAATTCCATGACCTCCTAAATCTCTGATAACAGTAAATCCTTTTTTCTTTGCTTTGCTTTCCATTACTTTTCCAATATCGGCTATTCTCACTCCACTACTGATTTTTGAAATGGCTTCCAGTAAGATCTTTTTCGAAGTATCAACGAGATCTTGCAAACCCTGAATATCTTCGCCTATAATGAATGAGCATCCATTATCAGACCAAAAGCCATTTAATTCGGCAGAGACATCGATGTTAATGATATCACCGTTTTTTAGTATGACCCGATCAGATGGTACTCCATGGGCAAATGCGTGATTAACGCTGATGCAGCTGTAGCCGGGAAAGGCGTAGGTCTCATAAGGGGCAGACTTTGCACCAAATCCTTCTAATATCTCCCTTCCATAATTATCTATCTCTTTGGTCGACATGCCTATCCTCGCAAATGCCTTCATTTTTTTCAAGGTTTGCCCCACCACATCACTTACTGCATTCATTCCTTGGCGCTCTATTTCGGTTCTGATAATCATAGGTATTAATAGTTTTTTTTCCAAATCTATGGCTATTAAAATTTTGCTCATAGTAAATTTTAGACACAGAATATTTTTCATGACGATAGTTTTACCCTAGATTTGTAAAATGCCTATAGACTATTTGCAAAAGATACACACCAGAACATTCAGTACGGATGCTTATAGAATTGATCCTTGTAGTGAAAACAATGCTGTGATAGAAGGGTTCTATGTCTTTAACAAAGATCCAAAGGAGGTCAAACAGCTTATTTTCAATGACGGATTTCCTGTTCTTGTATTTCTTCAGAACGATAGCCATTCCATAACGGTTACCAGCATGAATGATACCTATCAAATTAAAGCGGCTTGGGCAAGTGCAGGTCCGATTAAGAATTCTTATATTCAATACAACGACAACACCAAACAGACGCTTATAGTCCGATTCTTTCCCGGAGCGTTTAATAATTTATTTGGGCTGAATGCCCAATATTTTAAAGATAGTCCCATTGCTCCATTTGAACATATCGCAAGCAAATGCTATTTCAATTTGGGAGCGTTTTTTGACTGTAAAACAATTGAAAAAAAAATCGATTTTATTGGAAGCTTTGTTCATAGGCGTGCTTCCAGAGATGTTATGTCTGGCCCCTTAAGCAAAATATTAGAACATATTAAAATAATGAAGGGGAATGCTATGGTATTAGGCCTGACCAATAATGCAGGCGTTAGCTACAAGTGGCTGGAACGAAATTTCTCCAGGAGTATCGGAATCTTGCCCAAGGATTTTCTTCAACTCCAGCGCTTTATCCATGCCTATCTGGATTTAGTTGATGCTAATGATGTTGATTTAACCCATATTGCCATCTCATATGGCTATTATGATGCTAATCATTTCCTGAAAGACTTTAAATCCTATACCGGAAAATCGCCGATGGATTATCTAAAGTCTCGCTTCTAGTACTTTAATGAGGTATGTAATGGGGTGAAATAGCAACAGCATTGATTAGCAGAGATGGATATCCTGTTCTGCACACACCATTTATTTCAGCCACTTAGCTTATCAAATGATTCCTTGAGGGAATGTTCAAATGTAATGACATTTATGTATCTTAGCAGTACAAATCAAACATGCCAGTTTATGATACATATGAAGAGGGTAAACTGATTGCACTTTTGCGCTCGGGTGATGAATCTGCGTTCAATCAAATTTATAAACGCTATTGGAAGAAAATATTTGTGCTTGCCACAAATGCCCTGGGAAGCGTCGAGGAAGGCGAGGAATGTGTTCAGGATATCTTCTGTAGCATATGGCTTCGATGAGAGTCACTTTTTCTTAAATATTCACTTTATACTTATTTAGCTGTAGCTGTTAAGTATCGCGTGATTAATATCCTGGACAAAAGATACAGAAAACGTCAGAAAATGGAGGGTATATTGATGCACCACCTTCCAGGCTTCTCCGCTTCTGCTGACATAGCGATACTGGAAAAAGAGCTCATGGCAAAACTTGAAGCATCGGTTGCCCGGTTACCTGAAAAATGCCGTATAGTTTATAGGATGAGTAGGGAAGAAGGTAAGACCCATCGCCAGATTGCGCAGGAGCTTACCATTTCAGAAAAGACTGTAAATAATCATTTGACCAAAGCCATTAAGGACATATCCGGTAATCTAGGCGGCGGTCTTCATTTTATAATCATTGCTGGGGTCCTTCGGGATATTATTTGAAAAAGCTGAATCTCTCCCAAGAACAGTGTACAATTAATTATATTGCCTTCATCAAAATTTTCTCTGAAATTATTGGATAAACCATGGAGCTCTTAAGGGCTTATAATGCGTTTTTCGAAAGCTAGAGCTTAATCAAGCGTCTAATATTAAATATATACATCTAATTGTCGCCTCACTGAAAAATAATTATATTGATTTTAGCAACTGCTTTAATTACTTTTAGCTGGTAAAATAACAAGGACAGACCATCCAGTACTGTCCATTGTATCCCTAATTAAACTATGAATAAAACAATGATCGCGCTATTGTTTCACTTGAATTTATTTACCAAATGCTTGCAAACCGGTTTTCAAAAACATCTGATAGTTCGCTATTTCATAATCTGCACCTTGAGGAGGTCCTAACAATGTCTCTGTTTTTGGATCAAGCAATACATAAAATGGTTGTGAATTGGAGTGGAATTTTTGGATTTGTAATTCGCTCCATTTCTTGCCAATAGTGTTCAGTTTTTTTCCTTCAGCTGAGATTATAATGTCTTCAGGAGCCAGTTCAGATTTATCATCGACATACAACTGTATGAGTACATACTCATTGCTAATCATCTTATAAACAATTTTATCGGACCAGACATTAGCTTCCATTTTTCTGCAGTTCACACAGGCATGACCAGTGAAGTCGATAAGAATAGGTTTATTTAATCGCTTAGCAGCCGCTAGCCCTTCATTATAATCGAAATAAGCATCTAACTTTAAAGGAGCATGGAATTTGTCTTGGTATTTATGCCTTTCACCATTTGCTGCTTTATGTTTTGGATTCAGAAGTCCAGCAGTGTACAGATCAAAATCCTGTGTTTCCTGGGGAGGAAGAAAAGCAGATATACTCTTTAGGGGTGCACTGGAGTTGCTACATTTGACTGGAGGAATTTAGTTGTCAGATTTAACTAGAAACTTTTAAATTTGATTATATGAGCAAACGAGTATTTGATGATTCCTTCAAAAAAATGGCTATAGATTTATCTAATAGCCGAGGATCGGTGAAAGAGGTTGCAGATGAGCTTGGAATAAACGATAGCCTTCTGAGTAAATGGAGACAGCGTGAGTCGGAGCCCAAACAGAGTCC
>NZ_WKKH01000081.1 GCF_009674725.1 Pedobacter petrophilus | reverse complement strand
TTCAGAGCCAGAGTGAAACCTAAAGTAACTAAAAATCAAAAAGATGCAATATAAAAATCCTTAACTTAATGACATTGGGCATGCGCTGGAGACGTCCCCACTCAGGAAACTATCGCAGCAGCAGAAATTCTTCGTATACACTTACCAAAGCTTCGGGTAAGAGTTGTTAATGTGGTTGATTTAATGGCCCTTTCTCCAAGGGCATATCATGCGCATGGATTAAGCGATGAATATTTTAGAGACCTGTTTACCGATACAGCCCCAGTGATTTTTGCATTCCATGGTTACGTCCGTATTATTCACGATCTGGTTCATGGACGTCCGGATCCCGCACGGTTTCATGTGCGGGGATTTATGGAGGAAGGAACAACCACCACACCATTCGACATGGTGGTATTAAATAAGATGAGCCGGTATCATTTAGCTATGGAAGCGGTTAAACGCGTTCCCCGGTTCCAGCAACAGGCCGATGAGTTCATCCGTTTTTGCGAGGCTAAATTAGCCAGCCATAAAGAATATATAGGTGTACATCTTGATGATATGCCAGAAATAAAAAACTGGAGATTAAAGGGCGCCCGATAAATAAACAAAATATTATGATGAGAAGGAGCAAGTTTGGCCCATTGATAATGGAAATTATAATGAGAAAAAAGAATAAAAAACTAGCGGAGGAGGTTAGACTGGCTATCACGACCGATTCCTTTATAGCTGTAGAGAAAATAGGGATTTCGGTGAATGATGGCCTTGTTACCCTTAAAGGAGCGGTGGACAGCTACGCCAAAAAACTTGCTGCAGAACATGCCGCAAAATCTGTAAAAGGGGTAAAAAATGTTATTCAGAAAATAGAGGTCATGTTTTCATTTAAAAGCAACCTAATTGTTTACATGGGTGCAAACCTGATCCTGGACAGTAAGCATTCTTATAAAAACGACAACGATCAACCTATGAATCTCATAGGCCCCCTGCATCCGGATTTTCACTTTGAAAGGAGTACTAATGAAATCTGGTAAAAATGAAAATGATGAGAAGGGAAATGGAATCGGCTTCTCCCATCGATATTTACTTTTAAGGCTGGGCGTATTGAACTGGATATCCAGCCGGTATTTATTTAATGAACTCTCCAAGAATATGATGCGCTGGCCATATCTGCCTTTGGGGAGGTTTATCAAAAAAATCTTTAAAAAATGAGAAACACTTTAGTGCGGACGGCTTCATTGGTTTGGTTTTTGTAGATACTTTTAAGGAACTTATTATTTGATCCTGAATACATAAATAGGTTCTTGTTAACAATTTCTTAATTCTCCAATAAATAATCCACGAACAAAAGGTTGTCTATGACCAGAACCGAGCTCTTTGGGTACAGCCCTGATGCAGAATATCAAACCAGTGTAGCCTATTTTTCAATGGAGTTTGCCATTGATCAATCCCTTAAGATTTATAGCGGAGGCCTTGGTTTTCTCTCCGGATCTCATCTACGGAGTGCATTCGAAAAAGAACAAAATTTATTAGGAATAGGCATGCTGTGGAAATATGGTTATTACGATCAGGTAAGGGATAAGGATAACAATATGGTTCCCACTTTCGTTCAGAAAGATTATTCGTTTCTGGAAGATACAGGAATTGTTATTTCTGTTCCGGTACATAGTGCCACCGTTAAAGTCAAAGCATTTTTATTGCGGCCAGCCACATTTGGTACCGTACCTTTATTTTTGCTGAGTACTGATCTTGCTGAAAATGATGAAGTAAGTAGAAGCATTACTCACCGGTTGTATGACCCAAATGAGTCTACCCGAATTGCGCAGTCAATCATTCTGGGGATCGGTGGGGGAATGCTGTTGGATCAGCTCAACCTGCAGCCAGATTATTATCATATGAACGAAGGGCATGCGGTGCCACTTAATTTTTATCTGTATTCAAAGTATCAAAATCTCGGAGAGATTAAAAAAAGAATGGTATTTACAACCCATACTCCTGAGCTTGCGGGTAATGAAGAACATGATTTTTCGCTGTTAAGAGAAATGTCGTTCTTTTACCATATGCAGGAGCATGAAGTTAAATTTGTGCTGGGCCTGGAAGGTGAAAAATTCAATTATACATTGGCAGCACTTAAATTTTCAGGCAAAGCGAACGCTGTTTCCAAACTTCATGGAGAAGTTGCCCGTGAAATGTGGGGAGGCTATGATGGCATTTGCGAGATTGTTTCCATTACGAATGCACAGAATCAGAAGTATTGGCAGGATAAGGGAATTGCCCAAAGCGTGACCGGGCATAAGGAACAGGAGTTTTTAGAGCGGAAAAAGGAATTAAAATCACTCCTATTTCAGCAAGTTGCCGATCAGACAGGAAAACTATTCGATGAAAATGTGCTGACCCTAGTATGGGCAAGGCGTTTCGCCGGATACAAAAGGGCAGATCTTCTGATGAATGACTGGAAGCGTTTCGAAATTTTATTAGCGCATTCAAAACATCCTATACAGATCATTTGGGCAGGAAAACCCTATCCAGAAGATACAGGCGCGAACCAGATCTTCAATAAAATCATTAATGAAATAAAGGCATTCCCTAATTGTGCCGTTTTGGTAGGGTATGAACTCGGTTTATCCTCATTACTAAAAAAAGGGGCTGATGTGTGGCTTAATAATCCAAAAATGTATCGGGAAGCTTCAGGAACCAGCGGCATGACCGCTGCGATGAACGGCGCAATTAACCTTTCTATTCCTGATGGATGGATTCCTGAGTTTGCTATAGATGGCGAAAACTGTTTTCTTATCAAACCTGCTGAAGCTTCGTTATCCCAGGAGGAGAAAGATAAAAAAGAGAATGCCAACTTAATGGATGTTCTTGAAAAAACAGTTTTGCCTACCTACTACGAGTACCCATCAAAGTGGTTCGATATTGTTCAAAACGGTATAAAAGGCGTAATCCCCGAATTTGAGTCAGCGAGAATGGCAGATGCCTATTATAAGCAAATGTATCGCCATGCCGATTAAAAACTTTAAGATTACTTTCGATATTCTTCTTTACTAAACTGCCCTGTCGTGACCACCCGCAACCGATAAGGTGACTAACATCATTTCATTTGCTTTAAGCTATACCGACCTTTGTTGTCAGCGTATAGATTAAACAAATAACAAAATGAAATCTATTATCATCATTAACGATCATAGTCCGGAATCTGAGCATGCCGCAATATTTGCACTCGTGATGGCACAACGTCTTGGGGTAAATATCATCCTGGCTAATTTACCGGTTCTAAAATTAACCACCGATGAATATGGATGGACAGAAACGTTTCCAGAGATCGACGATGCTGTAGCGGTTGATTCCAAGCTGATGAAAAACCTTTTGGAAAGAAAAATGCTACATCAGGGATTTAAACCGGTAATTCAGGAGCTGAGTCTTTCTTGTGAAACTGGGGATCTGTACAGGTTGGCCAGTGAAAACGAAATCTTAATGGTTATAAAGGGGTTGGATGAATTTCTGCCCCAGGCTTTGCTGAATGTAAATCTTGCCATTAATAATCTATTACATAAGATTCAGGTGCCGCTCCTTATCATTCCTTCTTCGTGGTCTGAGAATGAACTCAAACGGATGGTATATTTAACTGATGTGCGTTTCTGTGGCATTGGGACAGTAAAGTTTCTGGCAAATCTTGCCACTTGCTGGGATGCCAATCTGGTTATCGCACACTCTGCGGCCAGTGGCCTGCCATTGATGGAGACCAGTCAGGCGGAAGAAGTATTCAATGAAGAAGTCAGCCGGCAGATATGCTATAAGAAACTCTTCCTGAACATGCTGGATCAAGACGGGGCTACGGATACACTGGAAGTTGTGGTGAGTGAAATGAAGGCCGACCTTTTGGTTCTTGTTGATCAGCATTTTCATTTTAATTTCCTCACTCAGCAATATTTCAAAGATAAGTGCTCACTGTATAATCCAGTTCCCATCCTGATCTTTCCATCCTAAACCTTTTAATTAAAATAATCTAATTATGAATGACATAAACAGCACCTCCGCAGCGTATCGTCAATATCACGCTATAGCCAGGCATTGGGCATCCGATGTAGATTTTTTTAAGATCGAAACCGTTTTCCTTCACCACCTTTTAGATGACTATTTTATACGCCTTTCGGGGCCTGAATACCTTGAAGCACTAAAAAGTGCGGGTGCTAAACTGCTACAGCTCGAAAAGGATAAGTATAGTGCAGATATCCATCTGATTGAGCACCTTAAGAATCTGGAAGGGCAAACTGAGGACCTGGTATTTGACCGTGGAGAATTCCTCGCAGATAAACACGAGCAGATGGAACATGCAATGACACATTTAACAACAACTTATAGGACCCTGAAAAAAGAACTTTTTTTACTGATACAGGAGGTTATAAAAGCTCAACGAGAAATATCATAAATTCATTAACGGCCTTACGTCTTCTATCCAGAGTATGGTAATGTGCAAGGTCAGTCGAAAGGCTGACCTTAATCATTTCAGGAGAAATGGATTAAGTTGAAGTTTGTTGCTCAAAGATTATGATAAAATTCACCATCCCTTTCAATAAATAAACAGATGAAAAATATCTTCAAAACAGTAAACACCCCAATAAGCTACAGAACGGTGTTCATCATATGGATGATCTGCCTGCTTGCACACGTATCCTTTAACGTATTGGCGCAGAATCCAGCAATTACTTTTACCAAAGAGGGCGAAAAACAGAATGCGTTTATCTCTGAGCAGACCAAAACGCAGCTCCTGGCATGCCAGGGCACGCTGAACTATCCCAAATCGGTAGAACGCTTTTACAAAGAAAAAGGTTACAAACTCGTCTGGGTGGAAAAGCAAAATCACAACAGACAACTCGCTCCCGCGATGATGATACTGGACTGCGTTTCCCAGTTTGGTCTTAACCGTCAGGATTTTCATGCTGCTGAGCTTGTCTATCAAAAAGTTAATATTTTATCTAAGGAGCCCGACATATTAGGGGGTGGCCAGCGTGCAATTTTCGATGTATTGATGACTGACGCTATGATCACTTTTATGAACCACCTGCACTATGGAAAATTTAATAATGTGCTTACCCCTTCCAGGATTGATGATGGAGGATATGGGGACTTCAATGCGGAAGCCCGTTTGCTCCAGTTAATGGAAAGCATGGATTTCTATAACGAAATCGCAGCGGTACAGCCTTTATCAAAAGAATATGATGATCTGCAAAAATATATGCATCTGGTGCGTGGCCAGTATCTGGAGGATAGCTATGAGTTTCCCGAGGAAAGCGTTAAGAAAATGACGATAAATATGGAGCGTTTAAGGTGGCTTTCTGCCAGCCAAACGCCAAGTCTGATCATTAACATTCCTGCCTTTACCGCAAAGATGAAACTAGCAGACGCTGTATATATCTTTAAGATTATTGTGGGCAAGCCTTCTTCACCAACACCAATATTTGAAAGTAAATTGGCCGCTCTCACCGCTGTGCCAGATCGCAGCGTGACTGCTAAGATGTTTATAGGCGAAGTTCTGCCCGGAGCGATAAAGAATCCAGGCTACCTGGACAATAACCATTATGCAATCTATGATACAAAGGGTAGGTTCGTCGAAATCACAGCTAAAAAACTCCTAGAGATAAAAAGGCTTCCAAAAGGCTTTTATGCAAGGCAGTCCGAGGCTTGCGGAAATACAATGGGCAAGATTCTATTTCGCCTTGCCGAGGCTTCCGATATTTATCTCCATGATATGCCCTTACCCAAGTTGGCCCGATTGCCACAAAGGGCACTAAGTAATGGCTGTATCCAGATTGACCAGGCCGAAAAACTTGCCGGATTATTATTGATTCAGGATGGTTCACCGAAAGTGAGATCTTTATTGCATAGCGCCATTGCAAGTGATAAGACAACTGATTTTATACTTAACAGATCCGTTCCGATTAAAATAACTTACCAGACCTGTGAAATGATCGACAGCCAGCTCGTTATCTACAAGGATATCTATAATCAGGACAGGGCCTTGGAAATGGCCATGTACGGTTATGAACGTCTACTAGCTTCAGATAAGAAAATCAAGGCCATAAGTTTTAAGGGGATCCGTTAAAGGTATCCCTCATCCGCAGTCCATTCCGCACTAAAGCGTCCCAGCCGCTGATGATACATTTCATCGCCGCTATGCTGGGTAAATTCAATATTAAGCTGACCGGTTTCCAGTCCCAGCACCTCATTACACATATCAATAAGCGCCCTGGAAAGTTCCGTTCTGATCTGCTCGTTCCTTCCTTTTCTGATATCGCACATCATAATTGCTGCGGGCATGGGTTCCCCATCTCCACAGCGCCAGATGGAGCCTTCGCCAAGTTCACGGATGCTTACCGTTATACGGTTCTGATCTGCTTTCATTATTTTAGAATATACTTCGCCGATTCTTTTCGCCAATAATTTTTTAGTCGCGTAAGAATAGTTTCTGATGACTTCCAACTGAAGATAGGGCATAACTTTATTATTTGATATTGACAGACCTGAATTGGTTTATCACGCTGACAAGATAGGCTTAATTGTAGGTGATCGCAGCTGATTCACATCACCCTATCTCTTGATAGCGGTCATGGCTCAGGGAGCCAGCTTTGCGCACCTTTACGGCATATCCTAAATAAATCAATTGAAATAGGCACTTGATGAATACTGATAAAATTAATAAATTAGCTTTATGGAGAATCGATTTAAAAGTTTATCAATATTTGAATTTCAGTCTAAATTTCCAGATGAGCTGAGTTGTATTAACTACTTATCGGATCTGAAATGGGAAAATGGTTATATCTGCAAAAAGTGTTCCCATGCGCACTATTGCAAAGGGAACAGGTTTTTTGATGGTCAATGCACACATTGCAGGTATATTGAATCAGCTACATCAGGCACATTATTTCATAATTGCAAGTTCTCCTTATTAAAAGCTTTCTACATCATCTACTATGTTTCAACCAACAGGAACGGTATTAGCAGTACCGAACTGAGCAGGAAACTTGAATTGCGACAAAAAACCTGCTGGTTATTTAAGCAAAAAGTAATGAAGGCGATGGAAAGTAGTGGAAAAATCCCAATGGAGGGCAAAGTGGATGTGGATGAAACCTACGTTGGTGGCCAGGATGATGGGATTAAGGGCCGTAAAGGCGGTCGCAAGAAAATCGTGGTTCTTGGCATAGAAAAACAGGGAAAGGGCGTCTCCAGGATGTACGCGAAAGTAATTGATTCAGCTAGCAAAGAGAACCTCAAAGGCTTTATGCAGCATCACATCAAAAACGAGGCCTTCGTACGTACCGATAAATGGGCGAGATACAAGGGGATGGAAAAAGAATTCCCGAATATAATCCGGGAAAAATCAGAAAAGAAAGGTAAGAATTTTGTTGAATTACATCGTTGTATTATGATGTTTAAGGCATGGTTAAGGGGCGCTCATCATTCGGTAAAGCATCTACAATCCTATATTAATGAGTATACCTATAGATTTAACAGACACAAGATGAAAGAGGGCATTTTCGAAAATCTAATCACTAGAATGATCAAAAAACCACCTCACACATATAAAATGATTATCACTTAAACGCCTATTTCAATAAATCAATATGTCTATCTTAAAAGAAATAAGTCACACTGGACTTTCTGCAACAAGAACCGAACACGACAGCATGGGGGAAGTTCAGGTGCCTAAAAACCGTTACTGGGGAGCGCAGACTGAGCGCTCAAGAAATAATTTTAAGATCGGGCCCAATGCACCCATGCCCGAAGAGATTATTGAGGCTTTTGGTTTCTTGAAAAAAGCAGCTGCTTTTGCTAATAAAGATCTGAATGTTCTGCCCGAAGATAAAAGGGATCTGATCGCAAAGGTATGTGATGAGATCATAGACGGAAAGCTGTTCGGGGAATTCCCGCTGGTGATCTGGCAAACGGGATCCGGAACCCAGTCGAACATGAATGCAAACGAAGTCATCTCTAACCGTATCCATGCGCTGCAGGGTAATAAAATGGGCGAAGGTAAACTGTATGTTCACCCAAATGATGATGTAAACAAATCACAGTCCTCAAATGATACTTTTCCAACGGCTATGCACATTGCAGCCTATAAGATATTGGTGGATTTCACTATTCCCGGTATTGAAAAACTCAGGGATACCTTAAGGATAAAATCAGAAAACTTCAAAAACGTGGTTAAGATTGGCCGAACCCACCTCATGGATGCAACGCCCTTAACACTCGGTCAGGAAATATCCGGCTATGTTTCACAACTGGACCATGGGTTAAAAGCTTTGCGCCATACCTTGGATCACCTTTCTGAACTGGCCCTTGGCGGAACAGCAGTCGGTACGGGAATGAATACGCCTGCCGGCTATGATGTTGCAGTTGCAAAATATATAGCTGATTTTACAGGTTTACCGTTCCGGACAGCGGACAATAAATTTGAGGCGCTATCGGCTCATGACGCTATTGTGGAAAGCCATGGCGCATTAAAACAGATTGCGGTCTCACTAATGCATATAGCCAATAACATAAGAATGCTGGCTTCCGGCCCCCGGTGCAGCATTGGGGAATTGCATCTGCCGGAAAACGAGCCGGGATCTTCCATCATGCCCGGTAAAGTCAACCCCACGCAGAACGAGGCTATTACTATGGTCGCTGCGCAGGTAATGGGAAACGATGTGGCAATTACAGTTGCAGGATCAAACGGACAGTTTCAGCTTAATGTCTTCAAGCCCGTAATGGCCGCAAATTTCCTGCAGTCCGCAAGACTCATAGGCGATGCCTGCCGCTCATTCAACCAGCATTGTGCGTTAGGAATTGAGCCAAATTATGATGGCATCAAAAAACATCTGGAAACTTCACTCATGCTCGTAACTGCACTCAATCCACACATCGGCTATGATAATTCGGCAAAGATTGCCAAAGCGGCACTGAAGGATAATAAATCGCTAAGGGAATCTGCCATCTCGCTTAGCCTGGGTTACCAATGAAGAGTTTGATCAGTGGGTAAGACCAGAGGATATGATCGGATCGATCAAATAGCTTTTTCTATAAAAAATATTACCAACAACAAAACATACAAATTGTGAAATACTTCTATATACTTATTATAATTCTTATGGTCAGTCCATTTGTTAGCAGCGCGCAACAAAAAGACCGGACCAGGCTAAGCGATACCCTTAAAAACTATTCCGCCTATAAAAGGAAACTGACCTTTGCAGGCGTCCTGCAGACCAGATATGTACTCTCTTTGGATAAGGATGTCGACATCAACGGCAAGAATTTTGATCCTGCCACATCAAAAGCGATATCCAATACCTTTCTGGTAAAACGGGCAAGAGTGATGGTAAAAGGGGATATCAATGACCATTTTTCAGCAAATATCCTGGCCAACCTGGCCGAATTTAATAGCGACCCGACCAATAAAGTGCTTGAAAATGCCTATATCAAATATTCGCTCAATGAATATTTTCATATCCAGGCCGGCCAGTTCCGCCCGTTTTTCGGGATAGAGGATGCCATGGCAGTCGACATTATTCGGACCCTTGATTTTTCCAACCAGTATTATGCCTTTGGGAAAAATGGATGGCAGAGTTTTCAAACCGGGATTTCCGTTTTGGGGAATGTTATCCCCGGAGGTAAACTGCGCTATTTTGCAGGCGCTTACAACGGCAACAACAAGAACCAGTCTTCAGATGACAACAACACCAAAAATCTTTATGGCAGACTGGAAGCCGATTTTTTAAAAGATTTTACCATTGGCATCAATGCAGGTTCAGGAAGTTTGGCATCGAGCAGCATTGGCAAAGCTTATGGTGCGGATGCTACAGCTAAAATACCGCTAACCAAGAAATTTGACCTGCTTTTAATGGCCGAATTTAAAACAGGTGCAAACTTTCTGGCTTATAATGCCGATAAGCAGCTCCTGCGTCCAGACATAAGCCAATACCAGATGGAGGGCACTGAAAAAGTCCACCCATAAAATTGTTTAAAAAAGGGAGTTAGAAACTATGTTTTCTGCTCCCTTTTTTG
>NZ_WKKH01000080.1 GCF_009674725.1 Pedobacter petrophilus | reverse complement strand
TCTGAAAAACAACAAATGATGTCAAGATCGCTGTTTTCAAGATGAATATTTATAGGTATAGTTCCGACAAGAATGGGATTAAATTTTATGAGTTTTGATAAAATTTTATTATTCATCAATGCCGCATATGCCTGCTGTTGTCTGGTATTTCCGAATTGTAAATATTTTATATCGTCAAATTTCATTCTTTAGTGTTGTATTGAATAATATTATTGATCATCGTTTTTAAATTTTTGAGCAAGTTTAGAATACTCATTACTCATTGGGTTTAATTAAATAATTTGTTTTTAGATATTATTTAGGGGTCTATCAAATATAAATTTGTTTATATATTGAATAAATTTTAATATACTTATTTCTGCCAAAATTATCGTTTTAAAGCCTTCGAAAGACTTTGCAAAAGTGTTTCGAATTAAAAACGAATCACATAGTTGAGAAACTAAACCACTATTCACCAAAAGTCTATAGGTTTTTAAATCCGACTAAAGTAAGCAGCTCGCATTGTTACTCAAGTATGAAGTAATCACTATCTCCTCCCTTTTAATTTTTTTACCAAAGTAATAATATCTTGAGCGAATCGGCAATAATTTTTAAAATTTCTAAAAGCGAACAAGGTTCTTCAACTTTTTTTAATATTTTTTTACTCATAATCAACTGATATTCAACAAAGCTTTACGTACAATTTCTGGTGACCAAAACATAAGTGATTATCATTTTTTTAATCTAGGCGTATAAACTGAAATGATCAGTTTGTGTGCCTTGAATTTAAAGCAAACTATCTAGCTGAAATTAGTTATTTTGATACTAACACATTTCATAAAAATTGTAATTTTATCTGATTAATTCCCGGTCTTCCGATTTAAAATGCCCCTTATCATAAATCTTCCAAAAGAAACAGATCTTATCGAAAATATAGCCATAATAAGGGATATCAGCATTTATCGGTAGTCTTTTTGTTTTTTTTGAACTTAGAAAAATTTCGGAACTACTTTTTCTCCAATTTCTTCTATCATTTCTTCAGCAGATCTAGTACCATACTTTAAATTCAGCATGACATGGTTCACACCATAAGACTCTAATAGTTTTAAATGGGAGTTTAGATATTCAGCTCCCGTTTTTAATCCTAAATGAATTGGTGTAGGTTTCGCATACGAATCCTTTGTTATGTCGACGTAAATTGATTGCATAAAAGGTTTCCAATCTTCTTCATTTTTAGATAAAGCCTCTCTCCATTGTTGCATTACCAATTGCAAAGTTTTGAAATCTGTCGGATAATACAACCATCCATCTGAATGTTCCGCTATCCAGTTTAATGATTGTCCAGAATGACCAGTTACAAGCATCGGTGTCTTTTTATAATATTTTGGAAGCAAATCTATTCCTCCATTTGTATTACCATAAAACTTTGAGGTATAGTGTGGAAAATTTCCTTGCAGTGCTTTGATATAATGAAAGCTATCTCTAAATAATTCTGATTTATTTTCTAAAAGCTGATTAAATGCAGGATATTCTACTGGTCTATCTCCAGATGCAACGCCTAGAACTAATCTTTCGTTTGAAAGAATTTGGAGACTATTAATTGATTTTACAGTATGTACAGGATGACGCAATGGAAGTATGATACTTCCTGTAGCTAAAGCAATTTCCTTGGTATGATTCATTATATGGGTCATATAAATCCAAGGGTCATAAAGTTGTCCTGCATCGCCAAAATTTGGGTCATTAAAAGGGATATCTCTAAACCAAAGTGCTTTAAAACCAAGTTCTTCTGCGCGTTTAGCAAGTTGTTCTTGATTTTCCATTTTTGCAATAGAACCCGTGTATGCTTCTATTGGAAATACCAAACCTAGTGTTAACTTTCCTTTGGTAGCTATTTTAGAAAATGTAGTCATTTTTTTAGTTTTTTAATTTTAGAAATCATTTAATTAATTTTTCCTGATTACAGGCATCAACTTACCCTTACTCATCGATTGTTTAATCTATCCAAATAGGCTTAATATTTACAAATTCCCGAATACCGTAACCTGAAAGTTCTCTTCCATACCCGCTATTCTTAATGCCTCCAAATGGGAATCTAGGATCCGAAGTCACCAATTTATTCACAAAACTACTCCCGGCCTCAAGTTGCAATGCCACTTTTTCTCCACGTGCCTTATCTGATGTAATGACTCCCGAACCCAAAACAAATTGGGAATTATTAGCCAGAGCAATGGCTTCATTTAGATTAGCTCCTGCTATAGTTGCCACTGACCTTCCCGCAGAGTCACTTCCTGTAAGGGCTATTGCTGTAATATTCTTATTTTCAATAACATCTTTGACCTAGTCTGCACTCATATTCAGATTGGTAAATACTCCTTTTGAAAATCCCGCTTTGACAAAAGCATCCTCCAATGCATATGCACTGCCCTGTACATTGGATGCGTGTTTCAGCACGCCAGTATTTCCGGCCATTATTGCAGGGGCCGCAAAACGAATTACTTGATAGAATGGAAAATTCCAAGGCATTACAGCCAAAATAACTCCCATCGGTTGGAAAGTGACATAACTTTTAACCTCCTCAGTTTCTACTATCTCCTTTGCCAAAAGTCTTTCCGTATTATCCCCATAAAAGCGACATATCCAGGCACATTTTTCTATTTCCTTGCTCGCTTGTATAATGGTTTTTCCCACTTCCAATGTGGCTAGTTGTGCATATTCTTCTTTTCTCTCAAGGAAAAGTTTAGCAAGTGCATGCATTAGTTGTGAGCGTTCCGTAAAGGTTGTCTGCTTCCAGGAAGTGTAGACTTCACTTGCAAAAGCAATCTTTTCTTTGGCTTTAAAAATATCTATCCTTTCGTATTCGTTTACAGTCTCCCCATTTGCAGGATCAATCGTTATTGCTTTACTCATTATCTCATTTTTTAAGTTCACTGGAATATTTTTTCAATAATAAGTTTAAAATTTCATGGTTCAGGGAATAATCAATGGCTAAATCAATTAGATGAACTCCTTTTAAATTCAATACTTTTTTAAAAGTTTGTTGAAATTCCTCTACCGAATCTGGTTTATATCCATCGGCACCGAAACTTTCGGCATATTTAACAAAGTCAGGGTTTCCGTAATCCAATCCATAATTCTTAAACCCTAAATCCTCGTGTTTCGATTGAATCATGCCATACGCATTGTCGTTCAAACCAATGATTAAATTCTTGTATACAAAAAGCTTTATCATTTTCTGTCTTGATTTCTAAGAGCATTAAAACAATACTTCTTAATTCTTGTCCAGCAATATGTTTTGGATATCTGGTCAGCCAAATCAGGCGCATTCTGTGAATATGAACCAAACAACGTTGTACTTTTGCATCAGGAATAGCTTTTTTTATTGCTTTCAAAATACTTTTATGACCGTCTGTTGTAACACTTTCTATTTGAATACCTAACTTAATAAAATTCTCCAAATCTTCTTTCATTTCAAAATAATATTCTTTATCTGTAAAGCGTATAAGTTGAGTGTAACCATCAAAATCATCTTGGTAGCATACCAAACAAAATTTCTGAAAATAGGTCGCATCCATTCTTAGATTAACATTGTTTCTTTGAATGATTTTTATCTTTGGAGCTTGTTCTAAAATAGCATAGAAAGTCCTTTGAAGTGTGTCTTTTGAATAACCACTATCGCGAACAAGAGTTTTATATGTTAGGCGTTCAATAACCCATTTTTTGAACCAAAATAAACGATTTTTTAAACATTGTTCAGGTTTTTTATCTGTAAATAATAATCCACAGTTTTTACATTTAAATCGTTGTTTGTCTTTTTGTTTACCCCAAAGAATAACATTAAGACTTTTACAGCCCCAACATCGCTTTTTTTGATGATTTATCCATATGAAAAAAGTTTGATGAAACTAATTTCATCAAACTTTCTTTAACGCCAATCATATCAATGCTTAATAAACTATTCACCAACTATTTTTCAGTATTATGCCGGTTTTCGGCATTATGAGTTCCTTCTTAGGATGGTTTGACGCTAGGGCTTAGGGGAGGCGAGGACGACGTTGCGCCCCCGCCTTGATAGAACTTCGGCTAGGCGCGTGCGGCGCGCTGCTTCACGAACGAGCGCCAAGTCATGGCCCGGGTAGACGGATCGTCGATCACGCCAAGCTTCAGACGGTGCACCGGTTGGTTATGGGGCGAAGTCTTGACGAGCTCCGGATTAGAATAGGCTTCGTCGGAGATGCGACTGATCACGGCGATCCATTTGTCGAGCGCCTCCTTGCCGTACATCTCGCCAGCTTCCGGCGTGAAGGGTTCGGGCACGAGCCAGGGTTCGTGGCTTGTCCAAAACGGGTCGATCCCGAAGTCCGACATCCGGTTCTGGACGTCGTGGGTGCCGACCCCCGTCTCCTCTTTCATCTTCTGCAACGAGTAACGCGTCATCTCCATCCTTGGCGTGGTGGCCTCAGGATTGGAACGGGTCACGCCCCGAATGGCGAGTAGGCCCTTCTCCATGTAGTTGTTGGACAGGACCGAAATGTCGGACGCTTGCGAAATGCCTTCGGCACCCATCGAGCGGGTCCACGCGTAAGCCTTCAGGACCACCTGGACATTGCCCAAGAACTCCCGGATCTTGCCGACGCTTTGCGGCCGGTCTGCATCGAGACGATAGCGGTCGCCATCACGCACCACCAGAGGCGACGGCAGGAAGGGCGCCAGTTCGGCCGAGCAACCATAGGCGCCGGTCGCCGGTCCGCCGACGCCGGTCTTTGGCGTGCCGAAGGTTTTGTGGAGCATGAACATGCAAGCGTCAAAGCCAAGCTCGCGAGCGCGGAGTTTCGACATGGTGGCGTTGAAGTTGGCGGCGTCGTAGAAGGCTAGTCCGCCCGCTTCGTGGACGATGCGGACCCACTCTTTGATCTCCGGATTATAGACGCCCATGTCGTCGGGGTTGTTGACCATGATGGCGGCGGTGCGATTGGAGACTGCCGCCTTGAGCGCGTCGAGTGACGGGTAGCCGTTTTCGTCGAGCATAAGGGTGATAACCTTGAACCCAGCCGCAGCTGCGGTCGCGGGATCGCAGGGGTGTGTCGCGATCGTGACGATGATTTCGTCGCGCTGTTCCAGCTCGCCTTTCGAGGCGTGATAGGCGCGTGTCACGGCACAGTTCAGGTAGGCTGCCTCGGAGCCACCGCCGGCCTGGAATACGAATTGGTCCATCCCTGACATCTCACGCAGGATCAGGTCCATGTTGTGCACAATCTCGAGCGCGCCTTGCATGGTGTCTTCATGCTGCAGCGGGTGGAGTTCCGTGATTTCGGGACGCCACGCCATCTGCTCGTTGATCTGAGGGTTGTACTTCATGGTACATGTGCCGAACAAGCTTATTCCCATCATGCCAAGTGTCTGTTGGGAGAGGCGAAGATAATGATATAGAACTTCCGGTTCCGACATCTCCGGCAAGGCCGGTGCGTCTTTCCGGCGCATGGCGGACGGGATCAACGCCGACACGTCGCCGACCTGCCGCCGGACCTCGGGTTCTGCGGGCGCAAAGAGCACGCCGCGACGACCTGGGTATCCCATTTCCATAATGATGGGCTCGTTCCAAACGGGCCCCTGATATTGTTTAAGTTCGTTGCTCATAGGATATTGTTTAAGTTCGTTGCTCATAGGATAATCATTTTTTGAAGGGCGCCAACCAGGCGCTCGATATCGGATTGGGTATGAATCTCGGTAACGCAGTAGAGTGCGCTCTGGCCGAGTTCGGGGAAGTCGGAGGAAAGGTCGTGGCCGCCGAAGATTCCTTCGGCGCGCAGGGCGTCGTTGATCTCGGCGACACTCTTTCCGGTGTCGTCGAAGTTGACGACAAACTCCTTGAAGAAGCCCGAGGGGAACGTGATCCGGACGCCCTCGAGCTCGCCAAGGCGGTGCGCGGCGTGGTGGGCGCGCTGCAGAATGATTTCACCGATCTCGGCGAAGCCCTGTGGCCCCATCATCGCCATGTACGCGGTCGCGGCGATCGACCACAGGTAGACGGAGTGACCGATCCAGTCCTTGCCTTTGTCGCGCAGGTCGTAGGATGACTGCTGGAGCAGGGCGCGCCCGAACCCGTACTCGCCTGGCTTGATGGTTTCGGCGATGCTGATGAACAGCGTCGGGTACTCCCCGGCGTAGCGAGGTTCGTCGCGAGTTGCAATGAAACCGCCGACCCCGCCGCCTGCATGGAGGTGGACGCCCAAGGGCTGAATGGTGCCGACGACTATGTCGGCGCCGTAGTCGGACGGCGCGGAAAGCACGCCCAGAGAGATCGGGTCGACTCCCACTATGGTTTCGGCGCCGGCCGCGCGGGCGATCGCGGCGATTTCGGCGGCCTGATGGTCGATCAGACCGAGGTAGGACGGCACTTCAAAATAGACAGCGGCGGTCTGCCCGCTGACCGTGGCCCGCAGATGTTCGAGATCGATCAGCCCGGTTGCGGGATTGTAGTTTATGAGACGGACGGTAATGTGGTCCGCCATCTGCGGCGGTTCGCAGTAGTTGCGGATGATCGAAAGGCGCTCCGGATCGATCGCGCTCACGACGACGACTTCAGTACGACCAGTCAGCCGGGCCGCCATCCGCAGAGCATGTCCGGCGGCGGTGCCCCAGCTACGCACGGGCATGCCGACCAGGTCGAAGTTCAGTAGTTCGCCAAGCTGGCTGCAGAACTCGAACCAGGTCTGGTAGAGGCCATGGTCGGAACTGGGCTCTCCGTAGACAGACGTCAGCCATTCGTTGCGGCGGACGATCTCGTCCACAGCTGCCGGAACGTGATGTTGCCAGATGCCGGCGCCGAGGAAACTCAGATTGTCCTCCGTGGTGCTGTTCTTCGACAGGGTCTCGACGAGGTGGCGTCGCAGCTCCCGCTCGCTCAAGGCGGGAGGAAGGTCGAGCGGGCGGGTTAGGCGGTGGTCCTTAGGAATCTGGACGAACAGTTCATCGATCGTCTTGACGCCGATTGAGTCGAGCATCTCCTGCTGAATAGCAGGGACAGAGTTGGCCATGTAAGGGTGGGCGATAGCGGGTTTCATAGGCGGTTTTTGTTTATGTTAAGGGATTATTTAAATCTTAATTTCGATGCATTTAAATGGTATTCGAGCAAATGTGCACTTCTGTTTGAACTTGACCTCTGATATTTATCAAATTTTAATCAGGTACAACTTTTTTTGACATGATTCACGTACTTAGGACATAAAATTTGTGATGATTGGTTATAAAGCTTGCAGGCGATTATTAAAATAAGCCGTTTTCATCTTTAGACTCTTCAGATATTTTCCGTAAAACATCCCAGTGTTCCACAATTTTACCATTAGCATCAAAGCAAAAAATATCAATTCCAGCATAGTCTGAGTCTCCTGGCTACTGTTGAAGGCAATTCAGCACAACAAGGTCATTCTGGGAACTAGGTTGTGACTAGGAACGGCGTGCTGCGGCCTGGGCCAGTTTCCACCCGGATGTAGCCCGAAAGGAGCGCATTGATCTCCTCGTTGCCCGTGTCGACGTGGAGGGGGGCTCCGCCCAGTGCGATCAGCTTTTCGATGCTCGAGATGACGGTAATCCGGTCCCGACCGGTCCGGCGAATGACCTCAGCGCTTATTTGCTGGTTGCCGCGCCCGAACAAACTACCGTGGCCGCCCAGTACGCCGACGACGATGCGCGCCTCGTGCCCCTCCATCAGGCCGAGCAGCGCCCGTTCGTTGAGGTCGGCTCCGGCTAGCCGGCCGTCCAGCACAGCATCGACGCCGAGCAACGTGGCCGGCAAGCCAAGTGCGACCATGACGCGCCGCATGGTGGTGCCCGGTCCCACGATGTAGAGGCACCCCGGCCGCATGCCCGCGGCCACGCGTCGGCAGACCGCATCTAGCGCCGCATCTTCACCGAACCCGGAACCTGCCTTGGCGTTCTGCGCCAGAAACCTCTCGTAGGGACTGCGGGCATAGCCATAGAGGTGCGCCGACAACCGGTCTTCGCGCATGGCGGCCTCGTCTAGGTCCATCACCTCAGCCTCGCGGACCCGGGCGGCCGGACTGCCCTCGAGAAATAGGCTTACGAGGTTGCCAGCGTTTTCTGGGGTGGTGCCGAACACCGCCGAATACATCTTCACGCCCGCCGGGATTCCCAGCATGGGCACGCGGTCGTCAACCGCGTCCAGAATATCGCGCGCCGTGCCATCGCCGCCCGCAAATATGAGCAAATCAACCGGCCAAAGCGCCATCGCGGCGGCGGCAGCCCGTGTATCGGCGGGGCCGCTCGCGCCCAACGTCGAACGATGCACGACGATTGGCTCAAGTCCAGCAGCCCGCGCCGCATTCTCGCCCATATCGTCGGACCCGGTCAGGAGGCGAAACGATGTCGCCGACTTAGCAAAACGGGTGAGCGCACGGACGGCCCGCTCGCCCGAAAGCGGCTGCGCGCCGCGCCGCCGCGCCTCTTCCAGAATGTCGGAACCGTCAGTTCCCTTGAGACCGACTCCGCCGCCCATGCCCGCAAAGGGATTAACGACGAGGCCGAGCGTCTTGCCGGTCCAGGGCGCTCTGGTAGCGGTTAAAAGATTGGCGGTCGACATTATATTCCTTTGCTTTTTCTAGACTTTACATCGACTAGATTTATACTCATCGTTTTGACATGTATTAATACTTCTGCAGTATTTATTTTGGGAATTTCTAAATCGGTATAACTTAGTTTTTCAACTCCTCCAGGAGCATCTAATATAATTGCTTTCATATATTATTGTTTAATTTGATTGCTCTAAGTCCCATAATAGATAAAAATGGTTATACATAGTTTTCAACTAGATTGTAATGGGCTAATGTTTTGTATCAGTGTTCTTAAAACAAACAAAGCCGCTTCAATACGCAGGTTTGAATTAATAGTTTTCAACCAAGCTTACTCAAATAACAAACGAAGTCAATTGATGGATAAAGCCATCCTTAAAATTCCAAATGTCACAATACGAACTTTTTTTTGACTCTCCATATTTTTCAAAAACTATGGCTCCGAACTCAACAATGAAATCATTTTCTTTTATATAATTTTCAGTTGTAAATTCTAGTCCTCCATAAGCTGAACTTATATAATTATAAAGTTCGACCTTTCCTTCTAAAGTGCTTTTGCCCACGTTTTCCCATTTGATATGTGGGCTACAGTATGTGATGAACTCGTCATAGTTTCCATCCGCCAAAGCCTTGTTCGCACTTATAAAAATATCTTGATTATTCATATCTGATCTTTTATTATTAACTGTTTCAGTCGCCTATCTCTATTCCGACCTTTCCATAAAAGTCCTTATCACTTTCCTTGAATTCAAGGAGAGCGTGTGCCTTCCCTATTTCAGCCAGCTGGAATACCTTGTTCAGTACGGGTCTCAGCTTTCCGGACTCTGCTAGTTTTGTAACCTCGTCCAGTTTGTTCCTGTTCTGTCGCGTGAACACGAAATGATAGGTCGCATTTTTGCCCCAGGCGTGGATTAAGTTTTGAGGCTTCTCAATATCCACTAATGTAACTACCTGACCCATCTGGTTAAGGATTTTTGCGCTGTCAGAAAGTGTATTCCCCCCGAGGGTGTCAATGATAACGTCGACTCCTCTACCATTGGTAATATTCTCGATAACATCCAAATAGTTTTCATTTTCATAGTCTATCACGTGATCGGCCCCAATTTCAAGTAGGAATTTGTGATGGATCTTCTTTGCCGTTGTAAAAATGGTCGCTCCCATTGCTTTGGCAATCTGAATGGTTGGTATTCCTACGCCACCGGCGCCACCGTGTATCAAAATAGACTGGTTAATCTTTAACTGTGCCCTGGTAACCAGCATTTCCCAGGCTGTGCCCGCCGCCAGGGGAAGTGTTGCGGCTTGTAAGTGAGTGAGATTTTTTGGTTTCAGTGCGATGATGGACTCGTGCGCACAGTGGTATTCTGCATAACTCCCATAACCCTTGAAGATCTCCGGGGTATAGTAAACCTCATCACCTACCTTGAAGTTCTCAACTCCCTGACCTATCTCCACAATTTCGCCTGAGACGTCATGCCCGGTAATTACGGGTAATGAAAGTTCATTCTTGTAATCCCCACGGCGGACCTGGTAGTCCAAAGGGTTTACTGATGTTGCAAATACCCTGACTAAAACATCATTGAATCCTGGTTTAGGGGTTGGAACTTCTAAAATCTCAAATTTTTCTACAGAGCCGAACTCGTTTAATACTGCTGCTTTCATATTGTATTGATTTAGTTATTTAGGTAAATT
>NZ_WKKH01000079.1 GCF_009674725.1 Pedobacter petrophilus | reverse complement strand
CGTCAGCTATGACAGGCCAAATCCCCGAGGGGGGTCAGTATGGTGCATTACTGGGGTCAATATTGCCAGAATATCCAAGGGGTAAAAAAGAATTAATGATATTTATCAAAATATTCTTGAAGGGTCATCTTATGAGGCGTAAAATTATCAGCAAGGATTTCCATTTTTTTGATCCTATCAAGTCTGAAATACCTGAATTCTTTCCGTGAGTGGCACCAGGCAACTAATAACCAGTTTTCTTGCGTGCTTATTAAGGCAAATGGCTCGACCATCCGGCTTGTAGCCTGACCTGCTTCGTTGGTGTATTCAATTTTTATAATAAAAAAATTTGTGAGTGCAAATTGCAGGTCGGTCAAATTACTGCTATTCTTTTCAATGTTGATGTTTTGACTAAACCGGGTCCGCTCGGCAAGCAGGTTGGCCTTGTCCAGAATTTTACGCCCTAATACTGCTTTTATCTTGTCGATAGCTTCACAATATTCCTTAACAAATGAAGCATCTTTGTTCTTTAACACTAACTGCTCTGCTAGTATTAGTGCATTTGCCTGGCTTTCTGTAAACATTACGGGAGGGATCCTATAACCTTCCATTAAAGTATATCCTTTTCCATCCTCGGTTAATATCGGAACACCGGATCGTTCCAGTGCTCTTATATCACGATAAATTGTTCTGACGCTTACTGAAAACCTACCTGCCAGTGCTGTTGCCGTCACAAGCCGTTTGGTTTGCAGGTGTGTTAAAATTGATGTCAGGCGCGAAAGTCGGTTAATGTCATTGTAATTCATACCTGCTGATTATTGTTATGGGAAACGGTGCGATCACGTATCGATCCGTTATGCGATCGCTCATTGAAAAATTTAACCTGCACTTAAGTTTCATGCTAATTTCTAATTAGATCTATAGGTAAGGGACATCAATAATGCGTTTTAATAATTGTTCTTATTTCATTGGAAAATCCAATTCGATGGTCTGAATTTTTCATTACCAAAGTTGAGTTTTATGTAAAAAGATTTTTTGATAAGAGTGATCATTAAACAAAATTATAAACTGGACTATACTAATTTACATTACGACCTCCGTTCAAATGCCGCAGTGATCCAGACATGGGATGTTCAAGTTAAGCCGGTAGCACGAAATCTTGTTAAGAAATTTTAAATATTTCATTAAGAGAAGCGTAGGGCGTAGTTTCCTGAGCAAATTTAAATGTTCCCTGCTGCTTTACTTCTTCTACGGCTCTTATAAAGCCACCATAAGCTGCCCGTATAAGTGAGGAGCCTAAACTAATCCTTTTGACGCCCATATCTGCGAGTTCATCAACCGTTAACTGGCACCCCTGAATACCCATTAAGACATTCACAGGGACAGGGTGTACTGCCTTAAGTACTGCCATCACTTCTTTGTGTGTTTTTAAGCCCGGCGCAAAAACTACGTCTGCGCCTGCATCGGCAAAAGCCGTTAGTCGGTTTATGGTATCTTTAAGGTCGGGCCTCCCATAGATCAAATTTTCTGCTCTTGCGGTAAGCGTGAATGGTACGGATAGATCTTGCTTTGCCTGCACTGCGGCCTTGATGCGTTCAACAGCTAATTTAAATGGATAAATCGGATCATTGGGCTTGCCGGTCGCATCCTCGATAGATCCTCCGCAGAGACCAATATGGGCAGCTAAAGTTATCGTTTTCGCGCAATCCAACGGATCGTCGCCATACCCGTTTTCCAGATCGGCCGCAACGGGGAGCCTGGTTGAATTGATAATACTGCTCGCGTTAGCTAAGGTTAGTTCTCTCGTCAGCGATGCATGCCCATCGGGTAAGCCCAGACAAAATGCAAGTCCGGCACTGGTAGTCGCAAGCGCTTCAAAACCCAGATGCTCCAATACCTTGGCAGAACCCGCATCCCATGGGTTGGGAATAATAAAAACGCCGTTACGTTGATGAAGTCGCAGGAAGGCTGTTGCTTTAGTGATCTGTGATAGAACATTGAGATTCTTCATTTTTAGTTATCGTTTTTTTAGCCATTGCAAGTTATCATTAAAATAAGGTCATTGAAAACCTGAAGCGCTTATATCAGGTCGTCGATGCTATCTAATAAAAACCTGGCATCTGATTGGGTCATACCAGTCCTGGGATAATAGTTAACTATTTGGGCGCGGCTTACGTTATTGGTTTGGCTTCCGCAGCAGCTAGTTTCGTTACCCTGATCAGTTCTTTACCATGCCTTTTTTCTGATCATCTTCATCTACACCCGGTCAGAAAGGTAAGTACAAAAGGATTAATCTGTTAAAGCACGCGATGCACTGACCAACTAGCCTTCCAGCCTCGCTGTTCCAATTAAATTCGCATGAATTACCATCTTTAGGCGTTTAAACATAGCAATCTCAATTTAAAAATCATATATAATTATGAAATCGTTAATATTAACGCTAAGAATTCTGTCTATTACATTCATTGCTGTTCCAGTGATGCACCTCTTTATGGGCATGTACGCCGATTCAACCCTTGGTGCAACCTTAACGGCTCAAATGGCATCCGACCCGTCCTTTGACAGCCAAAATCGCTTTTATGGCGTTACCTTTTCACTACTTCCGTTGTGCTATTAATAGGCACAACCGATTTACGTCGTTATAAGCCCATGGTAATGGCAGCATTGTCTGTGTTATTTGCGGCAGGAATTGCTCGTGTTATTGGATAGCTAATTCATGGTACACCTTCCCCTGCAATTATTGGCATTCTCTGCGCAGATATACTACTTACGCCACTTTTTTATTATTGGATCAAGCAAAGTCTTAAAGCATCGGAGTAATGTTCTAAGATCTAACCAATTCAACTTTATGGATAAAGGAAGTATTCTCACATTCAAAAAAGGCAGTTAAATTGCTTCGATGAATGGGTGTCCGGCAAGGCCGGGCACCCATTCATCTTTGATAACTTAGCTAAATTCTTTGTCGCAGCGGAAGGGCCCGAGCCTTCGGTGGCTGCCAAATTCAGCACGCTGCATTCGAACAATACTTTTGTTCCTGCGCTAAATTAGTCGCTTACAGTTAACAAATGCGTCTATGTGCGTTAAGTCTCGGCTAAAGTTTTTTAATATGCGCGGGGAAAGCCGGTTCAGCGCTGCACCAGCTTCAAAGCATGGGGGCGCCATCCTTTGCTATTTATTAATCTTGTTTAGACTTGTCTTCGAGTGAACGACAGCGATACAATACGGCTTATTCATCACTCAGCTCGTCCCACCATGTGCCATTTGGAAATCCGCCACTGGTGTAGCCAATTATATAAGCAAAGGTGTCATCCTGTTCGATATTTTACAGGTGTGCATTCAGTTTTTTTTCTCTTTCTTCACGGCATTTATGCGCGATTCTTTAAGTCATATCCGCATCTTGTGTAAAATTTAAGCGAACTAATTGGATTGGAAAGGTATAAAATTTTGAGAAACATCAAAGTTTTATACCTTAGTGTAATTAATACACAAATAAAACTATGAATATACAAAATGTTATTTTCGATTTCGATGGAGTAATTGTTGATTCGGAACCGATTCACGCTGAGGCAAAGAAAGGGACGCTTGATCACTTTCAGTTAACCTACGATTCCGATCTTTTTGATCAATTTAAAGGTATCCCTGATTCAGATTTTTTTCGGTTTGCTTCTAAAGATTTAGCCGGAGCAATGATAACCGCGGAAGCAATGAATGATTACAAGCGAACCTTATATGCAGCAATGCTCCCCGATATTAAATTGATAGAAGGTGTCTTCGATTTTATTGAAAAATTGAAACATGAAGGAATAAAAATTGGTATAGCAAGTTCCACTACCAAGAGTGATTTTCTGTTAATTAATGACAAATATAAGCTAAACACATATTTTGATGTCATGGTGACAGGCGGAGATACATCAATGCATAAACCTCACCCGGAACCCTATCTGAAAGCCATGGAATATTTGAAAGCATTACCCGAAGAAACTGCCGCGATCGAAGATTCACCTAATGGAATAAAATCTGCGTTAGCCAGCGGTTGTACAGTAATAGGTTTAACAACCTCATTTGATCAAGTGGTGTTGAAGGACGCTGGTGCGCACTTTATTACAGACAGCTTTGCAAAAATTGACTATTTAGACCTACTATTGATGCGTTAAGTTTTACTAAACAAGTCTACTTACCCGTTTAGTAGGATGGTTTTGTCTCCTAACCAAGATAAAGGCTCGTATACAGTCCCTTAAGCCCAATAACGTATGGATTTTGATCGCACCACGCGAATACTTTCCGGGTGCTCAACTGAAAAGTTTCAGGCTTAAGGAAACTGTTGTGGAATCCAACGCGAATACTTCGTTGCTGGTATCCACATTAGCAATAGGTTCATTGGCATACATCGGCCTTACCTCTCCAATCAGGTAATTACCAAAGTCGGCGAATATCTGACAATCCCTGTTTTCATTTGCACAGGACAAGATAGACTGATTTACATATTTCCTGATCCCCAAATGGTACAACTTACTTCTATGAGACTTCAGGCAAACACAAATATCCCGAAGCGAGTTACGAGAGGTTAACTGGCCAAAGAACAGTTGGATGAATTGGTTCCAGCAATTGAAATCCCTTGTCCTGAAATCAACGTTATACTTTGTAATATCTAATTCACCAAGATATAATGGTTTGGTAGAGGATAGCTTTGTCACCTCCTTTATCGACTGGTGCCGATACATTACTAATTGCATAAGTTTATTTTTTACTCATCTGAGAAGCTAAACTAATACAGCGTTTTTTCTTTCATTTGAAATATAATTATCCAAAATGTATCAATCTACTGGTATTGCTTGAGCCACTCTAAACGCCTTTGATCGGGAAGATGCATTACAGAGAAGCTTTCAAACCTCGCCTCAAACCCATTCCCATCCGGACAAGCAGCCATAAGCCCTACCATCACAGGACAGTTGTCTTGCAATGGGGCATTGCGTGTTATGATATAGTTTTTATCATCCAATGAATAATAAATCTCTATAGTATCTAACCTATGAACCGCTTTAATACAAATAAAAGAAGGTGCCTTATTAAGCGGGGCTACGCTCCAATCACTTTTTTCATTTGTCACTACAGTACTTATATTAAATTTACCGGTTACAAACGCAACGCCTGTTTTGATATAATTTTCTGATCTATACGTATCTAAACACATATTTTGATGTCAACATTCATTCAATCTTATTTTTTTTAATTATTCGGATCGTAAAGCAATTTGGACAATAGTAATTCCTTTACTGTTATCCACTCGTCTTCAATAATGCTGTAACATACTGAATTCCGTTTTCTACCGTTTGACATTATTCTTTCGTAACGAATAATTCCTTCTTCTTTAGCTCCGAGCCTCAAAATTGCGGCGCGGGATTTTTCATTTATCTCATCTGTTTTAAATTGGACACGAATGCATTTTCTTTCCTCGAAGGCATATCGCAGCATTAAATATTTGATCTCGGTGTTCACAAATGTTTGTTGCCACGAGGCGCTTATCCAGGTATGGCCAATTTCAAGGCTTCTGTTTTTATCGTCTATCTTCCAAAACCTTGTCGAACCGACTACCTGGTCGGTTTTTGTTTTGACTACAAAAGGCAATACCGTACCAATGGCCAGTCCGTTCAAAGCCGTGTTTATATAGTCGTCAATAGTTTGTTTATCGGGGACAAAAGTAAAGGGCAAATCCCAAAGCCGTCCATCGCTGGCGGCATTGATAAGTGCGGCTTTATCATTACTTTTTAGAAGACTTAATGTTACTTTCTCGCCTATGATTTCCATTTTTAATATTGAATTGGTTTGTGAACAATATTTGCTATATTAATTAGTGCATTCAAAGTAATTAAATATACTTCATTAAGCCTTCATAAAAAGAAATTCAAAGTTGCAAAATCAGTGTCGGTATATCGGTAACGCATACTGTGATCCACCTAAACTTTGATCCGCTTTAGTTCCAATAATGTTTGGGACAAAAAGTAGTTATACTGATAAACTCCAGCTCAATTCTGTGATAAAGCGAGAATCAGATTGTCGTGGGTTCACATATTTAGCACGAGGACATCAGTGGTTAGCAATTCGTGAATGGCCAATTAGCTACTGTATTCGTTGTGGGATCGATTAATTCTTGGCAATTAAAATGTTTAATAGAATTATTTTAAGATGGATTATCTAGGGTACAATAGCCCTTTAGAATCAGATAGCTATAGGAAACTGCATAACCATAACATCCTTATACCGAAACTGAAAAGCGTTAATGACAAAACACTTTTTTCGTTAAAATTGTCCTCATACTAATTGCGTTTGTCGTTATTCACAATTAGATGTTATTCAATTAATTAGCGATAGCTTTTTTATCAACTTTTCAACTCATAATAATTTCTTTCTCCCGTTTTTAAACAGTTTCTTACACATCAGCCAAAGCTTTTGCTAATAATCATTTTAATCTATAACAACACTTTTGCGCTAACTGATAGCTCTTAACCTCTATATTTACAGTATGAAAAGAAATTTAATGGTTGGTAAATTTATGGACCGCAACCAATCCATAATAATTGCATATATAGTCTCGATGCTTTTGAGCACGGTAGTTCCAGGGTTCTTCTCAACTTACGTGCATGTTGCAACCCCACCCAATATCGAGATTGGTCTTATGGCTTTGCTCACCACGATTTTTTTGGGATATTTAAATTACCAACAGGCGCATGATAGACTGTTTAAAGATCTTTTTAGAGAGTTTAACGTTCGATATGACGCTTTTAATGATGATTATCAATATTTCAAAAAAACTTACCTGGAAGACGTGAAGATGAATGACATAAAAGCAAATGATATTAAAAAAATAATTGATTATTTAAACCTCTGTACTGAAGAGCATTTTTGGTTTGAAAAGGGAAGAATAGAACAAACCGCCTGGAAAGTTGGAAATCCGGCATGCACACCTGGGCGCAATTACCTGCTGTGCGGATCGTATTTTTAAACGAGGTTTCTACGTGGACAACGTCATACTACAAAGGCTTTCAGGATTTTTTTAAATCGCTGTGAGCTTTGGACTAACTAAAAATAGTTGTCAAGTTTTCGGTTGCTGGTTCTTAGCTATCTAAGTAGTTTTGTAACACTAAAACGGAAGAACAATGGAACTCACAAAGGATGGAATGTACAAACAGTTTAAACTATAATATCAATTGATCCGCAAATTTTTCAGTTGAAAAAGTGTTGTGTCCAACTTAATGATATAAATATTTACTGCTATATTATTCAGGGCAAGGTCCCGCGACAATAGTAATTTGATGTTTTTGCCATTTGGTAAATTTAATTCAATTTGCATTCGCGACTTTTATAGTATGGAGAATCTTATAAACTACCTTTTGCAATTCGGACAGCTAAATCAACCACAAATTGATCTAGTGAAAAGCAAAGTAAAAGTTCTGGAGCTCAAAAAAGATGAATATTTTTCCGAAGCTGGAAAAGTACCTAAACGTGTTGCTTTTATCAATGAAGGGATTTTACGGGTATCCTATTTCAATATCAAAGGCGAGGAAATAACGAAATATTTTATTGATGAAAATAATTTTGCAGTTGACCTAAGCAGTTATACCCAAAAGATAGCTTCGTCAGAATATGTACAAGCAGTTACAGATTGTTCTCTTTTGATCTTTTCAACAGAATCATTAAGCGAATTATCCATAACTATTATCGGTTGGGATAATATCATCAGCCAAATAACATCCAAAGCATTGTTTGAGAAGGTAAATAAATTAAGCCCAATGTTGGCCGAAGATGCTACAACCCGCTATAACGATTTTTTGAAAAAGTTTCCGACACTTGCCAACAGAATACCACTATCCTATTTGGCTTCGTACTTAGGTATTACACAATCATCGCTGAGCAGAATTAGAAAAAACATCCGATAAATTACTTTTTGCCAAATGGCAAATGATTCCATTTGATGTTGATGTAATTTTACATGAACATTAAAAATAGAAAAATGAAATCAATTATCGTTACAGGAGCCAACAGTGGAATTGGTTTTGAGTGTGCTTTGCAAATGGCAAAAATAGCTACAAATGAACAAATAATCTTGGCATGTAGAAATGTTCAAGCAGGGAATGACGCCATCAAATTAATCAAAAACAAAACGGGGCATCGACATCTGAAATGTTTGGAGTTGGATCTGGCTTCTTTAAAATCTATTAAGCAATTTGCTGAGATATTCAGTAATGAAAAATTCCCAACTGTCTCGGCATTGGTGAACAATGCGGGTTTGCAAAATATAGGCGAAACCCAATATACATCCGACGGATTTGAACTTACTTTTGGAACAAATCATTTAGGCCCTTTCGCATTCACGAATTCGCTCTTGCCATATATGGATAACGGTGGTAGCATAACTTTCACTGCAAGCGATACACACGACCCATTACAAAAAACAGGAATAGAACCGCCTGTTTACACAAATGCAAATGACCTCGCTTTTCCAAAAAATACAAATGAGAAAAAAAGCGTGTTAGGACAGAGAAGATATTCAACCTCAAAACTATCAAATGTGCTGACAACCTATAGCCTTCAAAAGAAGTTGGCTAACACCAATATCCGTGTAAATGCATTTGACCCCGGGCTGACGCCAGGAACAGGGCTTGCAAAGAATTACCCTGCAATATTAAGATTTGCATGGAAAAACATAATGCCGATAATGACGCTTTTTAAACATAACACAAATACGCCTTCAAAATCTGGAGGGAGATTAGCGAACCTTGCATTTTCAAAAGAATATAGAAATCTGAAGGGCATTTACTTTTCTGACGGAAAAGTTATTAAATCTTCGATTGATTCTTACAATTTAGATTTTCAAAAAGATCTTTGGGAAACAAGTTTGAAATTGACGAATACAAATTTTGAGGAACCTGAATAAAGATTGATACATCAAAATATTTTCAAAAATTTATTTCAGGACAACACAAAGGTTAGATGAAAAAAGCCTAGCTTCGTATGCTCAATAAAAAATTTCGGACGCATTTCAAAATGTTATTAACAGCAATGAAGTTAAAAGAACGGTTACCTAAGGAGGTAAGATCGCTTTATCTTTTGAGCGGTGTTTATGCCATGTTTTCAATACCAGGCACCTGATCACGTCTAAACGTTTTAATATTAACATTTTTCATGGTTCTGCTTAGAAATGATCGAGTCATACAGATGTATGATGCCAAATAGCTAACGGTATAAGATTTGAGATTCAGGTTGACCCCATGAAAATGCAAGGGGAACGTTGCTGACCTGATCAAGTGAAAAAGCTACGTTCTTAATTAAGTTAAAATTTGTTGTTCTTATTTTCACGATTACCAGGGCGAAATATCATTCGTAAAGCCTGGTCACGTGTAAGATAAGCGACTCCCCAATTATATACCGTTCTGAACTTATTGCTAAAACTCACCAACGAAATAAGGTGGATAAACAACCAGCTTAATAAACCTAAAAGACCACCAAAGTGCAATTTATGTTTAAAAAGATCGGCCACAGCGGCCCGCCTGCCAATGATGGCCATATCACCGCGGTCGAAATATTTGAAGGGCTTTAAAGTATCTCCTTTCGCTTCACGGATCAGGTTTTTTGCCAATTGCGTTCCCTGTTGTATGGCGGGCTGCGCCAATTGCGGATGCCCGTTTGGATAGTCAGTATCAGTAAATAGCATACTGATATCACCAATGGCATAAATATTACTGTACCCGTTTACTTTGTTAAAACCGTCGGTAAGCAGGCGCCCACCCTTACCTATGCTCTCTTTCTGTAAGCCTTCTATGCTGTTCCCAGTAACCCCGGCGGCCCAGATCAAGGTTCGGCTTTCAATTGTAGTGCCATCTGACAGTTCTACGAGGCCGTTGCCAAACTGTTTGACCTGGGTATTCAATTTGATGATCACCCCTTGTTTATCCAGAATGCTATAAGCCGCTTTATGAGATTTGTCGCTCATGGGCGGGAGCAAGAAAGGCGAGCCATCTACAATATAAATATCTGCTTCCGCAGCATTTAAATTGGGATAATCTTTTTCCAAAATAAATCTCCTCATTTCGGCAAGCATACCAGCAACCTCTACACCTGTCGGTCCGCCGCCTGCTATTACGATAGTCATCAAACGTTTTCTTTCCTCGGGATCTGTTTCAATAGCAGCCTTCTCCTGCGTTTTAACCATTTCATTCCGGAGATGTAAAGCATCATCGATTCCTTTCAGCGAAAAACTGTTGGTTTTTATACTTTCATTACCAAAAAAATTGGTCCTGGTACCAATAGCGACGATCAGAATATCATAATGCAAAATTCCTCCATCGTCCAGGCAAACATTATTTGCTGCCGCATCTATTTTTTCAACTGAAGCCATGCGAAAACTTATGGCTTTCTTTCTAAAAAGTTTCCGAAAGGGGTAACTAATGCTGGAAGGGTCCAGAAATCCGGTAGCAACCTGGTAAACCAGCGGTGTGAAATAATTGTAATTGTTTTTATCTGGATAAACCGCTTCAAATTGACCCCTCTTCACCACTTTAAAAAGCCCCCCTTAGCCGAGTTAATTTAATAAGGTCC
>NZ_WKKH01000078.1 GCF_009674725.1 Pedobacter petrophilus | reverse complement strand
GGACCTTATTAAATTAACTCGGCTAAGGGGGGCTTTTTAAAGTGGTGAAGAGGGGTCAATTTGAAGCGGTTTATCCACCAAGTGCTAAAATCAGTTTCAATGATGTAAATGATGGGTCAGACGGAGCAGATGGGATTACATGGTTTAGTTCAAATGCATTGAACTATGGAATTTATCGAACGCCTGGTCCATGGATTTCGCCAACTTATCAACAATTAAAATTTCAATGGGATACAGGTATTATAATTAATCCTGGAATTCATTATCAAAACAGTTACGTTGATATTCAAGGCGGTGGTTTAAGGGTTACATCTGGAAATGTGGGCATCGGAACAACTACGCCAGGGGAAAAACTTTCCGTAAACGGCAACATCCGTTCAAAAGAAGTAAAAGTCGAAGCTGAAAACTGGCCCGACTATGTATTTATGCCAAACTATCAACTCCCTACACTCACCCAAATTGAGGAACAGATTAAACTCAAGGGCCATCTTCCGGATATGCCATCGGCGAAAGATGTGGAACTAAACGGAATTGCATTAGGCGAAATGAATAAGCTTTTATTGAAAAAAGTGGAAGAGTTGACGTTGCATCTGATTAGTCAAAATAAAACTATTACAACCCTAAACAGCGAAAATGAGCTTCTTAAAATGCAGCACAAGCAAAATGAAAGTCAGATTTCAGAAATCATTAACAGAATAAAAAACCTAGAAAAAAATCAATAATATGAAGAAAGCCTTACTTACCGTATTGGTGTCTTTGACCGCTATTCTGGCGAAAGCGCAACTGGGGGCCAACCAAGGAGATGTTTACGAAATTTCAAATAATAGCGGTAATATAATCAGCAACACTGTAATGCACAAAATCTGGCTTTACCGCAATTCAGCCGGAAGCGACTGGTACTCTGCATCTGTGCATGATGGGATTGCAGTAGATCTTTCCTTTTTGGAACCAGGAATAAGCACCAGGGCATGGTGGGAACGTAATCCGCGAACGGGCGAACAAAGATGGGGTAACTCCGGACAAACCTGGTTAACACTTTCGGATGCTAAGTTAGGGATAGGCACCAATGTACCAACAGCCCCTTTACAGATCATGAGTTTGGGTGGCGATAGCAGGCCAGGAGGTGTTAATGCTGCGAGTGCGAGTACCTTGAAATTAAGCAGGGCTGGAACACCATTCCACGCTTTTCCAGAATCTGCAGAATTTAGGATAGGGCACGGCAGTCCAACATTATCAGGCAGTCAGCTGGATTTGTATCTGAATGGTGCGGCCAATAATACTGATATGCCTGATCAGCAGGTGATGACCTGGCTTTACAACGGACACGTAGGTATCGGCCGAACAGATCCAGGAGCTAATCTTCATATCCAAAACTTGGTTGGAAGTAGACCAGGTGGGGTTAATGCGCCAACGATTCCCGTTCTCCGGATGGGAAGAGCGGGTACGCAAAGTTATTCATATTCAGAGTCGGCAGAGTTCCGGATTGGGCATGGGGGCAGCAACGTTTGGGGCAGTCAGCTGGATCTTTACATTAATGGTGGTGCGAATCAAACTGAAACTCCTGATCAACAGGTAATGACCTGGCAATATAATGGGAATGTTGGTATAGGTACAGCAACGCCTGCGGAACGTCTTTCTGTAAACGGTAACATCCGTTCAAAAGAAATTAAGGTAGATTCAGAAAACTGGCCGGATTACGTATTTCTACCGGATTATCAATTGCCTTCACTTACTCAAATTGAGCAACAGATTAAATTGAAGGGACATCTTCCGGATATGCCATCGGCGAAAGAAGTGGAGTTAAACGGAATTGCCTTAGGTGAAATGAATAAGCTTTTATTAAAAAAGGTGGAAGAGTTGACGTTGCATTTGATTGAGAAGGAAAAGCAATTAGAGAACCAAAATGAACGACTAGTTGAGATTGAACGAAAGTTTGAAAAGTTTTCAAAAAAATAAGTGATGAAGAAAACAATTAGATTATTCAACAGGGGACTTTTCTATGCCTTTCGTAGTGTAGACATCTCCTTACAAATAATTTTTATATAACTGACTAATCTAAATAAATAAATGAATTTAAGGCTATATTATTACTCAATGAAACATTCAATTAAAAGTAAAGTTGTTCACAAATCAATCCCCTGTACGTCGATAAATCCCAAACTTTGTACCATTTTACAGATTGGTATATTTCAACTATTTTTAGCAATCACGACTTGTTCATTTGCATTTGGACAAACAAGTCAGACTAAAGTTAATTTTAGTACACCAGAGGTTACAGCATTTAATCGTTCGATCGAAACTCCGGTATCATTATATACAGGTGTACCAAGCATAAGTATTCCTTTATATGAAATTAATATTAAAGGAGTATCCGTACCTGTTACATTAGATTACCATGCAGGTGGGATTAGAGTTGACCAAGAGGCAACATGGGTAGGCTTAGGGTGGACTTTAAATTATGGCGGTGAAATTAGCAGAAAAGTTCGCGGAATTGCGGATGAATTATTTTACTTAAATACCAATACTGTAAGCCAATTTATGAATTTGCCTACTAAAGAACTAACTCCAAATCCAGACGCGGTGATGAGAGTTGAAAAAGTTCAAAGCGCAAAGTATGGTAAGAGTGATCTTATGCCTGACGAATTTTACTACTCTGTGTTGGGTTATTCTGGTAAATTCATCTATAGCCAGGCACAAAACAAGTTTATTATGTTTCCTAAAGAAGATATTGACGTTCAAAAACGTTCTACTTTATATAAAGATGCAGATTTATATCAATGGGATTTGAAATTACCTAATGGGGTCTCCGTAGATTTTGGAAAGGAAGGGTATAGTGCATCGCAAATCCCTGGAATTGCTCGGTCAGTCAGAAATAGCTGGCAAATCAAATCTATAAGGAATAACTTTCAAGATAGCATTGTATATAACTATGAAAATTTCAATTATTACACTCTTAAAATGTCAGGATCGTATTATAAGTTTGATACTCAAAATGGCCATAGTAGTGGAACAGATCTTTCATATATAAATATGCTTGATAGTCGGCTCAAAACAATCAATTTTCCAGGTGGAAGAATTGAATTATTGACAGTTGCAAGAGAGGACATGCCTTCCGAGGCACTGAGTGAGATTAAAATTTTTGATGCTAATAATGTCCTCATAAAAAATATCAAGTTTAATTATAGCTATTTTTTTGGAGATGCCTTCAATGTTCTTCCGATCTTAAATTTTGCAGATATAAGAACTAGCGATAACTATCAGTTTAAACGGCTTAAACTTGAAAGCGTCGATATCGTAGCTGATAATAAAGAACCCCTCAAGTATGCATTTGATTATTATACAACCAGTCAGATGCCGTCCAAATATACTTTCTCTCAAGATCACTATGGTTTTTATAATGCTATTGATAATAATCGCCAGAACGGTTTCATTCCTACCCTTGAAAACTACTATACAGGTGGAGATAGAAGAGTAAAAGCAGAATCTAGTAAGACATTCTCACTTAAAAGTGTTACCTATCCAGAAAAGGGAAAGACAGAATTTATTTATGAGGGTAATAGTTCAGGAGTTATGAATATTCCTGGGGCACTTCTTGCAAACTATCAAGATGATAACTTCTTAGAAAAGTATGCAGCTATATCTGTAAGTAGTTATAGTAGGAACACCAGTTACCCATCGCCCGATGAAACAAGAAGCGGTGTTCGATATTTTCGAAAGCAGTTTACAGTTGGAGATGCAGGTTATACGGATACAAAAAAAAATTTTATTATAAATACTAATTTTGGAATCTCAAGTTTAGAAGCACCACTTCCTTTTTTTGCAAATAATGTAGAATTTAAATTAGAACGGATCAATCCAGATAACAGCAGGTTTGTTGTTCAGAGATTTAATACAACCGAGAGCAATTATAACGGCTCAGGCAGTTCACCTAGAAAGGGGGTATATGAACAAATGGTAGGTTTGAGTTTTGGTAATTATGAAATGACAGTGGCTATCACTTACGCAAATCAACCAAATACACCTGCAGATAACCAGCCTTACAACTTAAGTTTCTTTATTAAATGGCGGGAAATGGATCCTAATAAAAAGGCTGTTAGCGTTGGTGGCTTACGCGTTAAAAATATCAATTATTTCGACAACAACAATACCTTAGTAAAAACAAAAAGCTTTTCCTATGTTAACCCTGATGTTTTTCCATCAGTGTCTAATTACACCTCAGGTCAGGTTATTTCATTTCCTCAGTACTTCGAAAACAGATTGAGAAAAATCTATGGCCAAAGTCAGCGGCCGGACTACTATGCTTGGATAAGTTATTTTTCATCTAACTCAATATTGCCTCTTGAAACGACCTCGGGATCAGTGGCCGGGTATGAATATGTTGACGAACTAGATATGAGTATTGGCGATCAAAGCCAGGCTTTCAAGACCCGCTCACACTTTTCCTTTGATCGGCCGTATTTTAGTCAGTTTCATGCTAATACAACAAAGGGATTACTAGAATCTAAAGAATGGACTAGGGGAAAACTTTTAGATAGATCTTTTTTTAGAGACAATCAGATAATTAAAAAAGAAGTATTTGATTATTACATTAAATCACCCCATCTTCAGAATGTCGAAGATGAAGATTATGTGGAGGAAGTGAATACCAATCTCATAAGTTTTCAAGAGTTAAACTATGCATGTCAGTGTTCTACGGATTTTCCTGAAGATTTTTACGATACAGATGGAGGAAGAGATAATTGTGTTTATTATTATTATTCGCCATTTAACAATCACATTATTACTACCGCGGGTAAACCAGTAGATGGGATTATTTCAGGTCTAACCTGTGATATGACTACTAAAGTGCCCTACTTTAAAATATCCACTGGATTTGATAAGCTGAAATCAAAGATAACAACCTTGTTTGATAACCTGCAAACACCATCCATCTATAAAGAGGAATATTCATTTGAAGGTACACCTGTTCATCACCAATTAACTAAACAATCTAGTTCAAATAGCAAAGAAATATCTACTGAAACAGTATTTAAATATCCGCAAGACTTGATGCTTTCAGGTAGTGAAGAACAAGCAAGGCAGGAATTAATCAAAAAGCATCAAATAGACATTAAGTTAAGCCAAAATCACATTGCTAATGGAAGTGAGGATTTATCGAAGACAGAGTTTTATTATAACTCATCAACTGGTATTATCACTCCAAGATTTAGTATGACTAATTCAGGTAATAATGGCAGCCTGGAAATACGGCAGGACTTTTCAAAATTTGATTATAAAGGTAATCTGCAAGAGGTAAGCACCAAGTTAGGAGCTAAAACAGTTTATTTATATAGTTATAATTATCAGTATCCTATAGCTGAAATAAAAAATGCTGATTATCAATCAGTAGAGACAATTTTAGGTGGACCGACAAATATCAACAACATTGCCGCAGCTAATCCCACTAATGTAGAAATTGTCAATTGGATAAATTTACTAAGGAATTCACCCAATCTAAAAGATGCTCATATCAGTTCATATACCTACAAGCCACTTGTGGGGATGACTAGCCAGACCGATCCAAAGGGTATGACGACTTACTATGAATACGATGAATTCCAGCGGTTAAAGAATGTGAAGGACCAGAACGGTAATATCCTTAAAAATAGCACTTACCACTACAAAAACTAACGCTCGATGAAAACATATATTAAATATTTGATCGCAGGATTTTTCCTGTTCATAGGTTTCCAGCAAGCAAGCGCCCAGTTGGTGCTAAACCAATATAACAATGAATCTCAAATCAGTGCGCCTAGTAGTGTGACTTTAACCAATGGTTTTCACGCGACAGGCAATGTTCGTATTTTTACCACCGGAGTCAGCTACCAGAACTGTCTTTCACAGGTTTCTTTGCCGAGCAATGACCAGAACTATATCCTTAGCCGCACCTTCAAGGTACCCGTAAGTGATGCTACATTGGGCAATAGCCGTAACCTGTGCGAAGAAAACCAGGTCATCCAATATTTCGATGGCCTTGGCCGCCCTTTACAAACGGTTCAGGTAAACGGGAGTTTAGCGGGCCATGATTTGGTTCAGCCTTTTGCTTATGATGCCTTTGGTCGTGAAGCGATAAAGTATCAGCCCTATTCGGTATGGGATAATAAAGGTGCTTACCGTGCTGATGCCATTGGAGGCCAGGCGGGCTATTATGCCAGTCCACCTTCAGGGATCAAGGCTACGGGGACGCCGTTCGCATTAACCATTTTTGAGCCCAGCCCGCTAAACCGTGTTCAGGAACAGGGCGCTCCGGGCGATGCCTGGCAGCCTGTGGCGAACAGCAACACCGGGCATACGGTAAAAATAGAATATGGAACTAATACCGGAAATGATGTGAGGTTGTGGACCATTACTGCCGATGGTGCCTCAACTAATGATAATCAATACTATCAGCAAGGGAAGCTCTACAAAACCACCACAAAGGATGAAAACTGGAAGGAGCTTGATGGTAAGGCAGGTACCACAGATGAATTCAAGGATTTCGAAGGGCGTGTGGTATTGAAAAAAGTCTGGGGAACCAATGAAAGGGGACTTTGTACCTATTATGTTTATGATGACCTGGGTAATCTGAGGTACGTACTGCCTCCGGCTGTTAACGAGGGAACGGATCGTTTTTCCCCTGCATTAAGCAGTTTCACTGAAAGCCAGGATGAATTCCATTATTATATCTATGCTTACCGTTATGATGGAAGGAAACGGGTAACCGGGAAAAAGATCCCGGGCAAGGGCTGGGAGTTTATGGTTTACAATTTACTGGACCAGGTGGTGATGAGTCAGGATGGTAACCAGCGGAACAAAACCCCGCAGGAATGGACTTTCAGTAAATATGATGCTTTGGGCAGGGTAGTGATAACGGGTTTATATAATTTTAATTCAGCTGGTGCCGATGGAAATCTGGCTAATCCGGAACGGGCCCATAAAGAATGGCTGCAAAGCTATGCAAACGGGCAAAGTGAATTATGGGAAGCCAGGGACAATAATGTTGCGGTAACCGGATACACCAGCAGGGCAATGCCACAGGGTGATATATCCGCTTACCTGAGCGTAAACTATTATGATGATTATGATTTTTTAGGTGGAAATACCTTTAGCTTCAGCGGAGCAAGCCAGAAGACCAAAGGGCTTGGTACAGGGAGCAAAGTAAATGTGCTGGGCAGTGCGGACATGCTGCTGAGTGAAAGCTTTTATGATGAGGAGGGCAGGGTAGTGAAAAGTTTTAGCCAGCATTATCTTTCCGGCACAATCGACCCTTCGAATTATGATGAGATTACCAACGCCTATAGTTTTGTAGGGGAACTGACCTCCAGTTTGAGGAACCACCACACCACGGCCGGAAATACCCAAATTGCTAATCGGTATGAATATGACCATATGGGCCGGAAGCTGGCCAGCTTTGAAGAGATCAATGGTAAAGGAGAAGTGGTGTTATCCAAACTGGATTATAATGAACTTGGTCAGTTGAAGAACAAAAGCCAGCATAGTGATGATAAAATCAACTTTCTACAGGCTACTGGCTTTGCCTATAATGAAAGAGGATGGCTGAAAAGCAGCATCAATGGCCAGTTTAGCATGCAGCTGGATTATAATGAAAACGGGAGCGGTTTGTATAATGGAAACATCGGCAGGCAATCCTGGTCAACGGATGCCAATCCCTTGTCTTCCGGCCTCGCTATGAATTATGGCTACGATAAACTGAACCGATTAACCAGTTCAATCGGTACAGGGATCACGATGAATGAAACGATTGCCTATGACGTGCTGGGCAATATTGACAGGTTCCAGCGGAATGACGGTACCGATAATAAATACCATTACCATGGCAGCCAGTTGTGGTTTGCAGCAGAGGTGACCAATGGATACGATTATGATCAGAACGGGAACGCGGTAATTGACGGGCGAACGGGATTTCATTTTGATTACAATGTGTTGAACCTACCAAAGCAGGTTAGGGGTACAAATAACCAAGATCTGGTTGCGGGCTATACTTATGATGCTACAGGAAGCAAACTTAAAAAGATAACGTCTGCAGGAACCATCAACTATATTGACGGCATCCAATATAAAACAGATAATAGTATCGATTTTATCCAGACAGAAGAAGGCTTGGCCAGAAACAATGGCAGTGGCAATTACAGTTACGAATATAATCTTTCAGACCATTTGGGTAATGTACGGACAACTTTTTACAAAAACCCAAGTACAAACCAACTGGAGGTATTACAGCGAGATGACTACTACGCTTTTGGTCTAAGAAATAGCACACAATCCGGAAATAATAAATATCTTTATAACGGCAAGGAATTGCAGGAAGAGTTAGGACAGTATGATTATGGCGCCAGGTTCTATGACCCGGTGATTGGAAGGTGGAATGCGATTGACCCCTTGGCGGAACTTTCAAGGAGATATAGCCCATATACCTACGGTAATAATAATCCAATTCGTTTTATAGATCCTGATGGAATGATGACCACAGATGCTGATGGCAGTAAACATTCGGATAATGCGGAAGAAGCTCAGGCAATGTTTAGGCAATTACAAGGCCAATCTTCTTCTAAGCAAAATGGCGACGATGATTGGTTGCAAAAATTACTTGCAGCATTAGGTTTTGGTCTTAAGAATGGTCCAAGGAGTACAGATGATGCAAAAAAAATCTCGGAAAATTGGGAGCCTTTCGACCAATTAGCAAAGCGAGCAAATCATGCAGATGAAGAAGTAAGCGATATGTTTGTTATTGGAGGTTTATACCAAGTGATGAAATACAGCACGGGTACTTTCTCTAATCGACCAAGCTATTTTGCTGCTGCTATGGGTTTAACATCAGCAAGTGTTGATGCACTAGGAGCATTTGAGCTTACAGCAGGTATTAAATCTCTAGCCGAACTTGGCTTGAAAGATGGATTAAAAAAATCAGCTAACGATGTATTAGAACTTGCCCAAAAATTTTTGGGGAAAGGTTATAAAGAAGCTGTACCTGGAAGCGGTAGATTTATTTCAGCTGATGGGAAACGTGTATTTAGAATGGGAACTAGTGATATAACTGGAGCGCATGGAGGGGGGCCGCATGTAAACTTTGAAACCCTTGTGCCTAATCCTGCAAAACCAGGAAAACAGATGGTAAAAGACAACTTTCATATTTTTTTAAAATAACTAAGATGGAAATTAAATTAGAAATTCCTGAATACACTGGTGAGGGAATAATATACGAATGGGAATATGGTTTCGAAATAAAACCAATAATTACTAATGGTGAAATTTTGATAACAGCTAACAGAGCTGGATTAATATCTCTCGCCAGACAATTGTTGACTCTTGCACAGGAAGATATTCCTGTCAATTTTCACTTACACTATGATTCAGATAATTCGCTTGAGGAAGGATCGAATGAATTAATAATTCAAAAAATATGAAGTACACACTGTCTCCGAACTGTTCTTAGTATCTTGCTAAGAACAAAATGTAACTTACATAACAAAGTCCGGCAGTTTAAAAGCTTGCTGGGCTTTGTTATTTCTGTACTAATCCAAGTTTGATTAGTCTGGCTTTTATTCATCGTAATACGGGAATGGAGTCTGACGAGTTCTATAACCTTGGAGCCATTACTAAAGCGTTCTGCAAACAATTCATCTTCCTCTTCACCCCATGCTAAACCCTGGTTTCCTTTTTCGGCGAGGGCTTCGAGTAGGTTAATTGCAAAGAATAGCGCCCTGATGATTTCAGGCTGGTTGTAGGGGCTGTCTTCAGGGAATACTTCGCCCGTTACGGGGTCGGTGCCAGCGGCCAGCGCTTGGAGAATCTCTAAATGCCTGTTGTTATCCTGCATAGGCTTTACCGGTTTTAGCATCGCGTATGATTGCGTTTGCCAGGAAAAGGAGTTTGTCCTTAATGGATGGTTCGAGTTCCTCTATCTCGTCAATAAGCTTTAGTGTCTGTTTGTCAAAGCCTGTTTTGCCGCCTTCCCCAAGCTGGCGCACGCGCAATGTCATTAAGTTAAGGAAATAAGCAATTGATTATCAATTAATTAGCTTGTTTTTTAATTATATATTTCGTATATTTAATTCATAATCAATTAGTTAAAGTGCAAAAAAAACTCATTTTTAATTACAGAAAAATTGAGGGAGACGATTTTCAGTAAGGAACTTGCTCTTAAGTTTAAGATGAAGGAACAAGACTTTACCAGGAACAGAAAACAACCTTTTAGCTCAACATTATTGTTTATGTTCAATTTGTTAAGACGAAGCCTGGCTATTGAAATAGATGGTTTTGTACGCTATTTGAACGGATGTTTTTCTTCCGGAATTGTCCGTTCTTTTACTGCAAGTGCATTTATCCAGAACCGTAAAAAGATAGATCCGGAAGTTTTCAGTCATCTTTCAGGGGTAATCATTGATAACTTTTACACCACAGGTAATGAGGCTTTAAATTATTTGAATGGGATTAGGGTATTGGCGGTTGATGGCTCGAGGCTTACCTTACCCTGTACTGCAGAACTAAAAAAGTACTACGGGATATCAAAAAATCAGTATCAGGTTGAAATTGTTCAAGCAAGAGTATCGGTGTTGTATGATGTCTTAAACGGTCTGGCATTAGATGCTACCCTGGATAGTGAAGTTGCTACATTTGACTAGAGGGATTTAGTCGTCAGATTTAGAAAGAAACTTTTAAATTTGAATATATGGGCAG
>NZ_WKKH01000077.1 GCF_009674725.1 Pedobacter petrophilus | reverse complement strand
GTTACAACCTTCCTAAAACAAAATATTATTTGGAAAAATTTTAATTATTATTTGGATTTAAACACAGTTCATCCTGAATTTATTTCAGGACCTTAGTTGTGATTTAAGATGCTGAATCAAGTTCATCAGGACGGTACTTTTACAATTCAGCAGGGTGATGTTTTGATAAACCTCAAAACTTCTCTTTCATGCCCAATAAACCAAGCAGTCCACCTGTATGGATTGCTAAAATGCGATCGGTAGAATGGATCTGATTTTGCGCACACAAATCGAAAATCGAGTAAAACATTTTTGCGGTATAAACGGGATCGATTAATATGCCGGTTTCTCTGGTAAACCTCTTAATAAAAGCCAAAAGTTCGGGAGTGGTTTTCGCGTAACCGCCAAAATGATAATCGGTATGCAAAATTAAATGATTCGAAATTTCAGTGTACAACGAAATTTCATCAGCAATGAAACTTCCGCCCTTTAAAACCGGCACAACATGAAGTTTAGTTTTTAAACCCTGTTCCTCAATGCCTTTTGATAAACCAGCTGCAGTTGTTCCTGTGCCTGCTGCAACAAAAATATGATCATAGGTTGCTGTTAATTCCGTGATGATTTCACTACAACCCATCACAGCTTCTGCTGAAGCGCCGCCTTCATTAATAAAATAAGCAGCTGAATTGGAACCAAAATAATCTGCATATAATTCGGCTTTGTTTTTATACCGCTCACGGTCAACAAAGATTAATTCCATGCCATAAAGCGAACAGATTAAAAGCATTTCATTTTTTACTTCTTCACCCCTTACAAAGGCTGTTGCTTTAAATCCAGACCGGGCAGCAGCTGCGGCCGTTGCCACCAGGTGATTGGAGTAAGCACCACCGAAAGTAACCAGATGCGTTTTAGATGATGCTTTTGCTTTTTGTAAAATATATTTCAGCTTGCGCCACTTATTTCCGGAAATATATGGATCTATCAGGTCGTCTCTCTTCACAAATAAATTGCTGAAAGGAGCGGCATCGATTTTCTGTACGGGGCTATATATTTCTTCGAACACGTGTAAAATTAAAAAACACCTGAAACTATCAGGTGTTTTTTAATTCAATTTTAAAGATAATTGGTTTATTCGCCAATTCCGATACCTATACCGGCATTCACCATGCTGTATTTAGCCTGGGTGTAAGAACCATAGAATTTAAAGAAACCAAACTTTAATTGAAAGCCCAGGCTGCCACGAACACCATCGATATCCGTTTGTTTCACAGAAACAGGATCGGTGTAGCTAACTGATGTTAACGGGCTTGTGGCAAAGCTATACGTGCCTAAAGCTTTTAAATTCGTTTTTGCAGTCTGGTAGCCGATACTGGCAAATGGCGTAAAAAACATGATTTTCTTCGAAACAATCGCATCAAAATTAACCCCATTAAACCGGGCATCGATCCGTTGATCTGAATTGTTCGAGTTTTCCATATTCAAATCCAGGGTGTATTTATATTGCGTAAAGCCGCCGGCTATGGCAATGTCTACCGGGATCAGCCGGTCCGTTGCACCTAAGATCAGGGGTAAAAGCTCGACTTTCGCGCCTACGCCAATCATCGACATGCTCCCAAAATCATCTCCAAAATTAACTTTCGGCATGGCCCTTAATGAAATGTCAATATTTTTTGGCAAGCCTAAAGTAGCCTGAATCTGAGGAGCAGGAACGGTATGGAAACCTATGCCGCTGGGTAAGTTAAAGAACGTTCCGGTCGGAAGTCCGTCAGTGGTGTACACTTCCATGCGTCCGCCATCTTCGTCTTTACCGAAAGCGGTTGGCCCGATAGATGATGCGCCCGCTGCCGGTTTAATGTTTCTTAAACCCAATGTGTTTACATCATAAGTTCGGGAAGATTGCGGTACAAATGCGGCGGATGCAGAGATCCTAACTTCAAATTTCAAAAATCCCTTAGATTTTGCCGTGTTCGTCCAGCCATCGTTTAATCCTTGCCCGAGGCCTTTGTATAATGGATCGAGGTAGGCATTAACGAGTTTTGTGGCATCTTCCGGGCCAGATACAAATAGATTTCCGACGTCTTGTTGGGCATTCGCTCGCTGAACGAAAGCAAATAGCGATAAAGCCAGGATGGCTTTTGCATAGGAGTTTTTCATGTTAGAATGGTTTAGAACGGTTTGTGTCCCTAAGATAGCCCATTTTTTTAATTATAAAATGATTTCGAAATTCTTGGTCGTAAAAGATTATTTTTGCATCATGGAAAATGTGGTCGAATTGCAGGAATCAGAGGAGCAGGAATTATATGAACATTTAAAAATAATTGTAGATAAGGGGCAGTCTTTACTCCGTATTGATAAATTTTTAATGGTTCGCGTAGAAAATGCTTCCCGCAACCGGATTCAGAATGCAATAGATGCCGGCAATGTGCTGGTTAATCAAAAACAGATCAAAGCAAGTTATAAGGTAAAACCGCATGATGAAATTTCGATCGTTTTGCCACATCCGCCCCGCGATACCGAAGTTTATCCGGAAGATATTCCACTCGATATTCTTTATGAAGACAGCGATTTATTAATTGTAAATAAACCTGCCGGGATGGTGGTGCACCCTGGTTTTAATAATTACAACGGCACTTTAGTAAATGCATTGGCTTTCCACTTCGAACAATTGCCACAATTGCCTGGAAACGATGGGCGGCCTGGTTTAGTGCACAGAATTGATAAAGATACATCTGGTTTACTACTGATTAGTAAGAACGAAAAATCGATTACCCACCTGGCCAGACAGTTTTTCGATCACAGCATTACCAGAAAATACCTTGCACTGGCCTGGGGCGATATCGAAAATGACGGAACAGTTACCGGCTATATTGGCAGAAGTGTAAAAGACCGGAGGGTGATGGATATTTACGATGAGGAAGAAAAAGGAAAATGGTCGGTAACCCACTACAAGGTGTTAAAACGGCTTGGCTATGTTACGCTAATCAGCTGCGAACTGGAAACGGGACGCACGCACCAGATCCGTGCGCATATGCAACACATTGGGCATCCGCTATTTAACGATGCCATGTACGGTGGCGATAAGATTTTAAAGGGAACCACGTTTAATAAATACAAACAGTTTGTAGATAATTGCTTTGAATTGTTGCCAAGACAAGCATTACATGCGCAGAGTTTAGGCTTTATTCATCCAACAACAAAAGAATACATGCACTTCGAATCGCCCTTACCGGCAGATTTTAAAGCAGCTTTAACGAAATGGGAAAATTACATCACCGCATCATAAAATATGTCTCAAGAGTACCTTTTATTTAATGATGAATATCATGCAGTTGATGCGCCTGTTTTAACGACCTCCAATCGGGGGTTTAAATTTGGTGATGGCTTGTTTGAGAGCATGCGGATGATTAATCAAAAACTTCAGTTTGCAGATTTACATGCCGATCGGCTTGCTGCAGGCATGAAAGCTTTAAAAATTGATGGCCATGCCCTGATGGATGATTATTTCCTCCGGCAGAAAACAGCAGATTTAGCTAAGAAAAACAGGTGGAATGGAAATGTACGGTTCCGTCTTTCCGTATACCGCCAGGGTGCAGGCATTTATACCCCGGAAATTAATAAGTCGGGTTACGTTTTAGAGGGAATGCCTTTAAAATCAATTGCATACGAGCTCAATACGAAAGGCCTAATTATTGATGTTTTCGATGAGATGACTAAATCAATTGATAAGCTTTCCAACTTCAAAACCTCAAACGCACTATTGTATGTTATGGCCGGGCTATTTAAAACGCAGAACCGTTTAGATGAAGCGATGATTTTAAATCAGAGTGGTTTTTTGTGTGAAAGCATCAGTTCGAATATTTTTGTAGTGTATGATAAACAAATTTATACACCTGCTTTAACCGAGGGTTGTGTTGGTGGGGTAATGCGTTCTACAATTATGCAGATCTGCAAAATGAACGATATTCCATTAATTGAAGCGCAGATTAGTCCGGAGATATTAAAAGAGGCTGAAGAAGTTTTTATCACCAATGCTACACAAGGCATCCAATGGATTATGGGTTACGGAAGGAAAAGGTATTTTAACGAGTTTTCTAAATATCTGAATGAGAAGCTGAATGCGCTTTAAAATATTGAATTAATATTGATCAGAATATAGCTTATTAGCATTTGTCATGTTGAGCTTGTCGAAACACCTAGCAGTGCTTTAATATTTCGACAAGTTCCTGTTCATATTCACTTAAACCTACAACCTCATTCCCCTCAAAAAATCTTCGATCAGCATGCGTTTTTTGCCTTCGTATTGAATATCAAGCAATTTAATAAAGCCATCTTTCGTCGCAAATTTTAGATAGGTTTTATTATCGGTTAATAAGCCGCCGGCAGCAATTCCGGGCTCTTTATCTTCAAGCTCAGCTTTGAAAATCTTAAGTGTTTTATCATTTAATAGGGTAAAGGCAGTTGGGTAAGGACTTAAGCCCCGAATCAGGTTATGTACCTTTATCGATGGATTGTTCCAGTCGATTTTACAATCTTCTTTAAAAATCTTAGGCGCATGTTTCAGCTCATCACTTTGCGGTTGCGGTTGTTCGGCAACGTCGCCAGCAGCAATTGCGGTAACCGTTTTAACTAGTAAGTTTGCGCCAATGACCATTAATTTATCATGCAATTCGCCAGCCGTTTCATTATCTGCAATCGGTGTGCGGTCACTTAAAATAATATCGCCGGTATCTATTTCATGAGTTAAAAAAAAGGTAGTTACACCACTTTCCTTTTCTCCGTTAATGATGGCATGGTTAATTGGTGCGGCACCTCTGTATTGTGGCAGGAGCGAGCCATGAAGGTTAATGGTTCCTTTGGGTGGCATGTTCCAAACCACTTCGGGCAGCATTCTAAAAGCAACCACCACCTGTAAATCGGCCTGGTAAGATTTTAAAGCGGCTAAAAACTCCTTGTTTTTAAGTTTTTCGGGTTGTAAAACAGGGATCGACTTTTCTACCGCATATTTCTTAACAGCACTCTCATTCAGTTTTTGCCCACGTCCGGCAGGTTTATCTGGAGCTGTTACCACCGCAACAATGTCAAAATTGGCCTGTACCAGCGCATCAAGAGAAGCAACTGCAAAATCGGGCGTGCCCATAAAAACTATTTTCATACCGTTAGTGTTGTGTTCTAAAATAATGTGATTAGTCACCTTAAGTTTTACAAAATAACTAAAAATTAAATCATCCTGATCAGTAAAAATGGTACAAGGCGAAGATGTTGTTAAGGCGAGTGGATTAGTTTATGTAACCGATTCTATGCCTGGTATTTATCGGAAGGGAAAACCTGGTAAATTTTACTACGAAGATAAAAAAGGAACAAAAATAACCGACGAAAGGCATCTGGCCAGGATCAAAGCCCTGGTTATTCCGCCAGCCTGGCAAAATGTTTGGATTGCCACTAAACCCAATGCCTATTTACAGGTAACCGGAACCGATGCTGCAGGCCGGAAACAATATCGCTACCATGCGAAATGGACTTCCAGGCGTTCTGAAGATAAGTATTACAGACTGTATGAGTTTGGAAAAAATTTGCCCGAAGCCCGGAAAAAACTGGCTAAAGATTTACGGCGCAAAGACCTCGATGAACGCAAAGTGCTTGCCATTTCTGTGGATGTACTGCAAAAATCTTTGATCAGGGTTGGGAACGAAAATTATAAACAACTGTACGGATCGTTCGGTTTAAGTACCTTACGCGATAAGCATGTTAAAATAGAAGGCAGCAAAATCAATATCGATTTTATCGGTAAAAAAGGAGTGCGGCAAACCGTTACACTGAATGATAAAAGCCTGGCTAAACTGGTGAAAAAATGCCGAGACATTCCCGGACAGGATCTTTTTCAATACTATACCGATGGTAAAGCGCACAAAGGCATTGATTCTGGTAAGGTAAATAATTACATTAAAGAAATTACACAAAACGATTTCACAGCAAAAGATTTCAGAACCTGGGGTGGAACGCTGGAAGCGTTGCGGCAATTTGCAAAATGTTCTGTAGATGTAAATGTAGAGCTGAACACCAAGAAAACGGTTGTGAATGTGCTGGATTGTGTGGCAAAGAAATTAGGCAACACCAGGGCGGTTTGTAAAAGCTCGTACGTGTATCCCTTATTAATTACCGCTTTTGAAAATAATGAGCTGGAAAAGTACATGAAAAAGATGAACAACCATAAAACGGTAGGCAAATTAGGGCTGGAGCACGATGAAAAAGTATTGCTTTCGTTCCTGAAATCTACCGGGAGCAAATAAAATAATTTCTTTTTACTTACAAAATTGAGGTGATCTGGATATACCAGTCACCTCAATTCGTTATTGCTCTTTAGGGGCTTTTTTTATCGGGTGAACAGGCTGTTCCTCATTCTCCCTTTGTTCTGCAGGATTATCTGTTTTCACTGGTTTATTCGGTGTACTGTCATCAGGTTTTCTAACCGTTTGATGATCCACCGGTTTGCGTCCTTTCGGAACTTCTTCTCTGTAATTGCTGCCTGGATTGTCGTTTGTTTCTTTTGGTCCGCTCATGGTATTTAAGATTGAATGATTGAAATTTGAATGCGGGAATTGGCAATCTGCCAAGACTCATGTAAACAACAAGGAAGGATAAACTATTGTTTGAAATTGTCAGTCAGTTCACCCATCCATTCTCTCATTCAATAATTCTCTCATTCAATCATTCATTTATTCAATCACTCAATAATTCTCTAATTCCCTCATTCAATAATTCTCTAATTACTGATAAAGCAGGTATTTCAAACGCATTTTTTTGTAAGCGCTTAATCCAGGCTCCCAGCTTGCCCTGATCTGTTTTTCACTTTTTCCCGCCATCACCTGTTGTCTGAAATCGGCTACACCCACCAAACGCTCAATAACATTCATTTCTTTACTTAGTTTGGTGTTAAAAAAATCTTCCTTTTTAGGCGATGCCTGGTATAGTTCCAGCATCCATGAAATATTAATCTGTCCCGATTTTCTTAATTTTGAAGTGTCATAATCCCTTAAGTCCAAACCATAACAAACCTGGTTTTGAAATAATGGTGTTTCTGACATGCCTTTAATGCTTTCCGGCGTGAAACTAAACTTAAACTTGCCCTTTAAGTATGGTGCACCCAAAATGGTAAAAGGAAACATCGTTCCGCGACCATGATTTAAATACGTCCCTTCAAATAAGCAGGTGGAAGGGTACAATAAAATTGATTGTTGCGTATTTAAGTTGGGCGATGGTTTTACCGGCAAAATGTACTCCATATTGTGATCATAATTCAGGTTCTTGATCACCGTTATGTTGCATTTCACTTTGTTTTTCAACCAGCCTTCGCCATTAAGCATTTGTGCATATTCGCCAACGGTTAATCCATGCGCAATAGGAATTGGTTGTACCCCGATGCCAGATTTAAATTTAGGATCCAAGATTGGTCCGTCGATTAAATAACCATTAGGATTTGGCCGATCCAAAATAATAAGCGCTTTATTATGGGCTGCACAGGCTTCCATTACATTTTGAAGGGTATTAATATACGTGTAAAACCTTACGCCAACATCCTGAATATCAAACACCATTACATCGATATCTGCTAAATCTTCAGCAGTAGGCGTACTGTGTTTACCATAAAGTGATACTGCCTTTATTCCGGTTTTGGCGTCAACGGAATCATTAACATGCACACCTGCGCTGGCATCGCCTCTAAAGCCATGTTCCGGACCAAAAATTTTCTGAATTTTTACGCCCAGTTTAACCAGGCTATCAACTGAAGTTTGTGTTCCAATCACAGAAGTTGGATTCACCACCATGCCAACACGCTTGCCTTCCAGCATACGCAGGTAGATTTCAGTTTGCTCAGCACCGGTTTTAATTGATGTAGGCAGTTTAAAATTGTCTTTAATTAATAGTTTGCGGGTCTGGAACTTTTCTTGTCCAATTTGCTGATCTAAAGGTTTAGGACTCTGGCCACAGGCAGAAAGTGCAATTAAGCAACCAAAGGCAAAGCTGATGTGTTTTTTCATATTCAATCTTTATAAATCAACAATAAAACAATTTAAGATTATAATGATTTAGTATAAACTATTGCCATTATATTCCAAATATATGTCATTTTTAAAAAGGATTTAAGCATTTTTGCTGTTACAAAATTATCAAAATTGAATTTCGAATATTTCATAGCAGGCCGTATAGCCATAAAATCTGAGCGGACTTTCTCCAAGTTAATTGTGCGGATTGCAATTGCCGGGGTGATGCTGAGTCTGGCAGTCATGATTCTGTCTATCGCCATTATTAAAGGCTTCAAAACCGAAATTCAGGATAAAGTAAGGGGTTACCTTGGCGATGTACAAATTACCCGCTTCGATCTGAATAACTCCTTTGAGCATTCGCCGTTTGTATTGGATGCTGAAACTAAAAAACTGCTTAAAAACAATCCGGACATCGATTTTTATTATCCATTTGCCACTAAACCCGCCATTCTTTCGGCCAATAATGAAATTGAAGGGATAAATTTTAAAGGCGTAGATAAAAGCTATAACTGGGATTATATTAAACAACACATTATCAGCGGTACCATAATTGATTTTGCTGATAGTACAGCTGCTATGCAGGAATTATTGATCTCGAACTATACCGCAAATAGATTGAAGCTTAAAACCGGTGATGATTTTATCATGTATTTTGTGCAAAACCAGTTACGCCCCAGAAAATTTAAGATTGTAGGGGTTTATGATATCGGTGTTGAAGATATAGATAAAGGATTCGTGCTGGGAAACCTGAATATTATTAAACGCTTAAACAATTGGAAACCCGGAGAAATTGGTGGTGTAGAAATCAGAATCAAAGATTTTAACAGACTTAAACCAGTTTCAGATGAAATTTTTAAAGGTTTGCCTCAAAATCTGCGCTCATTTTCCATTAAAGAAAACTTCCCTAATATTTTTACCTGGTTAGGTTTACTGGACGTAAATACAAGGGTATTGTTAATCTTAATGTTAATTGTTGGCGTAATTAATATGGTTACTGCATTGTTAATTATGATTTTAGAGCGCACGAATATGATCGGAATGCTAAAATCTTTCGGTGCGAGTAACTGGTCTATAATGAAAATATTCTTGTATAATTCTGCTTATTTGATAGGAATTGGATTGCTGCTTGGGAATATTTTAGGTTTAGGTTTGGGCTTTTTCCAGCAATCAACCCACGTGTTCAAACTCAACCAGGCTTCCTATTTTCTGGCTTATGCGCCGATAGAATTTCATTTTCTGGATGTACTGGCCTTAAATGTAGTCACCGTAGTGGTGTGTTTAACCGTGTTGATTATTCCTTCGCTATTGATTAGTAAGGTTTCTCCTCTAAAAGCAATCAGGTTTAAATAGTTATTCTTTTCATCAGATTGTAATCGCCTTTAAAAAATTAATGCGGCAATAAAATCGCCGCATCAATTAATCATTATAATTTGCCGGTTAAGCTTCTCTCCATCCGGAGAGAATACTTATGGCTTTAACTAACCATTCCAAATCGGAATAGAACTAAGAATTAAGATTTATAAGATATAATAAGACCCAACGGAAGCCAGTTCTGTTTGTGGCTTGTCTTCATATATTTTATCGTCGTCGATCATTTGTAAAAGGTCGCGCTCTATGTTTCTACAGATGGTTGTGGTAGGCGTATCTGTAGGTTTATTTTCAAACGGATCTTGTAAATGAACGGCCATTTTCTCTACCAGTAAAAAGAATGCTGCAATTGCCACTACAAGGGGCACTTCCATATACCCGAAGTATTCTATCAAACCAAAAGGCAAAAGCACGATAAAAAGGTGGATAGACATGTTGATGTATTTACTGTATGTAACCGGGAAAACCGTGTTTTTAATCCTTTCGCAACCGCCCATGTGGTTACACAATGCAGTAATCGATTTATCGATTTCAATTTGCTGGTATTTGTTAATCCAGCCTTCACTTAGCGCTTTTTTCAAGTCCATTCCATGCAACTCCAGCAAAGAAGTGGTTACATTCCGGCGTTTCTTAATAAAAGCGAGTTCTTCGGGAGATAAAAATTCTTCCAGTCCTTTGCGGGCATTGAAACCTCTCAGCGCCTGACTTAAAGCGTAACACCAGGCAATTTGCCTCTTAATAAAACGCTCCTTAAACTGATTTACTTCATCCAAGCCATATGGATTTTCTACAAAAGATAAGATCTGGCGGGAGATTGATCTCGAGTCATTCACCATGGCACCCCAAAGTGTTCTGGCTTCCCACCACCTGTCATAAGCCTGGTTGGATCTGAAAGCCAGCAGCAGGGAAATTATGGTTCCCAGTAAGGCTGGTACCGCAACCGGAATAGATATTCTGGTGACATGAAAATTCTGATAAAGCACTACAATACCAATAGAATAACTGATTACGAAAAGCAATTCTGTTTTAATCTTTCCAAAGGTGTAGGTGAGCGGGATGTTATTTCGTAGTAGCATAATATCTTATCTTTATTCGTTAATAACTAGGCATTCGACTTTTGTAACTGCGCTTCCGGAATCCGGCTTTCGATTAAATTTTCCTGAACATGAAGCGTCATGATGTTTAAATAAACCACTTCGCAACCAGATCTTTCTGTTAAAAACTTCGGATCGATGCTGTATTTATTTAAGGCTTTGAAATTATAATCTTTTGGATAGGCGATGCAGTCAACATCAAATGCCTCTATAAAATTCTTGAAAGCCGATGCCGTACTTCCGTAAAAATATTCTATG
>NZ_WKKH01000076.1 GCF_009674725.1 Pedobacter petrophilus | reverse complement strand
AGCGGAATCTAAAGTAATGCTTCTCAAAAAAAATAATCTGACAATAAAAAAACCTCTAGTATACTATTGCAATTCCACCCTCAATCAACATGGGTATAAAACTAAGCACAAATCAGCTTTCGTAGTGGGTTAAATGAACGCCAATTACATCTTTGAACATATTGCTTATCTTTGTAATGATAACATCTTATGAAAAATGGAAAGAAAGATACCAAAGGAAATTGATTGCGGAATGGGGATGATTATGGATATCATTGGAGGAAAATGGAAACCTTGCCTACTGTTCAACATCTGGAAGGGTCATCGCAGGCCAAGTGAGCTTCAGCGTCTCAACCCTAGGGCAAGTCGTAGGGTTTTGAATCAACAGCTTACCGAGCTGGAGGATCATGGCATAATCAGCAAGACCATTTATCCTATTCTTCCTCCAAAAGTTGAGTATTTTTTGACAGACCTTGGATCTTCGCTGATTCCCCTGATCCAATCTATGGATAACTGGGGTTCGCAATATCTGGAAAATCCTCATCAACATCCAAAAATCAATTTACTTGAACTTCCCCATGCAGAGTGTAAAACAATGATTTAAGCGATCATAATTAACATTTTATTATAGAACCCGATAAGACTGATATGCGTTGGAATGGTATTTTCCGAGCAATTAAGTTTTTGCAAATGCTATTGGGTCAAAAATAAAGCAATCAAAAAATTTGAGGATGAATTTTTGAAATTCAAATCTGCGCGCTGCAGCGATAGATTACTTGCTTTTATTTTGTCTCCATATTTTGCTTTAAATAAAAAAAAATACATCACAGTAGAGATCAATAAACAATTTTTATTTGTCTCTAGGCTACTATTGTCAATAGTCTGTAGATGCTATCTCACTCTGCAGTTGTCGATTGCTACAACCCATTCGTCACAGCCACAATCTACACACTTTAAGGGGGCCTCAGTTTTAATACGCTTTATGTTTCCGCAGAAAATACATGCATAATCTTTATTGGGAGAAAGCATTTTGGTTTTTTGCGCAAATAAGGCCGGCAGGATCGGAAGACCCAGCTGTACTTTATCATCCGGATAGAAATAAACACTTAGTGTTCCCGATGTTTCCAGAATTACGGTTTCTACCTGACCCAGATGTGAAATGCTCTTTTGCCTCAATTCAGCAAAAAATTCATCTAGGCCAAGTGCTTCCTTTCCAAATTCTTTAGTATTACACCGACCGTCTTTAATTAGATAAACACATCTTCCTTCAATTAAGTCATCTAACTTTTGATTTTTAGCGGTGAGGTAGGTAGTCAACCGATAAGCGCCAACAATAATTGTGAAAATTATGATGGGTACAATTAAACCAATTTCCTTGTAAAACATGGGATCACCTGCAGCCGAGCCTAAACTAATAATGACAACGAGTTCAAAAACGGACAGTTGCCTTACCCCACGTTTCCCTAAAAGCCGTAAGCCGGTAAGAATGATGAAATACATGATGAGGGTACGAAGTGCGATTTCGGGCATGAATTCCCATCGATCTTCTCCGATAAAGAAATTTTGCCAGTCAATATTTATATTCATAGTTCGAGTTGTGTGGTTAGAACATTTCTGAAGAGAAAACGATTTGGGAATTGATAAGTTTTTCTAAACCTCTTTGACTAATTGTGGTTTGCCAATGAAAGTAATAACCAATGCCAGAAATGTCAAGGGCAGGCGTAAAGCTGAAATCCGGGCTTACCACCCTTATAAATCCTAGGCCCAAGCTTTTTCATATTTAAGTAATTCCTCATAAGGATTGCCTTGCAGGCCAAGCAATGTAGCAAAAGCTGGTTCGGTTTTCATACCTTGCCGTTTTAGTTCAATAATTTGCTTTCGAAAAGCTTCACCTTTTTCCAACAGTATTTGGTATTCAATCATCATGTGGCGATAGGCAACCTGGCGACGGGTAGGAACATCCTGTCCAAAGATTTCAATTTCGAAATCTGCGACCTTAAATTTTGCGACTATGGCGCTTGGATTGGTTTTATTGTATTCCCAGATCTTGAAGCCATCTTCATACTGGAATAAATTGGTTAACACATTTGATAAATATTCTTTATTGCTGGAATAGCATATAATATCAATATCGCTACTTTCGATATCAATATCAATTGGTATTGTTCCAACAACTATTGGATCAAATTCAGAAATCATTTCCAGAATAAGCTGTTTTTTTAGCATATCATAAACACTAATTTGTCTATCATTTCCGTATTTAAGGTACGCTATTGAATCAAAGTTTTTTACTGGGTGCATTATGAAAAGCTATTAAGTAAACTATGAGTATCCTAGGTATGTATTAATCTTAAATTTAGATATATATCCTGATATTTTGTTTAACTGATATTCTTAACTAATTATATAAATAAGATCCTTCATTTTTTAAACTGGTTCTCAATTCAAAATTGTAAAAAGTGGCAATTATAACGCTAAAATTATTTACTAATTAATAATAGTGCCCTTACAATTCCAAAAAGAGTTTTAGCTTTAACATTGGGCACTGTTTATGAGCCCCTTTTATCGGATCTTTTTGTTGCTAACAACATTTCCGTATGAACCATAAATATCCTCTTCCTGGAAAAACAATACATTTCTGAATTCTTGCCTCTGGCATGAGTGATGGGGTTCAGTGAGGAATTTAAACGGTGCGTAAGATAGATTTTATCTTTATTGTTTTTAAGGGACGTAGGTAAATTTCAAATATTCTCTGAGTGTAGTCGGTTTCCTTTGTAATATTTGTTCCAATGTCCCATCACAATAATTATATTCATCATTATTTATAATCTGTGAGAAGCGCAGGGCAATAGATATTTTTTCATCTTCGACTCCATGTTGCTTCAATGCTGAAACAAAGAATTCCTGGTTAGAATTAAGGAAAGGTACCTCATGCCCTGAAAGGTCGCTCAGTATATCGGCCACCTCAATGAAAGAATATGACTGGTTACCTGTAAGCACATAAGTAACATTTGAATCATCTCTCTTAATAATAATTTTCGCCATTGCCTCTGCTATATCTGCAATGGTGGCAAATGCTGATTTTCCGTGTCCCACAGGAAAATTTATCCCATTAATTGGTAAATGTTCTCCAATAAAAAAGGGTATAGTATCTGAATTGAGTCCGTTCTGAAAAATGGTGTATTGACAACCGCTCTGCCTAATGTGATTTTCGGTAAGAAAATAGGAATCATTTAAATAGCCTAATTTACTTTCTTGTACATGACGGTTTAGCGCGCCGCTGGCAAAATATAAATGTTTAATCCCACTTTCCGCCGCGGCATCTATAACATTTTTATGCTGCCCGAACGCACCTGGGCTTGCTATGGGAATGAGGAGTAAACTATCAACACCAACGCATGCTTTTTCAACATCCTTTTTATTGTCGTAATTGCCTAGTCTAACAGAAAGACCTAGGTCTTTCCATTTTTGCGCCTTTTTTTCATCTCTGGCATATATTGCGATCTCCGAAGGATTGATTTTTTCCAGCAAATTTTCTATTACAGCCGCACCTAGATGCCCTGTAGCTCCAGTGATTAATATCATAATAATTTATTGTTGTTTACAATTCATAATTTTTATCCAATAATTCAGGAATGCATTTTACATAACAACCCCATTGTGATAGGCTTAACGCTTTGGACAAAAATATATAATTGAAATTGGTTGTTTCATGTATTTCATTAAAAATGCGCATAAAACAAAGATTAAAATAATGTAATTATGGTTTATACATCAAAATATTTTTTTTGTTTTAATAAAAGATGGTGTAGCAAATTTATCTTTCATTTTTATGGGGGTAATGGATTTCATTCGATATAAAATAAATCATATCCTTTCCACAAATACATTTAACAGTTTAAATCAGCATAGATCTTAAAAAATGCTCTGAAAGCAACATATTAAACTTCATATTGCCAAAATCCATTATAATCGAATACATTGGGGAATTGTGTTGAACTGATATTTACAGCATATGCTCGAAAGCTATAAGCCTCTGCAAAAATAAAACTGTAGATGACCAAATAAAGAAGCGTTGGCCGTCATTATATTGTTTCTAAATCTTGCACTTGGCGGATACCTTAGCATAAGCGTAGATTGAGTGCTTAAAGATTAGTCCAGCAGCTCAATTACGCACTGAGGGTTGAAAACGAGATTCAAAATCAAATTAAGTTGGATATTATCAATTTATCCGTTGGGTTAGACCAAGAATTTAAGGCTAAATGCTCGGCTTTCGAAGGAGTTTGCAAAGACATCTTAAAAAAAAATTCAAGCAAACAAAGAGTCTAATAAAACCGGCTCTGTATCTGCTTGAAAATTGAATTCTATCCGGCAATAAGATTCGAATACTGTTGGATTTGATTCATTGGAGAGCTTTTGCGCTCATAAAAGGCATAGATTAACTCGATGCTAATCAGTACATCATCCTAAAGACTTATCACCCGCATTAATGTAGACCTGGCATCGCTTAGGTCAACAATTCCTCCAAACCAAATGCTTTGATTACTTTAACATATTCCATTTCAACTGCCTTATTAGCTGCCTCAACAATATGTCCGGTTGCGCTGTCGACGGTTGTCCTTAGTGGCCTTTGACCCTTTGGTAATGTAATCAGCTTTACGATTGCATCAGCAACATCTTGGGGATTTGGTTTTGTATCTTCGAAAATCTGTCCAATTGCAGCGCCCATCTTATTAGGAAAGTCAGCAATGAGTTTATATTCTTCTGCAATGGCTGCATCTGATCCGAATTGGGTTTTCTGAGACATTTCTGTGGGAAAAGCGCCTGGTTGAACAATAGCAATATCGACACCTAATGGACGAAGTTCGTAATGTAATCCCTCGCTCAATGCTTCTAAACCAAATTTTGAGGAAGAATATATAGCAAAAAAAGGAGCTGAAAATCTACCCCAACCACTTGATACATTAATTATAAGGCCTTCTGATTGTTTGCGCATAAAAGGCAGCGCCAGTTTGATCATTCTCCAAGGTGCGATAACATTAACGTCCAACATCCGATTCAGATCATCTGAAGTAGCAGTTTCCGCCACACCAAACATACTCGTTCCTGCATTATTTACCAATACATCTATCCTGCCCTCTTTTTCAATGATGAAGTCGAACGCGCTTTGTACACTTTTCTCATCTGTTAATGAAACATCCAGGACGGTGATATTTTCTACCCGCTCGAGTTCATTTGCTTTAGCAGCATTCTTTCCTTTGGTATCTCTTATTGTAGCATAAACCATATGGCCCATGGCCGCAACAGATTTAGCACTCAGCCACCCAAACCCACTGTTCGTTCCGGTAATTAACACAACTTTTTTTTCCATGTTTTCTCTATATAAATAATTATACAAATATTCACATCTAAAAAAATAAAGCATTTACCATTTGGTAAAAAGCAGTTTTAGCGTATATTTTTTCTTATTCTACTAAAAGACTGCTGAGTAATGCCAAGATACGAGGCAATGTGAGAAAGGGGAACACGATTCACAAGACCAGGAAATTGCTCAATAAAGGAGTTATATCGTGAGGTGGCGTCTTCCGAAACCAAAGGGCTTCTTCTTTCTATTGTTTTTAACAGACAGTTTTTAACTATCAATTCGGTAATATGGTGCCATCCGACAATTGTATTTCCAATTTCGTCCCAGTCTTTCTTTGAAAACACAAGCAATTTACAATCGGTAACTGCCTGTATATACTCCGAAGCAACCACTTGGGCTTCAAACCTTTGTTGGTCGGACACAAAGTTATTTTCGTCAATAAAATATTGTGTAATTTCTTTGCCTTTATTATTGTAGTAAAGGAAACGAACGACACCTTCAAGTATGAATCCAACCTGTTTGGGTATCTTTCCGGCTTCGGAAAAATATTCATCTTTTTGAATGTAAATTACCTTAGCCTTGCCTTTGATCAGATCTATTTGATGTGTGTTCAGATTCCCGAACTGTAATAGGTAATCGATGAATTCTTTCATAACCTTAAAGTTCCAATTTATTTAAAACAATTTATTTACCATATGATAAAAACTTTAACTAAATAAATCCTGCACCGGCATACCGTTTCTTCGAACCCTTCTTTGACGATTTATTCTTTCGATTATCCAAAGTAATCATTATGGCTTTACCGGAAAATTTCGCTATCGTATATCTGGTTTTTAAGTCTCAGGGCATGCTTGGCCGGAATATAAATATACGGGAAGCTACGATTCATGTAATGAAGAGGTTGCACCCTATGGCCGGATAATAACAGAAATTGCTACCCGCACGATTTAGACTTCGAGCGCAGTTTGAACGGACTGGAATGAATTACTCAGATTTGGCCCGGGTTGGTTTCATGCTATTGATATATTCTGTTGGAGACATTCCAAACTGTTTGGTGAAAGATCTTGTAAACTGCGCCTGTGATCCAAATCCGGTCATTGAGGCAATTTTCATTATTTTAAAGTTTTCCACTACCAAAAGCTCCGCAGCTTCTTTCAACCTGGTAATTGTGATTAGCTCGTGGGGACTTAGATTGGCTATAGCCTTTATCTTCCGATAGAAGGTTGGCCTAGTCATGTTCATCAAACCTGCCAGCAATTCAACATCGAGTGATTTGTTGCTGATGTTTTCCAGAATAATCTTATTCAACCGGTCGAGAAATACTTCGTCTGACTTGTTGTATGCCATACTTTTCAAATGCGCTAGTGGAGAGGTCGCGAAGTATTTTTTTATTTTTTCCCTGCTTGCCAATAGGCTTTGAATTTGGGTAAGCAGGTGATCTGGCGAGAATGGTTTTTCAATATAAGCATCAGCACCTGATTCCAGGCCTTCTATCTTAGACTGAAGTGTACTTTTGGCAGTCAGTAAAATAACCGGAATGTGGGCATACTCGAGATTGTTTTTAACGCTATTACATAAAGTATAACCATCCATAATCGGCATCATCACGTCGCTAACGATTAGATGAATACTTCTTTGCTGTATTAGATCCAATGCATCAGCACCGTTACCTACCTCTAAGACCTGAAATTTTTTGCAAATCTTGGCGGTTATAAATTCTCTTATTTCAACATTATCTTCAACCAATAAAATCACTGGTTTTTGCTGTTGGCTATCTTCCGTTTCTTCGGTTTCAGGTTCCGTTGGGTTTTTGCCGGCTATTGTTACATCTTGATCCCTTCTTGGGAGCATCAGGGAAAATAGGTTATAATGTCCCTCGGCAATACTCAACCGTAGCGTCCCCTGATGTAATTCTGCTAAAGAACGGGCAAGTGGCAAACCAATCCCCGTTCCCCTTTGGTCTTTGTTATATTCAAGCCGGTAAAATGGCTCGAAAATCTTTTCATGGAGATCATCAGGAATAAGTTCTCCGTCACTCTTGATCCCAATTTCAAAAACTTGATCATGAAGAATGACCTCCATAAAAATCTTATTTTTTGCATACTTAACTGCATTATCAATCAAATTGCTTAGCATTTTATTCAAAGCTTCAGGATCTGCTATAGTCAAGAATGTAGGTTGTGGGAACTTTATATTGAGTTCTATATTTTTGGTGGCCATTTCTGACTTGTAGCGAATGCAATTTTCTTCCAATAGTTGGTTGATATTGACCGTAACCATATTCAGGCTAAAACCTTTAGTTTCCGTCTTTCTAAAATCCAGCAGCTGGTCTGTCAATTCCAGCAGTCGATCGGTGTTTTTTCTTACCGTTACCAAACTGTCTTTAATGGAGGGCATCTCCTGAGAATTTTTTATCACATCCTCTAATGGCCCCTTTATTAAAGTTAAAGGTGTTCGAATTTCATGTGTAACGTAGGTAAAGAACTCCAGCTTTGAATTATAGAGTTCTTTTTGCTTGTTTGATTCCCATAATTCAGACACACGCACCTGTTTATCAATCAGACGTCTGCGATAATAGCGGATAGTAAGATAGAAAATTAGGATAAGCGCCAAACTGTAAATAAAAAGTACGTAACCACTGGCCCAAATTGGCGGGTCTATAAAAATGACCATTTCAGTTGAGTCCTGATTCCATTTTCCGAAACCATTGGAAGCCCTAATTTTGAACGTATATGTGCCTGGCGAAAGGTTGGTAAAATAGACTTTACGATTGCGTTTCAGGTAAACCCAGTTTTTGTCCAAGCCCTCCATCATGTAACGGTATTCTGTGGTTTCCGGAGAGGTATACCCCAATGCGGCAAAATCAATACTGAATGTGGATTGATCATGAGGCAAACGGATCGCTTTTGTAAAGGTTATCGACTTTGATAATACAGAATTCTCCCTATTAATTTCCAGTTCTTTATTGAATACCTGGAAACCTGTAATGTAGACAGGGGATAGAAACCGATTAATACTGAACTGATCAGGAGAAAAGCTAATCATACCTTTTAGACTACCGAAATACATCTTGCCGTCTTGATCTTTAAATGCGGAACTATAGTTGAACTGATCACTGAGCAATCCATTTTCTTTTGTATAGGTTTTGATGTTTTCATTTTTTGGGTTGAAGCAAGCCAAACCACGAGAGGTACTGATCCATAAGTTTTGATGCTCATCCTCAAGAATTTTGTAGAAAACATCACTTGGGAACCCGTCTTTACTGAAATATCTTCGGATTTTATTGTTTTTCCTATCAATTTTATTAAGCCCATTCTCTGTGCTCACCCATAAGCTACCCTTCGAATCGATAAAAACGCTGTTGACGGCATTGCTGCTGATGCTGTTCTTATTTTGTTCGTCCGTGGTAAATGAACCTGAAGTATTACTGATGGGGTCATAGAAATATAGACCGGTTCTGAGTGATGCCGCCCAAATTGTACCCTTATTATCTTCAAGCAGACTGGAATAGTGAATATCAACTGGTACTTCACTCACCACATTAAATTTATCAGCTGATCTATTATATCGGTATAGTCCATTGGAAGTGCCGATAAGAAGGATTCCGGACTTTGTTTTTAACAAACTTTCAACAAAGTTGCTTTTCATCTCGTTATTTCCAGGCCCGGCACTGTAGTGCCTGATTACTTTTCCGGTATTAATGTCTATCACATCTAGCCCACGTTCAAAAGTTCCTACCCAAAGTTCGTTGCCTGCCGCCATTAAACCATGAATATTGGTATGAGCAATGCCCGTATTATCTCCCGTAGGCTTAAAATGTTTAAATAGGTTAGCCGTTGGGATTAGTTTGTTTAAACCACCATCCTCTGTTCCAATCCAAATATTCCCTTTAAGATCATTGCAAATTTCGCGAACGGCGTGGCCGCTAAGGTTCCCCGCTCCTTCTTTGGGAAAATACTTATCGAAAACGACCGGCTGATTCGAATGATAATTTATCCCCCCGAAATAGGTACCTGCCCAAACGCCTCCTTCTTTATCCTTGGTTAGCGTGTAAACTGCGTTATCAGACATTGAATATGGATTATTGAATTCATGACGAAGATTGGAATAGCCACCAGTGATCATGTTGTATGAGAAAAGGCCAGATTCGGTAGCGATCCAATATTCATCTCTGTTTTTTTCCAGGAAACTTCTTGCGTATAAAGCCGTCCGATCTGGATTCTTGATATTGAGGTCTTTGTAGGTCAGAGATTTTTGATCGAAAACCTTAACACCCTGGTTGGATGTCCCGATAAGAAAATATCCTTTACCGGTATCATACAATTTTTCGATCCATCCCGAAATGGTGGGTTGTGATTTATCGAAAACGCTATAGCTTTCAAAATTATTGCCCATTTTGTTATACATCTGGATAAAACCATCGTTCGTGGAAACCCACAAATCTCCTGTTGGCGTTATAGATATGGAGGTTGCGCCTGGGTGTATCCTGTGCTCAAATTTCGTCAGTTTTTTAGTTTTCTGATTATATTTACAAAGCAACAAGCCTGCAATGTACCAGACATTACCTTGTTCATCTAATCGAACATCCCTGATATCTTCATTTTTAGTAGCTTTTATGAAGTCAAAACTTTCGGTTGCGGAATTGTATTTGTATAGACCGCTAAGAGTTCCTACCCAGATGTGCTGCGTTTGATCTTCATATAGAGCGTGAATGAAATTACTGCCAAGGCTTTTTGGATCGTCCGGGTTGTTCCGGAAGGTTTTGAAAATATACCCATCAAACCTGTTTAGACCATCCTTTGTTCCAAACCACAGAAAACCCTTCCTATCCTGAATACTGCAGATCACTGAGTTATAAGATAAGCCGTTCTCCACTTGATAGTGCCTGAAAGTATAGGATTGTGAAAATGCCGAGGCATGGATCATGAGGAACAGCAACATCGATATCAGCAATTTCTTCATTTGTCTCAAGTATTTGGTTAGGCTAAATATAGGATGAAAAGCGCAGAGGTAAGCTCATCGATCTTTGGATCGGCCATTTTTAGGCTTAATTGAGACAAATTAGTGTCTTTTTGATCTATATCCTCAAATGTAAATTACTCATTTAGCAAAAGTTTTCAGTGACTCAGGTTGCTGAAACCGCATTAACCATATATAAACCAAAATGAGTATGAAAAAAAAATTAAAACTTGGCAAAGTGTTGAGGCTTTGCTTTACGCTCAGTTTACTATCTTTCCTTTGCTGTCAGATTGCCTATTCTCAGGGTAGAATTTCAGGAAGTGTATCCGACAAAAGTGGTATACTCACTGGGGTTAGCGTACAGGTAAAAGGAACATCGTTATCCACGACTACAGACCAGAATGGTTCTTTCAGCATCAGCGTTCCTAACACAGAAAATGCAGTATTGATCTTCTCTTATGTAGGATATACAAAGCAGGAAATTTCAGTTGCTGGCAGATCAGTAATAAACGTTGCTCTAATCGAAGCTGCTGACGACCTGGATGAAGTGGTGGTCGTAGGTTACGGTGTTCAACGTAAAAAAGACCTTACCGGTGCAGTCTCGATAGTAAAGGCCGCAGATGTTCAAAAAAGGCAGGCGACAACTGTAGCCGAATCATTGCAAGGGCTTGCAACAGGTATAAAGGTTCGCGGTGGTGGACAACCTGGATCAGAAGCCCAGATACAGATCAGGGGACTAAAAAACCTTTCAGGAACAAATCCACTTTATGTAGTTGACGGACTTATTACCACTGCAAACCGAGATTTCAACCCAGCGGATATTGAAAGCATACAGATATTGAAAGATGCGTCAGCTGCAGCGATTTACGGCTCAAGGGCTGCCAATGGTGTGATTATCATCACTACCAAAAAAGGTAAGGCGGGACCCATGCAAATCGAGTTTTCAGGGAAAAGCGGTTTACAGTCCATTCCCCGGTATGATCTTGCAGAAACGGATGAGTTTTCGAGGATTAATTTCATGGCATATGACAATGCGGGTGTGCAGAGACAACGATTGGACCTTGGCGTAAATACCAACTGGCAGGACGAAGCCTATCAAACCGGTAACATTCAGGATTATAACCTGAGTTTTTCTGGCGGCACCAAGGATGCAAGTTATTATGTTTCTGGGGGATATTTTGGAAATAAAGGTACGGTAATCAGTACAGATTTTGACCGGGTTAGTTTCAGGGTAAATACAAAAGGCACCAGAGGCATATTGCATATACCAATAAATTTGACCCCCTTTCGCCAATTTTAAATTGACCCCCAGAGTTGTTGCTTGAAAAAAGCAGAA
>NZ_WKKH01000075.1 GCF_009674725.1 Pedobacter petrophilus | reverse complement strand
AGCGGAATCTAAAGTAATGCTTCTCAAAAAAAATAATCTGACAATAAAAAAACCTCTAGTATACTATTGCAATTCCAGACTGCTTCGACTGTTTTTGCGGTAGATCCTGTTTGTCCGGTATCAATTACTTTCCCGGTATTGCCAGTATCTTTAATCCCACTATTACAAGCAGAGAATAATAGCATGGCCAGTGCCATACCTAATATTGCTGTTTTCATATTTTTTAGATAGTAAGAAAGCCCCAAGCTATTGCTTGGGGCAATTAGACGATAGTTATTTTATAGTTTCAACTACATTTCCGCAGGTCAGCATAGCGCTGCCGTAATATGGATTCTTAACTGCTTTTTCGCTGCTTAGCCAATTACTCTTTTTCATTGGGCAATACATTTGGTAAACAGGTTCAGCCGATAATTTTGATGCTTTGGCCAGGGTGATCATGCTGGTTGAAAGACCGGCAAAATGCTCACGCTCACTTTTAAGGTCTTTGCTTTTAGCAAGTTTACCAGCATGTTCCAATAAGGCTTTCTTATTAGTTTCATTGATTACTTTCGCATCAGTGCTGTTTACCGCTTTAACGAATTCCTGGGATTTTGAAGCTGCAAGTTTTGCATCACCACTTACTAAGGCATCTTTAATATTGTAATATAAAGGAAGGAGCGCAACATCTCGCGTTTGATGACCAGCATGGTCGGTTTGTGCAAATCCATATTGCACAAAGGAAGTTGCAATAATAGCAACCATTAGAAATATCTTTTTCATTTTGTTGATTTTAATAGAATAATTACTTAGCTGGAATGGTTAATACCATTCAGGAAATGATCAAACTTTAAAATCAAATTTGGAAACTTTGTATGGCAATACGTACGTCGGGAATTGGCGGACGGCAATGCCGGACAAAATAGGTATTAGGAACGTTTACTGGAAAAGTGACCGTCTCGCCTATTCGATAAACTGTCGAAGGCAAAATAAAAAATGAAGAGGATAACAGACTATAATTAAACCCAGGCTGTGTCAGCTTATCGGCTTTTGTTATTTTGTCTACTTGTTCTTTGCAGCAGTTATCTTTTTGACTTTTTGAGGCATGATGATCACCAGTGCTTTGATCATGGCTATGTTTTGCATGATCATGATGTTTGCCGTTCTTGTGAGTATGCTTGCCGGAACTAACAACTTTTTGGTCTTCATGGTGCTTTGCGTTAAAGCCCATATCCATCCCAACCGCACAGGCAAAGCCGACTAAGGTATTCAATAAGAATACAAAAGTTAAAAAGGCTGCTTTAAACTGTCTGGATAAACTAATTTTCATTTATATGAAAGTAGAATTATTTATTAATACCGTAGTAACTACAAAGATAGCTAACCTTATGTTTCATAACTTACATTATCTCCATAAAATGTTATATAATTTTCACCTGGTGAAAAGCTAGTTTAAAGCGACAAAAGAGCATACTTTATAAAAATACCTAAGCGTTTGCAACAATATTTAACTTTTTCGCTGTTTATCAAAAAACGGTCGTTTCTTGATAATACAAAATAGGGGAAACAATTCATTAAAGAAGCATTTGGAACAGATTTCAAAATCATAAATTCCTTGGTAAAACTTATAGAAATTTCTTTTTCCGATACTGCCCTTCAACCTTATTGTTTAACAAATTCTCAAAATTAACTATCGCTTCGCAATGCTCAAAAAGGTTCGAACTTCCGCGGATTGACTTCTACTTACTTAAAAGCTCATCGAAAGATGGGCTTTTTTTGTTTAAGGGTGCATTGAGTGAGTTTTCTATCGCATTAAAAGTATTGGTGTGGTCGACGGCATTTGTAATCCACCATCCATTCCTACATTTTCTCCATTATATCATTCAGAGAGTGAAATATGTAGGATTTAACAATTCGCTTCTGATGCTTACTAGGACAATGCGGGATCAGATTTGCATACCAATCTATAAGTTAATGATCATAATTATATAGGAAATGATGTTCGTTGAGAACATGGTGTTCATGAATAAGACGCGTTCACGATACATGAACATAACATTATTAATGAACATAATAATAGTTTAAGTTGTAGTAAAGATTAATGTTCATTATATTTGCTTGTTCATGTTACATGAACATACTAAAATTATGAACATCAAGCATGAACAGATATTACTGCCAGCATTGAGCAAGCTTATGGAGCTGACGGGGATGGAAATAAAGGTGCTGGACAGACCAGACAAGGAAAGAAGAGCAGATGCGATCATAGAGTTGCAACATGGCCACCAAAGCGTTCTGTTAGAAGTCGAGGTAAAAACGGAGATCCGAACCGCCGCACTAGCCAACCTATTGGAGAAACAAAAGACCATAAATGGGAACCTGTTGATGGTATCAAGATATATACCTGCTCCGATGAAAGATGAAATGAAGGCCAATGGGATCAGCTACCTGGAAAGTTCAGGCAATTGTTATATAGCAACCAAGGGCATGTACATCTATGTGAGCGACCAAAAGAACCAGCCTTTAGCAATAGAAGAAACCAAGTTATGGGCACCATCAGGCATGAAGTTCATTTTTGCTGTGCTGATGGACGAAGAACTATTGAACGCTCCGTACCGCAGGATTGCCTATACCGCCGGTGTTGCACTGGGAAATGTCGGAAACTTTATTTATGAAATGAAACGTGAAGGCTTCATCATAGAAGGTTCAAGGAACAAACAGGAAATGCTCCTGGTTGATAACAGGCAGATACTAATCGACAAATGGGCAGACATGTACAGAGTTACACTCAGACCAAAGCAACTAGTTGGCAAGTTCCGGTTCAACAAGAAGGAGGACAGGGAAAATTGGCATAGTCATGCGGCATCTGACCTTGGGATCTATTGGGGAGGAGAAACTGCCGGCGCCATTTTAACAAAATACCTATCGCCTGAAGTCTATACCATCTACTCAGACCAGGACCGGTTTGATCTGATGAAGAAAATGAAAATCGTTCCCGACCACAATGGTGAGGTAGAGCTGCTCAGGCCATTCTGGAACGAAGAAATATTCAACGGCGGGGATACAGTTCCGCCCCTATTGGCCTATGCAGAACTAATCAGCAGCTTAGACAGCAGAAACAGAGAAACCGCGGCACGCATAAAGGAAAAATATGTTAAATAGGTATATACTAGAACCGGTCATATCGGAAATGCTCGCGGTTCTTCAGGAAGTATTTTCAAAATTCGAAATTGACTTTTACCTGGTTGGGGCAGTCGCACGCGATATCAATCTTTCTGTGAACCAGGAACTCGCTTCTACCAGAATGACTAAGGACGTTGACCTAGCCATTACGATAAATGACCAGGGACAGTACAATAGGATAAAGTCGGAATTAGTCTCTACAGGCCTTTTCGAGGTCCATGAGTCGGAAGCCATAAAGCTTTTCTACAAAGGAGCGGTAGAGCTTGACCTTTTGCCATTTGGTAAAATAGAAGAACCCGACGGCAATGTAAAGCTAACTGACCCCACATTTGTACTCCATATGCCCGGCTTCACTGAGATTTATCCGTTCGTGCAGGATGTTGAGCTGACGGACGGACAAAGGATAAAAGTGTGCTCCATGGAAGGAATCATTATGCTGAAACTGCTTGCAAACGATGACAGGCCGCAACGGACCAAGGACATCAGTGATATCGAGCACATCATTCAGAGTTATTTTGATCTTTATGATGGGGACATCTATGAGCATCACTTCGATGTGATGGAGATGTATGACACTAATGAACGTGACTATATACAACTGGTTTGCGCCAGGGTGATCGGACGCAAAATGCACCTGATGCTCAAGGACTCGCCAAAGCTTCTGGAACGGATATCCGGAATATTGACAAAAAGACCAACACCGAGATGGTCGGCAATGCTTGATGGACTCAATGAAAACACCTAACCATTTTTACGCGATTCATTACTCTTGAACCAGGCAAGTTCCAAACTTATTTATATTTTATCCATGAATTAATCCACCATAATGACGCTCGAAGAAATACGTTCTCAACCGGTCGCTTTCCAGTATAATTCCTGGAGCGGCATCACCAGACACCTGACTGTAGGCCAGAGTCTGGATATGATCAAAAACGGCACCTACAAAAAACAGGTGGACAGGCTTCGCGGGTATCTTGCTGCGGGAGATAGAGATACTTATGACCAGGAAAAAAGAAAACTTCCCGCTGTTACCTTTGCTGCTGATTTTACTGAAAAAAGGAAGCGTCAATCGATAGCAGTTTACAATGGCCTGTGCGTACTCGATATAGATAAACTTACAGCGGAACAGTTGGAACAGGTAAAAATGCAGTTTGCCGACGACCCATATGTCTTCACCTTTTGGGAGTCGCCATCTATGGCTGGAGTGAAGGGGCTCGTCCACTTTGAATTTCCTGCAGATACCCTAGCTGCCCAAATCAACTTTCACCATACCTATGGCTTTAGGAAAATATATGATTATTTTCTTGAGAAATACGGAATAGCCCTCGATACCAGCGGAAGCGATGTGACCAGGTTATGCTTCTTCTCCCATGATCCTTTACTTTTCCTTCAGGATAAAATCCTTTCCTTTCCAATCGTTTATTCACCAGAAGAAATAACCCGTACTCGGGAATCGATAAAGTCTGCAGAATATACGTATTCGGCAGAGGCTACCATGGATCAGAAATTTAATCCAAAGGGCAAAAACAGCCAGTCCAGCCGGGCCCGAATCCAGGCAATCATCAGATTCCTTACAAAGAGAAACCTGTCGATTACCAGCAGTTTCCAAAACTGGTATGAAATCGGATATGCCATGGCCAATATATTTACCCACGAACTTGCTTTAAAATATTACCTTGCCCTATCAAAGATGGATGGCAAAGCCTTCGATGAAACAGCATGCAAAAATATGTTGGAATATTGTTTTGCCAATTCGATGGGAAGGTTTAGCTTTGGAACCATAATATTTTACGCCAAGAAAGTTGGCTATGGAGAAGAGATAGGGGTACCTAAGGTGGCGGAGAAATCATGAAAATGGATTCACTGTCGCAAGTATTAACGGCCGTTCTGTGCACGACAAAGTTGGGAGGCGCTCAAATAGTTCAGTATTTTCTAGTCAGGAACCCCTATCTTTTCTTTTATGCGACCACTTAGGGACTATACTACTGACCGGGTTATCTTGGAGATGCTTTGCAAAATGCGGGTCAAGTTAGCCCACAGGCGTAACAAAGAGCATTTGATCCACATCCATACGGGAAATCCGGCCCACAACTACCATAACACTAAGCCTTCGAAAAATGAAGAACTATTGTGCAGTTTTTTCCCTCCCAGAAAAAAATGGAAGACTGTGCTCAAAAGAAAAAGAATTAAAGATGACATTGCAGTTAGCAGCAGTGAAAAGACATTGATGTCATTATATGCCACCCTAAGGTATTACAGAGCATGCGAACCAGATGCTCCGTTTCTTAGTAAGCTCGATGCTTTCATCAAGGAGATTCAGAATGCCGTACATGGAGGAGATTATAAGATCGGAGCGCCTAAGATCATTCCCCTGCTCAAGGAGGACAAAGCTGATCCAGTTAAGGTTAATATATGTCGTCCGATTGCTTCTTTTGGACTAAAGGACAAAATCATATTAAGCGTTACCAATAGATATCTTACAGCAATTTTCGACCCACTATTCATTGATAGCTCCTATGCTTTCCGATCAAAAAGGTTGATCAAGGGCAAGATGATGTGCCCTACGCACCACGAGCCAGTAGCGGAGGTAATGGAATACAGGAAGCAGTATGGGGATGGCGCACTTTATGTCGCAGAATGTGACATGAAAAAATTCTTCGACACAGTCAACCATTCGGTAATAAAAAAAGTATTTAACCAGTTTTTTAACAGAAAATTGATTAGAGAACAATCAGTCGATGACCTTGCCAATGCAAAAAAAATACTTTTCGATTACTTGAAGGTATACACCTTCAATAAAATGGTGTTGCTCTTAAACAATAACCAGTCCCATTTCAAGACATTCAAGATTCCGAACGGTGAATATGGTTGGGTAAAAAACGAGCTTCTTCAAAGTGGATACTATAAGCACCTTGGCAATGTGCGCATTGGGATACCTCAAGGCGGCGCACTCTCCGGACTGATAGCCAATGCAGTACTGAACAATGTAGACCGAAAAATTATGAAGCACCAGGATGGCGATTTGTTATATGTGAGATTTTGCGACGATATGCTGATCATCCATCCGAAAAGAGAAAAATGCCTTTCAGCGTTCGAAGCCTACATGCATGGGATAAAAGATCGAAAACTTGTCATTCACATTCCAGTAGCCACTCCATATAGCAGCCACGCTCACTTTTGGAAGGAAAAATCAAAATACTGTTACAAATGGGGAAGCGACCGGGCTGCCGGATCTCCATGGATTGGTTTTGTTGGATACGAAGTGCACTATCAGGGACATATAAGGGTGCGCAAAAGTTCTTTGATAAAAGAAATGAAGAAACAGTACAAGGTCGTTGGAGATCTAAAATTGATTTTAAAAGACCCATTATGCAGAAGTGAGAAGAACACAATTTATGAATCTGTCGCCAGCAGGCTAATTGGTATGTCAGTCGGGAGGGTCGCACTTTGGAACTACAAAACCATGAAAAACGAAATGTGTTGGGTAAGCGGCTACAAACTTTTGACAGACAATAAATATTCGAGGATTCAGCTTAAAAGATTGGACAGTAGCAGAAACCGGTTGTTATTGAAACTTAGGAAAAAGATTGCTAAGATGAAGGCTGAAGAGCAGAAGCCTGACGCGGAGGAAAATGATTCAATTAAGCAAATTGAGCAGACTTACCATGGAAATCCTTACAGCTACTTTTACCAGACGCTGAAAGCAAAAAATGATGAGGCAACAAAATAATTGGCTGCCCCTTTTGTGATTTCTTTGTGGAATTGCAATATTATACTAGAGATTTTTTCCCGTCAGATATTTTTTTGAGATGCATTAATTTAGATTCAAGTAATATGAGAATAGGTTTCATATTACTGGAAATTGTTAAGGCAGAAGATTTGAATCGATATTGATTATTTCGGTTGAGCATTTCTCTTTTTTCTATACTGTCCCTCAATCTTGTTATTGACCACTTTTTCAAAATTTATTATTGCCTCACAATGTTCATAAAAGTTCGATTTTTCGCGGATTGACCCTACTGATTAAAAGCTCATCGAAAGATGGGCTTTTATACTTTAGAGGACTTTTTCCACATTCCATCCTACCTCCAAATGTCTTTTCTTTAATCTAAAATCACTTCCGATCAGAAAATGAGAAAATCTTATTTAATTCTCTCATTGGATTTTTAGAAACAATATACTTCTTACATTATCATGTAGTACAACATCATTGAGCACCTTGTCCACAGTTGGAGATTTCCGGGTCATTGACCTCTAATTTACTTTCTGGATTTGCCTAACATAACCTTCTTTGATCAAATCAATTTCGATATTTGTTTTATCCGAGATTCTTGTCTACCCAAACAAATTACATTATATTTGGTTTGACAATGTTTAACCGCACTAAGAATATTGAGAGGCTACTTTTCAGTTTTGAAGAGTGACCAAAATTAAGTTACGAGTGGATGTACTTTTTAACCATAAGGGATTAAAAAATGATCTAAATATTAGCAACATGGAAACAGAAATTAAATTGCAATATGGGAAAAAGCCTGATAAGTTCAAAAAGGACCACTGGGAAATGAGCCCCGAGCTTCAAGAAGAATATAAAAAATGGCAAGAAATGAATATTAGGGAAAACATATTTTCCCGCAATCAGCCATTGGTGTACCGAAGAGCTTCAGATAATAAAATGATAGCTGAATATAATGATGGTAAAATAGAATTTATTGATTAAATGGCTGAAATAATTGTGATTGCCGGACCACCAGGAATTGGTAAAACTTCAGCATCAGAATCCATTTTAGTGAATGGTGAGTTATATCTTAATCAAGACTACTTTTATCTAAAATATAGGGAACAAAATAATTCCGACCCTGACAAAGCTGGAAGTGATAAGTTTAAAAAAGAAATATTTGAAGTTTTAGATACCAATAAGAATTTCGGTTACGAAACCAATCTGGGATTCAATTGGCAATATGAGGATTTAAAGCAACTAATTACCTACAAACCAAAAAATAGCATTCAGTTACATCTATTTTTCACTGAAGATGTAAACTTATGCTGGAGTAGGGCAGACCAAAGATTTAACGCTGGAGGACATTTTATTTCTGACAAAACAATATTCCAAATGTACCACAACACGTTTACATTATTAAAATCAAATTTGGAATTATTTGATAGATTATATCTCTATGATGTTAAACCCATTGGAGGTCCTGATTTAATCCTTTCTGTTGAACATACGGGCAGATTTCTTTTCAAAGAAAAGCAGATGCCAAATTGGGCTATAAAAAATATCCTGCCTTTTCTAGAGGAGAGATTATCGAAACTTCAGGAAGATATAACTTCCAAATCGAATCAAGAACCATCCTCTAAAAGGAGAAGAAGATAAACTACCTCAACTGAACGGACTTTCTCAGGATCACTTGAAGAAAAAATGATTTCCTGAAGATGTTTTGGTATTGCGCTATCTATAGATTTATTTACAAATTTTTCTTACTAAACGATCTCAATGGGTAGTCTCTACACAAATTTTTCATACTAAATGAACCATTGGTGCAAATTTTCACACAATTACCTAGCAAATTTTTCCAATTAGCAATATAGTGAATAACAAAATCACAAATTTTCCGTAAGAATCTATATCAAAATAGTCTGGGTAATCATCCGAAAACTGCCTATTAAACTACTTCTAAGTTTTAAAGTAATTGGCAGCTTTTGCCAATTCCTGCAAATCAGCCAAGAAAAAATTCGAAATCTGCCCAGTGACGGCTACTTAATTATAAAGCCTTTAGCATTAAAAAGCTAAAGGCTTTTTTATTTTCTGTCGTTTTACTCGAGTAATGCTCGTGCGAATTTCCATCTAAACCCTACGTGTATCGGATCAATCCCAAAAGATTCTGTATTTCACGATGCTACATAGAGCTAAATTCAATTTTTATTATATTTGACTTAGACCATTATGGGAAACTACATGCTGTGTAAAAACCTGATCTTACGGCAATTTAGAAATCAACAGATTAAATTTTTCAATTATAAGACCTGGGTTGTCTATCATAATAAAATGCCCGGAATTTGTATCCATGATATGAGTAAAGTCCGTAACACCGCTTTTTAACAATTCGTGAGCATTATACAAATCCTGAGTGTTTCCCGTTGAACCGGGATCTGATTTCATACCAGTCAAAACAACTACTGGGACATTCGGCAGATTGGGTAAGGTTGCCATGTATTGCGCATCTTCAATTAATTGTCTGGTTTCTTTCGTTCCTCCAAAATTTGGACCATTACTGCTATTGATGGAATTATAAAGTATATCCTCTGTTTCCTGCGTAAGGCGAAGAACATTTTCGTGTGAAGGATCAACGAACAATAAAGCTGCAATCATACCTGGGTTTTTAATGGCAAAATCCCTTATAACCAGGCCTCCTAAAGAATGACCAACCAATATCACTTTTCGGCCATTAGCGTATTTGTCTACTACTGATTGGAGCTCAATTCTAAGTCTGTTGATATCCCTTGGTGTATGATCAATAGTAGATTTTCCGTAGCCGGCCCTGTCATAAACCACCACATCCATTTTAGCACCAATATCTTCTGCAACTCTCTTAGTTTGCCATATTGTATGGTCATTGCCAAGCCCTGATTCAAAAACAACCAGATATTTACTGTTTGGCCCAATGGAATAGGTTGCCAGGTTGTGCGTACTTAATTGCAACATACTTTCCTTAAAAGACACTTCCAGGGATTTGTCTTTTTTGCAGGATATTAAGAAAAACAGGACCGTTAAAAACGCAAAAAGCTTATACATGATTTTATTTTCACAAACTTAATGTTTTAAACCAATAATCAGAAAGCCAACTTTGCATTGGAAACGATAGAGGAGCCAGAAATTCCGCAAATTATCCCACTCTTGCATAAATATAAAAAAGGACTAGAACAAGAAGCTTTGATTTGGCTTTAATGGAGTAGTTCTACCAGCTATTACTTCTTCTTTCGATATTCACCTTTAACCCGATTATTAACCAATTTCTCAAAATTTACTATAGCCTCGCAATGCTCATAAAGGTTTGACATATTGCAGCTCGACCCTACTGATCAAAAGCTCATCGAAAGATGGGCTTTTTTGTTTAAGGTAGGCGGGTGTAGTGTGCACACGCGGCACGAGTGCGTAAGCGAGGAGGCTCGAAAGCAGAAAATTTGCAAGCACTACCTCCAACAATTAGAAATAGAAATCTTTGCTAGAAAAATTGTAAACAATAAACACCAGCCAATTAAAGCGGTTTTACTTATTATTAAACTATTAGTCAAATAAACTGTTATTAATTTAACTACGATTCTAATTTGAATCTCAAAAGAAAATATATGTTTAAATGAAATTTGATACATCAATAATCGCTTATTAACGATAATTGAACTTACAACCGGAATTGTGATTAAATTAATTTGTATCATGACATTAAATTGAAGTCTAAATTTCTTCAGGTTCTACAATAATTTATTAAATCATCCACCTATTAAAAAATTAAAGAAATGAGACTGTTTTTATTTTGCGCTATTTTTTGCTTAGCCACCCCTTTTTATACCAAGGCACAGACAACTGCCGATATTGTACAAACACTTGAACAAAAATATAATTGGTCAAGGGCTAAGGTGATACAAGAAAGCGTCACTATTAATGGTCCATCGGAAATGTTTACCAGGATTATGTCAGATAAGCGCTCTTTTGACATTTCAACTTTTTCTTATTTAAGTTCATACTTAGGTAAGTATTTTGATAAAGTTTATGGCACTGATATCTTAAACTCAGCAGAAAAAACATCCGTAAACACAACAGCTGAACAAAAAGCTGCATGTGCCAAAGAAATCGCCAAAATCTCGGGCAAATTGCATATCACATTAAATGCAAGTGGGGTTAAATTAACCGATAATAGCTACGAACTCGGCATGACGACTTTAGCGACTATAGGAGAATTCTTGAATCCTGAAAGAGGCGTTGGGGTCGCATTAGGGTGGAGACCGATTGCGAATAAAATTGCGATTACGATTAATACGCTAAACAAAACCGGGCAACCTATAGTGAAGTGGAGCAAGGACTTTAGTAGTTGTACAATAGATCTGCCTATAGTTGGAGACACTAATTATTCCAGTATAATCTTAGCTGGTTTGAAAAAGGGCGGAAAAATCTAGCAGACCCGCTCTGTTAAGCTGTTGATAAGCCGCTATGTGGATTATTTCGCATGGCTTAACCATGCGCTTAAGCTGATTACACCAATTCGTTGTACCTTGGGGATTGGTGAACTATCATAACCGACAACATAGCATGATCGAGTGTAAAGTGCTGACATGTTTGCTTTTCGTGTATAGCTTAATTTATCTAACCCCCTGCCTCCAATTTTTATTTATTGATAGATAAATTAATAATCAAGATGCTTTATTCAAATTATTTTTTGGCGAGCGGGAACAAATGACAGCCGTTTATCCATTACCATAAAAACTTCCACATATTTCAATAGCTGTAAATTCCTATCTACTCCAATTACCGCTAAAGGGAAACCTGTCTCAAAAACGAACCTTATTTTAAGGTTTAAAATAATTTGAAACTTTAGCCAATTCTTGTAAATCAGCCAAGAAAAAGTTAGAAATTTGTCCAGTAACAGCTACTTGATTAAAAGCTCATCGAAAGATGGGCTTTTTTTTGTTTTAGGGATCGTTTATTTGCACACGCGGCACGCCTGCGCTCAATGTCATTAAGTTAAGTGTTTAAATATCTGATTACCAACTATTTGACTTGTTTTTATGGGTTTATTTTCTTATAT
>NZ_WKKH01000074.1 GCF_009674725.1 Pedobacter petrophilus | reverse complement strand
TTTTATCCGACATCAGATCCAAGCCTTGATTTTTGTTAAACTTTTCATCAAGGAAAAGTTTAGAGCCCTTCGGCGGCAAGCCGAGGCAAGACAGCGCAGCGGCCAAATGATTGATAAGCCACAACAAGATAGATTGCTTCACGCCCTCACTCAACCCCCACTTCCGTTCGCAATGACGATTTTTCGCATAAGAGATAGATCCTGAAACAAATTCAGGAAGACGAGCGTTTTAACCCACTGCCTCTAAAGTAATATATTTACACCTCGCTATTGCCACCCTGCTCTCCGGCCTGGGAGATGATGGAAGGAGAAAACGTTAAAGCTTTCCCTACAAACTTTCAACCCACCACTCCCAAGGCAGCGCGTCTGTCCCGATCCTTCATCGGGAACTTGTGCTGCCGAAACAAAGCTTTAACGATTTTATCCGACATCAGATCCAAGCCTTGATTTTTGTTAAACTTTTCATCAAGGAAAAGTTTAGAGCCCTTCGGCGGCCAGCCGAGGCAAGCCAGCGCAGCGGAAATTCTCCATTGCGAACTGAATGACAGGGAGGAAAAAAATTTAGGATAATTAAAGTAAAATAACCACCCCCGCCCCTCCTAAATCAGGAGGGGAGTTCCCCTCATAGTTTTATACAGCAGTTCTGATCCGCCCTTCAAGGAATAAAACCGTATCATTTTCGATTGATCAAAACCAACCCTTTACAATGTTGTTAATCAACTACTGACCTCAACAACCCGTACTTTCAACTCCTCTCATTTCAAAAACAGCCTGATGAAACAAAACATTTCCCGACTCACCCCCGAAGAAGAAAAATTATTCGGCGACCTTATGCCCGAAGAACTAAATGAAGTACTGGATTCTGGCCTCAAACGACGACATTTCCTGAAACTAATGGGCCTGGCCTCTGCTGGTTTATTGGTGAGCCATATGGTAGGTGCAGAACAACTCTTCGCCAGATCAATGGAAATAGAAGAGATTCCGGATTTAATGCCTGCGGCAATAGAAAACGGCATTAATGTGAGTTTTAAGGTAAATTCAAGCACTAAAAAAGTATTGGTCGATTCGCGGATGACCTTGTTAGATACGCTTCGCGAACGCATTGGCTTAACAGGCTCGAAAAAAGGTTGCGATCATGGCCAATGCGGTGCCTGCACCGTAATTGTAGATGGAAACCGCGTACTCTCCTGCTTAACGCTTGCAGCAACCTGCGAGGGAAAATCAGTTATTACGATAGAAGGTTTGGCTAAAGAAAATGAGTTGAATCCCATGCAACAGGCATTTTTAAAACACGATGGTTTTCAATGTGGATTTTGTACGCCCGGTCAGATCTGTTCTGCCGTGGCGCTGATGAAAGAAGCAAAAGAAGGACAGGCAAGTTTCCTCACTAAAAATATCCGCGATAAACCCGAGGCAGTGCTGTTATCAGATGATGAAATTGCAGAGCGGATGTCGGGAAATATTTGCCGTTGCGGTGCATACCCGAACATAGTTGCGGCAATTAAAGAAGCACAAACCGGAAAAAATATTGAGCAGAACTGGCTCTTCGCAGACTAATATTAATCATCAGATTATGACCCCATTTAAGTTTTCAATAGCAGAGAACCCTTCGGCAGCGATAGGCTTGCTTCAAAAAAATAATAGCGCTGCATTTTTAGCTGGCGGCACCAACATTCTCGATTTAATGAAGGAACATGTAACCAATCCAACAGAAATTATCGATTTGGGTCGCCTGCAGCTTAACACAATAAAGCCAACTACTTCCGGAATTTCTTTAGGTGCCCTGGCTAAAAATACCGAAACGGCAAACCACCCCATCATTAGAAAAGATTATCCGCTGTTAAGCAAAGCAATTTTGGCAGGTGCCTCTGCACAGATCAGAAATATGGCCAGCAATGGAGGCAATTTATTGCAACGCACGCGATGCAGTTATTTCTACGATATCGCCATGCCTTGCAACAAACGGGTTCCAGGCAGTGGCTGCGCCGCCATGGAAGGTTTTAACAGAATGCATGCGATTTTTGGCTGGTCGGAGAAATGTGTAGCGGTTTATCCTTCAGATATGGCCGTAGCACTATCTGCTTTAAATGCAAGTGTGAAAGTCATGCAGCAAAATGGCAATGAAAGAATTATCCCATTTGGTGATTTCCACGTGCTTCCAAAAGATCATCCGGAAAAGGACAACAGCCTGAACTTTGGAGAATTGATTACCACCATTGATCTTCCAAAAAATAACTTTGCCGGTCACGCCGCCTATGTAAAAGTAAGGGATCGTAACTCTTACGCTTTTGCCCTCGTATCTGTTGCAGCAGGTTTAGACTTGCAGGGCAACACCATTAATCAGGCGCAGATTGCGATGGGTGGCGTAGCACATAAACCCTGGAGAGCTTTAAACGCAGAAGCTTTTCTAAAAGGGAAACAGGCTACAAAGGTTAATTTTACCAAAGCCGCAGAATTGGAGATGAGTGCTGCAAAACCCTTATCTCACAATCAATTTAAGATTGAAATGGGCAAACAAACATTAATCAATGCATTAGAAATGGCGTTGAAAGGTTAATAGATTCTGAAGATATGAAAGATACTAAAAAGATTATCGGCCAGGGCATTGACCGCATAGATGGCATCATGAAGATCACCGGTAAGGCTAGTTACGCTACAGATTATCCGGCGAAAAACATGGCTTATGCTGTACTGTTTAAAAGCACAATTGCAGCAGGAAAAATTACCCGGATCAACACCGCTGAAGCGGAAAAGTTGCCGGGTGTAATTAAAATAATCACCCACGAGAATGCCCCTAAATTAAATGTGAAGGGTGGCTTACGCGGTGGTGCACTTTTGCAGGGGCCCGAAATTACCTTCCACGGGCAGCATATTGGGATGGTTGTTGCCGAAACATTTGAGCAGGCTACTGCCGCAGCTCATCTGGTTCAGGTTAAATATCAGCAAGATCAGGCAGAGAAGATAGACTTCGAAAAGTTAGCGAAAAACCCCGAAATGCCTAAAGGAAAAGAACTGGCAGACTTAGTGCGGGGCGCGGGTAAAGCGGCGCTGGTAAATGCAGAAGTAAAAATAGAGCAAGAATATGAAACGCCGATTGAGCACCATCATCCAATGGAGCCACATGCTACAGTAGCAGTATGGGAAGGCGAAAATTTAATACTATATAACGGATCTCAAATCATTAATGGCGCACAAACGGCAGCAGCTGCAACGTTAAATTTAAAGCCTGAACAGGTACGAATCATATCGCCTTATATTGGTGGTGGCTTTGGCTCAAAAGGCGGACAATGGGCAAATTTAGTATTAACAGCAGTAGCCGCTAAAATGACAAGCAGGCCCGTAAAATTAGCGCTCACCCGTCAGCAGATGTTTAATTCTGTAGGCTTGCGACAAAGAAATATTCAAAAGATTAGCCTTGGCGCTACTAAAGATGGCATATTAACTACCTTAGCCCACGAAATCATTTCGCATACAGCAGTCGATTCTGAATACATAGAACCTTGCGGCGACTGTTCAAAAGTGATGTATGAAGTGCCCAACTCATTAATCTCGTATCGGGTAGTACCGATGAATATTATTCTTCCAACCTATACACGTGGTCCGGGCAAATCTACCGGGAGTTTTGCGCTAGAATCTGCAATGGATGAGTTGGCACATCAACTAAAGATGGATCCAATTGCGTTGAGAATTAAGAATGAACCGAAAAAAGATCCTTCAAACGGGAAACCGTGGAGTTCCAGAACAACCGTAAAATGTTTAGAAGAAGGTGCTAAGGCCTTTGGTTGGGAGAAAAGAAAATCAACCCCGGGAACTAATTTTTCTGGTGATGATTTAATTGGTTATGGCGTAGCCTGCGGCACTTATCCTGCCCGTCAGCGGGAAAGTTCTGCCGCAATTAAGCTCAGCCGGAAATCTAGATTGGTATATGCAGTTGTAGAAATCGCTGCATCAGATCTTGGCACAGGAACCAATACCATTCTTGCGCAAACCGCAGCAGATGGCCTGGGGATTCCGGTTGCTCAGATTACCATCAAACTTGGAGATTCAGATTTACCCCCTGCCGCGGGATCAGTTGGCTCCGTTGGCGCTTCGAGTTTTGCAAATGCAGTAAATGATGCATGTAACAAGATTACGGACGAATTGATTGCGAAATCTGGTAAACAATTCTTCGTGAGGCCAACTGCAAGTGACCTGATGAATTCAGAAAATATAGCTGCTTTTGAAACGCAGAGCACCTCTAAGGCACCTGTAGAAGCAGAGCAATATTCAGCACATAGTTTTAACGCTAATTTTGCTGAGGTTAGCATCAACAAAAACACGGGCATGGTAAAAGTTACCCGCTTTCTTGCCGTTACAGGTGCGGGAAAAATTCTGAATCCTAAAACCGCAAGGTCGCAGATTATTGGTGGAAACATTTGGGGAATCGGGATGGCTTTAACAGAAGAATCGGTTATTGATCCCCGGTATGGCAATTTTGCAACCAGATCTTTTGCAGATTACCACGTACCTGCTAACCTTGATGTTGGCCAGTTGGATGCCATGTTTATCAATGAAGTAGATTTGATTCCAAATAAAATGGGGGTTAAAGGTATTGGAGAAGTTGGAATTGTTGGGGTAGCTGCAGCAATCGCAAATGCTGTTTTTAATGCCATAGGAAAACGGATCAGATCTCTGCCAATTACGCCGGATAAGTTACTTCCTTCATAAACGAAGTTCACGAAACGTCCTCCTGAACTTGATTCAGGATCTTATTGGTTCAAAATTACTAATGCTACCAGCGCCTGTAAAGTCAGCGTTAGTAACTTTTAAAATTATATCACCTGATCTGTCTTATCTGTGTCCATCTGTGGTTAAACTAAATTCAGGAATCAAGTAACTCTCCTATTATATCTATTCCTTAAAATAAAAGAAGGGTGTAAGTACAATAAAATACCTACACCCTCTATGTTTTACTTCGGACTTCAATTAAAGTCAAGCGAAACTTATTGTCCCCAGCTTACCTGGATATTATGTTCCGCTGCATATGCTTTTCCCTTTTCCATCAAAGCATTATGTTTTTGTTCAAAAGCAGCACCGTACTTGGCATCGATACTTTTGATGATTTCATCTTTGTCGCTTTGCGCAGCCTGTGCATCGCATAATTTTGCATAGGCCAGGTATTCATTTTTATAAACCGGAATCACATATTCAAAGAGTTCGGTTGATAACTTTTGTATTTCTTTTTGTTCATCACCGGAGGCAGATAACTTTTTAATTTTATCAAGTGCCTGATCTAAGAATTGGATCTGGTAATTGATTTTGGTAACGGCTTCATTTCCCTTTTTTTTGCTTGATGGAATATCTGGAAATTCTTTCGCTTCATCGGCAATATGGCGGGCCAGATCTGCACTTGCAAAGTCATTAATGGTATTGGTGTTGAGAACGGTGATGTCGAAGAACTTTTCTGGCGATTCTGAACAGGATGATAAAAACAGAATGCTTAAAATTAATAAGGATAAAATTTGTTTCGGATAACGTACGATAGGGTTCATGATCATTTAAAATTTAATTAAGTGCTATAAAATTTGAGTTGGAGTATAAGCAAAGACTATACCGCATCTGCATAAATAAACCACTTTAAAACTTAAAACAATAATTAAACGTTTTAACCATAACGAAGACAGCCTAATAAAATATAGAAGTTTCCTATTCATTAGCTGCCCACTATTTCATATTGTCTTCTTTTTCCGGCACAATAAGTATAGTATATATGGTTATTCCAGTCGGCACTAAATTGGGCGTGTTTGAGGCCATTTATCCAGATTAATAATAATTAAGACTTCTAGTCCGCTATAAATCAATTTAAATGCCTTAAAATGCAACTATCATGCTTTAGGACTGGGATTTGGCTGTACCACGCATGCGGTGAAGAATAATTTTTATTTCAATTTGGTTGGAAGCAAACCAGAACCTTTTTATCTATGTTTTAAATATTTTCATCCGGGGCTTTTTCGGTTTCTTCCTTTATCAGTTTGAAATATTCAGGATTTTCATCTTCAAAAATCTCAGTTCCATCTAACATATAAGCACTCATAAAGTGGGTTTTTGCTTTTTCATAATTTTCTTGCTCAAAGTAAATCTGTCCTATTGAAAACCATACATAGGGATTTCCTGTCCCATCTGGACTCATGAGCACTTTTTGGTAGGCATCCATAGCTTCATTTAATTTCTGCTTATTAAACCAAGCATCACCAATGGCAACATAAAGCCACGTTGCTGCCTCCCATTCCATTTTTGGCTCGGGTAAAAGCGCTAAGGCTTCTTCGTACTGTTTCAATGCGGAAGTGAACTGTTCATGCTCTGCATATTGGTCTCCTTTTTCTGATAGTGCAGTTATTTTATCGTAGATTTCATCTGGTAATTCCATAGCTATTTTTTAATGTATTTTTCTGGATTACGGTAAAAATCAAAGTAGACATCATCACCGCTTCCATAGCAATGTCCTTCTGATTCATTATAAGCATTCCTGAAGAAATTGAGTGCCTCTAAATAATTATTTTCTTCAAAAAACACCTTTCCTTTCATAAAACTTAACTCACCAGGATGCTGCTGTTGCTTTTCGTCCAGAAATGCAAGTTGTAATAACCACCTATTTGCTTCTTCGAAATTCTTATTATGTTTAGAATAAAAAGTAATCAAAACCTTCGCCACCCTGAAACTCTCTTCCCAATCTTCTTTTGGATTTGGAATAGTATTCCACTTTTCAAGTTGCCATTTGACAAATCCATCAAAATCTTTATTTTTAAAACATTCTCGTGCATTTACCGTATATACGTCTATTATTTCTTGCACTTCTGCATTTAATTCTTTACTACTCATATTTATTCTTATTTTTAAGGGGGTAAGTATTCTTCTAATAATTGAGCTCCACGACTTTCTATTTGTTTTGTAATATTCATAAACATAATTTTTGGAGTCCAACATCCACTCCCTTACTTCATTCGATTTTGCTCCGTAATTTCGGCCTGTTTTATTCCACCACGAAACCGCATCTTCTATGTGCCCTATATCGGCTTCTTTAATATTTCGCCATATTTTATTTTCAGCGTCATAAAATTCCTTAACAACATTCCCAAAATCATCAGTAACTTCTCTAGCAGTATCTGATTTCTTCATCCTTTCAAAAACCTCTAGCCCTGTCTTGGAGGCTTTTCCTGGTGTTCTTCCTAAATACCTAAGTCTTTTACTGATTTTTTTAATTGTACCCGTAATACATTTTGCAAATTATGCACCAGCCACGCCAATACCCCACAAAATAAGTATGCCAGCCTTCTACTTCAAAGTTAAAAACTTTACGCTTTTGGTTGTTCTATTAGAATTCTCTTACAATAAAAAAGCGACGTTAAGTCGCTAGATATTAATTCTTTTTCCAATCTGGAGGAAGTTGGTAATTAATGGTATTTGATTCTTGAAGATGGAAAACATTTATTTTTTTTTCAATAGGATGCTGGCCTATTACTAATAAATATTTTGGATCTTCATCTGTAAAAAACTCATCTCCTTCTAAAGTAAACGATTGTTTTAAATGAACAATAGCATTGTCCATATCATTTAAAAGATAAAAAGAACATCCAAGTTTAAACCAGATAAAAGCGTCGTCTATACCATCTTCTGATATCAATGCAGATTGATAGTGTAAAACAGCTTTATGAAAATCTTGAAACTCAAAATAACAATTACCTATTTCCGTTTCCAACCAAGTATTTTCGTCATAATCTGCTTTTAATTCAGGTATTAATTTCAATCCAGAGTAATATATACCCAGGGCTTCCTTAAAAAGAAACTTACTTCTGAATTCTGATCCTTTAACAATAAAGTTTACTATCTGTAAATGTGCTTCGTAGCTAAGTTCCATATTAATATTCCATTGGTTTATAACTTAAACCCTTAACATTATTCTTTTTTAGTAATTGATAAAGTTTTTGCGATATAATGATTTGATTTTCGGTCACGCCGCCTGATCCAAAATACTCCTTGGTTGAAAATAAATCAAGAGTACCAGGATTACCGATAAAACTAGGGTAAAATCCCTTATCTAATAATGTATACTTTTTAATTCCCCAGCTTTCTACCTGCTGTATTTGATCTATTTGATAATCCTTTATATCTAAGTTGGCAGTTGCTGTACCCTGAGAAACTAATTGAACAACGGTTTTTAATTCTTTTTTAGTCTTATACTCTAGTACTGGCATAGATTTAATACCTAAAGGTTCAAAAAATTTTTCAAAGGTTTCTGGCTTAGTAAAAAGAAAATCTTCGATCCAAAAGCCTGAGCCTATAGATGAACTTCCCCAATTAGGTTCCTTTTTAAAATTAAAGTTATTTATCTGCCTCCCTTTAAGTAGGCCATATAGGGTATCTGTTTTCTCAATTTCAAAAACTCCTTTCAAATAAGGGTAAATATCAAAAGGAAATTCAAAATCTTCCTCTTCTGGCTGAGGGTATCCCAACATTTTTGAAGGATATACCATTAAATATGATGCCTTGCTCCTATCTATTTCTGAGAACACCGTATCATAAATGATATTTTCATTTGAAACTATGTTTAAAATATCTTTAATTACATCTAAATTAGGATCATCTTGATCTATAAAAAACACATCAAAGCCTGTTTCAACATTAATATCGTAATTTCTAAGTTTTTTTACTTGCTCAGAATTAAAATTTTTTAAAAATTTATATCTAATCTTCATAATCCTAATCCCTTTAATATTTCTGGATAATCTTTATATATCTCTTTTGCTGCATCCTCAACTTGCCTTGGCGTAGGTTTGGGTTTACCATAAGGAAAAGCCTTTCTCCATGCATTCGTAAAAATTTGATGTTCTTCTTTAGTTAAGACAACAGACAACATGTCTTTCTGAATTTTTGGAGGTTTAAATATATTAGCAAATCTTTTTTCAATTAAATGATGAACTTGTAAGCCCGTTCCTTTAGCTAATGCCTTCAATTCTTTATAACTCTTAAGGCCATATGTTGTTGCATGCTTTAGCAGCGAACTTAAACAAACCTGTGCATTATGCGCCAGCCACGCCAATACCCCCACAAAATAAGTATGCCAGCCTTCTACTTCAAAGTTAAAAACTTTACGCTTTTGGTATGCAAAATTATGTTTTTTAATAAAAGCCCAATCACCTTCTTTTGTTTGTAACTCATCGTCTTGCGTCAAGTCTGCAGCATCTTTCCACCCATCCCGGGTATAAAAGGGATGTTCTGCTGTTGTTTCGATGGTCTCCCCCTCTAGTGTAATTTCCACTGTAGCATCAACCTCGCGTTGCATAGTAGCTGTAACAGCTTTTAGTGCAATAGCACCACTTTCTTCATCCCATGCCCAAACCTCATCACCAACAACTATGTCCTCAATGTTTCTTTGCCCGGATGCCGCATGTACTTTTGTTCCGGCTGGGAAACAGGCAAAAACACAGACTTTACCTGTAGCCATTGCAATATCATCTACATGCTTGGCAAGGCTTTTTCCTAAAGCTTTTGCACCTAATTTGGTTAGTTTGGCTGCTTTTTTTACTTTATTGGCAGCTTTAATCACTTTTGCACCTGCTCTGGCCAATTTACCGGCCTTTACTCCAGCTGATGCAGCGTTACCAGCACCAAATGAGAATAGGCCACCCACATCCAATGCCAGTGATGCTACACTGAGCCCTACACCTAGCCAATCTGTAGGGTCTTTCATTCCAGAGCGTACAATCCCCACCACACCTCCTATAAACGGAACCATTTCTACAGCATCCCACCAACTTAATCCGTCTTCTTCTTTTTCTTGCTCACTATGCTCTCCGGTCATTTTATCCAAATCTTCCTGACTAACCGGTACCTGGCCGCTGGTCATGAATTCGATTTTGCCACCCACACTACAGGGCAATTTAGATTTAAAGAGTAAGGTTTCCTCTCCCTTAATTCTTACTTTGTAGGTATCCGTCCAGTCGATTGGCAGCGGTGTGCAGGCACCGCCAGTTACACTACATACCCCAAATGATGGGATATTTTTCTTTGGAATTTTATCGGCCTTGGTACAAGCCATGCAGCCATTAATTTTTACGTTCTTATTGGCCAGCCCCGTAAAAAAATTAGGGGCGGCACCCTTATCGCAATGGCAAACGGCCTGGTCTACAATATATTCTAATTCGTGAGGCATAATCTTTTAGGTTATATCGGTATCACTTGAATTAATTCTGACTGTAGCTGTTCCATTCATTTTCACGTTAGCACCATCTATTTTGGCTTCTGTACTCCCTTTAAATGAGGCCGTAGCAGTTGTACTTTGCAAACTTACATCTGTTTTACCGGTTATGGCTACCCCCATGGTTGTCGCATCAATCGTTATACCTTCGGTATCGGCTGTTGCAGCAATGGTTTTCTTCGCACTGATGGCGATAGTACCTTCTCCACCGCCTTCTTCGCCAGGTTGTGCGTTAATGGCAATACTGTTGCTCGCGTTTACAATAAAATCGGTGGTATTGATGGTGAATTTATTTGGGGCCGTAAGGGTGACTTCTCCGTTTCCATGCATGGTAAGCACATTTCCACTTGGATCTTTTACGTTGATGCTTCCATCATGATCATTCATAACAATGGTATTCCCACTTCTGGTGGTAAGGGATTTGGTTTGATTGGTTTGGCCACCACCTGAACCAATTTTACCATGAAAAATGGAACCCATTACAATCGGGCGGGCAATATTTCCCTCTTCAAAAGCGATGACCACCTGATCGCCTTTTTCCGGTACAAATGCAAAGCCCCTGTTTTTGCTTACTTTCTCACTGCTTCCGGCATCTGGTGTTACTACCCGGAGCCATTCGGTTACATTATTAGTTAAACATTCCCATTTAAACTTCACTTTTATGCGGCCCTGGCCTTCCGGGTCATCATTATCGATCACATCAGCCAACTGCATATCCGGGCTTGGTTTATCATAATTTTTCACGAGAATCCTTTCGGTATCAGCGACCACACCTTCGAAGGTATTGTGGTATTTACCTGTTCCATCCAGGTTGTGGGTAATGCTGGTGATGAGGAATTGCCCTAAGCTTTCTGTGGCGAAGGCAAGTTCCTGCCTGATGCTCATGGTAATTTCAGCAATGGTGCCGATGCCCAATTCGCAGTTATCTCCACTGGCATTTACTTTTAACAGTTCGCTAATGTGTGCTTTTTCTTCATTTTCTACATGGCTTTTGATGTCGCCCCCATTATCCACCCTGATTAGTGATGGCTGGTTGAATGTTTTGCTATACATCAGGTTAGAAGCCTTTATGGCATGTGCCAGATCTGGATTGCCATCTGCCTTGCCACTGCTTTCACTCTGCAGCATTTCATCCTGCTTGGGGTTATAGGCAAAACGCTTGTATTTAATAGGCGAAACTTCCATGGCATATTGCAGGTTGTGTACATCGCGGCCATAAAACAAGGCCACATCTTTCTGCACATCAGGCTTTCCAAAATTTAATTGCTGGCCATCATAGTAAAGCCACTCATGGTATTCGCCTGATAAGCGGTTGAGGAACTCCCAATCGCTTTCTTTATATTGGATGAGGTAATCAATGCTTGCCGTACGGCTGGCATTGGCTACTATTTTCAAATCGTTAGCAGGGGTATCATTAACAGCCAGTTTTACGATGTCGTTTAAATCCTTATCGAGATAGGAACCCAGGTCTTCACCACGGTCTATTAAGATGGTAGGACTGTAACCGCTTACAATTAAGACCCCATGATAACCATGGCTTTGGGCCAGTTCTACCCGGGTTACTAATCCTGAAAAATGTTGAAGTTGCTCATGTGAGTACCCAAAAGATGCGGTTAGGGTTTTACCTACAAAATCGCGACTGTCATTCAGGTTAATCAAACCTGGCGCACCCATCTGATCGTGGTTAAACCGCAGTTCGAAATAGTGATGGCTGTTGAAGGCCTGTTGAAGGCTGAAGGATGCGAAGTGGTTTATCGCCTTATCTTCTATATTTATCTCGGTGATGAGTTTCTTTTCCATATTTGTTTCTAGCTTAATTGCAACAACAACGAGAAAATGGGATGCTGCAAATGCCGCCGATGTGAAATGAAAAAAATGATTTCACTGGCAGGTAAGAATTTCCTATATCATCTATACCGGCATCAAAGTCAGTAAGATCTATGCTTAAGCATGCGAGATTTTGGTTAAGGGAGCATGAGTAGCGTGTTAATTTAAATGTACAGGCAATTATAATTGGGTATAATGCATCAAAAAGCAACTGGCAGAACCAGTCACTTCCTGATGATTTCTATTTTGAGAACTATGCCTTTGGCCAATCGTTTTCGTGTTCTGCATTACCCAATTTGAGTTTACGCGCAGATACGACGAAAGTAAGTGTCATTGGTGTATTGTCGTTTACAGCAATACCTTCGCTATATTGAACAATGTAACCATCTTCGAAGGTTAATTCTTTCATTTTAGCATCTTCTTCGCCTTTTTTGAAGGTAATTGTTCCTGCTTGTGGTTTATACTGGTTATTTACCATCGATTCGATTACCGAAGTATCTTCTGTAGATTCGATTTCAATGTTAATGGTTCCACCATATACACCCGAAGATGGACGACCTTTTGCATCTACATCTCTGTTTAATGAAAAACTGCACTGTAATACATCAAATTCCTTTGAACCTAATGTTAATCTGGTTTTAAATGCCATGATAATTTCTTTTAATGTTTGAAAAAATGAATAAAGTAAGCTTTGGGGATAGCGTTTGGCGTGGATTGAAGCGTAATGGTGGTTAGCATTTAGCGTTAATTACCTCATGCCTAATCCTTATACCTTCGACCTTTCTGCCCTGTACCTCCAACTAGGCTTTAGGCCAATCGTTTAGATGCTCTGCATTTCCGAGTTTCAGCTTTCTGGCTGAAATCTGGAATTTAAGCGTCATCGGATGATCACCAACAATGTTGATTCCTTCGGAATACTTTACAATGTAGCCATCTTCAAAATCGACTTCTTTCATTTTGGCATCTTCTTCAGATTTCTTAATTAAAAGGGTTCCGGTAATGGGTTTGTACTGGTTATTTACCATCGCTTCGATAATTGAGGTGTC
>NZ_WKKH01000073.1 GCF_009674725.1 Pedobacter petrophilus | reverse complement strand
CCTGCAGAATTGGAACTTGACATTATCTCAGCTATACATTATGTTTGAGGATAGAATAAAGCTGCATTTGCAAAATGGTTAAACTGGCTGACACAGTTCAATTTACACTACCAAAAGCTTTTCTCTTTTGCTGGAAGGGAGCTGCTCCCCTATTTTCAAATAATCTTACTTTTAAAAAATTTCTTGCTGTTCGTCTAATCGTTATGCCCGTTCGTCGATGTTTAACCCATGCTGGTATATTATCTAAAATAGTACTGAAACGTTTTGCACTATCCTTAGTCTTATAAATGAAAAACAAAAAACGTATCGCTATATATTAATTCTATAGCACAAAGAAATAGTTTAGTTTAGTTAATGATTGAAGCAGCGGCGGAGCGAGTCCAGCCGCTGTTTTCTTATTACTCATCTTATTACGGTTATCTCTTTAGAATTCTACATCCAAACACCATCAATAATTTGCCATTTTTCGCTGATACAGAATAGGTTTGATCTTCAATTTAGTTGTTCCAAATAATTTATCCTTACTTTTGCACTAATTTTCCTTTATAAATCCGAAATACAAATAAATTGAGCACACTAATTGCGGCAGAAGGCTTAGGTCATGGTTATCATGATGAATGGCTATTTAAAAATTTAACACTAGGTATTAATTCTGGTCAGCGTGTAGCGTTAGTAGGAATCAACGGCGCTGGTAAGAGTACCTTATTAAAACTACTTGCCGAAAGATTTCCTCCGCTGGAAGGTAAAATTGTAAAAAATAAAGCGGTTAAAATTGGCTTCCTTGATCAGGAACCTCAATTTAACGAAGGCTATTCTATCAGTGATTTCATCTTTTCCCTTGAAAATAAGCAACAACAGCTGATTAAAGAGTACGAAGAATTAATTGAAGACCCTAATCCAGATGAGAAAACGCTAAATCGTTTATACGAAGAGTTAAGCGAACACAATGCCTGGGAATATGAACATGAGATCAAAACCATCCTCAACAGGATGGGCATTACTCATCTTCAACAAAAAATTGCTACCCTTTCTGGTGGACAAAAGAAACGTTTGGCTTTAGCCAAGCTTCTTATTGAAGATCCTGAAATTTTAGTGTTAGATGAGCCAACCAACCATTTAGACATTGATACAATTGAATGGTTAGAAAAATTATTAACCACCGGGCAGAAAACAATTCTATTGGTTACCCATGACAGGTACTTTTTAGATAACGTTTGTAATACGATTGTAGAACTCGATAGGGGAAAAATTTTCAACTATAATGGTAATTATGCCTACTACCTGGAAAAGAAATCTGAAAGAGAAGCATTAGATGCAACTGTTCTGCATAAAAATCAACAGCTATTAAAAAAGGAGTTAGAATGGATGAGGCGCATGCCACAGGCACGTGGCACCAAATCTAATGCAAGAATTAGTGCTTTTTATGATTTAGAAGAAAAATCTAAGAAAAAGTCTGATAATCAGACCATTAACCTGCAAATGAAAATGTCTCGTCAAGGTGGGAAGATTATTGAGGTAGAACACATTACTAAAGCATTTGACGGCCGCCCAATCATCAACGACTTCAGTTATACTTTTAAAAAAGGTGACAGAATTGGTTTGGCTGGAAAAAACGGAACAGGCAAATCTACTTTATTAAATATTATCACAAGTCAGCTTACACCAGATGCCGGCCAAGTTGATACCGGAGACACCACAGTTTTTGGTTATTATAAACAAGGTGGCTTAACATTTGATCCCAAAGAAAGGGTAATTGATATTGTAAAATCAGATGCTGAATATATCAAAATGGCAGATGGTTCGGTAATTACCGCCTCTGCCCTACTTACCCTATTTCTCTTTCCGCCAAAGAAACAACATGGCATGGTAGAAAAATTAAGCGGCGGTGAAAAAAAACGTTTGAACCTGATGAAGGTACTGATGCAAAATCCTAATTTCTTGATTTTAGATGAACCAACAAATGATTTAGATATTGACACTTTAAATGTTTTAGAAGAATTTTTGGAAAACTTCCCAGGCATATTAATGCTGGTTTCTCACGACAGGTATTTATTAGACAAGATGAGCGATCAGTTATTTATTATGGAGGGTGAAGGTGTAGTAAAAATTTATAATGGTAATTATTCTGAATATCGTTTAAGCCTTGAACAACCAAAAATTAAAGGAGAATCTAAAAAAGAGATTGTTCAAGTAATAGAACAAACACCTTTAAAATCTATAAAAAAATTAAGTTTTAAAGAGCAAAAGGAATTAGAAGATAGCGAAAAAGGGATGGAAGAAATGGAAAATAAAATTTCTGTCTTAACAAAAACCTTAAATAATATAAATGCCTCAGACTACGTTAAAATTCAGGAAGTATCTGACGAAATTAAAAATTTACAGGTCAAACTTGATGAATATACTATGCGTTGGCTAGAATTATCAGAATAAACTTGTGTTGCAAATTAAGAAAGAGTTTTAATAATATTGCTATTATCATTGTACTAGCGAATTTAGATAATTCATCAGTTAATATTATGTTTCACGTGGAACATAATAACATGATTCGATTACGATAAGAAAGATTTAACAGTTTGTTTCACGTGGAACAATAGATAAATACAAATAACATGTTTTCAAAATACGATTTGATTGTTGTTGGTGCTGGTCACGCAGGCTGTGAAGCTGCTGCTGCTGCTGCTAACTTGGGATCATCTGTTTTATTAATCACAATGAATATGGGTACCATTGCCCAGATGAGTTGTAACCCGGCAATGGGTGGCGTGGCAAAAGGTCAGATCGTTCGTGAAGTAGATGCTATGGGCGGTTATTCAGGTATTATATCTGACAAATCGACTATTCAATTCAGAATGCTTAATAAATCTAAAGGTCCGGCGATGTGGAGTCCAAGAGCACAGATTGACAGAATGCGTTTCGCTGAAGAATGGAGACTGGCCTTGGAGCGAACACCAAATTTAGATATCTGGCAAGATAATGTTGTCGGCTTGTTAGTAAAAGACAATACGGTTTATGGTGTAAAAACAGCCTTAGGAATTGAAATAGAAAGCAAAGCAGTGGTACTTACAAATGGTACATTTCTAAATGGCGTAATGCACATTGGTGAAAAGAAATTTGGTGGAGGAAGAACAGCCGAAAGAGCATCAACAGGAATAACCGAGCAACTGGTTGAATTGGGAATGGAAGCCGGAAGAATGAAAACAGGTACCCCTCCCCGCGTTGACGGAAGAAGCCTAGACTATTCTAAAATGGAAGAGCAATGGGGTGATGAAAATCCAAATAAATTTTCTTTTACCGATACAAAAGTCCCAACTGATCAACGTTGCTGTTGGATCACTTATACCAATACCGAAGTTCATGAAACGTTGAAAGAAGGGTTTGAAAAATCTCCGATGTTTACTGGAAGAATTAAAGGTTTAGGGCCAAGATACTGTCCGTCTATTGAAGATAAAATCAATCGCTTTGCAGAGCGTGACAGACACCAAATTTTTGTTGAGCCAGAAGGATGGCATACGTGCGAAATTTACGTAAATGGATTTTCAACATCACTTCCGGAAGATGTACAATTTAAAGCATTGAGATTAATTCCAGGTTTCGAACAAGCAAAAATGTTCAGACCGGGTTATGCTATTGAATATGATTTTTTCCCACCTACTCAATTATCTCTTACATTAGAAACAAAGCTTATTAGCAACTTATTTCTGGCTGGTCAGATTAATGGAACCACCGGATATGAAGAAGCGGCATGTCAAGGTTTCATGGCAGGAATTAATGCGCATCAAAAAATTACCGATAAACCCGAACTGATCATGAAAAGATCTGATAGTTATATTGGTGTTTTAATTGATGATTTAGTGACTAAAGGAACCGAAGAACCCTATCGTATGTTTACCTCCCGGGCAGAGCATCGTTTATTATTAAGACAAGATAATGCAGATATTCGCCTCTCTCCTATTGGACATGCCCTAGGTTTAATTTCTGATGAACGCTTGGAAAAGGTAAATCAAAAAATTGCCAATGCAGATACATTAGTTAAGTTTACTAAAACCCAGGGAATTGAAATGGGAGACGTAAATGAAACACTGGAGCGTTTAGGTTCCAGTGCTCTAAATCAGAATGTCAAAATCCATAGCTTAATTGGAAGACCTCATGTTGGATTACAGGATATCATTAGAGTGAGCAAGCCTTTAGCTGAAGCTACAAAAGATTTAGATAATCAAACCATTGAACAAGCTGAAATTAAAATTAAGTACGAAAGCTATTTTGAAAAGGAAAATGAAATTGTAGCTAAAATGCTAAAAATGGAAGACAAGGAAATTAGACCAGATTTCGATTACAATAAAATCAATTCCATCTCTAAAGAAGCGCGTGAAAAATTATTTAAAATAAAACCGCGTACATTAGGTCAGGCATCCAGAATTTCAGGCGTTTCGCCATCAGATATCTCAGTTTTAATGGTTTTTATAAATAAGTAACTGATAATCAGGTATTTAAATTCAAATTATCTTGAATTTAAATTAATAGATTTAAGAACGAAAAAACATTTTTTAATATTAATACTCCAAAACTTATAAACATGCGTTAAATCGCTTAAAATATGCCAAATTCAAAAGCTCAATATTTTAGACTTATAAATTATGTAGCACTATTTATCATGCTCCTGTTTTTAGGTTGTGCGAGTATGCAAACCCCTCAAGGCGGTCCGAAAGATACTAAGCCACCAAAGGTTGTAACGATGACACCAAAAAATTTGACAAGAAATTTTAATGCAAAGAAAATTGTAATTGAATTTGATGAGTTTGTTAAATTAAATAATGAGTTTAAAGAATTTTCAATTTCGCCGGATCAGGAACGCCCCCCTATTTTAAAAGCGAGGAAAAGGATTTTAGAGGTAGAGTTACAAGACACCTTAGAAAAAAATACGACCTACACTTTAAACTTTGGAAAATCTGTAGCAGACATTAATGAAAACAATATCATTAAAAATTTATCTTATGTTTTTTCTACAGGTGCAGATATAGATTCACTATCCTTAAGCGGAAAAGTAAGCAATTCCTTAACCGGAGAAATGGAAAAAGAAGCTGTTGTTTTTATTTTACCTGTTGAACGTGATACTTTATTTGGAAAAAAAAGAGCGCCAATTTATACCTTAACTGATAGTTCCGGAAATTACAAACTTAATAATTTACGCAAGGGTAATTACAAAGTATATGCATTAAAGGAAAGTGAAGGTGGCGGTGATAAGGTTTATCAGCAGCTTTCTGATGAAGTGGGTTATATTAAAGAACCAATTCTGATTGATAAAAATACGGAAAACGTAAATCTCCAGGTTTTTAAAGAGCTGGCACCCGAGTTTAGAATATTAGATAAAAAGTTGAATAATGACGGCAGTATCTCCCTTATCTTTAATCAACAATTAAAGGCTCCAAAAATTACTGTTATGGAACCCACCGCTGTTGATGTTGGCAAAAAGGTGTTTTTTAGTAAAATGAATGATACTGCTAAAATTTGGTTAACAGATCTTGCTTTCGATTCAGTCAAACTAGCCATTCAGGATCAGGGAAAGGTATTACAAATGGTAAATTTTAACAGAGGTAAAAAAGATAGTTATAAAAGGGAATTAACCATTACCGATAACATTACATCTGGTAAACTGAATCCATACCAACGTTATACACTAACTTTTAACTTCCCTGTTAATAGCGCAGATGCATCAAAAATAACATTACTGGAAGATTCTGTGAAAAGAACTAATTTTGAATTAGTTAAAGATAGTGTAGACTTCTTAAAATACTACCTTAAATTTACCTGGCGCAATAAACGAACGTATGATATTAAGTTTGCACCTGGTGCTTTTACCGCTATATTTAATACACAAAACAAGGAAATTAATAAAAGTTTCAAGTTAGAAACCATTGATAGTTACGGAACCCTTGCCTTAAAGATTGTTGTTCCGGATACGACTAAAAGTTATCTCGTTGAGTTTATTGATGAGAAAAAGAATACCATTAAAGGCTACAACATTAATAAAAACGGCACTATTAACTTTGCTAACTATCCTGCAGGAAAATATTTTATCCGGGTAGTATATGATGAAAATAAAAACGGTGTTTGGGATACAGGAAGTATTAAAGAAGGCACTCAGCCCGAGAAGATCTGGTATTCTCCTGAAGAAAAATCGCTACGTGCAAATTGGGAGCGTGTAGATAATTTAACGATCCCGCCACCACCAAAAGAGTAATTATCCGTTGGTAAACCAACTGGAATACATGACATAATTATCTGGTAATTTATTTAATAAAGCCCTTTGCTCTTCTGTAATGGGCTTTATTTTTTTTGCCGGCGTTCCGGCATACAGATAACCTGTCTCGCAAGTGGTATTTTCCAGTACTACAGAGCCGGCCGCTATGATACAATATTCTTCCACTACCGCATGATCCATTACAATTGCCCCCATCCCGATTAATACATTATCCTTAACCGTACAGCCATGTACAATTGCATTATGACCAACAGATACGCGATTACCGATGTGTGTAGCCGCTTTTAAGTACGTAGCGTGAATCACCGCCCCGTCTTGTATATTTGATTCATTTCCAATGGTAATGGCATTTACATCGCCTCTAATCACAGCATTAAACCAAACCGAGCAATTATTACCAAGCGTTACATCACCAACTATAGTGGCATTCTCAGCAATGAAATTGTTTTCTCCAATTTTCGGGTGCTTATCTTTTACAGGCAATATTAAAGGCATAGCTTTATATGATATGTTTAATGAAAAATTGTAATGATCAATATGATTTGTATAGAACTGATATCTTTTTATTAAGGTAAATATACTAGAATACGGTATCTTTTAGTTCTTCGGTATGGTTAGGATAATCGGTAGTAAAGTGCAATCCCCTACTCTCTTTCCGTTGCATAGCGGATTTAATCACGAGATAAGCCGTTTGAATTACATTTCTCAACTCACATAATTTAACCGATACTTTGTTCTTCTTATAGAACTCTTCCGTTTCCTGATAAATTAAAAATAACCGGCGGTGAGCCCGCTCAAGGCGGAAATCAGAACGAACTATTCCCACGTAATCACCCATGACTTTTTGTAATTCCCTTAAGTTATGAGTCACCAGGATATCTTCATCTATCTGAGTAACGCCTTTTGCATCCCATTCAGGGATATTTTCAGGAATAACATTATTTTTGAAATTTTCTATCGCGTCCTGATAAATCCGGTGAGCAAATACAGTAGCTTCCAGCAACGAATTGGAAGCGAGTCTATTTGCGCCATGTAATCCAGTAGATGAGCATTCGCCACAGGCATATAAATTTTTTATGGAAGAACGACCGTATTCATCCACCAAGATCCCCCCACACATGTAATGAGATGCAGGCGTAACCGGAATATAATCCTTTGTCATATCTATCCCTATAGATAAACACTTGGCATATATATTAGGAAAATGCTTCAGAATATCTGCTTTCTTCCGCATGGTAATGTCTAAATAAACAAAGTCATCACCCGATTTTTTCATTTCATTATCCACTGCCCTTGCCACGATATCACGAGGTGCTAATGATTTGCGTTCATCATATTCATGCATAAATTCTTCTCCGTTTTTACGTCTGAGAACACCACCAAATCCCCTTACCGCTTCCGAAATTAAGAAGGATGGATACTCCCCGGGATGATATAAAGCAGTTGGGTGGAACTGAATAAACTCCATATTCCTCACTTTTCCTTTTGCCCTGTAAACCATCGCCATTCCATCTCCCGTTGCAATTACGGGATTTGTTGTGGCAGAATAGACGTGACCGGCACCACCGGCAGCCATAACAGTTACCTTTGCCACAATTTTCTCCACATCGTTAAGCTCTGTGTTAAAGGCATATACGCCATAACAGTTAATATCTTCGGTACGTTTATCCACAAACTCACCCAGGTGATGCTGGGTAATTAACTCGAGCGCAAAGTAATGTGTTAATATCTCTATGTTGGAATTCTCATGAATCTCTTTTAACAATACCCTTTCAATCTCATATCCGGTGATATCTTTATAGTGCAAAACCCGGTGTTCTGAGTGCCCCCCTTCTTTGGCCAGATCATAAAAACCAGCGTTATCTTTGTCAAAATTAATCCCATAGTCTATAATCTCCTGAATTCGCTGAGGCCCCTCTTTTACAACGATTTCCACTATTTTTTCATCACATAAACCATCACCGGCAACCAAAGTATCCTGAATATGTTTATCAAAAGAATCGCCTTTATCCACCACAACGGCAACACCTCCCTGGGCGTATTTTGTGTTGGATTCATCCTCATTAGACTTGGTAACAATTAAAACCTTACCAAATTTCGCAGCTTTAAGTGCGAAGCTTAAACCCGCTATGCCTGAACCAATTACCAGAAAATCTACTTTTCTCATTTAAAAAACATTTACTTTATCAACGATGTTGATAACTATAGAACAACTGTTAGCTTTATGTAGAAATAATGCTAACAAATAAATTTGAATGTTTAAAGCTACTCTAAAAAGACAATTTGCCACAATCTTTTGCTCAATTTTTAAGCACCTTTGTCGAAGTAATTAACTTTTCTCACACTTATAAACAATTAACATTCTGATATGGATAACATTTAAGTGGTTTTTCGATAGTGCTGAAAATCAATCTTATCATATTATAAAAATGTAATCTAAATGTTAGTAAACGATTAACAACTTACATAAACGAAGGAAATTTCGAAACTTGCCAACAATACTAACACACTAATAAACAAACAAGATTTATTTATTTAAAATAACTTATTAATTATTGAGACGTGGAAAGCTTTATCTTTGACCAACGTCAACTTTCAAAAAAGGAAAATTTAAAATGAACATAGATGTCTTAGAAGAAATTAACAAAAAAGGTTTTGTGGAAGAAGAAATTGATCCAACCCTGGATCTTTTTGCTGAAATTGAAAAACTAAAAAAAGAGAAAAATGCAATTATCTTAGCACATTATTATCAAGAACCTGATATTCAAGATATTGCAGATTATATTGGCGATAGTTTGGGTTTATCTCAAGAAGCCGCAAAGACTGATGCTGAGGTAATTGTATTTGCAGGTGTACATTTTATGGCTGAAACTGCTAAAATTTTATCTCCTGCCAAAAAAGTTTTATTGCCCGATGTAAAAGCAGGCTGTTCGCTGGCTGATAGTTGTCCACCACACTTGTTTAAAAAATTTAAAGAAAAATATCCCGATCATTTGGTGATCACTTATGTAAATTGTACCGCTGAGTTGAAGGCTTTGAGTGATATCGTTTGTACGTCAACCAATGCTGTTCAAATTGTAGAAAGCCTGCCAAAAGATCAAAAAATAATTTTTGGTCCTGATCGCAACCTGGGTGCTTATGTAGCAAAAAAAACAGGTAGGGATTTGGTGCTTTGGAATGGGGCCTGCATGGTTCATGAAATTTTTTCTCAAGAGAAAATTACCAAATTAAAAGAGCGCCATCCAAATGCGAAGTTTATTGCACATCCCGAATGTGAAGAACCTGTTTTAAGAATGGCTGATTATATCGGATCGACTACAGGTCTTTTAAAATATGCGATTGCTAACCCGGCAACCGAGTTTATTGTTGCCACAGAAAGCGGTATTATCCACCAGATGGAAAAAGCTTGTCCGGATAAAACTTTCATTCCGGCTCCGCCAAATAACAGCTGTGCCTGCAATGATTGTCCTTACATGAAAAGAAATACTTTAGAAAAATTATATTTATGTCTTAAAAATGGTTATCCAGAAGTTACTGTTCCAGAGCATATTATAGAAAAAGCACGTAAGCCGATTCAAAGGATGCTTGATATTTCTGCAGAACTGGGTTTGTAAAAAAATTACCGTCATGCTAAATTTATTTCAGCAACTTATGGTTAAGGCGCTGAAAAAATTTAAAAGTGACGACAGGCTAAATATTAAAAGTAAAAAATGAAAATAAACAACATTCTTAAAAATTATTCGGGCTTATTGTGGCTTTTGGCGGGCATTACCGTTGGGAGTATAGTCGGATTAATTTTTGGGAAAGAAGTTGAAAGTATTAAACCACTAGGCGATATATTTTTAAACCTGTTGTTTACAGCAGTGATTCCATTGGTGTTTTTTGCCGTATCATCTGCGATTGCAAATATTGACCGGACTAAAAAATTGGGAAGATTACTCACCATTATGGTGTTGGTTTTTTTGTCAACCGTACTAATATCCGCCATTTTAACACTCGTTGTAACACGGATTTTCCCTATACACCAGGCTTTAGGGAATAATCAAATACCGGTTGAAACGGAGAAAATTCAGTCTTTTGGTGAACAAATGACACAGCTGTTAACAGTTGGCGAATTTTTTGAAATCGGTAGCAGGAAAAATATGCTGGCGCTGATTATTTTTTCGGTTTTGGTAGGTTTCTCTACGCTCTATTCTGGTAAAGAAGGGGATGGATTTAAAAATTTTCTGGTATCAGGCAATGAAGTGATGAAAAAATTGATCATTCTCATCATGAAATTAGGGCCGATTGGTTTAGGTGCATATTTTGCCTATCAAGTAGGCGTTTTCGGTCCACAGCTTTTTGGAACTTACGCTAAAGCTTTAGGATTATATTATGGTGTTGGTGCCTTTTATTTTATTGTATTTTTCACGTTATATGCCTTTATTGCCGGAGGACTTAAGGCCATAAAAGTGTTCTGGAAAAACAATATTGTACCCTCATTAACTTCAGTAGGAACTTGTAGCAGTATTGCTACTATTCCGGCGAACCTGGAAGGAACCTTGAAAATGGGTGTACCAGCTTACATTACCAATGTTACGATTCCATTGGGTTCAACCTTGCATAAAGATGGTTCCAGTATCAGTTCAATTATCAAAATAGCGGTAGTTTTTGCTATTTTTGGTAAGGATTTAGCGCATATTGATACGATTATTTTAGCCTTGGGCATTACCGTTTTGGTAAGTATTGTAGAAGGCGGAATTCCAAATGGTGGCTATATTGGAGAATTATTAATGATTTCTGCCTACCAGTTGCCGCCAGAAGCCCTACCTCCGGCTATGATTATTGGTACACTGGTAGATCCTATGGCAACCTTACTAAACGCAACCGGAGATAATGTTGCGGCCATGTTAATTGCCAGGTTTACAGAAGGTAAGAACTGGATGGAAAGTAAATTATAGGCAAAAGATCGTCATGCTGAATTTATTTCAGCATCTTTTTTGTTTAATGGATAATTAAAAAATTAGAATTGGGGTCTAAGATCCTTTATTGCAAAAGAAAAAAATATATGTTTGAAAATAAAGAGCGTACAGATATCAATGAGCTTGGTGAATTTGGTTTAATCAAACACCTGACCACTAATTTCAAAATAAGAAATGATTATTCGGTAAAAGGTGTTGGAGATGATGCTGCTGTTTTAGATGCAAAAGGGAAACAGACACTGGTTTCTACCGATCTTCTTTTAGAGGGAATCCACTTCGATTTAGCTTATGTGCCTTTGATGCATTTAGGCTATAAAGCCGTTCAGGTTAATTTGAGTGATATTTATGCGATGAATGGAAAGGCAAGCCAGATTACGGTTTCGCTTGGTCTATCGAGTAAGTTTCCTTTAGAAGCGGTGGAAGAAATTTATAAAGGAATAGAATTGGCATGCAATAAATTTAATATTGATTTAATTGGTGGCGATACCTCTGCAAGTAAGCAAGGTTTGGTAATTAGCATTACCAGCATTGGTTATGCAGATGCAGATAAAGTTACTTATAGAAATGGTGCTCAGGAAAATGATTTGTTATGTGTTTCCGGTGATTTAGGCGGCGCTTATGTTGGCCTGCAAATTTTAGAAAGAGAGAAATTAATCTACCTGGAAAATCCGCAGATTCAGCCAGATTTAGAAGGAAAAGATTATATCATTGAGCGACAATTGAAACCTGAAGCCAGGATGGATATTGTTGCATTATTAGAAGACATGAATATTAAACCAACATCAATGATAGATGTATCTGATGGTTTGGCTTCTGAAATTTTACACCTGGCTACAGAAAGCGATAAAGGAATTACGATATATGAAGATAAAATTCCCTTAGATCCAATGACTTATGAAACGGCAAGAGAACTTGGTATAGATCCAACCGTATGTGCGTTAAGCGGTGGTGAAGATTATGAGTTGCTATTTACCATCAGCCAGGAAGATTACAAAAAGCTGAAACATGATGTAGATATTACGGTAATCGGCCACGTTACTGATAAAAATTCTGGTTGTAAAATGGTTTCAAAATCCAATAATGTTCATGAGTTAAAGGCTCAGGGGTGGAATGCATTTAATAAGTAAGCTATGAGCAGCGGGGTTAATCATCAAGATTTTATTAATAGCAGTTAACCATACTATGGTGCTAACTTACTTTGAAATTGGCCGAATGATTGTCGAAGAAGAGCAAAATGGTAAAGAAAGAGCATCTTATGGAAAACAATTATTAATAAGTTTAGCTAATAAGCTTACTCAGGATTTTAGCAAAGGATTTTCTGAAACTAATTTAAAGCAAATGCGAACTTTTTATATTGGCTATACAAAACGTCCAGACAGCATCTGACGTTTTCAAATTAAGCTGGTCTCATTACCTTAAGCTAATGAGAATAGATGATGAAAAAGAAAGGAATTTTTACGAAATAGAGTCTTTTAAAAATAATTAGAGTTTGAGAGAATTCCAAAGACAATATGACACGGCATTATATACTCGTTTATCAATTAGTAGAAATAAAAATGAAATTTTAGAACTTTCTTTAAAAGGTCAAATTCTAGAAAAACCAAAAGACGCTATCAAAGTCCCATATATTTTAGAATTTTTGGGTTTACCTGATGAAAATAGCTACTCAGAAAATGAATTAGAGCAAAAACTAATTGATAAATTAGAACACTTCCTTTTAGAATTAGGAACTGGTTTTACATTTGTAGCCAGGCAAAATAGAATATCTTTTGATGATAAGCACTTTAAAATAGATTTGGTTTTTTATAATAGAATTTTAAAATGTTTTGTGCTAATTGACTTAAAAATAGGTGAACTTAAACATCAGGATATTGGCCAAATGCAGATGTATGTAAATTATTATGATAGGGAGGTCAGACTTTCTGATGAAAATAAAACAATTGGAATAATACTTTGTCAGGATAAAAGTGAGGCTGTTGTAGAATATACATTGCCAGAAAATAATGAGCAGATTTTTGCAAGCAAGTACTCGACTGTTTTACCTAGCAAAGAAAAACTAAAACAGCTTATTGAAGGGTAGAAAAGGGGTCCAAACTTTACTATTCCCCATCGAGATTGTAAAATGAACTGTGTCAGTTAAGGAATTAAGAATTTGATTTTTTAACTTTATGATACAGATTATGAGTGA
>NZ_WKKH01000072.1 GCF_009674725.1 Pedobacter petrophilus | reverse complement strand
TTCAGAGCCAGAGTGAAACCTAAAGTAACTAAAAATCAAAAAGATGCAATATAAAAATCCTTAACTTAATGACATTGGGCCTGCCGGCCCCAGGTAAACTGATTTTTCACTATATAAGTTTGTATCGGCATAGAGCGGCTTTAAATACGCTGCTGCAGTTTTAGCCGGGGCAAGAAAAATGCCGACTATTTTTTGTGCTTTGTTAAAACCGACAATAAAATTTTGATCGCCGTTGCTAAACTTACCTTCAACCGTTACTGCAAAAAATTCACCTTGCGAACGGCTTTGAATCGCATCAAAAGATTCTGCTTTCCCAAATTTAGTTCCCATATCAAACCAAAGTTTCTTCAATCCATCTTCCGTGAGCTTTGTTTTTAAGGTATCATCAAAAGTAGCATGAGCATCTGCAAATTTTTCTTCCTGCAATAATTTGAAGAAATCATTAGCGCTGTTAAATAGCTGGATGACGTTTTGAGAGAATGCGCTGGTGGTAAACAATAAAGCGACTATAATTAAAATACTTCTTTTCATTTAGTTATGCGAGTTTTCGTACAATATTCAAAGTTAATAATATTTGGCACTCAAAACCCCTCTCATCAACTATCCATTTAGTTTTAACTTTTTTTAACACTTTAAGAAATTATGCCAAAAACCATAAAGATGGTGAGAAAAACTGATCTGCTTCATTAATCGCTAAAAATCAGATATTTAAATAATTTTAACGCAATAAATATATCCGGAATAAAATAGCATTTGCATAATATATTTAATTGCATTAATTTTTTTTTAATAAAAATGTATTTGTACGCAATAATTTAGCATCTGAGCGTTTATGTATGTGAGAGCGTTAATTTAGATGACGGGGATACTGCCTTAATGGTGGAATCCCCGTTTCTTTTTTTCCGACTTTTCAGTCTTTATCATAAAAAAAGGGACCATCGTTAAAATGTCCCTTTTGATCTATATGATGGAGTTCAGAATTTTAAAAGTTTATACCTTCTTTTTTAGCAGCCGGATGTTGACCGAATTGATCGAAGGTCTTGATTTTCTTTGGTTTTAGGATTACATACAACCCAAGTCCGATTAAGATAAGTGCTGTACTGATTCTTGACAGATCAAAATCGAAAAGAGAAATATCTTTCAGGGTGAAGATTCCACCAATAATCGTTATGGCCAGCCAGCCCCCACTTTCGAAATTTCTACGATAACCGAGCCATAAACCCACCGCCAACATAGCAGTGTGCCAGCTTAAAATCCAGTGCGGAATATCCAAACCTGTATTTCTTAACAGGAATACAGAACCGATTAATACAATTAAAATACCTAACCCTAATTGTTTATTTTCGTGATTGCTTTTAGTGAAATTTTCCATGATCGTTTTGATTTATATTCAAATGTATCATGAAAATGAAAGCGGGAGAATGGCTTTTCCCTTAATAGCTTCAATTTGTCGGTGAGTTAAATAAATTTGTCGGCTAAAATATTTACGGTTTTTTTAGCTGGCCTGTTTTTCGGTGAATTACTTGAAAATAATGATTTCAGAACGATCACTCATCATCACCTGGGCTGTTAAACCGATAAATAAGCCATGCGCCAGTAATCCGTCAATTTTATTTAGGGCATCTGACAGAGCTTTCGGATCATTGATCAAACCAAAGTCTGCATCGATAATCAGGTTTCCGTTATCGGTGATGTAATCGTGGTTATCTATAATTCTTTTTTTCCCTTTACCATTCAGTTTAACAATCTGACCGAAAACATATTGATAAGCCAAAGGGATTACTTCAATAGGAACGGTAAATAAACCTAACTTCTTAACTTTTTTAGAGGAATCGGTTACAATGATGGCCTGCTTACTTAAGGAGGCCACTATTTTCTCGCGGAACAATGCGCCACCCCCACCTTTAATTAAATCTAATCCTTCTGTAAACTCATCGGCACCATCGATACTGATATCTACCGAAGAAGTTTTTCCCAGATCTAAAATTTCAATACCCAGCGACTTCGCCAGTTCTTCGGTTCGGATGGAACTTGCCACAGCTTTTATGTTCAACCCTTCTGCAACTAATTTACCCAACTCTTTAATCGCAAAAGTAGCGGTAGTTCCAGTTCCTAATCCTACAATATCTCCATTTTTAACCAGTTTAACGGCTGCCTTTGCCGCAGCAAGTTTCTCTGCATTCTGGTGATTTTGATCGGTGATTCCCATAAAGTAAAATTAAGAAAATGGATGGGTATTTTTGCGACTGGAGATGATTGTTTGATGGAAGTTTGTTCGTTAGGGCGTTTTTCGTTACGTGGGATATCTCTTTCGTCTGTGACGATGGAAAAGCGCGATAGAATTGCAATATATACTGCACTCGTTATAAACGAGCACAAGCCAGGTATAGATAATGGGGATTCGACTGCAGAATCCCCATTTCTTATTTACACTCTTTTTTCTCTATTTCTCTGTAGACAGTGAATATGGAAAATCAACCGGGTTGGCACCTCTCGTTTTGTTTGGTGTGGCTGTCATGTTGAAGTTTAGCACTGCTCCTTTTTGTAAACCACTATGGCTAATCCAGTTTTTAGAATATGGCTTACCATTCATTTGCAATGATTGTACATAGCGGTTACTATCACTATTGCCAGCTGCATTAATGGTTACCGTTTTACCATTATCCAATGTTAAAGTAACTTTTTTAAACAATGGTGCACCTAATACATATTGATCCACCGCAGGTGTGACCGGATAAAATCCCATTGCCGAGAAAACGTACCAGGCTGATGTTTGTCCGTTATCTTCATCGCCACAATAACCATCTGGTGTAGGTTTATACATTCTATTCATCGTTTCCCTCACCCAATATTGCGTTTTATAAGGCGCACCACCGTAATTGTACAAGTAAATCATATGTTGAATTGGCTGGTTACCATGTGCATACTGACCCATGTTCGCGATCTGCATTTCACGGATTTCGTGAATTACACCGCCATAAGCACTTTCATCAAATACAGGAGGCATAGAAAAAACAGAATCAAGCTTGGTTACAAACTTATCATGACCGCCCATTAGTTTGGCAAGACCATCTACATCCTGAAATACAGACCAGGTATAATGCCAGCTGTTACCCTCTGTAAATGCGCCACCCCATTTAAACGGACTAAATGGTGTTTGGAAACTGCCATCTTTATTTTTACCCCGCATTAAGCCCGAAGCAGGATCGAAAAGGTTTTTATAATTCATTGCCCTTTTCTTATAAATATCAATCTCAGACGCAGGTTTACCTAACGCTCTTCCCAGTTGATAAATGGTGAAATCATCATAAGAATATTCCAGCGTTTTCGCTGCGTTTTCATTCTTCTTCACATCAAAAGGCACATAACCCAACTCATTGTAATATTTTACCCCATCACGGCCAACTGCTTCAATCGGACCTTCATTGTTTGCACCATGTTTTAAAGCATCCCATAAGGTTTGGATATCGTAACCCCGTAATCCTTTAATATAAGCATCAGAAACAACGGAAGCCGAATTATTTCCAACCATAATATTTGCATAACCCGGGCTGCTCCACTCCGGCAACCATCCGCCTTCTTTATAATCGTTGATTAAACCTTCCTGCATTTCTTTATTAATAGCAGGATAAACCAGATTTAAAAACGGATATAAAGCCCTGAAGGTATCCCAAAAGCCAGTACCGGCAAACATATAGCCAGGTAAAGTTTGACCATTATAAGGGCTCCAGTGTACTACCTTGTTGTTGGCATCTACTTCGTACAATTTGTTCGGGAAGAACAAAGTACGGTATAAGCAAGAATAGAAAGTACGGGTTTGATCAATCGAACCACCTTCTACTGCGATTTTATTTAAGGTTTTGTTCCAGATGGCTCTTCCTTTTGCTTTTGTGGCATCGAAACCATCGCTGGCCAGCTCTCTCTTCAAGTTGATATCAGCTTGTTCGAAACTGATGAAAGACGAAGCTACTTTTGCAGTAACCTGTTCTCCTTTAGTGGTTTTGAAACCTATAATGGCTCCGCTGTGATCGCTTTCTAATTCGAGTTCATCATCTTTAAGCTTGTTGCCGCTCCAGGTTTTAGCCAGTTTAAAATCTTTATTGAAATAAATTACAAAGTAATTTTTGAAGTTTTTTGGAAGCGGACCGCGGGCATACTTTGTGGTATAACCAATAATCTTCCGCTCGGCAGGAATAATTTTAATGTATGAACCTTTGTTCAAAGCATCTACCACTACATAAGAACTATCGGTTTTTGGGAAAGTAAATCTGAATTGTGCAGCTCTTTCAGTCGGTGTTATTTCGGTAGTTACATCAGCATCTGCCAAATAAACGCTATAATAATAAGGTTTTGAAACCTCTGCTTTGTGGCTAAACCAACTTGCACGTTCGTCTTCTGCAAATCTTAACTTACCTGTTACCGGCATAATAGAGAATGCAGCATAATCATTCATCCATGGAGATGGCTGATGTGTTTGTTTGAAACCGCGAATTTTATCAGCTTCATAAGTATAAGCCCATCCATCGCCCATTTTACCGGTTTGTGGTGTCCACATATTCATCCCCCATGGCAAACCGATGGCAGGATAAGTATTTCCGTTTGATAAACTTGGTTTGGATTGTGTGCCCATCAGGGGATTAATCCAGTCTACAGGATCAGTAATTTTGCCAACCGTTTGGGCAAAGCTGGCAGATGCAGCGAAGCTGAGGAAAGCAATAAATAGTTTTTTCATTCTTATGGTTATTTGGTGTGTTTTAAAATATTAAAGCGCTGGATTTTTTACGTAATCTGCCCAAAGTCCGTCTAAATCTTTGCCAGTTAATTTAACCCAGATTTCTGGTTGATAGGTATGATCCCGTAGCGATGCCTCAACAGCTTTTATGGTGCCCGACTTTTCATTTTTTTCTATCCAGGCGAAAAATCTAGCTGTAATTCTGTAGCTGTTTTTATAGCTGTGCTCTGGTTTTAAAGCTGGCAGAATCCACTTCGCGCCGGCATTATCAACGCCGAATTTGAAACGGGCATAATCTGCAATTCCTTCGGTTAACCAGCCCGGCCCTACACTCCTGCCGTAATCCTGAACAATGTGCATCACTTCATGGGTCACTACATCAATATCTTCAGGGTGTTTATCCATCCAGATGGAGCTATAGGTTACTTTTCCATCGGCCGTTGCGGCAACACCCTTATAAGCAGTGTCGACAAAGAACTTCACTGATTTCAGCGTTTTAGGATTGTATTCTTTTGCCAGTTTTGGGTACACTATAAAAAAGGTTTCAATTAACCGTTTCTTCAACTTTGGATCTAAAGCAGTATAATTGCTTTCGAAGGATAATGTATAGCCATTTTTCTTAATGGTCTCCTGCGCCTGAAGTTTTGATAAAGGTAATATAGCCAGGGAAGCTAACGAAGTTATCAGGGATATTTTTTTCATTTATTTTTTTAATTTTTTGGCTAGCGTATAATGATGCAAAATAAAGATAATATGTAAAACGTTTTAGTAATCACTCAAAAATATTACTAAACAAGTGACAAAAGACCCAAATGTGCGTTAAAAACAACTGAATGCATGTTTTTGGATGAAAAATTAATTTAACCTTTCTCTGCTTTACTGCTATATTTCAATTTAACCTGACCTGGGTTTTTTGAGTATTCTTCCCACAGCTGATCAATGGATTTTCCTGTTAAACTGTTCCAGCTTTGTTCTGTATATTGATGTGCGCGCAGCTGCTGATCAAGGGTTGCAACTAAGCCGGGTTTTATATTTTGTTCCAGCCATGCGAAAAATCTGGCGGTAATCCGATAGCTGTTTTGGTAACTTTGTTTTGCATTATATGCGGGCAAGCTCCATTTAGAGCCTACATTATCTACTCCATATTGATAACGAACGTAATCTGCAATACCTTCTGTTAGCCAAACCGGACCAGCGCTGTAACCATAGCCCTGAACAATGTGCATGGTTTCATGAGTAACCACATCAATATCCGTTGGATGTGCGTTTAAATAACCCGCGCTAAATAAAATTCGGTTTCCGCTGGCCTCCGCCACTGCTTTATAAGCGGTGTCAACCACGAAAAGTACATTATGTGTAGATTTGTTATTAAATGTTTTTACCAATGTCGGGTAGATTTCGAAATAGGTATCAATCAACTTTTGTTTTAAAAGTGGATCTAAAAGCGGGTCTTTACTAATGAAGGTAAGTTTGTAGCCTTTTTTCTTTTGGATAGAAAAGCCAGACCAGTTTTTGGTAAAGGCATTCCGCAATTGCTTTTCAATTTTCTTTTGCGATTTTCCTTTTACCCAATCTCCGTTAACAATTATTTCTCCGGCTTTCGCCTTAATGTCTGTCGTTTCATTGCTGTTAAAAATTAAGTCTGCGCTCCTTTTTGTTCGGTAACCATCTGCTGATGCGAACCATGGGTAAACATTGTAAAATGCGGCTGATAATTTATCTTTTGTTTTCTGTTCGATAGCCTGCTGGTCATCTTTAATTGTAATCTGGCAGCCGTTAGATTGTGCAAATGAAGAAAATGAAATTAGTCCTATCGCTGCCAGTGTAAAAAAATGTTTGATCATGTTATTTTCGTTAGAGCCAGTATGTTGTTTGATTTTTTTGCGCTGATTAGGGTTAACGCGAATATTCACTAAAACGTTTTAGTTTTCTTTGATAAAAAAACTGCTTTTGAGGCAGGGCTTTGAAGTTAAAAAATAGATTAGAATAAGGCACTAAAACGTTTTAAACCAATACAATAATAAGATATTGATTTAATTAAATCAACTTTTTTAAAATAAAAAATCTTCGGAAATTCTTATTAAGAATCCTTATAATTTTCAAACAAAAACAGCCAAATCCTAACAGTTACGAACGTTGGCCGAAAAGAAAAGGCGGAATAATCATCCGCCCTTCTCAAAACCTAATATTAAATCAAACTCACATCGCAACAGCTTGCTGCACCAATTAAAGTAGCATGCTCCTTAAGTTGTGAGATTTTGATGCTTGCATCTATATCATTACCTTTTAAAGTGGCGATCAGTTCGGGTGCAAATGCATTAAAAGCCTGGGAAATATTACCACCAATAACTACGGTATCTATCCTATGCTCATTAATTACCGGAATTAGAAATTGTGCCAGGTTGTATCCAAATTCCATAAATACCCTGGTAGCGAAATGATCTGTATCTACAATTTCGACCAGTTCTTTTACACCTGGCAGCTCCGTTCCGCTTAATTGTTTGTACCGTTTAACAAACCATCGGGTAGAAAGGTAATCTTCTGCAATGCCTTCCAAAAATGGCGAATTCCATAAATCTGCATCAATAGCCTTCAGCTTCAAACTTAACGAAGATCCTAAACCGGTTCCCAGCGTTAAACCCAATACATTCGCATTGCCTTTGGCAGCACCAGCAAAAACTTCACCTTGTAAAAAGCCCGCAGCATCATTTATAAAATGGATGTTTTCCAAGGGAATTTCCAGTCTGTTTGACAATTCCTCTTTAACATTCACCTGGTAAAGCGACTTAAACTTATCCTGATCCTTAATCAGCGAGATGCCTTGTTCATAATCAAAGGGGCCTGGCATAGCAATGCCGATATTCCGGTTTCCATCTTTAATGTTGTTAAACGATTGATCGATGATCTTGCACCAGGCTGATAATATATCTTCTTTACTCTCCTGCGAATTTACAGGGCTACGTTTGATTGAGTTATCAATCAGTGTTCTTGTTTCTAAATCTACCAATGCGGCTGTAATATGCGAGCCGCCGATATCCACACCCAGTGCTACAGGCTTTTCCATTCTTTATTTTATTTCTATTTATTTTTTTCTCTATTTAATCCAAAATCACGCATCAATTACCTCAACACCAGAAAAGACAAATCTGATTTAGATTACTTTTTTTTATTTGTTTAGTTTATTCAGCTAATTGTGTTGATATAACGGGAATTTAGGCCAACATCGTATTACGTTCATGCAGAAGCCCTATCCCTTGTGCTACTTCCGCCTATGTTTGGAAGAATTTTACTTACTTAATATTCCATTGATCTGCCAGCATTTTTATAAAATACCCTCCAACAACACTTCGCGCCTGGAAACCAGTTTTCGTTCCGGTCTTGGTTTCATGCCAGTCTGTTAACGGCACCTTGCTTGTGGTTTCTGTAGCAAACTTATGCACAGGGCCAATAAATTTTTCAAAATCTGCCTGGTTGTCGGCAAGGGTTGCAGTCCACACTATCCAGTCAGATTTGGTGTAATCCTTCCGGCTATCCAAGGGCAAGCCAAATTCGTTCTGTTTAGTTAAATAATAATCTATTTCTTTTTTATATACTGATTTTGGAAATAGATTCAATTTCAAAAGCTTATCCCAAACCAGGTTATATTTTTGACTCCAGGTATTTTTATCATTAAAAGTCAGGGCAAAGTGATCACCGCCATCGGCAAGTTTTTGCCAGTTTTTGGCCATTTCTAAAGCTGCATTTCTATACTTCGTGGCTGTTTCCTTTTTACCAGACAAATCTGCCATTTGCGCGTAAGCCCCCAGGCCAACTATAGCCTTTACAGATAAATTAGCATTTCTGGCCAGATGTCCGGCGAAATCGTCTGTGCATAACTGGTTTGCCGGATCGAAGCCTTCCTTTAGCAAATAATCCGCCCAGACAGACATTACTTCCCAATGTTTAGCAGCATAAACGGTATTGCCATCTGCCCGGGTAATTGCCGCAGCTAAGATAAGCATGTTTCCAGCTTCTTCTACCGGCATGTCTTCCCCATAGATTTGTCCGTTCGCTACCGGATAAGTACCAATATCGTGAGCCGGATAAGGTTTTTTCCATTTGCCACTCTCCGAATAATAAAAAATTCCATTTAACATCCCTTTTAATAATTCGGGATTGTAAAGCAAGTATTGAGGTGCAGATGGATAAGTTACATCAACGGTATTAATGAAACCCCCGCTAAAATTTTCTTTTGATAAGAAGAGCAAATCGCCATTTGGAGCATAAACAATTTTATGTGCTGCAATACTTTGGCGGTAGGCCAGTTTACATAGATCTGCGTATTCCTTACCCCCAACCTTAGTAGCATCTTCCACAAGTTTTGCATCGAACGCTTTTGTTTTAGCCTGCAGTGCTGAATATTCAGCGTTAGCGGCAGATAATTGATCCTCAAAACTAGCAGTTGCAGATTTTCTCCAGATCGGGAGCAACTGATCACCAAAATATTCGATTGATTTCAGGTCATCATAACCCAACATGATATACTTTTCAATGGGTTTTGAAGTAACCGTTCCAAATGGAATTACAGTGCCTAAATCCTGAGTTTTAACATTTATCGCCTGTGGTACCTGCGGATATTTCCCAGATTTAAACGCATTGATGTTATCGCCCTGCTTACCAATAAACTGCACCGCTTTAAATTCAGTTGGCACCGCGATGTAGAGGTAACCCCAATCAATCCTTAAATCATCATTCTTCTTTTGCAAAACAGGTTGTTCTACCGTTCCGGCTTTTAAAATTGAAAGGTCGTTTTTAGTATTCTTCCAAACCGAAACGGGTTGGTTCGGGGTATTTACAGCAAGATTTGATGAGGCCCCGAAATAAACATCCACTTTATGTGCTTTTGCATCTGCAGATTTTACGGCGTAAGTGATGTAGCTAACGGGCCTCGCAGTTAGGTTCACATCATTTAATAGTAAAGGAGACGTAAACGTTAAATTAAGATTTACACCACCTGCAGTAAAGGTATAAGAAGTGTTGGTGGCGTTTACTGATACGCTAGTTTGCGTGGCATTGATCACATTTGCAGCTAGAGGACCTTCTTCTACAATGCCTGCATCCAGGAACCTGCCGCCTGCTGTATTTTTACAATTGATGGCTAAAATATTATCACCTGTTTTTAAAGCATCACCCGGAATTGGAATATAAATATACTCGTGAACCCAGCCTTCCTTTTGGTAAATTAACTGACCATTGAGGTAAACCATTACATTATCATCATGGTTAAGCTTTAAATACTTTTTTGCCGTCGACTTTTTAGCCATAGAAAATTTCCTCCGGTAAAAAATCTCGTCTGTATCCCATTTGGTTTTGGCCATCTGATCATCACCAAAAGGTGCTTTGCCCTTCATCCAGGAAGCCTGATCAAAATTTAAGCCCTTCCATCCTTCTGCTGGCTTTTTAGTACTATAACTGGCTTGATAATTTTCTTCATCGGCTGCTGCCAAAATCGTTTTATAGCTTTTACTATCAGCTCCTAAAAACCGGTAGAAATGGTTATCTACCTTTATTATTCCATTAAGGGAATGCTCTTTGCCGGTCCAGTGTTTGGTGGTAGATTGATTCAAACCATCTCCAAAAGACCAGATGCTTAAATAAGTGTCGTGCGTAATTAAGGGATAGGCCGGCGCTTTATCTTGCGCAATAGTACACATACTGTATACCAGTAAAACAGCCAGTGCATAAAGGTTTTTCATAATTATTTGGTTAGTTTTTATTTATAATGATCAGGCATACCAAAACGACGATTTGCAATTTATTTACTAAACAGCATTTGAATAAAATGCGCATTTTCAGAATGAAAAAGCAAGTATGCATAAAACGTTTTACCTTTTTCAATAATAGACAGTAGCGGCAACAATTACAACGCCTTGCAGTAACAATTACATTACTGAATAAGAAATTATCTTTCGATCAGTTTAGCGGGTAATATGATGTGCTGGTTATCGAGTTTTGTTTTGGAAGAAAGCTGACTTAAAATCAGCTGGATTACGGTTTCGGCAATCTCTTCAAGTGGCTGTTGCACGGCGGAAATCCCCGGGGTATGAAGCTCAAATACTTCATGGTCATCATAGGCGATTACACTGAAATCATTACCGATTTTTTTGCCGGTTTGCTTTAGTACTTTGAGTCCGCTTATGGCTAAATAATTCGTGGCAAAAAGCACCGCATCTATTTCTTCCGTCTGGAAAAGTTTTTCCATTTGGACCATTGTTTCCTTTTCATCCTGATTGAAATGAACCTTTAATACCAGGTTTTCCTCATAAGGAATGTCGTAATCGGCCAGTGCTTTTTTATAAGCGGTCAAACGTTCTGTAATTTGCTGCACATCGATATCGATAGTTACCAGGGAGATTTTCTTTTTCCCTTGTTTTATAAAACTTTCAATAGAATGGTAAGTGGCTTTAAAATGATCTGCTCCAACATAATTAGCATCTAAATCCGGCAGGTTCCTGTCGAACAAAATGACAGGCTTATTATCAGCCATTAACTGTTGAATATCTTCTTCCAGGCCTTTTATAGGAGAAATGATATAGCCATCAACCTTTCTCGACTTAAACATAGTGATCAGTTCTTTAGCTTTTTCAATATGGTTTTCGGTACTGGAGTAAATGATTTTGTAACCTTTTTTATAAGCCTTATCTTCAATTAATCTGGCTATTTTGGAAAAGAATGAATTGGAAATATCTTCCACAATTAATCCGATGATGTTTGAGTTACCAGTTCTTAAACTTCTGGCAATTTGATTTGGTTTATAACCGCTTTCTACAATAATTTTTTCAACTTTTTTAATTACGGCTTCGCTGATTGATTTATCTCTGGCTTTACCATTAATAATAAAAGAAACTGTAGTGATCGATACGCCAGCTTTGACGGCTATATCTTTTATAGAAAGGCTTTTCATTTATAGAGCATATTTTACCAGGTGAATTGCAGGCTAACCAACTAAAATTAGCCTGGGTCGGCTAATATAATGCATAATCATTAAGATTGATAGATTTGGCGAAGGGAAATATGTTATTTTATGTTAAATGAGAAAAGGCACCATATGGTGCCTTTTCTTACTCTGTTTATTAATAACCTGGATTTTGAGCTAAATTTTCATTCAAAGTTCTTTGAATTAAAGGAATTGGAAACAACTGCCTGAACGGCGCTGATGGAGTATGATCCCACCAGGATGCGGTATGGAATTTACCAAACCGAATTAAATCATCACGTCTGAATCCTTCAAAAACAAACTCACGACCCCTTTCATTCAACAACTCATCCAGTGTTAAACTGGCAGTGGTATATTGGTTTGCCGGCCAGGTGGTTTCTGTAAAAGCACGTTTTTTACAATCATTAATCAACTGAACAGCTTCTGCAGTTGCGGCACCACCGTTTTTGCGCATGATGGCTTCAGCTTTTGCAAAATAGATCCAGGTAAGACGATATAAGTTCCAGTCCGTACAATTATAATTTAAATCGATACCAACAGGGTTACCATTTACATTTCCAGCTACGTTGTTACCGAGTTTATATTTGTTAAAACGCACACCGCTATTCTCTTCACCCTCACTCATGTTTGAAACGGTAGAATTTGCTCTTGCACGACGGATTTCATCAACGAAAACAATTTGTTGATCGCTATATTCATTGCCTCCGCTGGCAAGCGCTGGCTGACCGTTGTCAAAACGAACCTGAGGACCTTGAAGTAACCATGTACTTTTTCTCAGATCATCGTTGTTGTATTTGTTGTAATTGCCCGGAACCATTACGATACCATTGTTTCCATTTCTTGAACCTCCATAAATACGATCTTGCTGAAAGTGGAAAAACTCTCCCGTCCATGATGGCTGTGAATTGGCAATTCTAAACTCATAGGCAATTGCAAAAATAACCTCTTTTGATAAATCGTTAGTGGTTTTGAATTGATCGGTAATGTTCGGATCCAATGCCATCGGGCCATTTTGTCCGCCAGCCTCATTATTAATGAGTTTATTTGCGGCAGCGATACAATCATCCCAACGGGCAGTACCTGTCCAAACTTCAGCGTTTAAGTAAAGTTCAACCAACATGGCATAACCTCCTGCTTGCGTCATACGTCCAAGCATACTTTTGGAAAGTTTAGGTGCTTTATCAATGTTGTCCTTAATCTCCTTTTCAATAAAAGCGAAAACTTCGGCACGTGGTCTCGTTTCCGGTTTTGCAGGAATACCTACTTGCGTTACAATAGGAATATTGCCAAAAAGATCCATTAATTTAAGATAATGATAGGCCCTGAACAATTTCAGTTCAGCGATGTAAGCATCTTTTTCAACCTGAGTAATGCCCATTTGCGATAAGGAACGCTTTTCCAGGTTCTCTATTGGATCATTACAGAACCCCATACCACCATACATTAATGACCATGCATTATTTAATGGCGCGTCATCTACCAACCAGGTATGGTAGTGTAAACGCTTCCATTTACCCCCATCTTCTCCATGGCGGCCTTTAGTTGGCCAGGCCAGTTGATCGCCAGACAGCTCTGATGGTCTCCACCAGTTATCCTGCCCGGATGGCGTTGCCCAGGCATTTGCATGGGTATAAGGCCTTAAAACGGCAGATAATACTTCGTTCTTATTATTATAATAGTTATCCGTAACTAATGAGCTATAGATATTTTCGTCTAACTTGGTACAGCCATTAAATAAAAGAGGCGATGTAATAAGTGCAGACAATATGAGTTTTTTAAAATTTTTCATTTCTCTTTAAATATTAAAATCCGACATTAACACCGAAAACGAATTGTCTTGTAGTGGGGTAAGGACTTCTGGTATCAATACCTAGACTGCGTCCATTAATTTCCTGTCCTAAGCCAGTATCCTGAATTAAATCAGGATCGTTACCCGAATAACCAGTTAACAATGCCAGATTCTGACCAACTGCATATACCCGCAGGCTACGGAATGCTTTATCATTAAATTTGAAAGTATAACCTAATGTTACCTCATCAACTTTTAAGAAACTTCCGCTTTCCAGATAGTAATCTGAATACATATAGGTATCGTTGATTTCTGCATATTTAGTGAATGCACTGTTTAATAGATTACCTTGTGTACCAAATTTGTTTCCATATGATAATGCCACTGTATTCAGCACATCGAAATCAAGTTTACTTCTTAAGAAGATTGTTAAATCGAATTTTTTGTATGTGAAAGTGTTTCCAAGTGATAAGTAGTATTTAGGGATTGCGTTTCCAATCAGTGCTAAATCAGTCTGATCACGGAATGGTGAAGTGTTGATTTGTGCATTTGGTACGGCTACACCATTCTTATTAAAAAAGGTCCATTTACCTTCTGGTGTAAAACCAGCGAAACGTTTACCCCAAAATTCACCAATATTTCTGCCTTCATAAGTACGGAAAGCATCCCCCAGGTCTCCTGCACCACCAATACCTCCGAATGTTCTCATGTCTCTCTTATACACATCATTTGAATAGGTATCCAGCTTATTATCAATGGTACTTCCTGCAAAATTGATGTTCCAGCTAAAATTATCTTTCTTAATGGCCTGATAGCTTAACGTGGAGTTGCTACATTTGACTGGAGGAATTTAGTTGTCAGATTTAACTAGAAACTTTTAAATTTGATTATATGAGCAAACGAGTATTTGATGATTCCTTCAAAAAAATGGCTATAGATTTATCTAATAGCCGAGGATCGGTGAAAGAGGTTGCAGATGAGCTTGGAATAAACGATAGCCTTCTGAGTAAATGGAGACAGCGTGAGTCGGAGCCCAAACAGAGTCC
>NZ_WKKH01000071.1 GCF_009674725.1 Pedobacter petrophilus | reverse complement strand
ATATAAGAAAATAAACCCATAAAAACAAGTCAAATAGTTGGTAATCAGATATTTAAACACTTAACTTAATGACATTGGGCCTGTGGCAGGGTGGTGATAGCGGGGTGCCTTTCGTCGTGCGTCCTCCTGAACTTGTTTCAGGATCTATCTCTTTCCATCATCTCCCAGCTGGGAAAAGGCGCTGCCAGTCGGATAGGGGCTGTGTAGAACGGTCGTCATTGCGAGGCACGAAGCAATCTCTCTTGCAAAATAGATTGCTTCGCTGGCTGAAGGAGCCTGCTCGCAAGGACGGAGGTTAAAGAAAAAGTTGATGAATCAGCCACCCCCTCCTTAAAAAAAGGATGGAAGGAGCGATTGCCACAAATCATGCTGTTACCTATCAATTTATTTCAATTCTTTGCTTAAAAGCGGTATGCCAGGTATTACAATCTGTTAGCCAATCATTAATCATTTTATAAGAGTTGGTGATTTCAGCAGAAAAGTTTAGGGTTGTACCTTCAAAACCATCTTCCTGAAAAATGTAGGCATTTAACCCATAGTACAATAATTCAGCTAGCTGCGGAATATCAAAATGGCCAACGGCCTGTAATTTATAAGCCAGGTTTTTAGTATCGTGCTTAAAAGATTTTTCGTTTGCCAAAGGTCTTGTGGCGTTAAGCAGGTTGATGATATTATTTACATGGTAAAGGGTATTGGCAATAGTAATGGGCTTGTGTTTGCCCGAACGGGGATCTGGCCCGGTAGCTGCGCTCAGCAGTTCGGTAAGGATTCGATTCACATCAGGTAAACTATTCATTTCGAAATAAGTTTCAATAAGTTTCCTGAATTCATTTACAGCTACAACCTGATTTGGGAGCTGTACGTTTGGGTTTTTAATTTGGGCAGTTTGCATAACCTACAAATAAAAATATCCTGACCGCTGCAAACTGCCAATAACTCTTTTCAGAGACTTAGGTAATGTGGGACTACCACTCGGTCAGGAATATTGTGAATGAAAATTTACTTGATATGGCTCTGAATTAAAGGTGAAAAATATGTTATTAACAGTTTTGCATCAGCAATTTAGATACAAAAATCTAATCGACAAAATATTTTTGAAGAATGGAAGGTTAATGTTATTTGAAACGCTGTTTTTAATTGAATTTGTTTCTTTTAATGCTTGCCCAAATTTATTGATAAAGAATACGCTGTTTGCGCCAATACAGAATTTGAAACAATTATTTTGAAACAAAAAAAAGTTTCGGGAAAAAATGTTTCGGGATTTGGAAACAATTTTTCCAGAAACAAAAAAATGTTTCGAATAATTTTGTTTCGAAAATGATGTAACTTGAATTTAAATTTCGCAGAATGAAAAAAATGAGAACGCAAATCGGTTTAACACAAACAGAAATGGCAAAACTGATTGGAAATTACAGGTAGTTTACATGAAAAGGGTTTGCGCGAGCTTAATGCTAAAGAGTTAAGTATGTTAAGCACTATTGAACTTTTGATGAACAATTCGGCCGAGATCCTGGCCACTAAAAAATCAGTTTAAATGATCAAAAAGTTTTAGTGGCGAGCAATATGTCTAACTTTTATAAACACTGCGAGGCAGTGGTATAAAAAAAGTAAAAAAATGAGTTGAGGCGCTGGATCCGAAGAAGATGCTTAAATAAGCTAATTTCTGATTAGCATGTATAATAGTGATGTGCAATGTTTTCAAATAGTAGTAAACCCAGATCAATGTCTTCTTTTATAATCCAATACTAATATTATTAAAATAACCTAAAAGCTTCTAATAATTTACAATCTTAGTGTCAGTCTAATAGCTGAAGTGATTAAAATATATAACATATGGGGAAATGGAAATTATTGATGATAGTGGGTTTAACAATCTTTTCAAATATTCAGCCTGTTTTTTGCCAATCACACATAGACAGTTTAACCAACGCATTAAAACAGGTATTCGAAACGGATAGTCTCCCGGGTATGTCTGTTGTATTGGTTGATGCAAAGAAAGTTATTTATGAGCATCATTTTGGTTATGCAGATGTTGAAAAAGGCGTAAAATACACCTCGAAAAGTATCCAGAATATTGGTTCAGTTAGTAAAACAATAACGGCTGTAGCTTTGATGAAAGCTATTGAATTAGGCTATTTTAACCTGGAAACTGATATTAATACTATACTGCCTTTTAAAGTTGTTAACCTTAATTATCCTACAGGAAAAATTACCATCCGGCAATTAAGCAACCATACTTCAGGAATTATTGATAACGAGGCGGTTTTTTTTAATACGTATCATTTCGAAACTAATATGGCCAGGTATGATACTGCTGCTTATGAAGCCATTCAGCATCTTGGCTTTGAACAAAAAATAGAAGATAGCACACTGAAGGATTTTATGCGTGAGTATCTTTCTGCAGGGGGTAAATATTATAATATTAAAAACTTTGGTAACCATGCACCTGGCGCTTCTTCAAGCTATAGCAATATCGCGTCGGCACTCGCTGCGTATTTAATTGAGGTGAAATCAGGTATGACTTATGCCGAATTTACCTCAAAATACATTTTGAAACCATTGCAGATGAAAAATTCGGATTGGTTTTTAAATCCCCATAAGTTAGCGGAATATGCAAGGCCATACTATAACCAACATGCTGTTCTGCCTTATTATCATTTTATTACCTATCCTGATGGAGGATTGAGAACAAACACGGCCGATCTTGCTAAATATTTAATGGCAATGATTAATGGTTATAATGGAGACCAAAAATTATTAAATCAATCATCTTATCAAATCATGTTTACGCCTCAGTTTTCAATTGAAAATCCACCTAAAGGCATCAGTCTGGCAAACCGCAATAAAGGAATATTTTGGAATCTTTACAACAATGGTACGATTGGGCACGATGGAGATGATCCGGGCGTTAGTAGTTTTCTGCTTTTTAATCCTAAAACAGGATTAGGAGGTATATTCTTATGTAATAAATATTTGGCCGATAAAACGCAGGTTGTTAAGTTGCTGACTCAATTTGTTATGGGACAATAAAAGTTATCTGATGCCACATATTTCGAACGATCTGTTTAATTCGGAATTCACTTAGAATTAAGGCTTCGAAACCTATATCATTAATTGCTGCTCCAGTTAATATTCACCAAACTAACATTATTTTTTCTCGAAGAACTTACTGCAATGCCTTTGCGCGGGTTATCAGTTAAGGTAAATCCTTCAAGTTCATCTGCTTTGTCGGTATCAATCACCTTGATCACTTCCCCTTTTCCATTTGTAATTGATTTATCTAAATCAAGAAAAGTAAGTCGCCACTTGCGCCCTTCTACCTGATTTTGGATAAGGACCAGAATGCCTTTATTTTCTATGAAGTGCAGGTTTTGAACCCAGGGCGAACAGTTAAATTTTTTATAAAGCAATCCCTTCTCGCTTGTTTTATCTGCTTTGGCTAATTTTGCCGCATCATATAAACGCACTTCGTTTGCTTTATTTCCATAATCGGCTGTAGCCATAAACCATTTTCCTTTATGCTTCACATATTCTGGTCTGGCACCTTGAATACACGCATCATCTGCTATGGTTTTTAATAAATGACCATCAAGGGTTTTGGTCTTTAAAAATCCAGACCAATCAATAGCGTAGATTACGGCTTTCCAGCTGGTGCCTGCTGCATTTTGGCGTACGGAGTTGCCAATAAAAGTGGGCATCCCTTTTTTAAAGGCAATTCCTGTTGGGTGCTTAATGATATTTTCGCCTTTAATGGTAAAACGATATTCGTTGTGGTCATACCTTAAAGAATCACCTTTTAAAGTATATGCCCTCATCACACCAACTTCACGGTCACCATATAAAAAATACTTTCCGTTTTGAAAAGATATTCCCTGGCAAGCACCAAGAGAATCGAGCGTTAAAGATTTGTAAATGCTTACCGAAAGTGGTTTATAGGTGAGGGTGCTCATCACTAAGCCCACTATAACTGCTGCACTAAAAAATTTCATTTTAAGGATCTAAAGGTTCGTCGAAATCAATTTGTAAGGAGAGGCTATTCGGGAAAAATTCTACTTCGGTATCGCTAAGCGTTTTGCCGATTTGATAAGGATAATAACCAAGCTCTTTCTTGCAGCGCTCTGCAAGTATGCCAGCGATGTAAGGGATGGTCGATTTTGCAGTGCTTACCAAAGCAGGCTTATCCATGGGCATACCATATCGAAATATGAGGCGGGCGCAGTTGCGCAGATTTGTGGTGGTATGCCTGGCATGTGGTTCGATAATAATGGCATTTTCGGGAATGTGAAGTGTATGAACCATAAATTTCTTCATCTCATCAGCCTCGCTGTATTTTGTTTTATAAGGATGTACCCTTCCACCGGAAACCACCACAAAAGGTGCCATATTTTTGCGGTATTGAATGGCTGCAATTCTGCAGCGAATCATACCTCCGGCACTCAGTTCAGTTTCTTTATCTTCCGGACCTGCACCCGGAACCAGGATTACGCTGTATTTATAATTACTGAAATTGGTTTTTTTAATTTGTGCTAGGGCAGTTTGATTAGCGCCGGTAACCAGGGGCTCATAATCTGCCGCTTCCGTTCTGCCGTTTAATTCGAGTGCTCCTAAAGCGAAATTCATAGAAGGTTCAAAAAAGAGTTGCTTATCGGCAGCAATATTCAATAATAGGTTTGAAGCAACAAGCTCCGGGAATTCTTTATCCTTTGCATTAAAGGCAATGGAATCTATTTTAGGGTAATTTGGTTTTTTACCTTCAACATATACCCCAATGGTATAATTAATTGCCTTTGCATCCTGCTCCCAGGCCTTGACTAAAACTTCCTGTTCTGGTAAATCTCGAAATAAACCATAGCAACCCGATGGTAACAAATGGTTATTTACTGCTTTTGCAAAAACATTATCTTTTTTATACAACGCCGCAAGTCTTTCATTAATCATTAAAATTTCTGCATTGCTAAATTTAATTGCATTGGCATAGCAGGCAATGTCTGATCCACCTGTTTTTAGTGCATTTGCAGCATTAGCGGTTTTGTCTTTTAATAGTTTTTGAAAAGCGGCATCACCTGTTATCGCTTTTCTTAATTCAGGAAGTTCCTGCATCAGCGTAAGCAAATAATAACTTTTATACTGTATGTATGGATGGTATAACTGGTTTTTTCCAATCATTAACTGGTAAGCCTGATCCGCTTTGTTTTGCTGTGCTTTCGCCTGAAAAAGCATCAGCCACAGCAAGAGGATGGATACTGGTATTCTCATAAAATGAATTTTTGCAAGCTAAACAAGTGCTGTTAAGCTAACATCAAAGCAGCATTAATTCTTTTCAGCCAAAAGGGATTAAAAGCAAGTGTTCCGGGATTCTGGCTCGAAAACCTTCTTATAAAGTTAACATAGGATGTACATCGTGTTAAAAGTACACTTATACTTTTGGCGCTATCTAAATGTCTCCGGAAATTTTTTTAAATAAAGTGCAAGCCTATGTGAATCAAATTTTACATGCCTTTAAAACATTAAACCAGAAATTATTCAAAAACATTACTAACAATTAAAAGATGACATCATTTTTTTCCAGTGCGGGTATTAAAAATACTTGCATGAAATTGCTTTTGCCGGTAGGATTAATGGCCATTTGCAATTTGCCGGTTTTGGCCGCAAACCGCTATAACAGCAACGTATCTGCTTTAAGAAAAAAAGTAGTTTTTACCATTAGCGGTGTGGTTACCGATGATCAGCAGCAACCGCTTCCAGGCGTGAGCATTTATGATAAAAAGACTAAAAAAACAACTGTTACAGATGGTAATGGTAAATATTCAATCGCACTGGATGAACCGGCAACTTTAGTTTTTTCTTTTATAGGATACGACTCGCAAGCGGTATTGGTAGATGCTTCCAGAACTTTAAACATCACGCTAAAGGCAAGCAGCAATACGCTTGATGAAGTGGTTGCAATCGGGTATCAAAAAATCAGAAAATCTGATGTAACCGGTGCCATCAGTAGTGTTAAGGCAGCAGAACTTAATTTAACCTCACCAACAATAGGGCAGGCCTTAGTTGGTAAGGTTGCCGGTGTGCAGGTTTCTCAAACCAGTGGAGCGCCATACGCGGGTACAAAAATAAGGGTTCGTGGTATTGGTTCCATTAATGCAAGTTCTGATCCCTTATACGTAATTGATGGTTATCCGGCAGGGAACAACGTATCCATCAATCCAGAGGATATCGAAACCATCGACATTTTGAAAGATGCGGCTTCTGCAGCCATTTATGGTTCAAGAGCATCTGGTGGGGTAGTGTTAATTACCACCAAAAGAGGTGCAGATGGAAAAGGACGCTTTGAGTACGATGTTCAGGGTGGCGTTTCTCAACTTGCAAAGAAAGTTAAATTGTTGGATGCGAATCAGTTTATTCAGTTGCTTATTGATGGACGGAACAATGCTTATAAAGATTTGTGGGTAAACGGAGGTAAAACCTGGAATGATGCCATGTTCAGTGATAACAATACGACCCGTATCGCAAATGTAGGTAATGGGAGCAGTGTAAGCATTCCAGCCGATCTTTATAATTTCAGTATGCAACAGGCTATCCCTGCTACCTATAATACTGATTGGCAGGACGAACTTTACCGCAATGCGGCTTTTCAACGTCATAACCTTTCCTTTTCTGGCGGTACCAAAGATGTAAAATACTTTTTAAGCGGCGGTTACCAAAATAATGATGGTATTGTAACCAACACCAACCAAAAGGTGACCAACTTTAGAGGAAATATTGATGGTAAGGTGAGCGAGCGTTTACATGTAGGCGCAAACATTGCTTATACAAAGAACGACAACAGAGAGGTGCAGGAAGGACGTTATAACTTAAGCCCAATGATGTCGGCATTAATTTATTTGCCTTACCTGCCTGCAAGGGATGCCAACGGGAATCCTATTCAGTTCGGGATGGGCGCATTGTCTTCTCAGTTCGGAATCCAGAACCCTGAAAATCCTTTGGCTACAGTTGAGCAGTTAAAAATTACCAGAAAGAGCAATAGGAGTAATTATAATGCCAATGCTACTTACAAAATTTTAGAGGGACTTAATTTTAAGGCTAACTTAGGAACACAAACATACAACGAGAAGTACGAATATTATTTGCCTACTAGCTTAAGTAGTGGCAATACCGCACCTTACTCTCCTGAATCGATTAGGGCTGCAAATGCAATTGCACAAACGCTTAGTCAGGTAGATCAACTGGCAGAGTTTACTTTAAATTACAATAAAACCTTTGGTAAACATAGCATAGATGTTTTAGGTGGATATTCTGCTCAGAAAACATCAAGTGATATGATCAGGGTAGCAGCAAGCGGATTCCAAAATGATTACATCGGTGAAATTACGGATAAAGGAGCAGATGCAGGTTTTTTTACCCTAGATCGTAACAGAACAGGTAAGACGGTTACCACTTTACTTTCTTACTTTGGCCGTTTCAGCTATAATTATGCGGGTAAATACTTTTTAACAGGTTCCTTCCGTCGTGATGGTTCTTCAAGGTTTGGTCCGTTAAACAAGTATGGTAACTTCCCTTCAATAGCTGCGGGCTGGAATTTATCTGACGAAAGTTTTTACAATAATTTTTTGGGCGAACAATCGAGAGTTAAACTAAGGGCCAGCTGGGGCTTAAGTGGCAACAACAATATCCCGGATTACCGAACCCAGCAAGAGTTAAACGCACCAGGTGGCGCGGTTTTTGGCAATGCGATTTCAACCGCCATTTGGCCAAGTAGTATTCAGGATAGAAGGTTAGGATGGGAATCAACCTCTCAGTTCAACTTTGGTACTGATATCAGTTTGTTCAAAAACCGCGTATCGGTCATGGCAAATTATTACTTAAGTTATTCTTTCAATTTATTGTTTAACCAGCCACTTTCGGCGGTTGCCGGAAGCTCATCAATTTTAACCAATCTTACTGATAGTAAGGTGCGTAATAAGGGTTTCGATTTGCAGATTGATGGCAAAATTATCCAAAATGAAAACTTTACTTTCGGCTTAAGTGGAAATATCGCGGCAAACCGAAATAAGGTTTTAGACCTGGGTGGTAATAGTACCATATTTACAGCCGGTGCAGAGCGTTCGTACATTACACATGTTACACAAGAGGGCCAGCCAATTGGTATGTTTTATGGATTTAAGGTTTTAGGTCGGATTACAGCCGATAATGTAGGCAAAGTAGCGCCATCAGCTTCTTCTACCAACCCGGCAAAAATCGGCGATTTATATTTTCAGGATACCGATGGGAATGGCATTGTAAACGATGCGGATAAAACCGTAATCGGCACGCCATACGCAAAGTTCACCTATGGTTTCGCCTTAAATACCTCTTACAAAACCTTTGATTTAAGGGCATCATTTAACGGATCGTACGGGAACCAGGTGTTGGATGGACAGGATTATTACCTGTATAACTTTGAAGGTTCTGGAAACCAATATGTAGAGGTTGCCGATCGTTATAGAAATGAAGCCAATCCGGGCAGTGGTTTAAATTACCGTGCATCGCGTGCGGGTACGCAAAGTAACAGCACACGTTTATCATCTTTCTATATTCAGGATGGCTCTTACCTCAGGTGTACCAATATTACTTTAGGTTACAGTTTTCCAAAACAACTGGCCAATACGCTTAAAGTGAGTAACATCCGCGTTTATGCGAGTGTAGATAATGCCTTTACCATTACCGATTATAAAGGTTATAACCCTGAAGTAGATTATAGTGTGGGCAATAATCTTGCACCTGGTGTAGATTATGGAAACTACCCATTGGCAAGAACCTATAACCTAGGTATCAAATTGACTTTTTAGAACTAAAGAAATGAAAAAACATATTTATAAAGTATTGGCCCTAAGTACAATTTTAAGTTTGGGTGCCTGTAAAAAAGATTTTCTAAATCAAAATAACCCCAATGCCATTGCGGTAGAAAATTATTTTAAAACTGAAAATGATGTATTGCTGGCGGTTAATGGTGTTTACCAATCGCTAAGAAGCAGCAACACCCTGGGCGAAAACAGTGGTTTGTTTACCGATGAGCGCTCGGATGATGCGGGTAGAAATGATAACCAGAGTAATGCCGGCGAGCCATTTCAGTTTAATGATTTTTCGCTCCTGCCAAGTAATTCTTATTTAAAGAGTCATTGGTTAGCACTTTATGAGGCCATTGGTAGAACCAATGTTGTATTGACAAACATTGATAAAGTATCTTTTACTAACGCTGCAACCAAAGAGAATTATAAAGCAGAGGCCAAGTTTATCAGGGCGATTATGTATTTCGAGCTGGTTAGGAAATGGGGACCGGTACCAGTGGTAACCAAACAGCTTAGCACAGCCGATGAAGTAAAAGAGAATACTTTTCGTGTGCCTGAAGCGGATGTATATAACCAGATTGTAAGCGATTTAAAAGATGCCCTTAACAGTACATTACCTAACTTCCAAACAGGAGCGAACATAGGTAGAACTTCGAAAGCGGCAATAAATGCATATTTGGGCAAGGTTTATTTAACAATGGCGGCTACACTTTCAGCAAATAAGACTGAAAACCTAAGCAACGCGAATACTTATCTGACGGCAGCTTACAATATGAAAGCCTTCGGAAATCTATCTGAAATTCCATATACAGATGTTTTTGACGTAGCTAAAAAAGCAATGTGTAAAGAACTGATTTTTCAAATTTCTAACAAACAGGGCGATATTAGTTTTAGCTCGAGCATTGCTGCAAACAACCAGGCTAAAGGCGAAACCATCAACTCGCTTAAACCTTCTACTGGTATTGGCGGCAACGTAAAACTTGATCTGGTTAGTGAATACGAAACAAGCGATTTAAGAAAAGATTTCTCTGTTAAATTTGCCAATGATCCGATTGTAAAAGACTGGTTTATCACCAAATTCCGCGATGCGAGCCAATTGGCAACCAATGCCGGTTATGGTGGTAACGATTGGATTTTAATGCGCTATGCGGATGTAATTTTAATGCTTGCAGAAGTGGCAAACCTCCAGGGAAATGATGCTGTAGCTGCGCAATATTTGGATATGGTTAGGGCAAGAGCCGGAAGACCACTTTATGCTGTTGCTAAAACGGATGCTGTTTATGCAGCAAATTTTCCAACAATGAAACTGGCTATCTTACATGAGCGACGGGTAGAATTTGCTTTTGAACATCAAAGGTGGTTTGATTTAATCAGAACTTTTACAACAGCAGAACTGGTAACTTATTTAAAAGCAAAACCGCAGGCTTCTTATGGCATTGCAAAATTATCTAATGTTAGTGCTAAAGACCGTTATTTCCCGATTCCTTTTGATGAGGTGAAACTTGATCCGGCCAAAATGTATCAAAACCCAGGGTATTAATCGGAATAAGAAACGGTTTCATTTTTTTAAAACGGGAATACACACGTTTCAATAATAACAGCCAAGATGCATGTTGTTAGGCATCTTGGCTATTATTAAAAATAGTTTTTTAGTGTTGTTCTGCTCCAGCCTTTTTATCAATACATCTATAGGTTTTATTGATTCCAGATATCAAAAAACCACTTTTCCAATTTTAAGGGCAAAATCACCTAAATCAGTCAAGTTGGTATTGGACAATATAAAAATACTGACATGATGATTTAAGTAATGAAACCAGACACAGTTGGCACCCTGTATCCTCCCATATCTTTCCATTCTTTTGTATTTATTATTGCTTCCTTTATTATCCCTTATCCAAACGCTGTATCCGTAATCATCTAAGCCAGGAGTTAATAGCTGATTTAAAGTTTGTTCCTTAATAAGTCGGAAATTAAAGAGTGCGTCATTAAATTTAATCAAATCTGTTGTGCAGGAATACATCGCACCGGCGGCAGAAAAATCTTCTACATAAATGGGTAGATTCGGGATGAGTTCAAAATCTTTTCCTTTATAATAGGGTGTGGCAAGATCCGCTATTAGTTTATAATGATTGATTATACCAGAATTATTCATGCCTAATGGGATTAAAATTTGTTCTTCTAAAATTTGTTCATAAGGTTGTTTATAAATTGTTTCAAGAATCCTTCCTAAAATCATATACTCACCATTGTTATAATCAAATTTTTTTCCAGGTTCATTAACCAGAGGATTTGAGCAGAAATTACTAACAATTTCCTCTAGCGTATAGGGTTTATGGTAAAAGCCGATTCCATACCTCATAAAATTTGCATCTGTAGCCGTATCTGTGTTTTTCATCCCTGATGTGTGATTTAACAATTGATGGATGGAAACTTTTGAGCCGCCTTCGCCTCTATAAGCGGGTAGATAGATATTGATTTTATCATCCAGATTAATTTTTCCCCGTTCCATTAGTTGGAGAATCAAAACTGCTGTGAAGGTTTTGGTGATGGAGCAAATCTGGTATTTGGTGTTATTTTTAACTGGTGAGTTAAACGAACGTTCTGCCACTCCGAAACTTTGATGATAAATAACTGCTGCATCTTTTTTTATCAAAACAGTTCCATTGAACTGATGCTGACTGGCATAATTGGAGATGAAATTTGTAATGGTTTTAGATTGGGCGAGCAGGTTATAGTTAACAATAAAAAGACAGGGAAGAAGTAAGATATATTTCATAAAATTTATCGATCAATTTTCATTATAAGACGCCGGACGTTATCTATAGTTGCAATCTCTATCAAAAAAAATGTAAATCTTATGCAATAGCTTGTGAAAATTGACTCTAAAATAAATGTACACTGGAATAAATACTTCATCGTTTACATTTTCTGCTTCTCTTAAAGCTTTCCGCGAAATGGGATCAGAACTGGAGAAACTGAAATTTTATTTGAGTTAACTCAATGGAGAAGTCTAACTTATCAAAGCAAGCAAATAATGCTTTAATATGATTTTTGTGCCAATATATATGGACAAACCAATTTTTTTCTAACCTGTTGCAACAGTTTTTGAACTTTTAAAAGTTCATTAAAAACTAGAATGTTATAATAGATTATTTTTGGCGAAAGGAGGTCAATTGACAGCGGTTTAGCCAACAAATCACAAAATTTGAGAATTATCCATATAATACTAGCTCCATTCTTCATAAAATCACTCAGATGAATTATACTATCTCTGCCTACAAAATCTTATCACTACGCTAGAGAAATATAATTATGTTTCCGAATAGAAGACCAAACAAAGATTTTTAAGATTTGCAAGTGTTAGCCGTATGTTAACTTATTTAGTTTAGGCTTTAGGAAAGAATTTAAGTTAAACTTAATTGATAGTGGAGTGGCATAACCACTGCCCTTAACCACTGTTTTCGCCAATACAGTATTTGAAACAATTTTTTCTGAAACAAAAAAAAGTTTCCAGAAAAAATGTTTCGGGATTTGGAAACAATTTTTCCCGAAACAAAAAAATGTTTCGAATAATTTTGTTTCGAAAATGATTCAGTTGAATTAAAATTTGGCAGCATGAAAAAATTGTGGACGCAAATCGGTTTAATCCAAACCGCAATGGCTAAACTGATCGGGAATAATAAAACCACAGGCAGTTTACATGAAAAGGGTTTGCACGAGCTTAATGCCAAAGCGTTAAGCATGTTAAGTACTCTTGAAATTTTGATGGGTCATTCGGCCGGGATCCATTCCACTGAAAAAATCAGTTTAAATGTTCAAAAAGCTTTAGGGACGCTGCTGAAGAAGCTGGTTTATGATCAAAAACGTGCAGCACAGCAGCATGAATTATTCGGGAAAAACGCTCGCGCATGGAAGAACTTATGCCAGCAACCGCAAACTTTGGCGTTTGCTTAATGAATTGAAGACCTCGCTTCGTATTATTTCCTTTATTTTATTATTTTCACTAGATAAAATGTCATTTAGAGAATCATCTAATGTTAATTCAATTTCGCTCGGTTCATCCTTTGGATCAAAGATTGATATCATGTACTTTCTATCGGATTGATTCCATTGTACACTTACAAATTCTCCATGTTGTTGGAAATATTGAAATTTCATTCCATCTATATGAAAAAAATCAGATATTATTTTTTTTGATTTGTCTTTTTTCTATTAATTCAAAATAAAATATCAATGGGTAATTCATTAGATAAGTATTAAGTTTTAAATTTTGTTACATACAGCAGTTCTTCAATAGTGAGTCTATATTTAAGTTTAATATTATTTATGTCGGCTCTTTTCGCATTATAGTGAATTCTGTGTGCTGAGAAATTACCTAGCTCTCTGAATGTATGTAAAACATCTAAAACGTCTTTAGATAGGCTGAATGGCTTATCAGAAATAACTTGGTTTATAATTGTGTTAAGATTTTTATAGCCGTCATTTTCCTTTATTTGTTCTATTTTTCCAGAGGCTTCATAACAATGGATTAGTAATATTTCAAGCAGTCTCCTCATTAAAATAGCGCATCCATCAAATATGTTGTAATAATAGGATGCGTTTATCTGATTTGCTAGTATCACAATGTATCCCCTCGTTCCTGCAACTAATGATTCAGGTATAATTGTTTCCTCTGTTTGAATGTCTTCAGTTTTCTCAAAGACAAGTGAATGGCTTCGATTCAATTCTTCTAATAATTGATGTTTAGGTTTATAAGTTTCTGATTTTGCATCTCGTAAAATGTCTTTTGCTTTTCTTAAGTCCTCTTTTAAATAGGTAGGATTATATTTAGTCAAGTGGTTCAGATTAAAATAATTATTTATTTGGGAAATGGTTATGCCCTCATTATACATCTTAAAATGATACCATATTATAGTCTTAACAATAACTATTTTCTTCTCTTTTTTTTCTAGGATGACCTTTAGTATGGTTTTAAAACTTTCCATCTATATTAATCTTCCTTTTGGAAAGCTTTGTCATGTTCGATGTGATTAGACCCAGTCCTAGTCACTTTTAAGTCACTTATATTTGCAGTATCTATCCATCCTTTTCTATGCTTTGTATCAAAAAGCGTTTGTGGGAATAGCGGTATTTTTGCATTAAGGTTTCGATAACATGTGTAAACGTGATTAACTGTTATGTTTTCAGTTTTTAAAATTTCTTGTAAATAATAAAGACAAACTAAATTTCGTTCAAAATTGGTATTAATATTATATTTTTCGCTGAATGCTTTTAAAGACTCCTTATCATTAGGCATTAAATCAAAATCAATCAAATAAGTTGGACTTTTTGAAGAACTTGCTTTAACTGGTTTGGCTTTTGTAGCAGTTGTTTTTTTAACTTCTATTTTATTTTCATTTTTGTCTGCTTCTTTGTGTTTATATTCATTGGCTTTCTCAGTTTCAACAGGTTGTAGAAAAGCTGTTGTTCCTTTGTCCTCGAAATTTCTTTCTGGCTGAATGTTTTTAGGTATAAACTCGAAATGAACAGATAATAATTGAAATACTTTAAAGATAGATTTGTTTTCTAATGATCCCAAAGCGTCTGCGCATTGATTAAAGGCTTTGAGTTCCTTTTCTTTTTCATTCATGATTGAGATGGTTAAATAAATAAGTTGTTAAAGATAAAACTTTTAACAACTTATCTATCTTAATTAAAGTTTAATTCTGGCATTACACCCCTTAGTTCCTCATTATTAGCCTCCCCCAGACCTCTTAGATAGTTAAGGGTTACTATCATGTTAGAATGTCCTAATAGTTGCTGTATAATGTTTAAATCCTTAGTTCTCCTATAAATTTGTATAACTGCCGTATGCCCAAAAGAATATAGTGTTTGCTTAGCTGTAATTAGGATACATTTAATCATTTGTTTTTTTGCCTCCACTAGCGCAGGCGCAATGTCATTAAGTTAAGGATTTTTATATTGCATCTTTTTGATTTTTAGTTACTTTAGGTTTCACTCTGGCTCTGAA
>NZ_WKKH01000070.1 GCF_009674725.1 Pedobacter petrophilus | reverse complement strand
TTCTGCTTTTTTCAAGCAACAACTCTGGGGGTCAATTTAAAATTGGCGAAAGGGGGTCAAATTTATTGGTATATGCAATCATGAAAGATAAGCCTGATTTGGAAGCAAATCAGGCGGTGTGTTTTAACTGCAAAAAAGTACTGACTAGCAAAGATCAGTATGATATGGTAGTATGCTCATGTGGTGCCATTGCTATAGATGGGGGATGCAATTTAAGGATCATTGAACTTATAGAAAATCCCGCCCGCACTGGTGGCTTATCACCTTCGGCTGATTCAGGTTTTATGATAAAATTTTAGCAAATCTAGGAACTAGATTCTATTAAGTTTGCTCCTGGACTTCTGTAGGATCTTCATAATCAATAAATCTTCTTCTAAATGAATATTTTCCAGCAGGGGATAATATTTCATAGTCTTTTCTCTTTTTAAGCATTACTATACAAAAAAAGCTAGCTACTGCTACAAATGCACCTAATAATACTCTTTCACTTAAAGAGAGAACGTTACTATTCAAATTTTGATTGATATGAAACAATAATAAAAACATCCATATCGATATTATGAATTTACTAACCATTTGATTAATTCCAGAAACAGAATAAGTTTTTTGGTTTAATACAGTTTTGTAGAGAGGTCCTGTATATGCATCTTCTAATAAATCAATATGCTTTTCCCAATTTTCTTGCCATTTTTTACTGCCTATAGTTACTAGATTCCATGCTAAGGAGAGAAATAAACCAACTATAATTATAATGAAAGAAAGAAATAATTTTGTGGTGTCATCTAAGTTTTCTGAGCTTGCTATTGATAAATAGGCGGCAAATGTCGATGCTATAAAAGCCCAGAAATATGTTGCTCTACTCCAGTATTTATCTATTTCAAAATCCCTATTTTTCCAGGCTCTTTCAAGAGCATTATGAACTTTTACATCCCCAGTTACAGGAGTAAAAAAAGGATCATAATAATCTGATTTATGAATATGTGTATTTTCTGACATTGCTTATTGATAAATATGAATTTAAATATACTATTGGTTTGCGAAAAGCGCTGTAAACAATCAGGAAAATTATAATATAAACGTTCCTATATACAGTAATTATAATTAGATAAAAGCAATGATTTTAATATTAAATATTATTATCAATTAATAGGTAATTTTAGGTTTTCTTCTAATTTCTCAATATGACCCGCACAGTAGCATATTTAAGAGTATCAACAATAGATCAAAACCTGGAAAAGAACAAGGCTGATCTTTTGCACCTAGCTAATGACAAAAACTTAGGTAAAGTAGAATTTATTGAAGAAAAAATTTCAGGAAAGGTTTCCTGGAAACAACGCAAAATCGGACCTCTTCTTAATGAACTTAAAAAAGGCGATACCATTTTACTTAGCGAATTCTCCCGACTTGGCCGAAGTATGCTTGAGTGCATGGAAATTATTTCTGTCGCAGTTGAAAAGGGTATTAAGATATATACAGTAAAAGGTGGGTGGCAATTAGATGATACCATTCAAAGTAAAGTAATGGCTATGGTCTTTTCCATGGCTGCTGAAATTGAACGTGACTTGATCAGCAAAAGAACAAAAGAAGCTCTGAACTCGATCCGTCTATCTGGGGTGCAATTAGGTCGGCCAAAAGGACCAGGAAAAAGTAAGCTTGACATAGTACGGTCTGAGATCGAAGCTCTACTTACTACCGGATCTTCACAAAAGTTTATTGCAGGGCGATATAATGTTACCGAACCAACATTAAGTAATTGGATAAAAAAAAATAACATAAAAAATAGATATTAAACCTATCATATGAATAGAGATACTTATTATGATTAACGTTAGCTAACTTCGAATTTAACCTTAAAATAAATTAATATGCCAAATGCAGGAGACTTTTTCATCACTACACTGAAACCAGCTCATTTTAAATGGGGAACCCTTAGACATACAAATACAAGAAAACTAATATCAGGAGAAGGTTATTTACATATTCCCGCACATATTGCTAGAACACTTAATATTACGAATGTGAATAGTATAGGAAATAGATATTATTCAGGTAGCTCTTCAGATAACTTCTTACAAAATTGCCCTCTTAAGACTGCTGGTGGAAAAGATAAAATAAGTAAATACGCTAAAAATCTTGAGGGTAATGGTGATTTAAAAATTTTAGGCAGATGGTTTAATCATATAAATGCGCAACCAGGAGATCGGATTGAAGTAAGATTTACAAGTTCAACTGAAATTTTACTTACAAAGTTATAAGGGAATTAACCTATCCAAATAACAACGGAAACATTGAAAATATGTCTCTAAAACATTAATAATAAGTCTTATAACTTTTATATAATATAATTTTGCATAGCATACAATTAACATTACATGCCAGTGAAAGTAATCCTAAGTTTCGACGTAGCTGGATGTTTCCAAGAGCTATAAGAAAAATATATCCTTGGAAGCTGGCTCAAATTTGCCAAATTTTAAATCAAATGGCACTGAATAATTGGAGCCAGGATATTCAAAATGAATTTAGCAGATTACTTACTGCAGGTAATCTCAAAGGGCAGAATGATATTAGAGATCCTAAAAGTGGCGGCGCAAGGACTTACATTTCACAATTAGAAAGTATTGGTCTTCTATATAGAAACAAAAAAGAATTGTTTTTTACCCTTGCAGGCAAGAGTTTGATTGACTTTGAAACGCCTCTAAAGGTACTACAACATCAATTATTGAATTACCAATATCCTAGCACATATAGTAACGGGAGAAATGTCCGTATAGATCCGGATATAAGAATTAAACCCTTTGTGTTTGTATTAAAGCTGTTAAAACACGCTAGTATTAAATATCTGACAGTAGATGAGATTACCTTTTGTGTAGTGTATGGCCACAATTCTGGCTGTGAGGATCTCATAATTGGTAAAGTTCTAGATTTCCGTAAGGGAAATTCATCAAGGAGTGATCTGCTTAATTTTATTGATAATCCACTGGAAGATTTGTCTACGCCTAAAGCAACACAAAAAGATAATGCAAAGAAGCTGCTGGTAGAGGCTATAAATGTAGCTAATACCTTTAAAAATTATTTAATTAGCTCTAGTTTAGCATATGAGGAAGCAGGAACAAAAAATATTATTATAAGTGAAGAATTTACTGACGTAATTGATGATTCCATATTGAACATTAATAACTTTATTCCTTATACACCTGGTTTCGATGAAAAATTTACAAGAGCATATGGATCATGGAATAAGAAGAAAGATACTACAACAAATTCTGAACGGAAAAAATTAAATAAAGGTGAGGCTATAATTTCGTCACAGTTCTTTGAATATATAGGTAACGTCTTAATTACTGAAAGTGCAGAAGATTTCATTTCTAAAATGACAAAAGACTTTGGATTTAATCGCGATCTGGTGCTTGATGTAATCACTCCTTTAATTCCAAAATCTTTAACTTTTTTTGAAAGCAAATATTTAGAATTATCCAAAGGTGGCGTTGCTACAGCAAGAGATTTTGAGTTAGCAACAGCAGAACTTTTTAGAACCAGGCTAGGGATAGACGCTACTCACACTGGTAGCATACATAAAAAAGGAGTTGGAGGATATTCAGATATCATACTATCTAATGAATCTCTTGGTGAATGTGCAATTGCAGATACAAAAGCAAGCAGTTATTATACATTACCATCAACAGATTATGCTAAAATGATTAGTAATTATATTCCTAACTATAAGCAACTTGGGCTAGCAAGTGATCATACTCTTGGCTTTATTCTCTATGTAGCAGGGGGTTTAGGGGGCGAAATACAATCTAAATTACTTACTTTGTATAAAGAAAGTGGTTTTCCGGCTTCAGCAATAAACGCTAAAACCCTTATTGAAGTAGCTCAAATAAGAGATCTTAAAAAAGATCATATCTGGGAAAAGTTAAAAACAAACAAAGTACTTAAAACATCAGATTTTCATTAAATGGCAGTGTTCAGATTAGGAGAGTTATTTTCAGGGCCAGGCGGTATAGCTATGGGCGCTGTTAACTCAGTGGTAAATAATGGAAGAGAAGAATTTAGAATTGCTCATGAGTGGGCGAATGATTATGATAAGGATACATGTGCAACATATCGCCATAATATCTGCCCTGAATCTAAAAATTCTGTTATTTGCCGCGATGTAAGAAAACTGGACATAGAGAAGCTTTCAGATATTGATGCATTAGCATTTGGTTTTCCTTGTAATGACTTTAGTATTGTAGGAGAACAGAAAGGAATTGACGGTGTATTTGGCCCGCTTTATTCTTACGGGGTAAATATTTTAAGGAGATTTCAGCCTAAATGGTTTCTTGCAGAAAATGTGGGAGGCTTGAAAAATTCAAATGATGGCCAGGCTTTTAAAACTATTATTAGTGAATTAGAAGCGGCCGGATATAAAGTTGTACCGCACCTTTATAAATTTGAAAATTATGAGATTCCGCAAGCCAGACATCGTATTATAATCATTGGAATAAGAAATGATATTGATGTAACCTTTAGGGTTCCTTTTATACCCGGCAATAAAATAGTCACATCCAGAGAAGCTATTCTAAATCCTCCAATAGCTGCCGATGCAACAAACAATGAGTTAACTAAGCAATCAGAAACAGTAGTAGAAAGGCTGAAATTTATCAAGCCCGGGCAAAATGCTTTTACGGCCACTATGCCTGATCATTTAAGATTAAATGTAAAAGGTGCAAAGATTAGCCAAATATATAAGCGGTTAGATCCTAACAAGCCAGCCTATACTGTAACCGGAAGTGGCGGTGGTGGTACTCATATTTATCATTGGGAAGAAAACAGGGCTTTAACCAATCGGGAACGAGCCCGCTTACAAACCTTTCCTGATAGCTTTGAATTTTTAGGTTCGAAAGAAAGCGTAAGAAAACAGATTGGCATGGCCGTTCCGCCACAAGCTGCAAAAATTATTATTGAGTCAGTACTTAAATGCTTTGCTGGTATTGAGTACCCTTATATAGAATCTAATATTAAGTTAACTGAAAAAACAGTAAAGATACCTGAACTAGTCGAGGATATATGATAACAAGCCAGGGAGAGCTTTTTGATGAGGTATTGGCTAATCCCATCAGTGATGGTGCAGATAAGCTTCTTATAGTATCCGGGTATGCCTCTGCAAATATGGTTGCCAGACATGCTGATTATGCAAGGAAAATTCTTAAAAAGAACCTCAGTGTGGATCTTATTATTGGAATGGGAGTAAGAGATGGAATAGAACTAAAAAATCATAAGTCTTTAATACAACTACAGGAAAGTAAAGATTTAAATTTTAAATGCCATTATATTATAAATTCTCCCGCTGTTCATTCAAAGGTTTATACCTGGCTTAAAAAAGATGAGCCATATAAAAGTTTTATAGGATCTGCTAACTATACTCAAAATGCCTTTAGTACTTCAATGAGAGAAGCTGTTACTCCCGCTGACCCCATTTTAAGCAGCAACTATTTCTATACCCTTTTACGGGAAAGCATAAATTGTAATGCTGACTACGGGATTATTAGTTCTCATATTGATTTTTATGAGTCAAAGCGTATAATTAAAGAGTTGCATAAAATTGATGATCTTGATTTGGCTAATCATGACCTTGATAAGGTTACATTAACTCTTTTAGACAGATCAACTGGTGAAGTACCTGGCCGCTCCGGCTTAAACTGGGGACAACGTCCGGAATATAACCGGGATCCAAATCAGGCATATCTAAATATCCCATCTGATATTTGTAGATCCGGTTTTTTTCCTGAATTAAAAACCGTATTTACAATAATGACTGACGATGATAAACAATTAATATGTGTAAGAGCTCAGCAAAATGGTAAGGGATTACATACAACTCTTAATAATGCTTTAATGGGGCAATATTTTAGGTTCAGACTTGGACTGAAAAACGGCGAAAAAATAACATTAAAACATCTTATGAAGTATGGGCGTACTGATGTTGATCTTTATAAAATTGATGAAGAGACCTATCTTATGGATTTTTCTGTTTAAATCTCTAATCTTGAAATAAAGTAAGAAAATCAAAGGTTTTTAAATGTCCGAAGTATAGATTTTCAAACATCGGTGACATACTATAAGAATCTATATGAGAAATAAGCTCTTTCTGAGAAGCATATCCTAAAAGTTGGACTTCTCTACTATCAACATTAATAAAAGCAATTATACCTATATCATACGTTCCTTTGGGAACAAGAGGGTAAGACTCGAGATTAGCAGAAATTAGTTCTGCGGATTGTCCTTTATAGTTGAATTTTGGCTTGTAACTCTTATTATCATCTTTAAGGTCCCAATTAATAAAATCCTCTTGTAAAAATTTTTCCATTGCTATTTCAGCATAGGATCTGATTAAAAACGAATCATAAAACTTTTGCCCTTCATAGCGATCCCTCAATCTATTCATATCAGTAACGTTCAGGTGCTTTAAAGCAATTTTTTGAAGTTTTTGGTAGACCTTATAATCAACTTTAAATCTTTCTGTTGGTTTACCAATAAGTTCTTTTATCATGTATTATCTTTTTGTACAAAAGTAGCTTAATAATAACGTATCCCCTATATCCAGTCTTAAATAAGACAATTACTAACCTTTTTCCTTATCAACTATGTCATTAGCCAAAGTAATAAGTTGTTCTAATTGTAGATTACACTCCCATATATAAAGAACTTTCCATCCAGCCGTTTCCAAGTTAATTCTATGCAAGTTGTCTCTTGTTTTATTTCCTAATATTTTATTTGCCCACCACTCAGTTTTTGTTTTTGGAATACGAAACTTGACACAATTTTCATGACCATGCCAAAAACACCCCTGAACGAAAACAATAGTTTTATATTTAGATAGGACTATATCAGGTTTACCAGGAAGATTATTAACATGTAAGCGATATCTAAATCCGTTTTTATGCAAAAATTTACGGACAACTATTTCAGGCTTAGTATCCTTACTTCGTATTTGGCTCATGTTATAAGAGCGGGTTGCTACCGAATGTACGTCTGCCATAAATTTAAGTAATACTTCTACTTTCATTAATATGCCTAAGCATAATTTCCATACCCTCTTCTCTCGACATTATATTATTGATTTCTTTCAATGATTGTTCATCTTCATAAATGCCATTCGGATCATTCCAGGAAAGCCATTCAATAAGATCCTCACGAGTCAGATTTTCTATTAATCTATTTACGTCCTGCTCAGGAAGGTCTGCAAAACTGTGGTAACTATAACCAGATGTATTCCAAAAACTCATATAATAATATTTAATCAATCAGCATTTTATGCAAAGCGTCTTTTAAAACAATTATTTCGCCTTTAGACAGCTTTCCAATTTTAAGAGCTATAGAAGCTCTATCTACTACTTTTATTTGATCAGTAGCCATAGAGGCAGATCTGTTATCAATAAGGCAAGGTACACGCCAAGGATAGCTCATAACCTTAGATGTTATTGGGATAACAATTAAAGTTTTTGAAAATTCATTCATTTCGTCCGGACTTACTACTACGCATGGTAGCGTTTTTTGCACTTCACTTCCTAATAAAGGATCCAAAGAAATCAAGAAAACTTCATATTGATGAATTTTTACCATGTCCATTCTTCCTTTTCAAATTCGTTAGGTAAATGCTCTCTATCATTTCCAGCAATGCTTATGGAATAAGCAGCTTCGGCCCATCCTTGACGTGGTTTAGGTTTAATAATAATGCTTCCATTACTTATTGTAAGTTCTACAGTGGATCTCTTAGATAATTTTAATTGCTTTAAAAGCACTGTAGGAAGTATGATTCCGTAGCTATTACCAATATTTATAATGTTTGTTTTCATGTTATAACCAATACCCTATTTAAAGTGCAATTTAACATTAAATGTTATAACATCGCGGCGCAACTCGATTTTTTTTATTTAATCCCCCTCTTTGTTTTTTTGTTGCTATTTGTACAATCTTTTTTATCGTAGAAGCTTTTTTGGAGGGGCATAACAATGTTTTTTATACTTTATTTATTTTCTTTATTTTCGGTGTGCGTAATAAATTGATATACAGTTGGTTATATTGGCTAAAAACCACCTTTTATAAGTCAATTACCACTTTTTATAAGTCAATTACCACTTTTTATAACCTAAAAACCACCTTTTATAAGTTAAAAACCACAATGATAAACATATGTTGTTTTTAATTGTGGTTATGCTTATGTTTGGATTATGGAAGTTTATCAAATCCCGGCAAATAAAGTAATCATGCAACACAATATGATCACAAGCGGGCGCTATGATTTTACCGCTTGTCAACTAGATATCCTGTTTATGCTTTTAGCATGTTTGGAAAAAGGTGATGATAAAGACAAAGAGTATGATATTCATGTACAGGACATTGAATTAATTACCGGTAGAAAATGGAATTATCAGCAGCTTAGAGAAGCAAGCCAGGATATTGGTTCTCGAATGTTTGAGATAGAAACAACAGAAAAATATATTCAATTGTGGCTGTTTAAAAGCTTTACATACCATACCGGTAAAGGATATTTTACAGTTGCAATCAATGATAAGGCTAGACCGTACTTTTTTGAGTTAAAAAACAATTTTACCAGAATGCAATTAAAAGCGGTACTTTCTTGTTCATCAAAATATGCTAAACGTTTATATGCTCTTGCTTGTCAATGGAGGTCAGCTGGCGTAGTTAAAATGACTATTTCGGATCTTAAAGAAATGCTTAGTTTAAAAGACCCAAAAGGAAAGACTAAAGAGCAATTTGAGAGAATTAGCGAGTTTCAAACTAAAGTACTAGATATAGCAAAAAAGCAGATAAATGAACATACAGATGTTCAGTTTGATTATGATCTGAAAAAGCGGGGGCGCTCCTATGAACTCATTGTTATTTATGTAGATTTTAAAAAAGAAAAACAGTTAACTATCGATTTTAATCAATCTATTGAATTTCAGAAGGCAGTAAGAACTGTTACTGCCTATGGCGTTTCTGAGGATATGGCCAAACTCATTGCTCACAAAAATTTTGACGAATTTCTTAAACTAATAGAGCAAATGAAAAAAGGAAAAACAGCTATTAATGATCCGGCTGCCTTTATAGTTGGAGTGTTTCAGAAAAAAGGTGTTATTTCTATAAAATCATAAACCTTAACATATTAATATGAATCATATTTATGTAATCCAAGATAAAGATGGCTATGCTTTTGCAGCAACTTATGAAGAATCCAAGGCCATTGAAATTTGCAAAGAGAAGGGTAATAAAACCACTTATAGATTAGTTCCATTTTATACGGAGGATGAAACAGAAATAACAATAGTATCTAATAGAAAGTTACTGTAAAAATAACGTAATAACGTATTTACATCAATACGTTATTACGTTAAATATGACCTTACCGCTTCTTCAACAAGGGTTTTAACATTTACACCATCTTCAACTGCTTTAATCTTTAATGCTTTTAAAAGATCTTTATCTAACCAAAGTGTGTAACTACTTTCAGCATCCCGTTTCCGCTCCTTAACAGGCACAATCTTTTGTTTTGGAGTTTCTTTAGGTGTTATCTGGTTTAATTTATCGAATGCTCCCATTACAATAAGTTTAGGATTTGAGTTGTTAAATGTTCTAATTCCTGTATAGCTTGTTGATCAGTACCTGTGCTTATTCCTCCAGAAAGAAAAGTATTATTAAAGACAACCCTATCACGAATTTCTGCGAGAATAGGCATATCATAATTTTCTAATTGCTTTCTGGCCTGTTCGGTTATACTTGCTCTAGGCTTTACCATATTAAGAACTATACCTGCTTTTAACTCTGGCTTTTTTCGCTGTGCTTCCTTTACTAACTCAATAGTTGCACGTATCGCCATTATGTCGGGTACTCCTGCTTTTGTGGGTATTAAAACAAAGTCCGATTCCAGAAATATGGGTATCATGTTTTCAGTTAAATAAGGAGGAGTATCGATAAAGATAACCTTATAGGGTTCTGCTTTTAAGTGTTTCATACCCTCGTATTTTATAATATCGATACCCTCAACAATATCTTTTAACTGCATGGTCGATCCCTGGGGATCTGTATCTGTTAAACCCGTAGTTACTTCTTTACTAAATCGATAAGCGAGGTTCAAAGCTAAGGTGCTCTTACCTACCCCTCCTTTTTGATGCGCAATTGTAATTATTTTAGCCATTAAACATATTATGTCAATACGTATTTACATTATTACGTATTGACGTAAATATACAATTATTAGCATCAATTCCAACTTACAAAGTTCTTTTTAAATATCATGTCTTTACAGTAGAAGCAAGGCGTGGCGAAGCACGCAGGCCACTTTTAGTGGCGGAACACTCGTTGTCGTTTACCGTTTCAATCCTTCTATTTATCTATGTCACTTATTAACGTGCCTTGATAGATATGGTCGCTTGACCGCCCATACTTATACCGATAATTTTGTCTTGAAGGGATTATGCTGTCCTTTCAAAATATTTTATACCGCTTTAAACTTGCAGACTATAAAGAAGAATAATATGAAAAAGCAAGCCACTACGATTCAACAAAAAGAGAAAATAACAACAAAAGATGTTATTAATTGGATTATAGATATAATAAAGGTTCTCATAGGTTTACTTGCAGCCTACCTTATAAAAAGATAAAGCTGCTGATGGTATCTCTCGCCATAGATAATACCATTTTCATCAAATTGCCTTAGATCAGACTTTTTGAAGTATAAAGTGGCCTTGGATGACCATTAAAGGCAGTCTTCTTACTGATTTCTATTAATATACTATTCCATTTTAAAAAAATTTAACATCTAATTTACAGCTACTTAAGTGTCAATTACTCGCCATAGATAATACTAATTTGACTAAAATCACCTTAAATCAGCTTTTTTTAAGTGGAATCGGCCCTGAATGATCATTAAACGTAGCCGTCTTAATGGTTTCTATTGATATACTATTCCATTTTAAAAAAAGCTTAATATCTAATTTACAGCAATTTAAGCCCTAATTACTTGTGTTAGATAATACCATTTTCACTAAAATAACCTTAAATCAGACTTTTTTAAGTGGAATCGGCCCTGAATGATCATTAAACGTAGCCGTCTTAATGATTTCTATTGATATACTATTCCATTTTAAAAAAACTTAATATCTAATTTACAGCAATTTAAGCCCTAATTACTTGTGTTAGATAATACCATTTGTCTGATTTTATCTATAAAATCAGTGTATCGTACGATACAAATGCAAAAATTCGCTGTTAATTTTTCACTAATATGTGCTCCATATCGCTTTTAACTTTGGTATAGGCATATTTGATATCTTTATACAGGTATTAAAATCTGTTTTACATCTTCCTTAACTTGATAGTAGGCTTGTTCTATCTCGTGGGCTGAAACTTGCTGAAATGGTTCTATTTCCGTCTTTACAAAGCTTTGGTTCATTGGAATGGAAGCAAGCCCCTGTTTGTGCGCTCCTTCGCTTAAAATGCTGTAGAACGAACCTGTTGGCAATGTTGCAACATCTTGTACTCTTACCAAATCTCTTTCCTGATAAGAATAACTTTCTCCACTGCCTGTCCTGCGGTCTCCTATAAGCGTTCTGTCATAGTTTTTACTTTCTGTGGCCATTAACTTATCAGACTTGCCAAATATTTGGCTTACTCTCTGTGCGGTCTGTGGGTTTGTGGTTCTTCCGTAAAATTGGTTTCCAAGGTTAGAAAGAATGGTGTCCGCTTTGTCTCGTCCGTATTTATCCACCATTTGGGCAATATCTTGACAGGCTAGGACTGTAGCAACCTTATTGCTTCTGGCTGTAGCTGGCAACTGTTCTATATTGGGAACATAAACGGTCGGAAATTCATCGAGCATAAAAACACTTTTTTCTTTCCCCTGCTGATTTAAAAGCTTACTAACCGATGTAAGAATTAAGCCTATTATAGGGCTATATGTGCTTGCCAGTGTCGGGCTGTTCCCGATCACGAGCATTCCCCGACTGTTTGGATTGTTTAAATCAAGGTTAAAATCGCTCTTGGTGGTTAAATAATAAACTTCTTCTGTATTGATTTTAGATAGTGAGATTTGTAGGCTTGACAAAACCCCTGCTAGTTGATTATCCGCTTTATTGGCGTATGCTGTCATTATTGGCGCAATCATATCAGCGCATTTCTGTTCTTTGTCCAGGGTATTTAAAAGGCTCTCCAAATTGGGCTGTAAAATCATGCTCATCGCATGTGGTAAAGTACAGTATTGAGGGTGTTTTTTCTTCAAGTACCAGAAGACTGAAGCCAGCAGCGCTGTTGCGTTTTCGCTCCAAAAGTCTGGCTTGCTTATCATGGTAGGATTGAGGTTTGCTAAAACTGAGAAGGCAAATTCTCGGGCAAAACTGTCATTTATCATCAAATCTGGCGCAATGGGGTTTATCCTGTTGCTTCGGCTCAAATCTGTAAAATTGATAAAATAAGGCTTGATGTTAGTGTTCTTGTAAGCGGTGTTTACATAGCTTGCCAGCTCTGGAAACTTGAAGTCGTAAACAACGCCTGTAAATCCTTTTCTGCCTGCATCATAAATAATCGGTTCAATGATTGACTTGCTTTTACCTGCTCCTGCTCCACCACTTATAAAAACGCCTGCGTATGGGTTTGGTATCTGTACAGTACCATTTAAAGAAAGACTTAGGTCTTGTGTAGGGGTTTGGCTTCCGAGAATGTTTATACCACTATTTTTCTTGTTATATCGTTTGTAAATCAAATAACCAATGCCCCCGATAACGGCATAAACAACAAGTTTACCGACGGACCCATTGGACATTGATCCACCTGCAACGAATAAAGCAGATAGAGCCATTGAACCTAACCAAAAGAGAAATAAATAAAGGACGATTTTGCTTACTAAGCTTCTACCCTTTTTTTTTGCGTGCTGATGTTCTACCTTTTTCATTTTGAAAATCCTTTTGTGTTGTACATATCTCTGCTCAATAACTCTGTTCTTTCTTCCCGATGCTTTTTTAATTCAGCAAATCGGTTGTAATCGGGCTTTTTTTCTTCCTTTTTAGCCTGTTCTAGGCTATTTTTGTTCTCATTGATGCTTTTTACAATCCTATCGGTAAAAACTCGGTCATTGCCTTTGATAGAGTTTATTTCGAACTCATTCTTTTTAAAAGAAATGCTTTGTATTCTTCCGTTTTTAACTTCAAAATTCACATTGATATTTCTTTTGGCCAAGCTTTCTTTCAGCTTGTTTAAATCAGTATTGGACTTGTCTTTGCTTGCTCGCCTTATCTCACGTAGAGCATTGATTTCGTAAGCGGTGTAAAAAATTTTCGTTTCCATGTTATTAGTTTTATCGTTTAAAACCTCGTTTTTTTTCTTGGTCTTGGTCTTTTTCCTCTCGTTGGGCTTTTATTTGTTCAAACCGACTTAATTCCTTTTCCTGCCTGTTTTTTGGTTCATCTACTTGTATTTCACTTTTTACGGCTCTTTCAATGTAGCCATTGATCAAAGCCTTTCTTTCTTGGCTTGGCTCTTTGGCTGGGTTCTGTTTTATCTTCTCTTTTTCCTGTTCTAAACGGCTGTTGTAGGCTTCAGCTCTGAGGTTTTCTTCTTTTATTTTGCCGGCAAAAAGAAAAGGAACAGGCTTTATTTCCATTGGCTTTGCATTTTTTACTTTTTCCTCATATGCTTTCCGTTCCTCGTACTTGGTTTGTAGGGCTTTGCTTTGTAAAATGGTGTTTAATATCCCTTTTTCAAGGTCTGATTTGATTATAAAATGCGCATCATTGAATTTGTATGAATAACCTTTTGGGGTTGGCGTTAAGCCTCGGTTTTTCAGGAAACCTGAAACATTTGCACTATAGCCAATAGATAGGGATTGTGAAATAACTTTTTGTAAATCTTCCTTTAGATAGCCCTCTAAAGCTTCCCTTGAAACATTTTTTGTTTCTTGGATAGATTTGCTGTTATTCTGTAAAACCCTGCTTATATCGCTCCATTTAGCCCCGATTTGAGAGCCTTTAACGCTTATCTTATCCGTTTTAAACGCCACCCCTGATATACCGTTTTTATTTTCAGAAAACCTTACATCCACCCCTTTTCTATCCAATGCCTGTTTAAATTGGTCGGGCGTGGTGATATTTTTGTCCTGCAGAACGTTTTTAACCTCATTCTGGATACGGCTTTGCTGTTCTCTTTTATTTGGGTCTTTATCCAAACTTATTTTTTTATCTCTCGGTTTTCGTTGAGCTTTTTCCTCTGCTGTTAGAAATCTATACCCTTTTTCGTTCCCTGGATCATAAATGATATTTCTTCCCTCTGTACGCTTTAAGCCCTGTTCTTTCTCTATTTTATCTGCTACGACTTGGAGCCTGTTTTTTATAAATTCCTCTCGCTTGCCATCGAAACCTAAATTCAGTTTTTTACCATCTAAGTCAACCTTATTCAAAACGATGTGGTAGTGTGGATTTTCGGTATCGTTGTGCTTTACTATAAAATATTGATGGTTTTCTTCCTTTACGCCTACTTCTTTTAAAACTGATTTTACCGCCTGTTGGCGTTGTTCTTCGCTTATCTTTTCATCCTTGCTGAAATTGACTGAAAAGTGCATTACTGGCTTGCTTACTCTTTCATTAGCATTGGCAACAAATCGCATTTGCTTTGCCATATCTCGGGTATTACCATAGATATTGTTTTTCTCTATGATTTCGGGCTTCCTGTCGTTCGTTAAATTTGGTTCGTGCTCCTTTTGAACGTACGATACTGTGGCACGAAATCCTTTGCCTGTGCTAACTTCGACTACCATTTTGATATTATCTTTTCAACTTGCTTTAACACCTTTTCAATGTCGGGTAGTTGCTTGGTTTGGTTGGCATACCTGCTCAACTGATTAAGGTTGTTTGCTATGCCGATGATTGTTCTTCTGTCTATACCTGTACTGGGTGCTTCGGTTTCGGTTTCAATTTTTTGAACCGATAAGACTGCACCTTTAAGCATTAATTGTCTGCCATAATCAGAAATGGAAAGCCCCAAATCTTGGGCTTTTCCATTGATCTCATGTTGCTCTTTTTCGGTTACTCTTATGACAAGATTTTTTAATCTTGGATTTTCCTTTTTGTTCATTTCTGTCTTTTCACTGTGACCAGGTTAAACTGGTCACTTCCAAAAAATTTTAGCGTAGCGTTAAGAAATTTTAAACCCCGTAGGGCGAGGGTCGTAATAAGAATATACTTTTGCAAAGCAAAATGTATATACGTTTACGCCCCTCGCTCCTTCAAGTTAGCCTAAGTTAGAGAGAAATAAGGATTTATCAAAATCCTTATTTCTCTCTAACTTAGGAGCGAAAAAATAAGCCCAATTTAAAGGGCTTATTTTGAAGCAGACCGAAATTTAAAATGCCCAATTAAGGGCATTTTATTGAAGGTCAATTGAAATAATATATACGAATATTTATATATTCGTATATATGGTTATCATGTGGATAAACCGCTTCAAATTGACCCCTCTTCACCACTTTAAAAAGCCCCCCTTAGCCGAGTTAATTTAATAAGGTCC
>NZ_WKKH01000069.1 GCF_009674725.1 Pedobacter petrophilus | reverse complement strand
ATTTCACATAGGAAGTCCAGCCTATAAAGATCCCAGGTTTGAATATCTTCGGTCTAACCTGACCTATTATGCCAAGGAACTTGAATCGGTTGGGATGACCCGTCTACTTCTCTATGAGGAATATGAGGCTGGTTGCAAACCTGCATACAGCTATCCACAGTTTTGTTTCCATCTTCGTCAGCAACTCATCGCCAGACGTCCCGGAATGCGACTTGAGCATCTTGCCGCAGATAAGCTGTTCGTTGACTTTGCTGGTAAGCAAATGCATTATATTGATAGAGAGACCGGTGAAGTTATTGCCTGCCAGATATTTGTGGCATCGCTTCCATTCTCTGATTACTGCTTTGTAATGGCCGTCAGGAGCCAGAGGGTAGATGATTTTCTCCATGCGCTCGAATGTTGTCTTAGGGAACTTGGCGGTGCGCCTGCGGTACTGGTACCGGATAACCTGAAGTCTGCAGTTATAAAAGCCAACAGGTTTGAGCCGGAGATCAACCGTGCACTGGATGATTTTGCCAATCACTATGGGATTACCGTGATCCCTGCAAGATCGAAAAAACCAAAAGATAAGGCATTGGTGGAGAATCAGGTCAAGCTGGTATACAACCGTGTTTATGCCAGACTTAGGAACCGTCAGTTCTTTGATATCGAATCGCTTAACCAGGCCATCCGGGAAAAGGTGAAGGCGCATAACCAGACCAGGATGCAGCAAAAGCCCTACTGCAGAGAAGAGCGTTTTCTTGCTGCTGAGAAACACCTGCTCCATCCACTGCCGGCCGAAAGCTTTGAGGTAAAGTATTATTCGGAGCCAAAGGTGGCGCACAATAACCACATCTACCTAGGTAAGGATAAACACTATTACAGCGTCCCCTTTGCCTATGTAGGACAAAAAGTTCAGGTGGTTTATACCAGGAGCATGGTGAAGATATACGCCAGAAACAAACAGATTGCAGTCCATGTACGGAATCTGAATCCAGCTGGTTACTCCACTCAAAAAGATCATCTGAGCTCTCATCACCAGCATTATCTGGAGAGGAGTCCTAAATATTATATCACCAGGGCAAAGGAGAAATCTGCAGAACTGCATCTTCTCTTCCAGATGATATTCGAGCAGAACACACATCCGGAACAACTCTACCGTACATGTGACGGGCTTCTCCGGCTGCAGAAAGGTGTGGATTCCGACAAATTTGGGGCAGCCTGTGAGCTTGCAATGAATGTCCGCAATCTTTCATATCGCTTTGTTGAACGCATCCTAAAAAATAACATGGTTGGAAATCAGGATGAACCGAAACATGAACAGCCACTCCCAGATCATAACAATATCCGTGGTATGGAATATTATTCACAAACAACAATCAAATTCTAGAAAATGAATATCGAAACACAACTCAGGCATCTACGTCTCCATGGTATGACCCGTAGCTGGTCAGCCCTTAATGAAACAAGAAAACTACATGAGCTAACCTTGAGTGAGGGGATGGAAATATTGCTTCAGGCAGAGACAGATGACCGGGATGGAAAGCGGTTTGAACGTCTTCAGTTAAATGCAAACTTCCGTTATAAGGCATCAATCGAGGAACTGAACATGGATTCCAAGCGAGGACTGGACAAGGCTACTGTGGGAATCCTTGCCACAGGCGAGTATATTCCCAAGGGAGAGGCAATATTGGTCTGCGGTTCCACAGGAACCGGAAAATCGTTCCTGGTTTCCGCATTGGGGCACCAGGCATGTGCCCAAGGGTACAGAGTCGCTTACTTCAATGTACAGAAGTTACTTTTAAAAACAAAGATGAGCCGGATTGATGGAAGTGTCCATAAGTTATTTGAAAAGATATCAAAAGCAGATCTGCTTATTCTGGATGATTTTGGACTAACTCATTTCGAACAGCAGCAGCGAATGGATATGCTGGAGATAATTGAGGATCGGCATGCAAAAAAAGCAACTATAATTGCCAGTCAACTACCAGTGGAAAAATGGTGGGACATCTTTGGAGATTCAACTCTGGCCGATGCCTTTTTGGATCGTATGGTGCACACATCTTATAGAATTGAATTAAAAGGAGAAAGTCTAAGAAAAAAAAGGTAAAATTGTCATGCCGTCAGCTATGACAGGCCAAATCCCCGAGGGGGGTCAGTATGGTGCATTACTGGGGTCAATATTGCCAGAATATCCATAGTTCAAAGAAAGAAAGCAAATCACAACACGCGGTGTGTTATCCAGCCCGCGCGCCCTGTTGTTGTAAATATCAGTAGTTCAAAGAAAGAAAGCAAATCACAACAGGGCGCTTCGTGCTGGTGGGTGGTGGTGCGTTGTTGTAAATATCAGTAGTTCAAAGAAAGAAAGCAAATCACAACCTATCGCTACTATATAATTAACCCCGTCTAGTTGTTGTAAATATCAGTAGTTCAAAGAAAGAAAGCAAATCACAACTCGTTTTAGGTACTGGGATATATAAATTACGTTGTTGTAAATATCAGTAGTTCAAAGAAAGAAAGCAAATCACAACGGCCCAGTCCTTTAACGCATCTATCGGCGGGTTGTTGTAAATATCAGTAGTTCAAAGAAAGAAAGCAAATCACAACTAAAGTAGCCACCGTTACGTCGTCCCAGCGTTGTTGTAAATATCAGTAGTTCAAAGAAAGAAAGCAAATCACAACGTGCGGCATACCGAACAAAACCGCAAGTTTGTTGTTGTAAATATCAGTAGTTCAAAGAAAGAAAGCAAATCACAACCAAATACACCTCATAATCTTCATCCCAAAGGTTGTTGTAAATATCAGTAGTTCAAAGAAAGAAAGCAAATCACAACAGTTGACAAGGAAGGTTTTTCATCACACGGGTTGTTGTAAATATCAGTAGTTCAAAGAAAGAAAGCAAATCACAACATTGAATTATCGTAAAGCTCAACGTAAACTGTTGTTGTAAATATCAGTAGTTCAAAGAAAGAAAGCAAATCACAACTTAATCCTGGAGCTTTTAAAAAATCTTTAGGTTGTTGTAAATATCAGTAGTTCAAAGAAAGAAAGCAAATCACAACGCATGGTTAACCCTGCTGATGACGAGGAGGGTTGTTGTAAATATCAGTAGTTCAAAGAAAGAAAGCAAATCACAACAAAATCTTTTATGGAAGCTTTCAAGTCTTCGTTGTTGTAAATATCAGTAGTTCAAAGAAAGAAAGCAAATCACAACTATGACCGACAGTTTAAGACACTTTGTTGAGTTGTTGTAAATATCAGTAGTTCAAAGAAAGAAAGCAAATCACAACACTGGCGGTGGTGCTCATTATCTGGATTTCGTTGTTGTAAATATCAGTAGTTCAAAGAAAGAAAGCAAATCACAACGGATCTACTAACGATCGTGAATTAGATTTCGTTGTTGTAAATATCAGTAGTTCAAAGAAAGAAAGCAAATCACAACTGCGTGGTGCTTTCGAGGTTAGTATAGAACGTTGTTGTAAATATCAGTAGTTCAAAGAAAGAAAGCAAATCACAACAACGCTGGCTATAGTGATGCGGAAGTGATGGTTGTTGTAAATATCAGTAGTTCAAAGAAAGAAAGCAAATCACAACAGTAAATTGGATCAGGCCTTCACGATCAAGGTTGTTGTAAATATCAGTAGTTCAAAGAAAGAAAGCAAATCACAACTCAATTGCTTATAAGCAATAGCTCTTAATCGTTGTTGTAAATATCAGTAGTTCAAAGAAAGAAAGCAAATCACAACTAGGGTACGACAGGTCTAAGAATGTGGGCGGTTGTTGTAAATATCAGTAGTTCAAAGAAAGAAAGCAAATCACAACCATCTGTATTGTAGTAAAATTTTTTGCATGTTGTTGTAAATATCAGTAGTTCAAAGAAAGAAAGCAAATCACAACAAGTTTTTCGGGTTTAACAACGTAGCATCTGTTGTTGTAAATATCAGTAGTTCAAAGAAAGAAAGCAAATCACAACTTGTGATTAGCTCTAGTTCTTCTAGTCTTGGTTGTTGTAAATATCAGTAGTTCAAAGAAAGAAAGCAAATCACAACTATTCTTGATGTTTGAAGTCTGTCTTTTTGTTGTTGTAAATATCAGTAGTTCAAAGAAAGAAAGCAAATCACAACTATAAAATGTGTATATTTTGTAACATCTTTGTTGTTGTAAATATCAGTAGTTCAAAGAAAGAAAGCAAATCACAACTGATACCTCAACCTCTGTTGCTCCACCCACGTTGTTGTAAATATCAGTAGTTCAAAGAAAGAAAGCAAATCACAACATATTCTTCGTTAAACAGGGTTAATACTTGTTGTTGTAAATATCAGTAGTTCAAAGAAAGAAAGCAAATCACAACTAGTCGACCATTGTAAACCCTAAAAATGCAGTTGTTGTAAATATCAGTAGTTCAAAGAAAGAAAGCAAATCACAACTAGATGCCAAAGTTGCAATGGCGGACGTGGGTTGTTGTAAATATCAGTAGTTCAAAGAAAGAAAGCAAATCACAACTGCTTCTAGCCCTTGTTCTTTTTCCTTGCCGTTGTTGTAAATATCAGTAGTTCAAAGAAAGAAAGCAAATCACAACCTATTTCTTGTGCTCTTACTACTGCTCCTAGTTGTTGTAAATATCAGTAGTTCAAAGAAAGAAAGCAAATCACAACCTGGATAAATGGCCGCAGAAACATGAGTAACCGTTGTTGTAAATATCAGTAGTTCAAAGAAAGAAAGCAAATCACAACGTACTGGTGATGGATCACTTTTATTTACTGTTGTTGTAAATATCAGTAGTTCAAAGAAAGAAAGCAAATCACAACCGGTGCTTGATATCAGTTTACTTGCAAATTGTTGTTGTAAATATCAGTAGTTCAAAGAAAGAAAGCAAATCACAACTTTGTCGCCAATTAGAAATAAACCGTTGTTGTTGTTGTAAATATCAGTAGTTCAAAGAAAGAAAGCAAATCACAACACGCGATATCTTAAATGATCAAAGTATTTTGTTGTTGTAAATATCAGTAGTTCAAAGAAAGAAAGCAAATCACAACTAACAGTGCTAACTAATAAAACGAAAACAAGTTGTTGTAAATATCAGTAGTTCAAAGAAAGAAAGCAAATCACAACCTTACATCAATGGTAATATTCTTGTTGTTGGTTGTTGTAAATATCAGTAGTTCAAAGAAAGAAAGCAAATCACAACTCTACGATATCATTGATACGAACGATATTGTTGTTGTAAATATCAGTAGTTCAAAGAAAGAAAGCAAATCACAACCAGGTAAGCTGGCGGACTTATCAGACTGTAGTTGTTGTAAATATCAGTAGTTCAAAGAAAGAAAGCAAATCACAACTAGTAGAATTTCTCAAAGTACTTCAGTGCCGTTGTTGTAAATATCAGTAGTTCAAAGAAAGAAAGCAAATCACAACGCTAAACGGTGTTGAAATGGGTAGGAATAAGTTGTTGTAAATATCAGTAGTTCAAAGAAAGAAAGCAAATCACAACTTGCTGTTCTATTTGTCTCCTGTCGTTTTTGTTGTTGTAAATATCAGTAGTTCAAAGAAAGAAAGCAAATCACAACTGGTTCCATACTGCGTCCTGGTAGTCGTCGGTTGTTGTAAATATCAGTAGTTCAAAGAAAGAAAGCAAATCACAACACTGGTTTCATCTCTTATCTTGTTCATTTTGTTGTTGTAAATATCAGTAGTTCAAAGAAAGAAAGCAAATCACAACCTTATACACATGAAGATAAAAAGGTAACGTGTTGTTGTAAATATCAGTAGTTCAAAGAAAGAAAGCAAATCACAACAATATCATTCAAATAGGCCTGATGGACTGCGTTGTTGTAAATATCAGTAGTTCAAAGAAAGAAAGCAAATCACAACATTTGTTACGTGCACGTTGTATACAGGCGTGTTGTTGTAAATATCAGTAGTTCAAAGAAAGAAAGCAAATCACAACGTCAGTAACAACCGTTATTTCTTTAACGTTGTTGTTGTAAATATCAGTAGTTCAAAGAAAGAAAGCAAATCACAACCAGGTTCAATTCTTTTTTTAATCATGTTTCGTTGTTGTAAATATTAGTAGTTCAAAGAAAGAAAGCAAATCACAACGGTTTAATGAAGCCCATCAAAGAAGAAAACGTTGTTGTAAATATCAGTAGTTCAAAGAAAGAAAGCAAATCACAACCGAAATTTGAATCGCCTACCGGTATATCATGTTGTTGTAAATATCAGTAGTTCAAAGAAAGAAAGCAAATCACAACTTCTCGTGATTACTTCATCGATTGTTTTGTGTTGTTGTAAATATCAGTAGTTCAAAGAAAGAAAGCAAATCACAACTGCAGGAAGCAAGCGCAATCAAGACAGACAGTTGTTGTAAATATCAGTAGTTCAAAGAAAGAAAGCAAATCACAACTGAGACCCGACGAAAAAACCAGGCTCGACTGTTGTTGTAAATATCAGTAGTTCAAAGAAAGAAAGCAAATCACAACTGGACAATACCTTAAATGTTATAGGAGGCGGTTGTTGTAAATATCAGTAGTTCAAAGAAAGAAAGCAAATCACAACCCAACCACCTTTATAGAACACCCAGTTTTTGTTGTTGTAAATATCAGTAGTTCAAAGAAAGAAAGCAAATCACAACCTGTTGCTGATCTTTTTTCAAATCTTCTTGTTGTTGTAAATATCAGTAGTTCAAAGAAAGAAAGCAAATCACAACTACTTGTTCCAACTGTTGCGCGTCAAGCCTGTTGTTGTAAATATCAGTAGTTCAAAGAAAGAAAGCAAATCACAACAACAACTGGAAAATTGTAGAAAGAGAAGAGTTGTTGTAAATATCAGTAGTTCAAAGAAAGAAAGCAAATCACAACAGCGCATGGCGACGAGAAACCATACATAATGTTGTTGTAAATATCAGTAGTTCAAAGAAAGAAAGCAAATCACAACTGGACGAAACGGTATTGTTCCCTGGTTAAAGTTGTTGTAAATATCAGTAGTTCAAAGAAAGAAAGCAAATCACAACGCCAGGCTATTACGCTATCAAATTGCATTTGTTGTTGTAAATATCAGTAGTTTAAATAAGGAAAGAAAATCACAACAGGTTTATTCTTGTATAAAAAATCTTACGAAATCCTTAAAATATTCAATAGTTACCTTATTATTGTACAACCAAACAAAAATACCAAATGCAGAAAATCGCCCTCAAATTTCTGACCCTTATGCTGTGCATTGGGGTTTCGACTACTTACGCGCAAACTAAACCTCCAATAAAACGAGAATTTAAATTCGGTAAAATTGCACCCTCAGAATTTGAAACCAAAGCAACCGGCCCGGACTCATCAGCTGCAGCAATAAAATTATTCGATGTTGGAGATTGTTATTTCGAATATAGTCAAACTGAAAATAGTTTCAACTATGTTTATGAAAGACACATCCGCTATAAAATTTTAACTAAAAGCGGTTATGACCTTGCGAATTTTCAAGTGCAGCTTTACAAACAAAACAGCCAGGCGAAAGAAGATTTGAGCTATATGGATGCAGCAACCTACAACATGCTTGATGGCAAAATGGTAGTGAGCAAACTAAACAAAGACGCTAAATTTACCGAAGAGTTTAATAAAAACTACCTGATCAAGAAATTTGCATTGCCAAACGTAAAGGAAGGATCAATTATCGAATTCAAATACAAAATAAAATCAGATTTTATTTTCACCCTCCGTGGGTGGAAATTTCAAAGTGATATCCCAACCTTATGGTCAGAATACAATGTTAAAATACCAGAATACTTTAATTACAAGCACAATACCAGCGGATATTATCAAATCAGTCACCCGTTACATCAATCGATAAATGCCAGTTACGTAACAGGCTTACCTTCTACCGCAACGTACGATAAATATGTGGTTGAAAATGCACCTGCTTTAAAAGACGAGCCTTTCATTACCACAATGGATGACTATATTCCGAAAATTGCTTTTGAATTAAGGGGAACAAATTTTCCAAAAGATATTTACAGAGACTTTAATGGCTCCTGGGATAAAATTATTACCGGTTTAAATGAAGATGAAAATTTCGGATTCTTCATCAACAAAAACAGTTATGCCAAAGCTGTTCTGCCCGGAATTGTAAAGTCAGAAAAAGATACGTTAGCAATCATCAATTCCATCTTCACCTATGTAAAGAATAACATCAAATGGAATGATGATTATTCCATCTACACCTCGCTATTAAGTCCTAAGAGTGTTTTTGAGAAAAAAACGGGATCCTCTGCAGACATCAATCTCTCCCTGTTGAGCCTGCTTAAAGAAGCCAAAATCACCGCTTATCCCGTGTTAATTAGCACCCGAAACCATGGTGAGCATCCCGGTTACCCGGTAATTTCGGGCTTCAACAACGTAGTACTGGTTACACAAATTGACAGTACAGTTTATTTTCTTGATGCCACAAACAAAGACTTGCCCATTGGGATGTTAAGTGATGAGAACCTTAACCATCAGGGTTTCTATGTGAACCTTAAAAAGCTCTCGGGCAACTGGATTTCTACTGAACCCACTTCTTTAAATGAAAAAGTATTTGCTTATAATTTAAAACTCGATAAAGAAAACAAACTATCAGGCCAAATCAATCAATATTCAAAAGGTTACATCGCCCTTAACCTTCGTGAAAAATATCGCAGCGCGAATAACGATGCAGAATTTGTAAAGGCTTTTAAAAGTGATAAAACAGGTTTAGAAATTAAAAATTATAAAATCCAAAACCTCGATGATTTAGCGGGATTACTAACTGAATCTATGGATGTTGCAATCGAAGATAACGTGGAAGAGGCCGGTAACCTGGTGTACTTCACTCCGCTCCTGTTCGAACGCACCAAAGAGAACCTGTTTAAGCATGAAGAACGTAAATTCCCTGTAGACTTTGCCTTTCCATTTAAAGAAACTTATCGGATGACGTTAAACTTTCCGGAAGATTATGAGATAGATAAATTACCAAAAAGCGGCAATTATAAACTGCCGGATGAGAAAGGGAGTTTTTCGATCAGCTATATTACTGAAGGAAAAATGCTAATGGTTAGAAGCATCATCAACGTAAATAAATCGCTTTATACCTCAGATGAATACTTTGATCTTAAAGAATTATTCAAAACCATTGTAGAAAAACAGGCTGAACAAATCGTTTTTAAAAGGAAATCATAATGAAATACTTATTCACCATAATTTTATTTAGCGCATGTCTTGGTAGCGTTTTTGCACAAGGCGGATATGATGTTGCTAAAATTCCAGACGATTTAAAAAAAGATGCCATCGCTGTAGTGCGCAACGAGGAACAGTTTTTCGACATCAAAAGCTTAAGTAGCGGACAGTACGACTATAAAGTTGCCATTACTATCTTAAATAAGGCCGGAGACGGACTTGCTGAAATGACAGAGATTTATGACAAGTTCATGAGCATTTCAAACATCAAAGCTTCTATTTACGACGCTACAGGAAAAAAGATTAAAGACTATAAATCATCGGATGTTAAAGACCAAAGTTTAACCTCCAATTCTTCTATTTATGAAGAGAACAGAATGAAATCTATCAACTTCATCGCCCTAAGCTATCCTTACACCATAGAATACAGTTTCACCAAAGAATTTAAAGGCCTACTATATTTTCCTTCCTGGCGGGATTTAATGGGCTTTAACATTTCAGTTGAAAAATCAAGTTATACGATTCAAAAAAACAAAAATTACCAGCTTCGATACCTGACGAGTGCAAATCTTAAAACAGATTCTACTGCTATTGCAGATAAAATTCAGTACAAATGGAAAAGCCAGAACATTCCGGCGCTGGTTAGTGAGCCGTTAAGTACCGGAATTGATAACGTGGCGAACTGGGTAAAAGCATCACCTAATGAATTTGAGTATGATGGCTCTAAAGGAAATTTCAACAGCTGGAAAACTTTCGGATCATGGATGTATGGATTAAACGCGGGTGGGAATAAACTTCCGGAACCAGCAAAGGCGCTTGTTCAAAACCTCATTAAGGATGCCAAAACGCCAAAAGATAAAATCAAGATTCTTTACAATCATTTACAACAAAACACCCGTTATGTAAGCGTACAATTGGGTATAGGCGGATTCAGGCCTATTCTGGCAGAAAAAGTTGCCCAGGTAAATTATGGCGATTGTAAAGCACTTTCCAACTACATGAAAGCCCTGTTAAATGAAGCTGGAATTTCATCTAACCTAATCGTTATCGGAAATGGCATGCCGGGCCTAAACACCAATTATTCAAGCATGGGACAGGCAAACCACATGATTCTGTGTGTGCCATTGGAAAAGGATACCACCTTTCTGGAATGCACTAGTCAGTATGACCCCATGGGATTTATTGGCTACAGCAATGCAGACCGGAACGTATTAATGGTGACTGATCAGGGTGGAAAAATCATTCGCACACCTGTATATAGTCCGAAAGATAATTACCAAATAAGGAAAACAACGATCAATCTAGCTGACGATGGCACTGCCCTGCTAGCGCTAAAATCTACCTATGCAAATGCACAATTTGAAGAAAATTTAAGTATGATGCTGTTAGAACCGGGCGAGCAACGTAAACGAATTATTGCTGGAAATAAGATTCCAGTTGCCGAGTTAACCAGCTTTAGCTATATACAGCCAGACAAAACTAAACCAATTATTAATGAAGAATTGAATTTTAAAAGTGGTCAGCTTTACACTAAATCTGGCGATAAAATCTTTTTAACCCTTAATCAAATCAATCGTAAAGAAAATGTACCGCTAAAGGTAGAAAATAGAAAAACTTATTTTGCTGTGCCATACGGTTATCATGATGAGGATGAAATAAATTTTACGCTCCCGAAAGGCTACACGGTAGAATTTCTTCCAAAGGATATCCAGATCGCGTCAGAATTTGGAAATTACACAGCCAGGTTTACCACAAAGGATAATGCAATTACTTATGTCCGGACGCAAACCATGACAAACAAAAAATATCCGCCAGAAAAATACAACGAGTATGTAGATTTCTATAAAAAAGTATACCAGGCAGATAAACAAAAAGCGGTTTTAAACAAAGTTTTATAGCTTTACCAAGAAAAGAATATGATCACTGAAAACCAATATTTTGATGGCAATGTAAAATCACTGGGCTACACAACTGCAGAAGGTAAATCAACAGTAGGAATCATTAACCCCGGCGAATACGAATTCGGAACAGCAGATAAAGAGATCATGTATATTGTAGAGGGAGAACTTTCTGCATTACTTCCTGAGCAAACAGACTGGAAAATTTTTAAAGCAGGTAGCCAGTTTGAGGTTCCTGCAAACGCTTCGTTCAAAGTGAAAACAGATGTACAAACCGCATATCTTTGCCAATATCGTTAAACAGAAAAGGGCAGAAAAAATATTTTCTGCCCTTTTTAATGTAATTGTTAACCAATTACTTCTTTCCAACTACCACTTCGGTAAAGTCTTCAGTATTTAAATATTTATTCGCCAATGCCTGGATATCTTCAGCAGTAATGGCTTTCACTTTCGCGATATAGTTTTGATAATAATCATAACCTAAGCCAAAGAAATGAATGTTTTTAAATTTGTCTGCATGAGAGAAAACATTTTCCAGGCTACCTAACATTGATCCTAGCATGTAATTTTTCACCAGGGTCAATTCTTCATTACCAACCAGCTCGCTTTTAAGTATTTCGATTTCTTTGTAAATCTCGATTAACGCGGCAGCGCAAACTTCGGCACCCACTTCTGTGGCAATAAAAAGATAACCTGCACCCTGCAAGGAAGAAATTCCTGAACCAATTCCGTAGGTGTAACCTTTATCTTCTCTGATATTATTCATCAGGCGAGAGCCAAAATACCCACCTAAAACTGTATTTAAAATTTGCAAGCCTGGGAAATCTTCATGCGCACGATTTACTGCTAATTTCCCAATTCTGATGGCAGATTGCAACGCATCAGGGCGCTCTTTATAAATAACCGCTTTCGGCGCAATGCTAAAGCTGAAATCATTTTTTTTCGCATTACCAGGTTCCCAATCCCGGCCAAACCCGTTATTTAACAATTCAAAGCTGGTGTCTTCAAATTTACCTGAAACTATAATTGTGCAGTTATCAGGCGCATAAGCTGCTTTAAAATAGCTGGTTAAATCGTCGCGTTGTAACCCATCGTAATGGTTAGCCTGAATATCCACGCCATAAGCGGTGTCGCCAAAGAGCGCATGTGCAAACTCCTTCCGGGCGAGCATGTCATTTTTTTTCAGGTTTACCTGTAGTTTTTGCTTCTGGTTCTGAATATAAAGATCAATCTCTTCCTGTGGAAACTGGCTATCGGTAAGCACGTTTTTAACAATGGGCAATACCGCCGCCAGGTGTTTATTCAACGTGTAAAGCGTTACCGTCGATTGATCCTGAACATATTCGGTTTGGAAAAAAGCACCATAAAAATCTATCTTTTCTGCAATTTCTTTAGCAGAAAATTTAGTGGTTCCGTTATTGATCAGCGAACTTACCGCTATGGCTTGCAGCGGCTTTTCAACGTTCCAGTTTACATTATTAAAGATAAATTCGATCCTAACCAAATCCTGCTCACCCGAATAAATGGTGTAAACAGGTACATTATTGGATAATGTTCTATGCGTAGGCTGAATAAAATTTATGGTTGATACCTGCTTAAAATCAGGTGCTACTTGTCTGTTAAGCATGTTCTTCAGTTAAATAATACAAGGTTGAGGATTGTTCTCTGCCAAAAGTTTCGTTCGAGATTCTTTTGATGTCTTCTGCAGTTACTTTTAAAAATTCTTCACTTTCCTGGTTTAATAAGTCTGCATTACCTAATAATTCATAATAAGCAAGATTCATGGCTTTATCTAATAAACTCATCTCAGAAAATACCAATACAGATTCTACTTTATTTTTAACCTTTGTTAATTCATCTGCCGTAACCAGTTCACTTTTCAGTTTCTCCAGTTCAACCCAAATGGCTTTTTCAGCAGTTTCAACTGATACACCTTCTACCAGTTTACCTTCTACAATAAATAATCCGGCATCGAGACTGCTTGAAATGTAGGCATTAATATCACTGAATAACTTCTGTTCTTTCAACAAGCTGTTATATAATCTTGATGATTGCCCTCTTGATAAAATATCAGAGAGCAAATCAAATGCGTAATAATCAGCGTTCAATCTTCCCGGCATTTTAAATGCAACATAAATTGCATTTAACGGTACATTTGCCTTAACGGTTTCCTGTCTGGCTGCTGTTTGTACATCTTCCTGAATGAGGTTTCTTTCATATTTATCTCCGGCAGGAATGGGCTCAAACCATTTTTCGGCAAGCTTTTTCACCTCTTCAGTTTTTACATTTCCACCCACCACTAAAATGGCATTTTGTGGGGTATAATGCTTTTTGAAAAAAGCTTTTACATCATCTATAGTTGCATTTTCGATGTGTGGTAGTTCTTTCCCGATCGTAGCCCAGCGATAAGCATGTTTTTTATAAGCCAACGGACGCAATTTCAACCAAACATCACCGTAAGGTTGATTTAAATAGCGTTGTTTAAATTCCTCGCTCACCACATTTTTTTGCGTATCTAAACTTTTCTCAGAGAATGCCAGACTTAACATCCGGTCACTTTCCAGCCAAAATGCTGTTTCTATATTTTCAGAAGGTAAAGTAATGTAATAATTGGTGATGTCGTTACTGGTAAAGGCATTGTTTTCGCCCCCTACCCTTTGTAAAGGTTCATCATAGTTTGGAACATTTACCGATCCGCCGAACATTAAATGCTCAAATAAGTGTGCAAACCCGGTTTTTTCAGGATCCTCATCACGAGCACCCACATCATATAAAATATTTAAAACTGCCATCGGAGTTGTTGGATCTTCGTGAACCAAAACCTTCAATCCGTTGGCGAGTGTAAAACGATTAAAATCTACCATAGTATTTATTAGAATCGTAAAGATATAATAAATGATTTCACACATTAGGAAGATTTGATAGATTTTAGTTTATTAATGGTGTTTGCTATTTTTTTGACAAACCTTAAACCTTACACCCTCAACCTTCCCTCCCTTTTAACTATCTTTGTACTATGAATACAGCCGATCTACTACAACGGGCGCTACATTTTGATTTTTTAACGCAAGAAGAAGGTGTTTACTTATACCACAATGCCGACACCGCATCTCTGATGTTTGTGGCCAATGAATTGAGAAAAATTCAGGTTCCGAGTGGTAAAGTAACCTGGCAAATTGATAGAAATGTAAACACTACGAATGTTTGTATTGCGAACTGTAAATTCTGTAATTTTTTCAGAAGACCTGGTCATGATGAGAGTTACATTACCGATATCGAAACCTATAAAGTAAAAATCGAAGAGACCTTTCGTTTAGGCGGCGATCAATTGTTGCTGCAAGGTGGCCACCACCCGGATTTAGGCCTTAATTTTTATGCTGATCTCTTTAGAAAACTCAAAGAATTATATCCTGATTTAAAACTTCATGCTTTAGGTCCGCCGGAAATTGCCCACGTAGCAAAACTGGAAGGCATGAGCCACACGGAAGTTTTAAAGGCACTAAAAGAAGCAGGCATGGATTCTTTACCTGGTGCGGGTGCTGAAATTTTAAACGACCGCGTTCGCCGGTTAATTTCTAAGGGGAAATGTGGCGGACAAGAGTGGCTGGATGTGATGCGCGCTTGCCATCAACTGGATATTACCACCTCTGCAACGATGATGTTTGGCCACGTAGAAACCATCGAAGAACGTTTTGAACATTTAGTATGGATCCGTCAGGTGCAGAGCGAAAAACCAGCTGATGCAAATGGTTTCTTAGCCTTTATTCCATGGCCTTTTCAGGATGATGGAACTTTATTGAAAAGATTGAGGGGCATTAGCAATAACGTAACTGCTGATGAATACATCAGAATGATTGCTTTGAGCAGAATCATGTTACCAAACGTAAAAAACATTCAGGCCAGCTGGTTAACCGTTGGTAAAACCACGGCACAACTTTGTCTACATGCTGGCGCGAATGATTTTGGTTCGATTATGATTGAAGAAAATGTAGTTTCCGCAGCAGGTGCACCACACCGTTTCACCGCAAACGGCATCCAGCAATCTATAAAAGCCGCAGGCTTTGAACCTCAACTCCGTGGACAAAAATATAATTACCGCGACTTGCCTGAACATCTGGAAGAGCAGGTGATTACTTATTAAGATTTGCCTATCGAAGCACCTGCTATCACCACCCTGCTATCACCACCCTGCTCTCCGGCCTGGGAGATGATGGAAGGAGAAAACGTTAAAGCTATCACCTACAAACTTTCAACCCATACTACCCAAGGCAGCGCGTTCTCTCCCGATTCTTCATCGGGTGCATGTGCTACCGACAAAAAGCTTTAACGATTTTATCCGACATCAGTTCCAAGCCTTGAGTTATTCATCTGTTATTTATGTTTTTAATTGCATTCATGAGCTCGCTGAAAAGCTCGGTTTTGCTTCTTTTTGTCAAGAAAAAGAAGATAGCCCTTCGGCGGCCAGCCCGGGCAAGCCAGCAGAGCGGCCAAATGATTGATAAGCCATAACAAGATAGATTGCTTCACGCCCTCACTCAACCTCCA
>NZ_WKKH01000068.1 GCF_009674725.1 Pedobacter petrophilus | reverse complement strand
CCTGCAGAATTGGAACTTGACATTATCTCAGCTATACATTATGTTTGAGGATAGAATAAAGCTGCATTTGCAAAATGGTTAAACTGGCTGACACAGTTCAATTTACACTACCTTGTAGAAATTAATTAACATCGTAAATTTTTCTATAACTAATGTTTGAAGGACGATACATAGTGGTGGCACAGGTCTTCGACAAGCTCAGACTGACAACTTTAGCGAATTAGGCCCTATGTCAACCTTTTATTACCCCAGATGTGTGGTTATCTGTGCCCTCTGTGGTTAAAAACCAGACCCCATACAAATCCAGACCCCCGTTTATTTGTGTCTACATGTGGTTAAAATAAAGCATAAAAAAGCCCTGTAAATCTTCAACTTACAGGGCTTTTCTACTATTTAAAATTTTTAAATTCCATCATCATGCATGGTATCGCTATATGGATTAGCATGTCGATAATCAATTGCAGAAACTTTATAATCTGTAGGCGCAAAAGTTTTGGAGGTACTCAAAGCCATCCCCAATTCGAAACGAGTGGGATATGGCGTTTGCAATAGACTTCCGGCAGGTATGTATGGGAAACTCTCTAAATAAGATTGCATTACGCTGGAGCTCACCCGGCGATTAATATACGCCCTGCTTAATTGATGTGGCTCCCGTAAACCCGCAGCACCCAGCAATTCTACCGCGCTGGCCACAGTAAGGTTATGGAAGTTTTTAACACGCACCGTTTTATCTTCTACCACCAAACCTTTCATCAAACTTTGATCTTGCGTAGCCACACCCGTTGGACAAGTATTGCTATTGCATTCCAGTGCCTGGATGCACCCTAAAGCGAACATCATTCCGCGGGCCGCATTACATAAATCGGCTCCTAAGGCAATGTTTTTAACTAAATCGAAACCAGTAGCCACTTTACCAGAGGCAATGATTTTAATATGCTTTTTCAAATCGAAACCGTTCAATACATCATATACAAAAGCAACACCTTCCCGTAATGGCATACCTACAGAGTTGGAAAACTCCTGTGGCGCAGCACCTGTTCCACCTTCACCCCCATCAACGGTGATGAAATCCGGATAAATTCCTGTCTCGATCATTGCTTTGCAAATGGCATAAAATTCGCTTTTACGCCCAATACACAATTTGAAACCTACTGGTTTTCCACCTGATAAATCACGTAACCTTTTCACAAATTCCAATAAACCTAATGGTGTATTAAATGCAGAATGCGCAGGCGGAGAGAGCACATCTTTCCCTTCGGGCACCAGGCGAATCCGCGCAACTTCAGCGGTTACTTTCTTGGCCGGTAACATCCCGCCGTGACCAGGTTTGGCACCTTGCGACAACTTAATTTCGATCATTTTTACCTGATCTGCCTGTGCACGTTCGCCATAAGCTTCATAATTAAATGTTCCATCGTTATTTCTGCAACCAAAATAACCTGTTCCAATTTGCCAGATTAAGTCACCCCCCGGTTTACGGTGATAATCGCTGATTCCACCTTCACCGGTGTTATGTGCAAAGTTGCCCATTTTAGCACCGCCGTTTAAAGCCAGAATGGCGTTCTGACTTAATGACCCAAAACTCATTGCCGAAATATTATAGATACTGGCCGAATATGGTTTGATACAACCTGGCCCGCCAATTAATACGCGTGGATCCAAGTTTAATTCGTGGTGTGAAATGGCTGCAATGCTGTGACTAAGCCATTCATAACCATTTTCATATACGTTAAGTTGTGTTCCGAAAGGGATGGTATCATTATCGGTTTTGGCACGTTGGTAAATTAAGGAGCGGTTTAACCGGTTATATGGCGTACCATTGGTATCACTTTCTACAAAATACTGATAAACCTTTGGTCTCAATTCTTCCATGAAATAACGCAGTCGCCCGAAAACCGGATAGTTCCGCACGATACTGTGTTTTGGCTGATATAAATCGTAAACACCGAGGATTACAAAAGGGCCAGTGAAGAGGAATGTCCACCATAAAAACGGGTGATATAAGCCCAGCATAATGGTGAGGGCAATTAAAAATGCAGCAATTGCCACGAAAGCTTTTCTCATAATAATAGACTAGCGTATGTTTTGTAATGCAAAGATTAAGAATATTAAACAACCAACACTATTAAATTGTTATTTTTACGCTATGCTTATTAAAATCTATCCAGAGAACCCTAACGAAAAAGCCATTCAACAGGTGGTAGAAGTACTGAAAAAAGGCGGATTAATTATCTATCCTACCGATACCATTTACGGATTGGGTTGCGACATTACTAATCCAAAAGCAATTGAAAAAATAGCCCGCATCCGTGGCATTAAACCAGAAAAAGCAAATTTCTCTTTTATCTGTCATGATTTAAAGCACATTTCTGATTATATTAAACCCATCGATAATACGACTTTCAGGGTGTTGAAAAAGGCATTACCGGGGCCCTTCACCTTTATTTTTGACGCGAATAATAATGTTCCTAAATTATTAAGCTCAAATAAAAAAACGGTGGGGATTCGGGTTCCTGATAACAATATAGCCAGATGCATTGTGAAGGAACTGGGGAACCCGATCCTGTCTACTTCCATCAAAGATGATGATGATGTAATTGAATATTCAACTGATCCGGAATTAATTCATGAGAAATACGAAAACCTGGTTGATTTAGTGATTGATGGCGGCTTCGGCGATAACGAGGCTTCGACTGTTATTGATTGTACCAATGGAGAGTTCGAAGTAATCCGTGAAGGAAAAGGAAATATTGAAGATTATCTATAATAATCGCTTAAACATTTGCCCTTTTTAAATTTACCAACATCAATGTTAATATTCCCGAAATTAACTAAATTTAAATCTGAAATGGCTAACTACCATTTTTATTGCCAAACACAACTAATTTAACATCCCCTCCATATTAAATTAATATCTGAACCCTATTTTAGCATCCTAAACATCCCATATGTTGCAAACGCTACTTCAATAAGCTGTATTCCAGCAAAATCGTTCGCTATGCGAATGGGTTTCCTATATATTCACGTCAATGGCCGGCACTGAGAAGGGCTAAATTGCGCTGGATATTTAAATCATCCGATAATCACCTTTAACATCCTGAATGGCACAACTTTACCTGCATAATTTATTTCCTGATTTTTTTTAGCACACCTGCTGCTATCCGCTGTAATGCGATTATAAATCATTTTATATCCCTATCAAATCTGTATGAAAAAAATTTTACTTCTCTCTCTGCTCTTTTTGATCTCGGTCAGACTGTTTGCCCAGGTAACGCTCACAACTTCTCCTTATGTAGAAAGTTTTGATGGCATTGGCACTTCGCTTCCGCCCGGCTTTTCTGTTAGAACAGGTGCAAACGCCACCTCGCCGGGTGTAGCTGCAGCATTTACCAATACCGCAACTGCCTGGAACAACGCCACTGGTGCATTCAAAAATTTCGCTTCTGCAACAACGGGCGCCACAGCAACAACGGCAATACAGACTTCTGCTACTGACCGGGCTTTGGGGTTAAGGCAAACCGCTAATGTTGGAGATCCTAACGGTGCTTTCGTTTTCCAGCTGGCTAACACCACAGGAAAAAAAGCCTTGAAGCTGAGTTTCAATTTGCAATCTTTAGATGCAGGATCGCCAAGGCAGGCAACCTGGCGTGTTGATTACGGTGTTGGTGCTGCACCCACGGCGTTCACTGTAGCAACAGCCACCGGAACATTAACCACCGGAAGCAGCTCATTCACCAATAACACCATTAACGTAGATTTTGGCGCAGCTTTGGATAACAACGCTAACTCCGTTTGGATCAGAATTGTAACCATAAATGCCACCACAGGAGCGGGAAATCGGCCTTCTACAGCGATCGATAATTTTAACCTTTCCTTTACTTCAGATGGTGCGGTAGCAACGCCAACATTAACTACATCGGTAGCCAGTTTATCATTCGGGAACCAAAGTATCGCCACAAATTCCAGCGCCCAAAGTTTCACCGCAAAAGGCACAAATACTACAGCAAACACCATTATCAATACCAATTTGCCGTTTTCGGTATCAAAAGATAACACCACGTTTTCTTCTTCGGTAACCTTTACACCAGCCGAAATCTCTGCAAGTCCTGCCGTTTATGTAAGATATAGTCCGACGGTTGTTGGCGCATCATCAGGCAATGCAACTTTATCCAGCACTGGTGCACCAACCATAAATGTTGCGTTAACCGGAACAGGCGTAGCAGGAGACCTCACTCCTCCGGTTACAGCCGCTAACTATCCGAAAACAAATAATGCCGCCATTACATCTGTAGATTTAATTAATAACATTAACGAGGCCGGAACAACTTACTATGTGCTGCTTCCTTCGGGATCGACCGCGCCAACGCCTGCACAGGTAAAGGCGGGCTTAAATGCAACAGGAACAGCTGCATTCAAGTCGGGTTCATTTGCAAACACGGCTGGTGCGGATGCTTCTGCTACCATAACCGGATTAACCTCCGGAACAAGTTATATTTTTTACGTAGTTGCCCAGGATGTTGCCGGTAATCTGCAAACCACTGTTGCCAGTGTAGATGCTATCACAGCAAATCCTCCTTTGGTAAGTGCGCCAATTATAATCAGTCAATATTATGAGGGCACTTCGGTTAACAAATGGATTGAGTTAACCAATTTAAGCAATGCGCCGGTAAATACGGCCTCGCCACAATTAAAGCTGGCATTATACAATATTTCCGGAGATGGCGGAACCATTAATATTGCTGGTGTGCCTTCTCAGATCGTTAATTTAAACTTCACCATTCCAGCCCGCGGATCAGTTTTGCTTGGTAATACCGGAAACAGCAATTCCGAAATCCCTTACCTCACGCCTGCAAATGCAGTACAGAACAACAATACCGTAATAAATTTTAACGGAAACGACGGGGTGGCACTCTTAGATGCCAACAACAATATTATAGATGCTTTTGGCCAGGGAATTAACGCGAAAGATGTTTCTTATGTAAGAAGTTTGAACGTTACTGCTCCTAATCCGGTTTATGCTGACGAAGACTGGACCAGAACTACAATGGCCCTGGTTCAAAATGCTATTGATGATGATGATGCCAATCGTTTAGGCGTTCATTTCCCACCAAATCTTCCGGTTTGCGCTGCACCAACAACGCCGGCAACCGCATTAACCTTTAATAGTGTAACAACGAACAGTATAGCTGCAACATTTACTAAATCAACCGATGCGAATGAGTACCTGGTGATTAGAAGCCTGAATAATACCTTAACCGCTTTGCCAACCGACGGTACCGTTTACAATGTTGGCAGTTCTTTTGGTGGCGGTATTGTAGCGAATAGAATTGTAACCAATACTTTTACTGATAATGGATTAACAGACGCAACCAGTTACACCTACTTCATTATTCCATTAAATAATATATCCTGTACCGGTGGCCCGAAATATTTAACTGCTGATGTGTTAAGCGCAAGCCAGGCCACAAAAGCCTTGCTTCCCTGTGCAGTTCCGGTTGCTCAGCCAACTAATTTTACCATTACATCATCTAACTATAATTTTATCCAGGGTGCATTTACACCAGCAAATGGTGCAGATGAATATCTTGTAGTGATGAGTACCAGTAATGCTTTAACCGCTGTACCAACAAATCAAACTACGTATAACATTGGCGATCTTCTGGGTGGCGGAATCGTGGTGAAACGAGGAGCCGGCGGAACTTTTATCAGAAACGGTTTATCTCAAAATACAAACTATTATTTCTTCATTTACTCCATCAACAGCGCTTGTAGTGGTGGTCCTCTTTACCTTACTAACCAACCGCTTTTAGGAAACCTCAAAACCGGGGTTTTGGATGTAAATAAACTAAATTTCTATTACGGAAACCTGCACAGTCACAGTAGCTACTCGGATGGAAATAAGGATGATTTAACCAAAAAACCAGAAGATGATTATGCCTTTGCCAAAAACGCTATGAATCTTGATTTCCTGGGTATATCCGAACACAACCATACCCAGGCCGGAATGTCTTTAGCCAGCTGGCAACCAGGCATTGATGCCGCTAAAAATGCAACCACCTCTACCTTTGTAGCCATGCATGGGATGGAATGGGGCGTAATTAGTGGTGGCGGCCATGTTATTGTGTATGGGATTGATTCACTAATTGGCTGGGAACCCGGTGAAAATCAGATTTATGTACCTAAAAGTGTTTACACTGGTCCTACCGGACTATTCAGAATTATCAACAGACATGGTTTAAATGCCATTGCAACCCTGGCGCACCCCAATACCAGCGATTATAACAACATCTCAGCTACATATGATTTAAGTGCCGATAGTGCAATTGTTGGTGCTGCTTTAGAAAGTGGCCCTGCGTTTTCTACCAATATTACTTATTCAGACCCTGCAAGTTCGATGAGTTATCTAAGTTATTACAATAGAATGCTGGCCAGGGGTTATCACCTCGGGGCCAGTATAGACCACGATAACCACAATCTAACTTTCGGACGGCATACCAGGGCAAGATTAGTGGTACTCGCTCCTGCGTTAACGGAAAATGATTTACTAGATGCCATTAAAAAGATGCGTTTCTATGCCTCGCAGGATTCGGCTGCAAAAATAGTCTTCACGATAAATAAGCAACCCGTTGGAAGTGTATTTAAAACAGCAGGTGCGCCCTTAATTGAACTAAACTCGATCACCACAAGCCCGGTAACGAGCATTAAGATTTTTTATGGCACCCCGGGCAGTGGTGTAAACCCGGTTGAATTAACCGCCGGCACCACTACCAGTTTAACCTATACGGATAACGCCCTGGCAAACTTAGCTACGGGTTATTACTATGCCGATTTGGTAGAGGCCGATGGAAGCCGGATTATTACTTCGCCAATCTGGTATAGCAGGGACGATGCAACAGTGAAAGCCAACCAAACCATTACCCTTGCACCAACAAAAACAGTAACCTATGGCGATCCTGATTTCCCCATTGGTGCAACCAGCGATAATACCAATATTAATATCACTTACACCAGCAGCGATCCAACTATTGCAGCCATTAGCAATAACGATGTGCATATTGTTAAAGCCGGGACGGTTACCATTACGGCAAACCAGGCGGGAGATACATTTTTTAATCCGGCAGTTGCCAAACAGCAGGTTTTAACCATTGCACCGAAAGTAATTACCGTAACGGCTGATGCTAAAACCAAGGTAGAAGCAACTGTAGATCCATCGTTTACTTATACTTCTACGCCCTCATTAATTGGTGCCGACACTTTTACAGGTACTTTGACCAGAAATCCTGGTGAAACAGCCGGCGACTATGCCATTACCCAGGGAACATTGGCCTTGACAGCTAATTACGCCATCAATTACAAAGCGGCAAATCTTCGGATCTATGCCATCCCGGTGGCGGTGGCCAGTGCAAATGTATCAGTTCCTTTAAATGCACCTGCACCCGTTATTACCTTCACCGCATCTGCAGGAAATTCACCATTTACTTTTACCTATAACATTAACGGCGGCACGGCTCAAAGTGTAACTTCCAACACCAATTCTGTAACGGTATCTGCACCAACAAATACGGTTGGCACTTTTATTTATACGGTAACCAGCATCACGGATGCATACAGCACACAAACGCAAAATGTTTCCACCACGGTAAAGGTAAATCCACTTCCTGTAGCCACCATTTCTGGCACAACTGCGTTATGTATAAACGGAACCGCTCCTGCAGTTACCTTTACTGGTGGAAACGGAACGGCACCTTATACTTTCACCTATAACATTAATGGTGGCGCCAGCCAAACCATCAGTACAAATAATTCCAGTACAACAGCAACTTTATCTGCTCCGGTAAACGTTGCGGGCACATTTAACTACAATTTGTTAAGTGTTACAGATGTAAATGCAGCCCAAAATCAAACAGGCCGCGCAACGGTAACAGTGAGGACTTTGCCAACAGCAACGCTATCAGGGGCTGCGGCTGTTTCACAAAATACAGCTTCGCCTACCCTTACTTTCACCGGTTTAAACGGAACGGCACCTTATACTTTTACCTATAACATTAATGGCGGCGCAAACCGAACCGTAACCTCTTCAGGCAATACGGCAACAATCGCTGCACCAAGTGCTGTGGCAGGAACTTTTGTTTATAATCTGGTGGCGGTAGCCGATGTAAATTGTAGTCAGCCGCAAACAGGTGCTGCAACTGTAACCGTACGGCCCCTGCCAATAGCCACAATTACCGGTACTACCGCTGTTTGTAACTTCAATGTCTCACCTGTAATTACTTTTACAGGTGCTGCCGGAACAGCACCTTACACTTTTACCTACACCCTAAATGGAAGTAGTAACAGAACGGTAACCACAAACGGAACAACCGCAACATTAACGGTACCAACGGGCACTGTGGGCACCTCTGTTTACACCTTAGTAAGTGTAACCGATGCCTTTGCCACACAAACACAAACCGGCAATGCCACTATTACTGTAAATCCGCTTCCTGTAATTACCATCAGCAGCAATAAAGGTTTATCTGTTTCAAAAGGCGAAACGATTATTTTAACCGCAACCGGTGGTTCACAATATAGCTGGACTGGTGCAGATATCAATAGCGGGCAAACTACTTCCAATGCGACCATCAGGCCAAAACAAAGTGGTAATTATAAGGTAATAGTGACCAATGCTAACGGTTGTACGTCAGAGCAAACGGTTTCCATTACCGTTGCAGACGATTACAATTTAGAAGCAAGTACGGTAGTAACACCAAACGGCGATGGTTATAATGATAAGTTTATCGTTAAAAATATCGATTACTATCCAAACAATACCTTAAGGATTTTTGATAAAGCCGGGCGGATATTATACACTAAACAAGCTTATACCAACGATTGGGACGGAACAGTTAATGGCAGTCCGCTTGCAGAGGGTACTTATTACTACATCATTGACTTAGGAACGGGAATCAAAACTTTTAAAGGATACATTAACATCATCAGAGACTAATTACAGACATGAAAGCAATTACAAAAAACATAAAGCAAATAAGTCGCGTAACGTTTCTATTTGCAACAGGCATTTTATTTTCGGCAGGCGTTAAAGCACAAATCCTTCCCTTAAATGCACAGTATTTTCAAAACAGGTACCTGGTTAATCCATCTATGGCGGGTATAAATGAGGGTTTTAACATCAACGGAAGTTTTCGTAAACAATGGTCGAATATTCCAGGTGCACCAATTACCCAGAGCGTAACTTTAGATCAACAGGTAAATAAAGTGGGCTGGGGAGTAAACGTTTATAATGAAAAATCGGGTGGTTTACAACGCACTAAAGCTGTGGGAACCTTCGCTTATCACTTACCATTAAGCAGCAATAACCAGCAGTTAAATTTTGGGGTATCTTTTGGTGCCAGTCAGGATAAACTGGATTTAAGCAGCATCCGCAACAGCGATATTAATGATCCATCTATTGCCCGTTTTAATGATCGCGGCTATTATCTTGATGGCGATTTTGGCGTTTCATACACCTCAAACGGACTTACCGTAGAGGGTGCCATTCCGAATATGCGTACGGTATTTAGAAATGATGATTTGAATTTTGCCAATAAGCCAACTTTTTATTCTGCGGTGGGTTATAAATTTAACTTTGGAACGGGTATGGATGCCATTAGCATTGAGCCAAAAGGAGTTTTCAGGGGGATTAAAAATTATGATAACCTCTGGGATGCGGGTGTAAACGCTAATTTCGCAAACGATAAATTGTATGTTATGGCAATGTACCACAACACGCAAAATGCCACTATTGGCTTTGGCATGAATTATAAATCATCACTATATTTCATGGCTTATTACAATACTGCAACTTCTGCAATAAGCGGCTATACCAATGGCGATTTCGAAGTGAATCTCCGGGTAAATATTGGGAAGAAACCTTAATTTATTTATTAACGATGAAGCCGCAGCAATAGATTTTTATCTGATGCTGCGGCTTTTTTGTGTTGATATCTGGCGAAAAACCCTATCTGCCTATCTGCACTTCCCCTGAAGGGAAAGGCTTTGAAATAAGCATTTTCGCAGCTCTCGATTTAAATCGTTTAGCGCTCAATAAAGTGAATGGTTAAGAATGCGGAGATTCATCGTGACTATGGATGACAGCAAAACAGAAAAAAGCTGGCACTCTTCTGTTTCGGAAAGTGGGTAATTCCCTTCTTTATTGCCATAACTTCTTTTCTAATCTAATGCGTGATCCAGTAAATCAATAACGCCCATCAACCTATTAGGTTAATTCGCGTTATCGATAAGGTTATTAATTATGCACCAGCTTTGATGATTGTTTCATTGGTTGCCATTGCAATATAATTTGAAGTATCAAAAAAATTGGGCTCATCCGGATGCACTTTTGTTAAATAATTTTCTGATGTGAAGAAGGTGTTGAAATCCTCAAAGGTATCAAACGAGATTTCTACTACAGCATCATATAAAGGCTTAGGAAAACCTTCCGCTACTATAGGGTGGTTAACTATATACTTTCTAACGTAAAGTTCTACCTCAGGGATAGAACAGAATAAAGGAGCGTGTTGATTTTTGTGATAATCCACAAATTCTTCCAGGCTCATGCCTGGGAGTTTTTGCACTAAAAATGTAAATTTGATCATTGTCTATATTTATAATTTGAGACAAACTTATTTCATTACTTACATTACAGCAAGTACGCACAAATTTGTGCTTATTTGCTTTGACAATTGATTGACTAAGCGATGTATAAAAAGAAAATTCCTATTAGGACGGATTGTGGCCTGCACGTATTTAAGGAACTTTTGAACGGAAAGTGGAAACTGATGCTGATCTATTACATTTCAGAGGAGGTAAAAAGGCCAGGCGCATTGCAGAAGAAAATTGCTGTAGACAGGCGGGTTATGAACAAGCAATTGGATGAATTGGTGAAATATGGGTTTGTAGATAAATTTTCTTTCGATACTAAAATTCCTAAAGTAGAATATCAGTTAACAGCTCTGGGAGTTAGTCTGTTGCCTTTGATAATCAGCCTGGAAAAATGGGGCGAAAACAATAGAGCTGTTTTAGAGGCAGCCCTCAGTGAAAAACAATAACCGAATTATCACTATGCCGACATAGTGTAATTATATTGTTTACATATGGTGAGATCTATTTCGGTTGGCTTGGTTTGCAAAAAATGTTCAGACTTAAAATTTAACTTCCCTTATTTTCAAGATCCTATTTAACAGGATAATCATATAAATTATCAACTCCCCAATTATAAAAGTCATTTATTATCGGCTCTAGCTTTTTACCTTTTATTGTTAGACTATACTCCACTGTTGGTGGAACAGTAGCAAATACTTCTCTGGTAATAATTTTATATTCTGCTAGATTCTTCAATTCTTTAACCAACATCCTTGTATTAATATGTGGAACTGTACGCTCCAATTCACTAAAGCGCTTCTTCCCTGAAAACAGGACATAAATGATGGACATTGACCATTTCCCGCCTATAACTTTCAAAAGTTCCTGAAAAGCACACTGCTCCTCAAAATTGTTTATTATTTTTTTCATTATAACTACCTGTTATTCAACTAAACTTTACAATATGGTATTACTTCACATTTGTGTAACTACTTTCAAAAGTAAAGTATTCAGGGTACTTTTGAAAATAATTATTAAATCAATTTTATGAACAACTCATTAAACGGAAAAATAGCACTTGTTACCGGCGGCACAAAAGGTATAGGCAAAGCTATTGCAGATAAATTAAGTAATGCCGGCGCAACGGTTATTATAACAGCTCGTACAAAACCGGAAGAAAGTTTAAACGGGCAATATTTTATAGGTGCCGACCTTTCAAAAGCAGAAAGTGCAAAAACAATATCAAAACAAATCCTGGAAAAATATGGAAAACTGGATATCATCGTGAATAACGCAGGAGCCAATTTAACTCCAGGCGGTGGATATAGTTCACTTACAGACCAGGATTGGGATAATGAATTGCAATTGAACTTAATGTCAGCAGTACGTATAAATAAAGCACTACTTCCCTTGATGATTGAAAAGAAAACCGGAGTCATTATAAATATATCAATGAATCCTGCGATTCAACCTATTTGGGAAATGACTATGGCGTACTCGGCAGCAAAAGCAGCATTAAATGCCTATAGTAAAGCTTTAGCATCAGAACTAGGAAGTAAAGGAATACGGGTTAATACTGTATCCCCTGGACTAGTTAAAACTCCACAGATGCATCAAGCCATGGAAAATATGTCAAGATCATTAAATATTACAGTGGAAGAAGCTACACAGTCGGTAATAAATAAACTGGGTGGAGTTCCACTAGGAAGGCCTGCTGAGCCTGAAGAGATTGGCGACTTGGTGAGGTTTCTTGTTTCTAACGAGGCTAGTTATATTACAGGAGCTATCTACCAAATAGATGGCGGTTCTATGGCGGTGGTTTAGCTATATTTTTAATCTTTCTCTCATTCCAATCTGCTATAAAAGGAAGAAGAAATATTCTTTATGACAACAGTTACTTTAATTAAGAAAACGGCTTAACACCGCTTTCTTAATTAAAAACTGGTGGAGGTCAATACGGCCAGTGCAGCAATCGATATCAGAACATCTATCTCGCTTTCTCTTTCCGATAATGTTTTTTCTATAAAACCATGCCACACTGGTTATTGCTGGTTAGTACACTTCTCGAGTAACTGGCTAGCGTATTACCAAATAAGGAGGGTATAATGAGAATGATAACTTCTGAATCACATGGGCTACATTAATCTGCCCTTCACGTCTTGTGAGCCCGTATCCCGGTCACGCTTATCTTTAACCGTTTGTTTGCCGAAGTTATAACTGATCGCTAAGGCTACGCTTCGGGTATCATTATAATAATTATCCTTTACACGAAGTGCACCAAGCATATACTCATACCGGTCTCTATTGCTTTTAAACCAGTCCTGCGCAGATAAGGTGATCCCAAAAGGGCCAGCGGTTTTTCGCAGTCGTACCTCCGTATCCAGTCGGTTCCCAATGTGCGTGTTGACAATGGTAGCGGGAAATGAATTAGTTATTACCAATGTACTCGTCAGTCCTGCTTTTTTCGAAATGGTAAATGTTTGATTAGTCGCCAGCGTGACAGCAACCGTCTTGTTATCAATGGCAATATCATTGGCATAAGTTCCTTTGGTCACGACATAGCCCACCAGCATCGTTCCCGAAAACCGCCACCAGGGTTTAGGCTGATTATTGTAGCTGGCCGTTAGCGCATACCCGTAACGGTTGCCATAATTGGTTTTTTGGTTGATAATGGTGTCACCCGAGGTATAGGGTAGCGAAAAAATTTCACCTATAGTTTGACTGGCAGCCAGTTGAAGCGTTAGTGATCCCCATTTTTCATTTAAACTATGGCTAAGCTCTTGGCGATAATATTTGACAGGTTGCAGCAGTGGGTTACCTGTAAAATAAGCTTTATCTGTGGTATATGTACGGAAAGGGTTTAAGTCCCAATAGCCTGGCCGTGAAATTCGGCTGGTCACGGCCAATACGTAAGCTCCTTTCTTCTTGGTTGCCAATTTTAAAAAGGCGGCAGGAAAAACATTGGTATAGTTTCGTGATACAACCTGATTTTCCTCCAACCAGCCTTTGGCTACCGTATTTTCCATTCTAAGGCCTACTTGATAAGACCAGGCAGAACTTAATTTATAACTAAAATTACCGTACAGTGCGTTGATATTTTCTTCATACCGGAAACTGTTACTCTGATACGGATTACTTATAAAAATGTTACCACCGATTAGGTCTTCTAATAAGAAAGTATTGCTGATTTTAGATAAGGAGCTTTTTCCACCAAAGCTGAGCATTCCTTTTTTGTTTCGAAGCGGCAGGTCAAGGTCAGCTTTTACTGATTGGTTGTTGATATGCTGAGGTGATGCAGTCCGAAAGACGTTCAGATCGTTGATTGCGTTACCTGTAAGCGGATCTAAGTTGGTATTGGTGCTGTTGGAATTGTTGTCAGAGCGGTAAGCCAGGACGTCATAATCCACACTCAGCATTTTACCTGTAGAGTCCAGTTTACCCTGGTAGTTTAAATTCAGAGAGTAAGTTTGCGAATTAATCCTGTCTTTGTTTGCGGTCCTGGTCACAGAATCTGTGGTTGTATAGAAATCCCTGGTTAAAGCGTTACGGGTTTCCCTGCGGGATATCCCAGCGAAATCAAAAAGCATCCCCACTACGTGATTGTCAATAAGCTGATAATCTGCACCTAAACCAGCCCCAGGATAAAGCTCTGTATACCGGTTTACTGAACTGATATTTCTTCGGTCAGGGCCGTTGGAAGACGTACCTGCCGGATAGAATATATTACGATCCGTATTAGGCTTGCGGCTTCGGTTTCCCATATACAAATTCGAGTAAAAATTCCATTTTCCTGAACGTTCATTCAAAAAAAGGCTACCAGCTTCTGAATTGACTGCCGTTTGACGACTACTTAAAGAGGCGCTACCGATAAGTCCCTCTTCCTTGCTTTTTTTAGTTACTATATTGATAATGCCTGCTCCGCTTTCTGCTTCGTAACGGCTTGGAGGGGTAGTTATGACTTCGATTGCCTCCAGGTTATCTGACGGTAAACTGCTTAGATAAGATTTGAGGGCACTGCCAGATAGCACCTTTTTTTTGTCATTAATGTATACTATAACTCCGGTATTGCCGCTGATCGCAATAGATCCATCTTCGGATGCACGTACCAACGGCGTTTTTTCAAGAACATCCCAAACGTTATTACCCGCCACTAAATCCGTTTGACCAACATTGAACCGGAAGCGGTCCAATTCCCGCTGGAATACCGACTTTTGTGCCTTGATGGTTACTTCAGATAATATTCGTGTAGCGTTAAGTTGCAAGTTGATTGCGGTATCCCGGTTCAGTATAAACTTTATGATGGTGTCACGGTAAGCTACAAAATTTACACGTAGCGAGTAACTGCCCGGCTTTAGATTACTGATTTGATAGTTACCGACACTGTCTGATATAGCACCAGAGGTTTTCACCCCCGGTTGCTGTAAAGTTATTATTGCTAACGAAAGTGGTTTACCCGTATGATCTGTTATTTTGCCGGTTACCTTAAACTGGGCATATAGGTTGGTCACGAGAATGGTAAAAATTATAGATAGGGTAAACTTGAACATAGATTCGCGCGATAATATTTAGTAAAAATGATGATATAAAAATTCTACAATTAGTAAAAAAGCAGCAATATCTTTTCTGCATTTTCCAGAACTAAAGTTGTCTTCCCCATTTATCCTTTATTCAACAACTACACGGACGCGATCTAAATGCTGTATTCTGGTAAACGGAGTTCTCTTATCACCATTTGGTTGAGTCGCCACTAGTATTTTAAACGACGTAGCTAGGCTAGAGATTATGAGTCTTCTGGCCTAATCGTCCTATTATGGGACAAAATGTGCTTTTCTGACTTACAGAAGCAATTTACGGACTATTTTTGGAACCGCAAAATTTGGCTTGGTTACGTATTTGTTACGGTCAAGTTCTTGCAGTCAGCCAAGTAGGCCTTTTTGTCAAGGATAAAAATAAAATCGATTTCACCGGGCTCGTCATTTACCGAATGATTTTTATAATGGTTGACTGATTTCAGCGTCTTTACATTTCTATTGCTATAACTCATATTAATTTAGCTCCCCAAACGATGTGGTAATCATGATTTATTGGTTAAGTATTTCCTTGATTTGGTTATCATACCCAATTGGTGGTTTCTGAAATTTGTACTGTTAATTCATTTATTTTTAATCCCATGGATAATCAAATCAAATCTATCGTAAGAGATCAGTCAAATGCTGATCTATCAAAGGAAACCAGTGAGCTCCTGGATAAAGTTGCCGAGGCATTCGCCTATACGCAACGTTCTCCAATACTTCATTCACCATCGGAGGCAGTGGAGTTGCTACATTTGACTGGAGGAATTTAGTTGTCAGATTTAACTAGAAACTTTTAAATTTGATTATATGAGCAAACGAGTATTTGATGATTCCTTCAAAAAAATGGCTATAGATTTATCTAATAGCCGAGGATCGGTGAAAGAGGTTGCAGATGAGCTTGGAATAAACGATAGCCTTCTGAGTAAATGGAGACAGCGTGAGTCGGAGCCCAAACAGAGTCC
>NZ_WKKH01000067.1 GCF_009674725.1 Pedobacter petrophilus | reverse complement strand
ACTACCTTTTGGTAGCGGGGACACGACTCGAACGTGCGACCTTCGGGTTATGAGCCCGACGAGCTACCAACTGCTCCACCCCGCACTCTATGTCTTCAAATTTTCTTCGTTTGAAGGAGTGCAAAGGTATATAATATTTTCAGCTTTCAAAATAGTTGTGAAAATTTTATTTAGTATTTAAATTATCTGCTTGATTTGTAGTCGATTATTTTTGCTGCTGCTGATTTTTTATTGGTATTGCAAAAGGGGAAGGTAGAGGGGAAGCAAAACTGCTTATAGGTAAAATGCCAGACAAATACCGCTAAAACAAAAAAAAAGTTGATTTTTAGCGGCATCGCTTCAAATCAACTTTCTACTACTTTCGTAGCCCGTAGGGGAATCGAACCCCTGTTTCCAGAATGAAAATCTGGCGTCCTCACCCCTAGACGAACGGGCCATTAAAATAAGTTCGGAGTCTTTAGTCTCGAGTCAATTAGACTCAGGACTCGGTACTGACGACTTCATACTACCTTTTGGTAGCGGGGACACGACTCGAACGTGCGACCTTCGGGTTATGAGCCCGACGAGCTACCAACTGCTCCACCCCGCACTCTATACAACTCGTTTTTTTGTTTGAATTAAATCCTTAACTCTGTTTCCGAATTGGAATGCAAAGATATAATTCGTTTCTTTGTGCTGCAAATTTTTTTTAAAAAATATTTTAATGGCGCATAAAGCAGGTTTTGTAAGTATAATAGGTAAACCAAATGTAGGTAAATCCACCCTCATGAATGTGCTTGTAGGCGAGCGACTTAGCATTATCACCCCTAAGGCACAAACCACAAGACACCGTATTTTAGGAATCGTGAATGAAGAAGAATATCAGATCGTTTTTTCTGATACCCCAGGTATTATCAAGCCAAAATACAGTTTGCAGGAGAGTATGATGAGCTTTGTTAATGGTTCTTTAACGGATGCTGACGTACTTTTATTCGTAACTGATATTAATGAAACGCATGATGAAGATGATGTTTTGGATAAAATTCTGAACAGAGATATTCCAACAATTGTGCTCATCAACAAAATAGATAAAGCATCACAAGATCAGGTTGATGAAAAAATCGCCTACTGGCAGGAAAAGTTGAATCCGGTTTCCATTTATGCAATTTCGGCTTTACATAAACATAATGTTGATGGATTATTAGATCGCATTTTGGAAATGTTACCTGAGCATCCGCCATATTATGATAAAGAAGATTTAACCGATCGTTCGGAGCGTTTCTTTGTCTCTGAAATTGTACGTGAAAAAATCTTCCTCAACTATCAAAAGGAAATTCCTTACAGTACAGAGGTGATTGTGAAGAGTTTTAAGCATGAAGAACTTAAAAACGGTAAAGGAGAGATGGTAAGAATCAGCGCTGAAATTGTAGTAGAACGCGATTCGCAGAAAAATATTCTCATCGGTACCGGTGGCAGCATGCTTAAAAAAGTGGGTACAGAAGCACGGATAGAAATTGAGAAGTTTTTAGATAGCAAAGTGTTTTTAGAACTGTTTGTTAAAGTGATTCCAGACTGGAGAAGTAAAAAGAACTACTTAAAAAGCTTTGGTTACGATAATTAACCGTACCTTTGCAGCCCGAAATATATCGGTTAGTAGTTGATAGTCAATGGCTGATAGGCCTAATCGTTTAAGCAGCTTGCTTAAGCACCACGACCATTAACTATAAGCCATTAACTATCAATTAGAATACCCATGAGTAATATTATCGCCATCGTAGGCAGGCCAAACGTAGGCAAAAGCACCCTTTTTAATAGATTAACTGAAAGTCGTAAAGCAATTGTAGATGATGAGAGTGGCGTAACCCGCGACAGGCATTATGGAGTTGGCGAGTGGACAGACCGTCAATTTACGGTAATTGATACTGGTGGTTATGTAGCCAATTCTGAAGATGTTTATGAAGCAGCCATCCGCGAGCAGGTAATGATTGCCATTGAAGAAGCCAGTGTTTTGATTTTCATGGTAGATGTAACTACAGGTATCACCGATTTGGATGATGATATTGCACAGGTACTTCGACGGAGTAAAAAGCCGGTTTTTGTTTGTGCAAACAAGGTAGATAACACCGCTTTATACAGTGAAATCAGTACTTTTTATGGTTTTGGATTAGGTGAGATCTTTCCGCTTTCTTCTATGACAGGTTCTGGTACTGGTGAGCTATTGGATGAAGTGGTTAAACATTTCGAAGATATTCCGGAGGAAGAAAATCAATTACCAAAAATTACCATCGCTGGTCGCCCGAATGTGGGTAAATCATCTTTAGTAAATGCTTTAGTTGGTAAAGAAAGAAACATTGTAACGGCTAACGCCGGAACTACCCGCGATTCAATCAAAATTCATTATAACCAGTTTGGTCATGAATTTATGTTAATTGATACAGCGGGTTTACGTAAGAAAACCAAGGTTAAAGAAAATCTTGAATTTTACTCCGTAATGCGTACCATTAAAGCTTTAGAAGAAGCGGATGTGGTAGTTTTAATGATTGATGCACAGGAAGGAATCGAGAGTCAGGATATTAATATTTTTCACTTAGCGGAGAAAAATAAAAAAGGGATTGTAATCCTGGTGAATAAATGGGATATGATTGAGAAAAATACGCAAACGATGAAAGCTTTTGAAGAGCAGATTCACGAGCGGATTCGTCCTTTCACCGATGTGCCGATTGTATTTACCTCTGTACTAAACAAACAACGTATTTTCAAAGCAATTGAGGTAGCACTTGAGGTGGCAAAAAATCGTGGTAAGAAAATTCCTACATCAAAATTGAATGATGTAATGTTGCCTTTGATCGAGAAATTCCCACCACCAGCATTAAAAGGAAAACACATCAAGATCAAGTATATTACGCAAATTAACGGAACATCACCAATGTTTGCATTCTTTTGTAATTTGCCTCAATACATCAAAGATCCGTACAAACGCTTTATTGAAAATAAGTTAAGAGAAAATTTTGATTTTTCTGGTTCGCCAATTCAAATTTTCTTCAGACAGAAATAAGTGTAAAGAAGAAAGACTAAAGCTGAAAGCAAAAGGCTAAAAATTTAGTTTTTAATAGATAAGAAAAGCAGGTTTTACATTCCATCTGGAAATGTGTCCTGCTTTTTTCTTTCTACTCTTTTAGTAAATTAAATATAAAAAGTATTTCTACTTCATTACCTTTGCTGCATGCAAATCTTAGTTCAAAACAGCCAGCTAAGTGATTTAGATATTATTTTTCAATTTTATGATCTGGCTGTAGCTTATCAAAAAAAGGTGTTCAATAAACACTGGCAAGACTTTAGTAAAGAATTGGTCGAAATCGAAATTGCCGAAAAGCGTCAGTATAAAATTCTGGTTGATGGAGCGGTTGCCTGTGTTTTCGCTGTCACTTTTAATGATCAATTAATTTGGGGCGACCGCGATCATGATGCCATCTATATCCATCGAATTGTAACACATCCTGATTATAGAGGCCTTTCCTTTGTTAAGGAGATCATCACCTGGGCTAAAGCCTATGCAGCAGAAAATCAGTTAAAGTATATCCGCATGGATACCTGGGCAGATAATGAAAAACTGCTAGCCTATTACACCAGCTGTGGTTTTGATTATGTTGGCATATCCAATATGGAAAAAACAGAAGGCTTACCGAAGCACTATGAAGGAATAAGTTTGAGCCTGTTTGAGATTAAAGTTGGCTAGGTGAGATGGAAGTCTATTTCACTTGAAGTCTCCAGCTCAGCATTTCATCCACCTCGCCTACATGTACAAAATTATTTTTTTCTAAGATAGAGTAGGAAGCAATATTTTCTTTCGTGGTAGAAGCAAAAATGGCTTGTACTTCAGGTTGTTCTTTCGCCCATTCCACAATTCTGCGTATGGCTTCTGTCATGTATCCTTTGCCACGAAATGTTTCATAAGTGCCATATCCAATTTCGACTTCTCCACGCTGATCCGGTTCGCCAATAAAAGAGATATCACCTACAATTCTGTTTTCTTTTTTAGAAATGACCATCCATAAAGTTTTGTAGCAATAGTTTCTGTCCTGGTCAACAACCTCCGGTAAAGTACTTTGCTGCAAAGCTTCCTGCAGTTCGGGAGAAATGTTTTTCCTGGTGTAAAGAAGGCCGAATTCTTCCTCTAGAGAATGGTCATCTTTAATGTATTTTAAAAGCTGATCATGATGGAGCGGTTTTAAAATGAGGCGTTCTGTTTCAATCATCCGATAATATTGAAGGTATGAAGTTTATAAACTCCATATCTATGATGATGGTTTTGAAGAAAGTGATTTTTTCGCGGTGGGGGATGAAAAGAGATATGTACCCAATTGACTAACCTCAACCAGATTATTTACTATTGTAAATTTGCTAACGCTTGTTTAACAGCATTATCGGTTTGGTTAACAGAACGGTAGTAGCCAACATCACCAAGATAATACCGGCATAATAATGCTTTCAAATCGTTTAAGATTACCGTTTTAGAGCCATATAATTGGAATCGATCTATCGGGACGTTTTTACGCTGAATGTAGCCGATAAAATCTTTAAAGTCATTTTCTCCCAGTGTGAAATAATTGATGTTCTGTTCCACAAAGCTGGCACTATAACGATTCGTTAAAACATTAAATACATAATCTGACAATACTTTTTTGCTCACCAGGCCAGCATAGAATTTATTGTATCCGGTGGTATCTAACTTCACAAATACATCAGGTTGAATGCCGCCAATTGTTTTAGCCCGTTTATGTTGTTGCAGGTTTACTCCTTCATTTTTTTCGATAGAATCCTGAAAAGAAGTTCGGTCGCCGGTTAATTCACCATCATTCATACGTTCATCTAACTCATGTTTATAGGCATCGTAACCTTTTTTATATGATTTTTGAATACTTCTTCCCGATGGTGTATAATATCGGGCAATGGTCAGATTCAGCGCAGAACCATCTCCGAAAGCGAACTGTTCCTGTACCAGGCCTTTACCAAAAGAGCGGCGGCCTATAATAATGCCTCGGCCTAAATCTTGAATCGCTCCGGCTACAATTTCACTCGCAGAAGCGGTATTTTCATTAATCAATACAGCTAATTTACCATTTTGAAAAGCACCTGTTCCCGTAGAGAAATAATCTGTTCTTGGCTCATGTTTACCCTGGGTATAAACAATCAACTTATTTTCAGGCAGAAACTGATCTGCTAAACCCGTAGCTGCAGAAAAGTAACCACCGCCGTTATCACGTAAGTCTAAGATTAGTTTTTTCATTCCCTTAGCCTTTAAGTTGGCCGCTGCGGTAGCGAAATCGCTGTCGGTATTGGCGCCGAATTTACTGATGCGTACGTATCCGGTTTCAGGGTTAATCAGGTAAGCAGCATCAATGCTGCTAATGTTTACTTTGCCGCGGGTAACCATTAACCGGCTTTGTACCTGCGTACCGCTACGGAGCAATGTTACCCCAACACCACTGCCCGCTCTGCCTCTAAATCTACCTGTTAATTGTTCTTTAGGTAAATTTCTTCCGCTCACCGTAGTGGTATCTATGGCTAAAATTTTATCCCCCAGTTTAATGCCTGCCTGGTAAGCCGGTCCATCCTTTACTACACCTGTTACCATCATGGTATCATTAAGCATGTAATACTCTATACCAACGCCTTCAAAATTTCCTTCCAGGTTATCTGTCATATCCTGTGCATCTGCCGGAGGAAGGTAAACACTATGCGGATCCAGTTGATGTAAAACGCTATCTATTGGTAAGTTTTGAAAAGAGTCTGTATTGATGTCGTCAACGTAGTTTTTGTTGATGATGTGGAGGATTTCTTCAAGCTTTTCGTCGTTATTACTCGCCAGTTCAGGTCTTCGGGTTACGCCAAATCCCTGGTCTTTAATAAACTTTATACCCAAAAACATGCCCACTATCAGGATTACAGAATAGCTTAGGGCAATCAGTAAGTTTTTACGGGTATTCTTTTTCATTGGCGTTGTTGCAAATTTATGAAAATAAGCGGGTTGATCTATTTTTAACTGCAGTTTTCTGTCTTTTGTTTATAATATTTCACATAAATTAACAGGTCAAACTTCAGTGTAAGAGGCAGCTGTCTATATTTTTGAATTTTTAGGGTAGATTTTAGAAAAGATTTACCGAATTTTATCAAAAATAAATATATGAATAGAGTTACCGAGCAAGAATCAAACTATAGCCACATTGATGAAATGTCGGTAATGGAGGTTTTGCAGGGAATCAATAACGAAGATAAAACTGTTGCCTTTGCTGTTGAGAAATCTTTGCCTCAAATAGAAAAATTAACATCGGCCGTTGCCGAAAGAATGAAAAAAGGTGGTCGTCTTTTTTATATCGGTGCTGGTACCAGTGGCCGCTTAGGCGTAGTTGATGCCTCCGAATGTCCACCAACTTACGGTGTTCCATTTGATTGGGTAGTTGGAATTATCGCTGGCGGCGATACTGCAATTAGAAAAGCAGTAGAGTTTGCCGAAGATGATGCCGTACAAGCCTGGAAAGATTTACAGGAATTCAATATCAATGAGAAAGATTGCCTGGTTGGTTTAGCGGCTTCGGGCACTACTCCTTACGTAATCGGGGGCTTAAACACGGCCCGTAAACACGGCATTTTAACGGGTTGTATTGTTTGCAATGCCGGCGGGCCAATCGCAGCTGAATCTGATTTCCCGGTAGAGGTGGTGGTAGGACCTGAATTTATTACGGGTTCTACCAGAATGAAATCCGGAACGGCACAAAAATTAGTTTTAAATATGCTGAGTACCACGGTAATGGTGCAATTGGGCCGTGTAGTAGGAAACAAAATGGTAGATATGCAGTTAACTAATCATAAGCTGGTTGATCGAGGTACGCAAATGGTGGCTGATGAATTAAATGTGGATTATAATATTGCCGCAGATTTATTGAGTAAACATGGTAGCGTACGTAGAGCAGTAGAAGCTGGAAAGTATTAAAATTAGAGAATGCGTGAATGATAGAATGATCAGATTTGACGATAGTTGTTGCACTTCATCATTCAAAATTCATTCATTCAAAATTCTCTCATTCGATAATTAAAAAAAACATGCACGAGATAGAGCCGTATTACCAGTGGAGAGATGATTATATTTCGGCAGAGGATGAGCGTTCGCCATTTTACAATACCGAATATTCTGAACTATACTTTGATAAGCAGATCTATAATTTTCTGCTTCATCCGCAATGGGATGAGTTTGGTTCGAATACTTTGTATATGAAAGTATTGTATGCCGATTATGATCACAGCTATGCCATTATAGAATTTATTGGCGAGTGGAATGATGCCATCAATAATGATATTATGTTGCTGAAGCGCGATATTCTTGAATTAATGATGGATGAAGGAATTAATAAGTTCATTTTAATCGGCGAAAATGTGTTGAATTTTCATTCTTCAGATGATAGTTATTATGAAGAATGGTTTCAGGAAGTAGAAGATGGCTGGATTGTTGGGATAAACTTTCAGGAACATGTAATCCGGGAGTTTAAAGATAACAACATCGATTATTACATTAACTTTGGCGGTGCTTTTGACAACCTGCCCTGGCGTACATTGAAACCCTTACAATTCTTTAAGAAAGTTGAAGAATTGCTGACAAAAAGACTGAATTAAAATATTATTTTTATAATCATTTAAATACACAAAATAAAAATGGAACAACAAAATTATCAATATCAAGACAATAGTGTTTTCGTACAGGAAAGCTCAGTGTCTAAAAAATTCTTTGCAAACGTTTTCTTGTGGATGTTTGTGGCTTTAACATTATCAACCGTTGCAGCATACTTATTTTCCAGTAATCCGGAATTAATGCAATATCTGCGGGTAGAAAATCCGGATACAGGACGAATGAGCACAACAATCTTCGGTTACATTGCCATGTTTGCGCCACTTGGTTTGGTGATGTTAATGGGATTCGGATTAAGTAAATTATCTTACCCTGTTTTATTAAGCGTTTTTGTACTTTATGCAGTACTAACAGGCATTAGTTTAAGTTTTATTCTTTTAGCTTACACAGCGGGTTCCGTAGTAAGCTGTTTTGCTGCGGCTGCCGGAATTTTCGGAATCATGGCATTTATGGGATATACAACGGATATAGATTTAAGTAAATTCGGGCCGATCCTAATGGTAGGAGTAATCGGTTTAGTAATTGCCAGCGTAATCAATATGTTTATCCAAAGTGAGCAGTTTAGCTTATTTATGGCTTTTATCGGTATCGCAGTATTTACCGCATTAACCGCATATGATGTTCAGAAAATTAAACGGATTGGTGAAGGAATCGAAGCAAGTGGCGAACAAGTGCTACAGGTAGAATCTAAAAAAATGGCAATAGTTGCTGCACTTTCTTTATACCTTGATTTTCTTAACATCTTTATTTTCTTATTACGTCTCTTCGGAAACAGAAGATAATTATTGGAAATTCTGATTATAGAGTTTCCCCTGGTTTCAGGTTAATAACAAAACATTATTTTAAAGGCCGTGCATTTTTGCATGGCCTTTGTAATTTTATTTGGCAGCAAGGCGATAAATTTTGGAAATGATGTTGCTTTGTTGCATTTTTGTATGCTTATTAAGAAAGACGGAGGGATTAGACCCAACGAAGTCTTAGCAACCTGTGCCAACAAGGTGCTACATTCTAATCTCGGTTAACCGGGAGAAAGATAAGTTAAGGAAGTACTATCCATGTGCCAACTTTTTGAATAAGCTTTTTAGAGATTTGAGAACATAGATTTGAGATTTTTGACATTGCGTCTAACCTAATCTCATGTCTAATATCTCCTATCTCACATCTCAAAACAACAATGAGCATAAGAGCAGAATTAGAAAAACGTATTTTAGTAATCGACGGTGCAATGGGCACTATGATTCAACGTTATACCCTTACAGAAGAAGATTTTAGAGGGGAGCGATTTAAAGATCATCCCTGTGATGTTAAAGGAAACAATGATTTGCTTAACATCACCCGTCCAGATATTATTAAAGCCATTCACCTGGAGTATCTGGCTGCCGGCGCGGATATTATCGAAACCAATACTTTTAGCACGCAAAGAATTTCCATGGCAGATTACCAGATGGAAGACCTTTCTTATGAGCTAAGTTACGAAGGTGCAAGAGTGGCAAAAGAGGCAGCAGATGAGTTTATGGCAGCTAATCCAGATCGTAAATGCTTTGTTGCCGGTGCCATTGGCCCAACCAATAGAACCCTTTCTATGTCGCCAAATGTAAATGACCCTGGTTACCGGGCGGTTTACTTTGATGAATTGGAAACGGCTTATTATGAGCAGGTGCGTGGTTTGGTAGATGGTGGATCGGATGTATTGCTGATTGAAACCATTTTTGATACCCTGAATGCAAAAGTGGCCATCGTTGCCATAAAAAAATATGAAGAAGTAATCGGGCGTAAACTCGAAATCATGATTTCTGGCACCATTACAGATGCTTCAGGCAGAACCTTATCCGGGCAAACTGCAGAAGCTTTCTTAAACTCGGTGATGCATGCGAAGCCTTTAAGTATAGGTTTCAACTGTGCTTTAGGTGCAAAAGAAATGCGTCCGCACATTGAAGAACTGGCCGCAAAAGCTGGATGTTATGTTTCTGCTTACCCAAATGCCGGTTTGCCAAATGAATTCGGTGCCTATGATGAGCAACCGCATGAAACAGCCCATTTAGTAGATGATTTTATTGCATCAGGCTTTGTGAATATCGTAGGTGGTTGTTGTGGTACCACCCCAGAACATATTGGCTGTATTGCGGCAAATGCCAGAAAAGCATCGCCTAGAAAAATTCCCGAAATTCAACCGTACATGCGTTTGAGTGGCTTGGAGCCGGTAACCATTACGCCAGAAAGTATTTTTGTGAATATTGGGGAAAGAACCAATATTACAGGTTCGCCTAAATTTTCAAAATTGATTTTAGGCGGCGATTATGAGGCCGCCCTCGCTGTAGCCCTGCAACAGGTTGAAGGTGGGGCCCAGGTTATTGATGTGAACATGGATGAAGGGATGCTGGATTCTGAAGCGGCAATGACCAAATTTCTTAACCTGATTGCCTCAGAACCAGACATTGCAAAATTGCCCATCATGGTCGATTCCTCTAAATGGTCGGTAATTGAAAATGGCTTAAAATGCCTGCAGGGGAAAGGAATTGTTAATTCTATTTCCTTGAAAGAAGGAGAAGATAAATTCCGTGAAAGTGCCCGAAAAATTATGCAATATGGGGCTGCGGTTGTGGTAATGGCCTTTGATGAACAAGGTCAGGCTGATAACTATGAGCGGAGAAAAGAAATTTGCAAAAGAAGTTATGATATCCTGGTACATGAAATTGGATTTCCACCAGAAGATATCATTTTTGATCCTAATATTTTAACCGTAGCAACCGGATTAGAAGAGCATAATAATTATGCTGTTGATTTTATCAATGCCACCCGTTGGATTAAAGAAAACCTGCCACATGCAAAAGTAAGTGGAGGGGTTTCTAATATCTCTTTTTCATTCAGGGGAAATAATACCGTTCGAGAGGCGATGCACTCTGCTTTTCTTTACCACGCCATTCAGGCCGGTTTAGATATGGGAATTGTAAATGCCGGGATGCTCGAAGTTTATCAGGAAATTCCGCCAGAACTTTTAGAAAGGGTGGAAGATGTACTGTTGAACCGCAGGGAAGATGCCACCGAGCGTTTGGTGGAGTATGCAGATACTGTAAAATCAAAAGGTAAAGAAATTATAAAAGATGAAGAGTGGAGAAAGGGACCTGTGGAGGAACGGTTATCTCATTCTTTGGTTAAAGGAATTGTAGAATATCTGGATGATGATGTGGAAGAAGCCCGTCAGAAATATCCCCGCCCTATTCAGGTAATTGAAGGGCCTTTGATGGATGGAATGAACATTGTTGGTGATTTATTTGGTGCCGGGAAAATGTTCCTCCCTCAGGTAGTGAAATCAGCAAGGGTGATGAAAAAGGCTGTAGCGTATTTGCTGCCTTTCATCGAACAGGAGAAATTAGACAACCCTGATCAAAATCAAAGCTCATCGGCTGGAAGAGTGCTGATGGCAACCGTAAAAGGAGATGTTCACGATATTGGAAAAAACATTGTGGGTGTGGTTCTGGCTTGTAATAACTTCGAAATTGTAGATATGGGCGTGATGGTTCCTGCACAGGAAATCATTAAAAAAGCCAAAGAAATAAACGCTGATATTATTGGTTTAAGTGGATTAATTACACCCTCTCTGGATGAAATGGTCCACTTCGCCAAAGAAATGGAACGTGAAAACTTTACTATTCCGCTAATTATTGGTGGGGCTACCACATCGCGGATTCACGCGGCTGTTAAAGTGGCACCACATTACTCCGGACCAGCAATCCATGTATTGGATGCTTCCAGAAGTGTAACTGTTTGTAGCACTTTGATGAATCCGGAAACGAAGGATGATTATGTTGCGGGTATCAAAGCAGAATATGATAAAGCCCGTGAAGCGCATTTAAATAAACGATCTGATAAGCGGTTTAAAACACTGGAACAGGCAAGGGAGAATAAATTTAAAATAGACTTTAAATCAGACCTCCCGGCACCGGAATTTACCGGAACGCGGGTGTTTGATAATTACCCTTTGGAAGAACTGGTTCCTTATATTGACTGGACACCATTTTTCCATACCTGGGAACTCCGCGGAAGCTATCCAAAGATTTTCGACGATAAAAATGTAGGGGATGAAGCCAAAAAACTGTTTGATGATGCACAAACATTATTGAAACGTATTTTGGATGAGAAACTTTTAACTGCAAGAGGCGTAATTGGTTTCTGGCCGGCAAATGCAGTAGGAGACGATATTGTTCTTGAAGTCGGAAGTCGGAAGTCGGAAGTCGGAAGTCTGCAAGGTGACTCAGAACTAGAGACTAAAGACTCAAGACTAATAACCATCCACACCCTTCGCCAGCAGGCAGAAAAAGTAGATGGCCAACCTTATTATGCTTTATCTGATTTTATTGCGCCGAAAGAAACGGGTATTCAGGATTATTTTGGTGGTTTCGCCGTAACTACCGGGATTGGAATTGATGCCCTGGTAGAGGAATTTGAATCGAACCATGATGATTACAACAGCATTATGGCAAAGGCATTGGCCGACCGTTTAGCAGAAGCCTTTGCAGAACGGATGCACGAGCGGGTGCGTAAAGAATATTGGGGTTATGCAAAAGAGGAGAACCTATCCAATACCGAATTAATTAAGGAGGAATATGCCGGGATTCGTCCGGCACCAGGCTATCCCGCTTGTCCGGAGCACACCGAAAAAGGGACTTTGTTTGAGTTGCTGGATGCGGAAAATCAGATTGGCCTTCGTTTAACCGAAAGTTATGCCATGTATCCAACGGCAGCAGTAAGTGGATTTTATTTTGCACACCCAGACTCCAGGTATTTCGGTTTAGGAAAGATTACCAAAGATCAGATAGAGGATTATGCTGTGCGTAAAGGGATGTTGATAGAGGAGGTGGAACGGTGGTTAGGCCCGAATTTGGCGTATTAGTTTGTTACGAGTTGCAAGTTGCGGGTTATCGGTTTGGATGTATATCTTAATATAAGCTATATAAAAGGTGCTAATGGAAAAAGAAAAGAAAAATTATACTGATTTAGATGTTTGGAAACAGGCAAGAATCTTATCAAAAGAAATTTATTTAGTATCTTCTACATTTCCAAAAGACGAAAGATTTGGCTTAACAAGTCAGATCAGAAGGGCTGCCGTGTCGATTCCATCTAATATTGCTGAAGGCTGTTGAAGAAATTACCCAAAGGATAGTATTCAATTTTTTTATGTAGCCAGAGGTTCTGTTTACGAAGTTGAAACACAATTGTATCTATCCTTCGATTTAAACTTTATCACTCAAGCGGATTTAGAAGCTATATTGATTAAACTGGAAACCACAAGGAAATTATTAAACGGATTTATAAATTATTATCAAACGCTGGTTAAATAAGCACCCAGACTTTTAACATTTAACTTGCAACCTTCAACCAAAAATGAAAATTATAGACCATATAAAAAATGCCAAGGGTAAAACCTTATTCTCTTTCGAACTGTTGCCGCCGATTAAAGGCCAGAGTATCCAATGGATTTACGATGCCATTGATCCTTTACTGGAATTTAATCCGCCATTTATTGATGTTACTTCCTTGCGCGAGGATTATATTTATAAAGAACAGGAGAATGGTCTGTTGCAAAAAGTTTCTTACCGTAAACGCCCGGGTACGATTGCCATCTGTGCAGCCATTATTCATAAGTATAAAATCGATGCAGTACCGCACCTGATTTGTGGTGGCTTTACCAAAGAGGAGACTGAAAATGCGTTAATCGATTTGCAATTTTTAGGTATCGACAATGTATTGGCTTTAAGAGGTGATGCCCGCGCGGCTGATCAGTCTTTTATTCCTACTAAAGGGGGACATTGTTACGCTACAGATCTTATTCAACACATAAAAAACCACAATGAAGGCAAGTTTTTGCATGAGGATATAGAAACCTTCAAAAGTGATTTTTGCATTGGCGTAGCCGGATATCCTGAAAAGCATTTCGAAGCCCCCAATTTAAACGCAGACTTTAAATACCTGAAGAAAAAGGTAGATATGGGGGCTGAGTTTATTGTAACGCAAATGTTTTTTGATAACCAGAAGTATTTTGACTTTGTGAAGAAATGCAGGGAAAATGATATAAATGTACCTATTATTCCAGGCTTAAAGCCTATTAGCACGCTGACGCAATTAAACGTATTACCTAAAATTTTTCATATTGATTTGCCAGAAGAGTTAACCGATGCTTTATCTCACGCCAAAAGTAATGCAGAAGCAAAAGAGATTGGTACAGCTGCAATGATTAAACAATGTAAAGAATTGATGGATTTCGGTGCCCCGGTATTGCATTTTTACACTATGGGCAGGCCAGAGCAAACCAAGCAAATTGCGAAAGCGATTTTCTAAAGGCTATTGCTGATTTTAAAAATTAACTGTTTTGACCACCTAAAAGGATTCAATGGACCACTTAAATAAAGATTTAGTACAACTCGATGAAATTCTTAATCAGGTACAAAAGCAAAGTTCAGCATATTTAAATCAGCTTCATAACAGACCAACTACTGGTAAAGTAAACCTTCAGCAGGAAGTCACTTTCCATGAAAAAGGCCGGGGAACTTTAGGTACGCTTCAATATTTTAATGAACGTTTCGAACCCGCCATGGTTGCTTCATCGGGACCCAGGTATTGGGGCTTTGTAACTGGTGGCACAACACCTGCAGCCATTGCAGGCGACTGGTTATCTACGATTTATGATCAAAATACACAGTCTGGAAAAGGGAGCGGAGATATATCTGCAATAATAGAGTTCGAAACCATTAAACTTCTGTTGTCACTTTTTAATCTCCCAAAGGATTTCTTTGGCGGTTTTGTAACCGGCGCCACGGTCTCAAATTTTACATGTTTAGGAGCTGCCAGGCAATGGATTGGTAAACAATCCGGAAAAGATTTTGCAAAAGACGGCGTAAGTGGTTTGATCAAAGTTTTGTCTGCTATGCCACATTCTTCTGCAGTGAAATCACTGGCCATGCTTGGAATTGGCAGCAATAACGTAACTAAAATTAACGTTCTGCCAGGTAACCGCGAGGCATTGGATGTAACTGATTTGGAGGATAAAATTATTGCTCTTAATGGCGAACCTTTCATCTTAATTTCCAGCGCAGGAACTGTTAACACTGTTGATTTTGATGATTTTCAGGCCATTCAAAAGCTGCGTAAAAAATACAATTTCTGGTGGCATATCGATGCTGCCTTTGGTGGTTTTGCAGCTTGTTCACCAAAGTATAAACACCTGGTCGCTGGTTGGGAACAGGCAGACAGCATCACCGTCGATTGCCACAAGTGGCTAAATGTGCCCTATGAGAGTGCCGTGTTTTTTTTAAAAGAAAAACATAAACTCCTGCAGATGGAAACCTTTCAGAATGCAAATGCAGCTTACCTGGGTAATCCGCTTGAAAACTTTAGTTACCTTAATTTTCTGCCAGAAAATTCCCGTCGCTTAAAAGCATTACCAACCTGGTTCAGTTTGATGAGCTATGGTAAGTCAGGCTATCAGCAAATTGTAGAAAGCAATGTAGCTAATGCCCTGCTGTTTGCGGAGTTTATACAAAGTAATGTGGTATTTGAAATGCTTGCACCCGTGCGGTTAAACACCGTTTGTTTTTCGCTAAATGATAAAAGCAAGGTTGATGAATTTCTTAGTCGTCTGAATGCTACAGGTAAGGTCTTTCTAACGGCGACTGTTTATAATGGGGTGAAAGGCATTCGTGCCGCATTCGTAAACTGGCGTACTTCAGGAGCTGACATCAAGATTGCTACAGAGGAGATAAATAAAATTCTGACAGAACTTTAACGCAATTAGCTTGTTAGCTAATTTTTACAACTTATATTTGCAACAATGAAGTTTACTGGGTTGAAATATTTATGGATCATTTGCATAGCCACTACTTTTTTTATAAAGGCGAGCAATGCGATGTCATATATTAAATATTCACCAGCTGAACTGGAATATGCGTCTACTAATGATGATGCTACAGAGAAAGAGGAAAAGAAAGTTGAAACAGAGTACTTTGCCAATCATTTCGTCACCGTTACCAGGGTAGCTGCATCCTTCATTACTAAAAAAAAGGTGATCATCCCTGATCATTTCTTTCATCCTGTTTATTTTCCAGAGGTACTTACACCTCCGCCTTCAGCGTAGAAAATTCTATTTAGTCTAGTATGCATTGCGTAGTTGCGATAGCATTTTCAATTTTATTCATTCAAATACATCAGCATATGAAACAAGTGATTTCATTTACCTTTGCGGCATTTTTAATTACCGCATCTTTACAAATTAGTGCACAGGAAGTGGCACAAACCAATGTAAAACCTGTTACCAATTCACTGGAAACAGTTTCCAAATTACAACCTGTTAGTTTTAATTATGATAAAGCATGGGCAGAAAAATTAAAAATTTCTCCGAAACAGCAATATGGTTTTATTGGAACCGAAGCTAAATCGGTAGTACCTGAAATTGTAACGGTACAGGCAAAAGATTATGTGTCTGGTAAAAATGCTTATCGATCAGCCACACTTACAAAGGTTGATTATGAGAATTTAATTCCTTTGCTGGTTGGCAGTATCAAGGAGCAGCAGCAGCAGATTGATGCGCTACGGCAAGAGATTCAATCATTAAAATCGAGAAGTGCCAAGTAAAAATTATGAAAGGCTGGATCTAAATTCAGCCTTTTCTTGCTTGGTAAACTTTTACTTTCTCAAATATTTTTCAGCATATGAAATATGAAAGTCATATTTCGGATGATATAAATTTATTCAACCAGCGGTATTTGTAAATCGATTTACCTTAACCTGTTGGTATTGAGTTTTTTCACACGGTTAATGAGCATTATATGCGTCATAATGACTATTGTACCAGTTGTATGATACAGCATTTTAAAAAGTGAAAATTCCGTTTCTTTGATAGATTAAGATTGGACATCCGTTATTGGTGTCTGCATTTTAAGTTGTTTAATTCTTATATACACAATGAATACCAAATTTTCAGAAACGAAACCCAAATCAAATTACGCTGTTCCGCTTATCACTATTACACTTTTGTTTTTTATGTGGGGGTTTATCACCTGCATGAACGATATTTTGATTCCTTATTTGAAGCAGTTGTTCCGCCTGACTTTCTTTGAATCGATGCTGGTGCAGTTTAGTTTCTTTGGCGCTTATTTTGTAGGCTCACTCATTTACTTTTTAATTTCTTACACTAAAGGTGATCCGATTAATAAGGTAGGTTATAAAAAAGGAATCCTTTTCGGGATCGTGCTTGCTGCAATTGGCTGTGTATTGTTCTTCCCGGCCGCTACATATTCTATTTACCCTTTATTTTTGGGTGCTTTATTTGTTTTAGGATTAGGTTTTACAGTGCTGCAAATCACCGCAAATGCTTATGTATCTTTATTGGGGCCTGAAGATAGTGCTTCCAGCAGGTTAAATTTAACACAGGCTTTCAATGCTTTTGGTACTACGATTGCACCTATTTTGGGCGGTCATTTAATTTTCGAATTCTTTTCTGAAGCAGATGGAAGTTTCAGTGCTTCTGCTACACGGATTCCTTATTTGATTTTTGGCGCAATATTACTTTTGGTTGGTTTACTGATCTTTTATGTGAAGTTACCCTCTTTTAAACCGGAAGAAGAGGAGCAGGCTAAAGGTTTAGGTGTACTCAAATTTCCTCATCTAACAAGAGGTATTGTAGCGCTTTTCTGTTATGTGGGTGCTGAGGTAGCGGTAGGTAGTTTCATTATCAGTTTTTTACACCTTCCAGAAATTAGTGGGTTGGAAGAGGCCGTGAGTAAAAACTACCTTTCTTTATATTGGGGTGGAGCAATGATTGGTCGTTTCGTAGGCGCTATTTCATTAAATCATTCTTTAAGCCAGGGGAAGAAAATCATTTACATGTTGGGTACGGCAATTCTTGTGTTTGCCCTTATTTCTGGTATTGTCGATTTAACATTTGCACAGATCAGTTTCTTCCTGGTTTTCATTGTATTGAATTTTATTGGTTTTATGGCTGGTAAGTCAGCTCCTGCGAGAACTTTAGCAATCTTCTCAACCATCAATGTGTTATTGTTGATTTCTGTAATGGTAAATAAAGGGGAACTGGCTATGTATAGCATTCTTGGAATCGGGATTTTCAACTCCATTATGTTCTCTAATATTTATACGCTTTCCATTGCAAAATTAGGTGTTTACACCAGTCAGGGATCATCTTTACTGGTAATGGCTATTTTAGGTGGCGCAATTTTACCATTGGTGCAGGGTGCAGTGGCAGATCAAATTGGTGTACACCATTCTTTTATTCTGCCATTGGTTTGTTATCTCTTTATCTTATACTTCGGCATTTATTGCTCGAAACATTTAAAAGGGATCGAACAAACGAGTGTTAAGGGTGGGCATTAATTTGAGGGCCGTTAGTCCGGAAATTTTTTCCGGACTGTACTGTCTGTGGATTTTTAATCCACTTTACTTAATAGATAACTTTTAATTTCATCGAAATTTGCCTGAAGTTTATCGGCATGTTTCGGCAAGCTTTCAGTGCAGTAAACCGTTTGCCCTGTCTGTTGGTCCGGAAATTTTTTCCGGACTGTATTATCTTTGGATTTTTAATCCACTTTACTTAATAGATAACTTTAATTCATCGAAATTTGCCTGAGGTTTATCTGCATGTTTCGGCAAGCTTTTCAGTGCAAAATATCCTTACGATTGTATCTTCTTTACTATTGCATACCACTTGTGCCGGCTTTAACAATTATCAATTAATTGAATTTACTCAGCAGTGCTCTAGGATATTGAATTTTTATTAGAGGATTAAAAATCCTCAGTTAGATAAGTCGGGATTACAAAATCCCGACTAGCGAGTAACTTCCTGGCCGTTAGTCCGGAAATTTTTTCCGGACTGTATTATCTTTGGATTTTTAATCCACCTTTATAAATACTCTAAATTTTTATTTGATAGGATTGCAAATCCAAGCTGGCGATTAATTAAAATTTGTCGTTAATTCCTTAATTTATCTGGATTTCCAATGTTACTCTAAATAGACTACCTCTATTAAACCCAATCCTCCACTATAATTGATGGCAGAACTATATACATAATGTTCTGGCTCATAAACAAATCCTGCTTCCACAGGATTGCGATGAATGTAATCTAATTTTTGTTCTATAAATAAATTGGTTTCCAAAGAAATGGGATGGTATCCGTCTTGCCAGAACTTGAACTCATCGCTTTTAGCATGGATTTTTGCAGCGAAGGAAAACTTATTTAATAGCCAATCTCTGCTTTCATTAATTTCTCTAATACTCTGGGTAATTTTTCTTGAGGTGAATTTTTTAAAATCACGCATTAAATCGGGAAGATTCTTGCCCTCCTGCATACTTACAATCATATGTAAATGACTCGGCATTAAACACCATGCATGAATAATCAAACCTTTTTCTTTTTGGCAATATTTAAGACTTTCGATAATTACTTCTGCAAGTTCTTTTCTGGTAAAAACGTCAATCCAGTTTACAACTGTTGTTGTAATGAAATAAATGCCACTATCATCAGTTACTGCATATTTATAACCCATAAATAAATGTAAATAAAGTTTGGGTATTTGGTGATTGAAAGGGATTAAAAATCCCTAGATAGATAAGTCGGGATTACAAATCCCGACCAGCGAGCCGTTAGTCCGGAAATCTTTCCGGACTGTATTATCTTTGGATTTTTAATCCACTTTACTTAATAGATAACTTTTAAATTCATCGAAATTTGCTTGAGGTTTATCTGCATGTTTCGGCAAGCTTTTCAGTGCAGTAAACCGTTTGCGCTCTTTTTAACGAGTGCAAAATAT
>NZ_WKKH01000066.1 GCF_009674725.1 Pedobacter petrophilus | reverse complement strand
GCGGCTGCGAAAAGCAAAACCTTTGGCGATGCTGATCCGGCATTAACTTATACTTTCAGTCCGGCATTACAAACTGGAGATACTTTCACAGGAAGCTTAACCAGACAACCCGGAGAAAATGCAGGTACTTATGCGATCAACCAGGGTACGCTTGCACTGAACGGTAACTATACTTTAACTTACAATAGTGCTGATTTCACGATCGGAGCGAAAGTCATAACGGTAACTGCCACTGCGAAAAGCAAAACCTTTGGCGATACTGATCCTACACTGACTTATACTTTCAGTCCGGCGTTGCAGACTGGGGATAGCTTTACCGGAAGCTTAACCAGACAACCAGGCGAGAGCGTAGGTACTTATGCGATCAACCAAGGTACGCTTGCATTAAGCGATAATTTCAGTTTAACTTATGTTGGCGCTGATTTCACGATCGGAGCGAAAGCGATTACTGTAACTGCGGTAGCGAAAAGCAAAACTTTTGGCGATGCTGATCCGGCACTGACTTATACTTTCAGCCCGGCGTTACAAACTGGTGCTGCCTTTACCGGAAGCCTAACCAGACAACCGGGAGAGAACGTGGGTACGTATGCGATTAACAAAGGTACGTTAGCCTTAGATGGTAATTATACATTAACCTACATAGGTGCTAACTTAACGATCGGTGCAAAAGCAATAACAGTTACAGCGGCAGCGAAAAGCAAAACCTTTGGTGATACTGATCCGGCACTGACTTATACTTTCAGTCCGGCGTTGCAAACTGGAGATACTTTCACCGGAAACCTAACCAGACAACCAGGCGAGAGCGTGGGTACGTATGCGATTAACAAAGGTACGTTAGCCTTAGATGGTAATTATACATTAACCTATCTAGGTGCTAACTTAACGATCGGAGCAAGAACCATCACAGTAACCGCGGCTGCGAAAAGCAAAACCTTTGGCGATGCTGATCCGGCATTAACTTATACTTTCAGTCCGGCATTACAAACTGGAGATACTTTCACAGGAAGCTTAACCAGACAACCCGGAGAAAATGCAGGTACTTATGCGATCAACCAGGGTACGCTTGCACTGAACGGTAACTATACTTTAACTTACAATAGTGCTGATTTCACGATCGGAGCGAAAGTCATAACGGTAACTGCCACTGCGAAAAGCAAAACCTTTGGCGATACTGATCCTACACTGACTTATACTTTCAGTCATGCGTTGCAGACTGGGGATAGCTTTACCGGAAGCTTAACCAGACAACCAGGCGAGAGCGTAGGTACTTATGCGATCAACCAAGGTACGCTTGCATTAAGCGATAATTTCAGTTTAACTTATGTTGGCGCTGATTTCACGATCGGAGCGAAAGCGATTACTGTAACTGCGGTAGCGAAAAGCAAAACTTTTGGCGATGCTGATCCGGCACTGACTTATACTTTCAGCCCGGCGTTACAAACTGGTGCTGCCTTTACCGGAAGCCTAACCAGACAACCGGGAGAGAACGTGGGTACGTATGCGATTAACAAAGGTACGTTAGCCTTAGATGGTAATTATACATTAACCTACATAGGTGCTAACTTAACGATCGGTGCAAAAGCAATAACAGTTACAGCGGCAGCGAAAAGCAAAACCTTTGGTGATACTGATCCGGCACTGACTTATACTTTCAGTCCGGCGTTGCAAACTGGAGATACTTTCACCGGAAACCTAACCAGACAACCAGGCGAGAGCGTGGGTACGTATGCGATTAACAAAGGTACGTTAGCCTTAGATGGTAATTATACATTAACCTATCTAGGTGCTAACTTAACGATCGGAGCAAGAACCATCACAGTAACCGCGGCAGCGAAAAGCAAAACCTTTGGCGATGTTGATCCGGCACTGACTTACACTTTCAGCCCGGCGTTGCAAACTGGCGCTACCTTTACCGGAAGCCTAAGCAGACAATCAGGTGAGAATGCAGGTACTTATGCGATCAACCAGGGTACACTTGCAGTAAGTGGTAATTATACATTAATTTATGTTGGTGCCAATCTTACGATAAACAGGGCAGTACTTACGGTTTCGGCAAACAATGCTGTGATGTGCCAATCAGATGGCTTCCCAACGTTTGGAGTTACTTATAGCGGCTTTAAATCTGGCGATTCTGAAAATTCATTGAGCACAAAACCTACAGTTAGCACTACCGCAAGCAGAAATGTAGCAGGCACTTATATACTTGTTCCGGCAAATGGTGCATCAGGAAACTACAGTTTTATTTATGTAAATGGCAGGTTGACTATCAATGCACTTCCGCAGGTTAATATTTCAAGTAACAAAGGCACAGACCTTAGTAAAGGCGAAACTGCAATACTAACGGCAACTGGCGGTACATCTTACAGCTGGTCTACAGCGAGTGGCATTATCAGTGGACAAGATACGGCTGCTCTTACCGTTCGTCCGGCACAAACCACGGTCTATACTGTTCGTGTAACCAATGCAAGTGGATGTAGTAGTGTAGAATCGATTACCATCAAAGTGGCCGAAGATTACAAGATTGTAGCCAACAACATCTTAACCCCAAATGGCGATGGTGTGAACGATACCTGGATTGTTCAGAATATCGACATGTATCCGGGTAATGAGGTGAGGATATTTGATCGAAATGGCAGGGAAATGTATAATAAAAAAGGATATGATAACAGTTGGGATGGAACCATGCAAGGAAATCACCTTGCAGAAGGAACTTACTACTATATCATCACTTATGGCCCGGATAAACTTGTTCAGAAAGGCTTTATTACAATTATCAGAAACCGTTAAGAAAAATGAAAAGGATGAAAACTAAAATATTGATATTGGCTGCTCTTCTCGGCGTTTCAAAAGTAAAGGCACAAACGAGTCCATTACTAAATCAATACTTCAACAATACCTATCTTGCTAACCCGGCCATGGCCGGGTTAACTCCAGGTGCTACAGTAGACCTGGCTTTCCGTTCCCAATGGAATGATATTCCGGGAGCACCTGTTATTCAGAATCTCACCACCACCTATGGGTGGGAAAGGGTAGGCCTTGGATTAAACATGAGCATTGATAAAGCAGGTTTGCAGCGGCAAACCCGGATCCTGGCAAGTTATGCCTATCACCTTCCACTCAGTTCCTCTTCCAGGCTGCACTTTGGTTTGTCTGCCGGTTTTATGAACCAGCGGATCGATATGCAGGATCTGATCGGGAATCCGAATGATGGTGAGATCGGTGCTTATAATACTGATCACCGGACCTATTTTGATGGCGACTTCGGGGTAGGTATAACGACTAACAGTTTAAATGTAGATTTTGCATTGGTCAACCTGAAAAACTATTTCAAAAAAGATAATTTCAAACTGATCAATACGCCGGTGGTTTATGCTTCAGCAGGATATAAGATCAGTCTGGGCGATAATATGTTTCAGCCTAAGGTGGCTTACCGTTCTTTTACAGAAATAGCAGATATTGTTGATATAGGCGGTCAGTTCGGTGTTGCCAATCAGCAAATATTGTTTACCGCCATGTACCATACCAGCAAAGCAGCAAGTTTCGGGGTGGGCTTACATTACAAAAATAAGTATATGATCAATACCGGTTATACCACACAAACCGGCGCATTGAGTGGCTATAACGCCGGAAGTTTTGAAATTAACCTGGGAATTAAATGGTAAGCTACCGCTTAATTTTTAAGTGATCCATAAATGAAATGGGTGTATTATAAACCACCAAGTTTATTGCTATTGCATTGAACTTGGTGAAATGCCTCAAATGCTTTTGAGTTTTTCGGCAAGTTCAGGCTATAAAAAGCAACAGCAAACGATATTGATGATACACCTGTTTTTTACTTTATATTCTATCGGATTTTAACCTTTATAGGTTTGGAAGGTAGTAAATATGCCCAGACTCTAAACCTTTTTAATCGATTTTAGGAATACGAAACCAGCCAAGCCGGAAATTATAGATGCCGTTAAAATCGCGAATTTAGCTTCCGAAATATGCAAGGCATCACTAAAAGACAGCAAAGAGATAAATATCGACATTGTAAAACCGATACCTGCCAGCATACCCAGCCCTAAAATGTGCGTCCAACCCGCCTCAGTTGGTAAATTTGCCCATTTCAATTTTACGGCCAGCCAACTAAAAAGTGAGACCCCGATTGTTTTCCCTGCAAATAAACCAACAACAATACCCAGGCCAAGTGGAGATACCAAACCTGAAATCATTTCCTTTTGGAAGGTAATATTTGTATTGGCCAAAGCAAACACTGGCATGATTAAATAATTTACCGGAACGGTTAAAAAGTGCTCAAGCTTTTCCAACGGGGATAAAACAGCAGTTTCATTTGTTGGAATGGTGAACGCCAGTAGCACGCCGGCAATGGTAGCATGGATGCCCGAATGATGAATAAAGTACCACAGAAAAATGCCGGGAATTAAATAAAATACGAGCTTCTGCACTCCAAAATAATTCATTAACACTAACAAGGCTAAAATGCCACCAGCCATCAGGAGGTATTCGATATGGATTTGATTGGTATAAAACATTGCAATCACCAGGATAGCACCTAAATCATCAACGATGGCTAAAGCCGCTAAAAAGATTTTTAAGCTGGCCGGCACATTTTTACCCAGCATGGCTATAATGGCCAGAGCAAAAGCAATGTCGGTTGCCATCGGGATTCCCCACCCACCAACGGTTGCTGTACCGGTATTAAATACGGAATAAATTAAGGCAGGTACAAGCATCCCGCCCAAGGCGGCAACAACCGGAAGTGCTGCACTTTTAAGAGATGATAACTCACCTTCTACCAACTCCCGTTTAATTTCTAAACCTACAAGCAGGAAGAAGATGGCCATTAAAGCATCATTGATCCACGCTATAATACTATAGTTTAATGCGCCTAAACCCAGTTTAGTTGCCAGCAAAGCTTCGAAACCTTCTTTGGCTGATGTATTTGCAATCAATAATGAAATTGCCACGCAGATTAAAAGTAAAAATCCGCCTACCTGGCCAGACCTGAAAAACTTTTTGAATACTGCTAGATTGATAATTTTTGCCATTGTGGTAAAAATAGGAAAAAGCGATTATAACCTCGTCCGATATGATCAGTAATGTTACATTTTCGGGGAATCCAGGATGTTTAACTGGTAGGTGGATTTAAAATTCAGATACGGTATCGCAACTAAAAAGGTGACTTTATGAGGCATTTTTCTTGTTCAATAAGATCACTAAACTTAAAGAATATTTTTGAGCTGTATTCAATCCGTCAGCCGCTACAGGGTTCCAAATTTGAATCTTTTAACAACCTCACCGCGGGAAGCCTTTTATTGGCTACATTCTTCACAAGCCAATTTTATAGGTTAGATTAAAGCCAAGTACAGATGGTTCATTGCTAAAGTGATCGTACTTTAAACTTATATCAAATTGATTGTTAATTTTCCACCCAACTGTTGGGGAATAGATAAAATAAGCTCCACCATCGGTTGGAGAAAATGCCACACCAGCCTGTGCACCTAAATAGATTTTAGGTATCAAAAAGTACCGCATTCCTGCCTTAACAGGTATTAATTCGTTGTTATGGCCATAAAAGAATTTTGTATATCCAGCTGATAATGCGCCTTCCATATCTGGTGTGAAGTTCCTGGATAAGCTAATTTCACCGCCTAGAACAAACTCAGATCCAAATCTCCCAATGCTTAAAGCCGGGTTAATACTCAATTCAAGCTTCAAACCAGACTTGTTATTTAGACCTGCATGGTTAGTGGTTAAACTGTGTTTGCTGCTCTGCGCCCGAACAACGGAAAATGTTGAGAAGATTAACAGGGTGAATAATATTCGTTTCATCGTTTATAAGTTTTCTATTTAGACAACCTAAACCCGGGATACCCTTATTCGGCTATTAAAATATTCAAGAAGATAGCTCATGAAAACCTACCTTCCATCTTTTAAGTTATAAGTACTTTAAGTCACCTAATTATTTTTGTTTAACGAGTAAGGGTAAAGGTTAGCGCTGTTGTCTTAAGATTATATAGATTTAACATTTATTAATCAAACAGAATTGCATACTAAAATGCTTCCTAATATACACGATAAAGCCTTTCTTGATTCAGAAAGCCAGGATTTTAATACCCTCTATCTGGACAATTTCCACGCTTTACATCGTTATGCATATACAATCCTCAATGATAACGAACTCGCAGAGGAGATGGTACACCAGGTATTCCTCAAGATTTTAGAACGGAAAGCCCCTTTAGATGTTCATACCTCTTTTAAAGCTTACTTATACAAGTCAGTGAATAACGAATGTCTTAATTACATCAAACATCAGGCAGTTGAGCAGACGTATCAATTATATGCAACAAATCAAGTGGAAAATTTTCCGGAAACTCCATCTTCGAAGTTAAGATATAAAGAACTGGAGCTTCACTTAAAGCGAGCCATTAATAATTTACCTGAGCAATGCCGTACCATATTTCAGTTAAGCCGATTTGAAGAACTTAAGTATGTGCAAATCGCTAATCAACTGGGCATATCTATAAAAACAGTTGAAGCGCAAATGAGTAAAGCCCTCAAACGTCTCAGAGTTGAATTAGCAGATTATCTTCCACTAATAATTTGGTTGCTGATTATAAAATTTTCGAAGTAAATATGAAGGATATGGAAATGAATGACGATTTACTAATCAACTATCTTTTAAAAGAAGTTTCTGTTGATGAAATTATAGAAATTGATGAATGGCGCAAGGAAAATCCAGCAAATGAACTCAGATTTAAACAGTTTGAATTAATTTGGGAAACCAGCATGAAGTTGGATTTACAAAAGACTATGGATGCAAATGCTTCTCTAGCCCTACTAAAGGAAAAAATTAAGCACCAAAAAAACAAACAGCGACCTACTATTAAACTTTGGCCAAGATATACCTGGTTGAAAGCCATTGCCGTGCTTATATTGATCTCAGGTATCGCATGGTTTTATAATTTCTCCCAATCAGTAGAAAACCTGGAGGCTGTTACGGGTAAGTTAGTTCGGGTAGATACGCTGAGTGATGGTTCTGTGATAACCTTGAATAAGGGAAGTGTACTTAAATTTCCGTCTGAATTTAAAGAAAAACAGCGCCACGTAACTCTTGCTAAAGGCGAAGCATTTTTTGATGTGACACCGAATAAAGATAAGCCATTTGTAATTACATCGGGGACGACGACGATTCGGGTAGTAGGCACTTCGTTCAACGTAAAGCTTAAGAATGGTGATGTAGAGGTGATTGTTGAATCGGGTAAAGTGCAGGTGAGTAAGGGCAAAAAAAGTATCTTTCTTAAACCTGGTGAGCAAATTTTGGTTTCAAAAACGATGAATAATCTGGTAAAAGTTAAGACGCCTGATCTATTGTATAATTACTACCGGAGCAAAACGTTTGTTGCTGATGATACCCCCCTTTGGCGCATCGTAGAAGCGTTGAACGAAGCTTACGGAAGTAAAATTGAAATCAGGAACCCGGCTATAAGGGAGCTGCCACTTAATGCTACTTTCAATGATGAATCATTAGAAGATATTTTACAGGTAATCAGCCGCACTTTCAAAATTACAATTGAAAAGAGGCAAGACCGAATCATTCTTAAATAGCTCATATTCAATGTTTGGAATGCTTTTGATTTTTAAAAAATTTAGATCACTTATCCTTACTTTTTTCTTTTTGCTGCCATTGGAGATCGCTTTTGCCCAAGGTTTGATGGAAAAGCCAGTTAGCATAGCGGCGACAGACCAAAGGCTTTCTACTGTGCTGACAAATATAAGCAGACAGGGGGGATTTCATTTTTCGTATAGTGGCAAGAATTTTCCAAAGGATAGTCTTGTTACTTTTATAGCAAACAATCAGGCTGTCTCTAAAATACTGAAGCAGCTACTTAACAACAGATATGAATTTGAGGAGCGCAGAAACTATATCATTATCACTCCTGCGTTGCAGCGCCTATCATTTATCAACACTGATGTAAACAGTGACAATAATACCTATTCAATCAGCGGTGTTATTGTGAATGAGACCACTGGTGAAAGACTTATGAATACGAGTGTCTATGAGAAAGAACAGCTGGTATCCACCATGAGTGATGAACATGGATATTTTAAACTGAAACTTCGATCAGGCAGTTTAAATCAAGTTCGGATTATAGCCAGCAAGTATGCGTACAGGGATACTTCTTTAAATTTTTTGAATACGGTTGTTATTGCAAACCGGACTAGGGCCAGGGTATTTCAGCACGACACTAAAACTGTAGAAGCTACTGCGCTGGGTAGGTTTTTTACAACAGCAGCTCAACGCATACAAAGTATAAACATTCAAGACTTCTTTGCAAACCGCCCGTATCAGGTTTCAATTATACCAGGGCTGAGTTCACATGGTGCGCTGAGTTCACAAGTGATCAATAAGTTTTCTTTAAACTTAGCAGGTGGGTACACAGCAGGTGTCGACGGGCTCGAATTTGGGGGGCTCTTTAACATCAACAAACGTAACACCAGATATTTACAACTGGCAGGGATATTCAACCTTGTGGGTGGAAAAGTAACAGGGCTTCAGCTGGCGGGTGTTAGTAATCAAGCATTAGATACGTTAAAAGGGATTCAGATTTCTGGCTTTATCAACAAAACAGATAGCGAGGTTTCGGGCCTGCAAGTTGCAGTATTAAACAACAAAGCGCATATGTTAAAGGGTGTTCAGGTTGGAATCGTCAATGTTGCAGACACTTCTCAAGGTGCCAGCATCGGACTGATTAATATTATCCGGAATGGTTTCTACAAAATTACGTATTCCGCAAATAACTTAACAAACACCAATGTTTCTTTAAAAACGGGAACTCATGGGTTCTACAGCAACTTGCTATTGGGTGCCAATATTAATGCCCATAATAAAATGTATTCATTTGGTTTTGGCGTTGGTCACGATTTTATGTTTTCTGATCATATATACTTATCTGCAGAAGCTGCTTATCAATTTGCTTTTACAGGTTCTATGGATGATAGATGGGCACAGGCTAAACTGTTACTGAATATGCAGTTAGCCAAGAATGTTAGTTTGGTAGCAGGTCCAACTTACAATAAGTACAGTTTTACAGGCAGCGGTGAAGGTTATCAAAGTAAATTTAAATTATCAGGTGATTATAGGGGCGCTGGAAATCCGGTTAAAAGATGGATAGGGTGGGAAGCTGGCATTGCCTTTAACTCCGTATTTAAACCTGTAACTGAAATTAAAAAAGCCCGCCGTTCAAAAGATCTGTTCTTAGGTATTGCAGCCCTGGCTGGATGGGCATGGGATTCGCCATCAACTTACGTTTTAGGAAGTGAACTTTTCATGCAAAAGGATTTTGGAGATTCTATGTCAGGTACATTATCTGCCGGATACGTTTATCACGCCGTTGATAACAATTTGCCCGGAGGGTCTTTTATTACTTATCCCGATGGTAAAACAGATGAGTATTTAGAGGTTGAGTATAAAGCGATCCCACTAAAAGCTGGTATTAGAGCTTACACAGGCACACGGTTTTTCTTTGCTGGCGAGCTCGGCGTTTCGCTTGGCTTAAACAAATCCAGCATATTAAAAACTACTTATCCCAATGGGACAGTTGCACAAATTCAATATGGAAGCAAAAATCCTTTCTTATATGCTATATCAGCCGGATATAGCTTCAATAATGGCCTGGAGACCGGTATAAAGTTCGAAGATTATATCAGTTTTAAAAATATAAAGCAATTCAATTTACGAGTTGCGTACCGCTTTAAACTGTGATAGCGAAGATGTATTGATAGATGTTCACTCTGTAAGTTCAAGAGGCGAAATATTTTAATTTATGCAAGCCATCAATGAACAAAGTTTTTGCTATTATGTGATCTGAGATTGCGTAAATAACCTCATTAATCTGCCCAAGAATCAAAAGTTAGGTAATCATTACACCTCTCTCAAACAATATCAGCCGGCAGCGCACCTCTTCTTTTTAGAAAGTAAAGCGCAGACAATGATACCTTTCAAAAAGAATGCAATGGCAATGCTCCTTACTTTTATGCTTAAGCCGGGCTACCGGACAGTGCTCTTATCTGTTTCAATATTGCCGCCAAATTACTATGGATTTCGGAATTGTTGACTGGCTTAGTACTCCTACAGAACTAAAGAAGTAAGAAATTATCAGGATATAAAGCGCTGGAGACAAGAATTGTTAAACGCCAACATTCAATCTAACCCAGTAAGTCTGTAATTAATACCGATGATGTTAATTTGTTTTGGAAGGCTTACGATTTATACAAAAAGGATACGATTGATGCAGAAGCAATCTTTTTTGATAATTATCTTGAAAAAGAGTCTTTGGCTTTGCAGGAATATTATACAGATTCCGAATATCGGAGGCCTTAAGGGCTTTGTTAAAAACATTAAAGAAATGCCGCAGTTTTACGCCGGTATACGGAGTAATTCAAATTTAATATTTATAAACAATAGTCAGCTTAATACCAGGCGCGATCACCTTTATGGTAAGGCACGCAACCCTCATAACGGGTAGGAACGGAAACAAATCTGAGTGCTTCAGTGGCGCCAATCTCGGAGTTGAAATAAGCCCAAAGGATGAGCTGTTTTAACCCTGTAAAGTAATGGTTCGGTGAGGCAACAAATTTATCATCACTTTTACGGGCCTCATTATCTTTAATCTGTTTTTCCTTTTGAAAATGATATGCTTTCTGATCTAATGCCGTTAAAAACTGGTGTCTTTCTGATTTGCCGGCACTTAAAAATGTTTTCTTGATGGTTTCAAATGCCTCAATATTAACCTGTTTTAAGCTTTCTAAAATTCTTGTTTGTTCTTCTTTCTGATAACAATCAGTAATAATTACATTCATTAATGCACCAACATTTGCAGCTTTGGCACCTTTAGATTTTGCCGTTGTGGGTAAAATTGTTTCCCCAATTTCATTGAGCAGGTTTACCTGACTTAAGGATAATATGCCAATAGCTTTATGATCAGGATTGGTAAAACTACTCAACAAAGCATCTGCACCGATCAGTGTTCCGCCGGTTAATATGGCTATTGATTTTAATAATTCTCTTCTATCCATACTATTTTTCTTAAAGGTTTCCTTTTTTCAATTCTGTAACAGCAAAGTCTGCAGCCCGGGCCGTAAGCGCCATGTAAGTTAATGATGGATTCTGGCAGGCGGAAGATGTCATGCAGGCGCCATCGGTTACAAACACATTTTTACAATCCCACACCTGATTCTGGCTATTTAATACCGATGTCTTTTCTGAGCGCCCCATTCTTGCGGTACCCATTTCGTGTATGCCGTGGCCCATGGCGTGGCCGCTATCCCAACTGTGGATATTTTTGACGCCGACAGCTTCAAACATTGCCTTTATCTCTGTTAAGATATCTTTACGCATTTTGATCTCATTTTCCTGGAGTTCTGCATCCATATTTAGAACGGGCAGGCCCCACTTATCTTTCATGTTCAGGTCTAAGGAAACCTTGTTCCGATGATCTGGTAAAATCTCTCCGAAACCAGAGGCACCGATTGACCATCCGCCGGGTTCGGTGATGGATTCTTTAAAGGCTCCACCTATGCCTAACTCAGGTATGTTGCCACTCCAGCCAGACCTGCTTGCACTTCCCTGGAAACCGAACCCCCTCAGGTAATCCCGTTTATCATTGCCTAAATTTACAAAACGCGGAATATAAAAGCCATTCGCACGGTTTCCGTAGTAGTATTTATCTTCAAATCCATCAACGGTTCCGGAGCATCCCAGGTTGTAATGGTGATCCATTACATTATGCCCCAGTTCGTTGCTACTGCTGCCCAAACCCCCAGGCCAGATATCTTTTGCCGAATTAAGTAATACCCAGGCGCTGTTTAATGCTGAAGCACACAGGAACACGATTTTGGAGTTAAACTCATAGGTTTGATTGGTTTCTGCATCGAGTACTTCTACTCCTTTTGCTTTTTTGGTGTTTTTATCGTAAAGGATTTGCGTTACGATGGAGAACGGTCTTACAGTTAAGTTTCCAGTTTGCAATGCCGCAGGTAGGGTAGAAGACTGCGTACTGAAATAGCCACCAAAAATACATCCTTCCCAGCAACGGTTTCTAAACTGACATTTCGTTCTGCCCGGAATTGCAGCCGTGAGGTTTGCGGTGCGGCCGATAATCAAATGCCGTTCGTTTTTGTAGTGTGTTTTTATCCTGGCTGCTACATCCTTTTCTACACAATTTAGATCCATTGGTGGCAGAAACATGCCATCGGGTAAGTGCGCAATGCCATCTTTAGCGCCACTAATGCCGGCAAACTTTTCTACATAATCATACCAGGGCGAAATATCTTTATAACGAATTGGCCAGTCTACAGCGATGCCATCTTTTTCATTTGCTTCGAAATCCAGGTCGCTCAAACGGTAACTCTGACGGCCCCAAAGAATGGAGCGTCCGCCCATCTGATAACTGCGCCACCAGGTAAAGGGCTTGGTTTCTACGTAAGGGCTGTCTTTCTCGTTTGCCCAATAATCCATTACCGGCTCATGAGCTGCCCATCCACGATGAATGACAGGATAATTTTTCTGCTGTTCTAAGGTTGTTTTACCACGATGCGGGAACGAAAAAGGATCGCCTTGTGCAGATTTGTAGTCTTTGATATGCTCGAAATTCCGTCCGCGTTCCAAAAGCAACACTTTCATCCCTTTTTCCGTTAGTTCTTTCGCAGCCCACCCACCACTAATTCCAGAGCCGACAACTATCGCATCATAAACAGTTTTGTTATTCATCGTATATATTCGGTTATCTATCAAATATAAGGTTCTTAACTAAAAATCTGAGGATAATGAAAAAAACTTTCGGTTAAAGTGGTTTAAGGTTAGTGCCGGACGTGAGGCTGTACTGTATGATTATTTGCTTATCTGTAAGTAATATTTTTATTGTAGGGCCAGGGCAGTTTCCTGAAGAATTATAACCACGATATCTACATTAATATACCTGGATTAGCCAGAGATATTATCAATGCAGCGTGTGTTATTTTAACTTGATTATACCCAATATCGTTGAAGATGGAAAGACTATGGAAGATAGAAGAAATGTCAACATGATTAAGTGATCATCTCGGTGTTGGAAGAAATAATTTATGGCAGGTTTAGCTTATTTTTGATTATCCAACCTTTACACCTTTCCAGAATGCAACGTAATCTCTAATTTCTTGTGCAGCATCTTTTGGGTTTGGATAGTACCAGGCCGCATCTTCATTTTTTTGACCATCCACTTCTAAGGTATAATAAGATGCCTCACCTTTCCAGGGGCAGGTGGTGTGTTTATCTGAAGCTTGAAAAAATTCTTTATTTATGGATGCTGCGGGGAAATAATGATTGTTTTCGATTACAATTGTATCGTTACTTTCTGCCAGGGTTTGGTTGTTCCAGGTTGCTTTCATGATCTTAGTTTCTTGTTAAGATTAACCGATAAACTCCGAATTTGTTTCGATGCTCACATTTGCTTTTTTTTTCCAGCTGACACAGATCATTTATAATAGCGCCACCCTAAAAAATTTGTTGGTTTATTAAGGGTGATGTTTAACATTTTGTAACTGGCCGGTATTCTTAATGCCTAATATTGAGCCAAAGGTTATAACCACCCGATGAATCTGTACCGTTAAGAACCAGCTTACGCTCGTTTATAACTAGTACAGTATATTATTGCGATTATATCGCTCCTTCCGTGGTCACAGACGAAGAGATATTCCACGCCCGTTCGGAAACGAGCATGAGCTTAGTTTAAGTTTCGTTTACAGAAACCTTTTTTCTCTTTGCGGTACCTTGTATCAATTGTAAGTGGCAAAAAATGCTGACCTTAGGCGGAGATGGAAGAATTTGAAGCATTCATAAAAACTGTAGTTTCGATAGATGAACACGATCTGCAACTGGTACGCTCAAAATGCAGAATGAAAACCGTATTAAAAGGAAAACTCATCCTTAGAAAAGGGCAAATTGCGAATCAATACTTCTTTATCGTGTCTGGTGGAGTACGCTTTTTTTATTATACAAACGACCAGGAAAATACCACCTGGGTATGCTTTAAGAACGAATTTTTCACCGAAATCTCCAGCCTGAATCCACAAAGGCCGACCCGGTTTAATATTGAGGCGATAGAGGATACACAAATCATTATAATCGATAAGAATGACATGGATTTTTTATACCGTTATATTCCGAGCTGGGAGGAATTCGGAAGAAAAATCTGGGAGGCTACCTCGGTGAGGATGATTGATCAAATCTTAAATTTTCAAACACTTTCTGCCGAAGAAAGATACCGGGAATTTATGAATAACCCGGAGTTTTTGCAAAAGATACCTGTTAAACAGCTGGCGGCAGTGCTGGGTATTACACCTAATGCGTTAAGCAGGATCAGGAAAAAAGTGCGTTGATGCTTATTTTCTACCAATTGGTAGTTTACCGGATCTCACAGCGGGCTACCTTTGGACGATTAAAAATTAGCTATGAAGAACGAGATGATTACCGGAAACACCGGAGAACAATATGCTGATGAGGAATTGATCAAAAACTTTCCTGGTTTTAGTAACAAGTACACAACAGTAAATAGAGTAGGATTGCATTACGTAGAGGGAGGTGAGGGCTTCCCTTTAATCTGTTTGGCAGGCTGGCCGCAAACCTGGTATGCTTACCAGCCGATTGCAGAACAACTGGCCACGAGATACCGCGTGATTATTGTAGATATCCGTGGAATGGGCAGTTCGGAAAAGCCATCGTCTGGCTATGACAAGAAAACGATGGCGAAAGATATTCTGGAACTGATGATCCAGCTCGGTCTATCCAGGGTTCATGTTATGGGACATGATATTGGTGGCATGGTTGCGATGAGCCTTGCGTTTAATTTTCCGCAGTATATAGAGAAACTCGTTATTGCAGATGGTGCGCATCCAAATGAGGGCATGATGCAGATGCCGCTCCTGCCGGCCTTTGGTACTTTTGGTAAAAAAATGGATGGTGGTCAGCCTTATCCCTGGTGGATGGCTTTCAATCAGGTTAAAGGATTACCCGAAAAGCTTTTGGAAGGCCGTTTCCAATACCTGCTTGATTATCTTTTTAGCTACGTAATGATTGATGAAAGTAAGATGACGGCCTTTGAAAGGGCGGTATATGCCTCCGCTTATAATGATCAGGAAAGTATCAGGGCCGCAAACGCCTGGTATCAAACCTTTGGGCAAGATGTTGAGGATAGTAAGACCTATCAGCCATTAAACATGCCGGTATTGGGGATAGGCAGCTACGTGAGCTACGATTACATGAAAATGGCTATGCCTTATGCTGCCACTAACGTAGCGGTTGTTGGTATTTTAGATAGCGGACACTATATGTTCGAGGAGAAACCTGAGCAGGTGGTTAAAGAGATTTTTAAATTTTTGTTATAACATTTTACCACATTAAATACATGAAAAAAATAATTTTAGTTGCCGGGGCTACCGGTAACCTGGGAAGCAGGATTTGCAGCGCCCTGATTAAAAGGGATGCGAGTGTTATCGCCATTGTAAGGGCAGCAAGTGATCCTGAAAAGATAGAAAGCTTAAAGAAAACAGGCGTTACTATTGTAGAGGTGGATTTTGATAATATCGATGAGATTGCAGCTGCCTGTAAAGAGGTAAATTGCGTGGTATCTGCAGTGGCAGGCTTGCGCGAGGTTGTTGTAGATCTTCAAAAAAACATCCTTCATGGCGCACTCCAGGCCGGAGTAGCCAGGTTCATTCCTTCTGATTTTTGTACCGATTACAACCCGCTTGTACCGGGAGAGAATAGAAACTTTGATTTAAGAAGAGAGTTTAAGGGCTACCTGGATGGTACTGCTATTCAGGCAGCATCCATTTTTAACGGGGCCTTTGCAGATATCTTAAAGTATAATACACCGGTTTTGAACTTAAAAAACAATAGCATAAGTTATTGGGGAGAAAAAGCTGAATGGAAACTTGATTTTACAACCATGGACGATACTGCAGCTTTTACCGCTGAGGTTGCCCTTGATGATGAAGCACCCAGAAACCTCCATATTGCAAGTTTCCAGATCAGTCCGAGCATGATCTCAACGGAAGTACAACAAATAAGCGGTAAGAATTTCGCCGTGCAACAGACTGGAAGTATGGAAGATTTTGCGCAGTTTATCAAAAAGCAAAGAGAGGATAACCCTGCAGGAGAAAATGAGCTTTATGCCAAATGGCAGCAGTCGCAATATGTCTATTCGATGTTTTCCACTCATCATAAAGAGCTCTCAAATGGCCGCTATGCAGATCTTAACTGGACAACGGCATCGACCTATCTAAAAGCATTTGTAAAATAAATAATTAATTAAAAGCGGATATCAGCATCCGCTTTTAATTAATCAATCAGGGAACAAATGCTGCCTGGCTGGCGTTTTCCGATAGCAGATTTTTGCACTTGTTCCGCTTATATCTTATTGCATTACCGCTTATATACAACTCCTTCTCATTAACAAAAGAAAACCATTTCCCGGTGCTGTTGTTTGAAAGATGATTATAACAGTATAAACCTTAAGTTAAGAATTATGAATGCAGGAAATATCGAGTACATCAATCTTGAAGAGTTATCAAACACGGATTATAAAATAACAGATGGCGAAGCGGATATTACAGGATGGCCGGTAATAGATGAAAGTGGAAGCCCCGTAGGTAAGGTAAGGGATCTGTTATTTGATCCGCAACAAAATGCTATCCGGTATATTATCGTAGACCTGAATAATACTATTGCAGGGATTGAAGAAAAAGCGGTACTAATTCCCATTGGCTTTGCAAACCTTGGCGACGAAAAGAAAGCAGTTGTGTTGCCAGTGATGCACGAAAGCCAGTTTATTGCCATGCCTCAATACATTATCGGCGAAGTAACCAGGGATACAGAAGTAAAAATCAGATCAGCTATCGGGAGCCCGGCTGCATTAGTGATAGAAGAGGAGATTGCAGATCTGGAGCAGGGAGATTTTTACCGCCACCATCATTTTGACAGGGGAAATATATTGTCAGCAGACCGGGAATTCAGGGGCATTCAGGACCAACCGGAAGCAGTATCTGCCAGCCGTGAAGAAGAAGCAGAAACGATTCACCAGCTTATCGACCATTCTGAGGCAAAGCGTACGACTGACCAAGAAAGCCCGCAAAATACGGCAGGAAGCCTTGAAGAATTTAGCGTTAATACTTCTGATGGAACGTTTGGAATAGCGCCGCAGGAAAACGGCACATACAGGATTTTGCAAGGGGAAAATAAGATTGGCGTTATATATGCGGAAGCAGGTGAGCAGGGGGTAAGATGGCGGACGATGGATCAGATGGGCGACCGCTTTGTAATGATGATCGGTGAGGCCATCACAGCGCATAATTTATCAGCCTCTGATATATAAACTTTTAATCTGGTACCATGTTTTGCGCTATCCATACTCAAGGTAATTATAGCAATAAATCCAAACGCCAGGCTTAAATTTTAACGGGGCGGTTATCAGTTAACCGCCCCGTTTTATCTTCTTATTATATAGCTTTTCTTTCATCCTGATCGGGTTTTAAACTTAAGGGTAAAGAAAAAGATGATAGGAGGAGTAGATACCCCCGGTTGATTAAATTATCATTTTGCCCGGCCGTGATGATGCCCGGGCTTTAAGAAAGATACAGTTATTAATGAGCTAGCGGCAGGGAGAAAGAAAATACGGACCCTACGCCCGGCTGACTTTCAACGGCTATGTGTGAACCATGAAGTTGCACTACATTCGCCGCTAAGTAGAGGCCGATACCAAAACCACCGATTTTTCTGGTATCTTCTGATTGTACTCTATAAAATTTTTCAAATAACATTTCCAGGTTGTCCTTGCTAATGCCTATGCCCTGGTCTTGCACGCGTACGGTCACTGTTTCTAGCTGCTGTTCACACGATATCATAATATCGCTGTCTATCTTAGAATATTTTTTTGCATTGCTAATCAGGTTAATTACCACCAGGCTGATCATCTCGGGGTCTCCCTCAATAATCAATCCAGGCATAATGCGTGGCTTAATGTTGTGCTTACTTCCAAGGGCTGCATCTTCAACACAGGCTTGTATAAGCTGGGACAGATCAAATCTTTTGGGGAATAAATGCATGTATCCCTCGTCGAACCTGGAAATATTTAAAAAGTCGTTGATCATCTTTTCCATTTTCTGAGTTTGGCTCTCGGCACGGGAAAGAGCGTTTGTTAAAAATGAATCTGCAATTTTTTCGGCCCGCTGTCTGGCTAGCTGCACATAAGATCGCATTGAAGTGAGCGGGGTTTTCAGCTCATGACTAACGAAGCTGATAAACTCGCCTTTCTTTTGTTCAAGAACCTTTCTGTCTGTAATATCCCTTGCAATTTTCGATACGCCGATCACCTTTCCGGTCTTGTCTTTAATTGGCGAGATGGTAAGGGATACGTCAATAAACCGGCCGTCTTTTCCCTGGCGCACCGTTTCGAAATGGTCTACCCGAATTCCCTGTTTTAATTGTGCCAGGATTTGCGGCTCTTCCTCGTAACGATCTGGCGGAATAAGTTTTAAGATTGACTGGCCGATCATCTCATTGGCGGTATAGCCGAAGATTCGTTCAGCAGCAGCGTTCCAACTGGTAATTATGCTATTGAGGTCTTTGCTGAGAATTGCATCATCGGATGAGGCGATAATAGCGCCCAATATTGTACTGTCTACTTCAGCAACTTTTTGAAAGGTAATATCCCGGGCGATCTTGGAAAGCCCGATAATTTTGCCCTCGCTGTTTCTAATTGGTGAAATGGTGAGAGATACATCTATCAACTGTCCGTTTTTGCCAATTCGCTGCGTCTCAAAATGATCGACTCTTATTCCATTTTTGAGCTGTTTGAGTATCTGCGGCTCTTCATGTTGCCTGTCAGCAGGAATTAAGATTAATATTGGCTGGCCGATTACCTCATTTGGGCTATACCCGAAAATACGCTCGGCGGCATTATTCCAGCTGGTGATGATCCCATTAAGATCCTTACTTATTATTGCATCGTCAGAGCATTCAACTATCGAATTGAGAATAGCACTCTTTTCCTCTGCTTTTTTCAAGATTTGGTTGAGCATGCGAAGCTGGTCATTGTCTAGCTTTAACTTAGATTCCCTGTTTTCAATTTCCCGTAAAAGGTCGTATATAGCGCTAGCGTCTTCCATAGTATAAGAGACTCACAGAAAATCGGATAATAACCAATGGTGAGCCAATTCGGGTATAAAAATACAAAAATAATGGTAGATAGAAAGTGATAGCAAAATGCATTTTTTGTTCATTTTGTTTAAACGGTTCAGCAAGCCGCATATTCAATTTCTGAATGGAACCCGGCAAACCGTGCATATGATGCGTTAATATTAAATAAGCCTTCATGGCATACCAGAGGTGTTTTAGGTTGCTGGGTATACCTCATCTAAATAATATTGCTTGGGAAGATGGTATTCAAGCTACAGATAAAGCTTCAAAGTAGATGTTTTTACCTTAAATAGCCATCTTCTTTCTATAAAGGGGTGTGTGCCTGACTGATTGAATTAAAGATCTGATTGGGTGAAATTCCGAATTTATTTTTTAAATAAAATGAAAAATGGGAAAGGTCTTCAAAACCAATTTCAGTCGGTTTTTTCTCCTTTTGCTGAGATTGTATTTTGTTTTTAAGGCCAATTTTTTAATAAAAATTTTTAGCCGCTCTGTAGATAAAGGCAATCGACCGAAGAACCTCTTATCCGTTATTAATTTCCCCAATCAATCGGTCACAAGCAGCGAAAGCAGTGTATAAAAATTTATTGCGATGCTTTTCTCCCTGGCCACTAAAGGCTACCGACTTTCTGATCAGGCCCTGCATCCAGTCCTTAGTCTGCGCACAGTAAAACTGATCGTCGGTTTTGAGGTAATTAAAGGTATTAAACCTATTAAAGCACAACATACTTTCTTTAAATTCTATTAAATAAGCCAGGCTTCCTAATACATCACAATGGTACCAGTTGAAGCTATGAGCAGGATCAATCGTCTTTTTGGCGCTGATAGCATACATATTCATGTCAGTAAGACAATAGCGGATCTGTTCCACGATCTTTTCGGCCAGTGCCTTGTCGCCAATATGCCCTGCTTCAAAAGCATAACGTACCTGGTCAATCGTGCCATCAACAGTGTCCTTCGTCCATATTTCTGTACTTGGGATTTCCAGGTATATCTGATTAAGCTCCTGTGCCACGGCAACGATTTCCTCGCTGATGTTAGCATAGTCAAATTTCAATGCTGAATTATCGGCCCAAAAGAATAACTTAAAACAAGTCAGTTCTGGATATTTAAAAAAATGAAAAATGGGTATATCATCACTGGTAATAATGATATGCTTGTCTTTCCTCTGTTGGATAAATTTCAGATTTTGCAACAGTGGAGTTGCTACATTTGACTGGAGGAATTTAGTTGTCAGATTTAACTAGAAACTTTTAAATTTGATTATATGAGCAAACGAGTATTTGATGATTCCTTCAAAAAAATGGCTATAGATTTATCTAATAGCCGAGGATCGGTGAAAGAGGTTGCAGATGAGCTTGGAATAAACGATAGCCTTCTGAGTAAATGGAGACAGCGTGAGTCGGAGCCCAAACAGAGTCC
>NZ_WKKH01000065.1 GCF_009674725.1 Pedobacter petrophilus | reverse complement strand
ATCTCCTAGGCCGGAGAGCTGGGTGGCGATAGCGAGGTTCAATTTTGGATTTATACGGTTCTTGATGTTAGTACAGGTTATATTGCAATGGTATGAACGGTGGGTTAAAACGCTCGTCCTCCTGAACTTGTTTCAGGATCTAAATTTTTTCCCTTTAGGGGCAAGATGCCGTTAGTTGGATAGGGACTGCTGTATAAGACTATGAGGGAAACTCCCCTGCTGCGCTGGCTTGCCTCGGCTGGCCGCCGAAGGGCTCTAAACTTTTCCTTGATGAAAAGTTTAACAAAAATCAAGGCTTGGATCTGATGTCGGATAAACTCGTTAAAGCTTTATTTCGGCAGCACAAGTTCCCGATGAAGGATCGGGACGGACGCGCTGCCTTGGGGAGTGGTGGGTTGAAAGTTTGTGGTGAAAGCTTTAACGTTTTCTCCTTCCATCATCTCCTAGGCCGGAGAGCAGGGTGGCGATAGCGAGGTTCAATTTTGGATTTATACGGTTCTTAACGTTAGTACAGGCCATATTGCAATGGTATGAAGGGTGGTTTAAAACCGTCGTCCTCCTGAACTTGTTTCAGGGTCTAAATTTTTTCCTTTTTCGGGGCAAGATGCCGTTAGTTGGATAGGGACTGCTGTATAAGACTATGAGGGGAACTCCCCTCCTGATTTAGGAGGGGCGGGGGTGGTTAGCTTCTAATTATTAATTTTTTTTCTCCCAGTCATTCAGTACACAAAGGAGAATCCCCGCTGCGCTGGCTTGCCTCGGCTGGCCCGCCGAAGGGCTGTCTTCTTTTTCTTGACAAAAAGAAGCAAAACCGAGCTTTTCAGCGAGCTCATGAATGCAATTAAAAACATAAATAACAGATGAATAACTCAAGGCTTGGATCTGATGTCGGATAAACTCGTTAAAGCTTTATTTCGGCAGCACAAGTTCCCGATGAAGGATCGGGACGGACGCGCTGCCTTGGGGAGTGGTGGGTTGAAAGTTTGTGGTGAAAGCTTGAACGTTTTCTCCTTCCATCATCTCCTAGGCCGGAGAGCTGGGTGGCGATAGCGAGGTTCAATTTTGGATTTATACGGTTCTTGATGTTAGTACAGGCTATATTGCAATGGTATGAACGGTGGGTTAAAACGCTCGTCCTCCTGAACTTGTTTCAGGATCTATCTTTTAACATCATTTCCCAGGCCGGGCTACAGTGAATCAAGTTCAGGAAGACGTTACAAACCTTCCTATCCCCACATATAAAAAAGCTTTCTTGTTTAGGTTATAATTTTTTTACAATTGAAATCTATCCCGATTCACTACTTTTACCTGATACTTAAAAATTATGAAGAAGGATAGCAGTTGCGATCTTAAAACTTGTTTCATGTGCCAGCTCTCTTTACCAGAATGGCATCCTGCAATTGCAAATAATAGAAAAAACTTTATTGCCAAAAAAGGCGAATCTATCTTTAATGAGGGCGATCCTGTTAAAGGTGTTTATTTCGTTACCTCTGGAAATGTGAAAATCCATAAAAAATGGGGCGACAAAGAATTAATCCTCCGCTTTGCTAACGGCGGTGCAATCTTCGGTCACCGGGGCATTACCACAAAAATTGATGCTTACCCAATTTCCGCTACTGCTTTAGAAACCACTCATTTCTGCGTCGTAGATCTCGATTTTTTTAAAACCACTTTGAAAGTAAATCATGAGTTTGCACATAACATGCTGATGTTTTATGCAGATGAACTTCATTCTTCAGAACGAAAAATGAGGAACCTGGCGCTCATGTCGGTGAAAGGACGTTTAGCCGTAGCGCTGCTCGAGCTAAAAGAACAATTTGGCCTGGATCAGGATGGGTTTTTATCGCTGGAATTAAGCAGACAGGATTTGGCCGCATTTACCGGGGCAACCTACGAAACAGTTTTCAGAACGATGAATGAACTTTTAGCAGAACAACTCATCAAAGTGAACGGAAAGGCCTTAGGTATTTTAAATGAAGCCGGATTAATCGAATTGGCAACAAAATAATGATAGGCGTTGTTTTTTGCGGTGGAAAGAGCACCAGGATGGGGACTGATAAAGGTTTAATTCCTATTCTGGATGATAACTGGGCTTCACTTGCTTTCAAAAAACTGAGCAATTTAGGAATTCCGGTGAAGGTCTCTATCAATTCGGATCAAAAGCTAAACTATCTCAATTTTTTCGCTGAAGAGCAACTATTGCCCGATAACCTTTCGCTCCATGTAGCAGGGCCATTGCTCGGACTTCTAACCGCGCATGTTCAGTATCCAAATGAAAGCATATTCGTTTTAGCCTGCGACCTTCCGCTAATGGAAGTTGGCTTATTGAAACGGTTGCAATTGGCCGAAGAAAATGAACCGGAAACAGATGCCATTGTTTATCTTAATTCAGGCAACGTGGAGCCACTTTGTGCGGCCTATAAACCCACAGGCCTGGTAAAAGTAATGAGCGAATTGAGGTCAAACACATTAAGAAGACACAGTATGAAACATGTTTTAAGTCTCCTAAAAGTGCATCAACTGGATATTCCTAAAGGCGAAGAACAATCTTTTACCAACTTCAATACTCAGGGCATAACATAATCATTAGTAGATGTTGCTATTTTAATAAATTCGTCTTTTCCACTTTCACATACGGTACAGCAATAGTTTAAAGGTAAATCTTCAAATGGTGTATGGGGCAAAATACCAGATTCTATTTCCCCAAGCGCTTCACTATAAATGGTAAAGCACTTACTGCATTGGTAAAGGTTTTCTTGCGCAACCGGATTGGATTTTTCTTTGGCGGGGGCACTGTTTACTTTTCTATCTTGTGTAATTTCTTTCCGGAAAACATAAAACTTCATAATTACCCGCCTTAACTGCTCCGGTAGCATTGCCCTCGGATTACCACTGCTAAAAATTTCTTCTGTTCGTTCATTCGGATTAAAATCTTTTGCCCTTAAAATATCGTAAACCGGCAAAAGCTTAATTCCCGGTAACCTAATCAGGTAACGTTTGCGAATAAGGATACTACTAAAAATTTCACTTTTCTTCCTCGTTTTGATGCCGAAACAAATGCCGTAAGTTCTGATATCATCAATACTCAGGTATTTTACCAAATAGTTTTTGAGGTCGAGGCTTTCGGTGGAATTATCCTCAATCTGAAAGTTCAGTTCATTGGCAGCGTGCCGCATGTTAATGTTAAATTCTTCCAGCAGGCTGTTCCAGCGTGCCTTATCTTTCTCCGCAATCCCCTTAATAATAATGCTTTTCCAGGAGGTACAGCAAATCTGCCCGACTTTGGTTTCAGTACAAAGCAAGCAAATTTTCTTAAGGAAGGCAACTTTAAAAAGTTCATCACGGCGGTAAATTCCAAGCCAGTATTTATTGTTATAACGGTTAAGTCCTTCGTAATACGGGAGGTTGAAAGGCGTAGACGGCGCCCGGTTTGTTGCCGCTTTCGTAATGCATTCATCGGTTTGAATGAGCTTAAATAACTCAGCACCACTTGCGTTAACATTATCAATAAAAACATCACTATTCGAGGTAATCAATGCCTCAATCTGCCGGGTTACTTTCGAAATGCTATTGGTATAGCAAAGCTGATCCCATTCGTACACCACGTTGGTTTTGGGAAAACGAATGATCAGGTGCCAGTAATGTTCCGCTTCAAGGGAAGCAATCCAGTTGATGTTGCCGGTTAACATCGGCGTGAAACTCTGGTTATTATCACAAATGTTTACCTTTAAACGGGGCTTAAAATCAATCGTATCCAGTACATCCTGATACACACCTTCTGTAAGCCAGGAATTTCTGACAAAAATTTCTTCAGCAGGATAGGAGCTTACCATGTTTGGATACTGGCTATGATCAATTTCATAATCAATAGCTAAACGGTCGAGTTCATTGGTAAACGTTTCTGCATTGTAGCTAATGGTATCTAAAAACAGCTGTTGCCGCAAGCCAAACCTTACGTACTGGATTTTTGCCTTCGATGCCGCCACTAAAATATTGTAAAGATTACCAGGAGATATAATCCCGCCAGGAAAATTAATGATAACCGTTATTGCTTGCATATCAGTTGCTTAATAAGCCAAATTCTTTTACTGCCTTAGGGAAGTTTTTATTCTCATGGCCTGGTCTGCACAGTTTTAATAAGGCAAATCTTTGAATATCAGTCAGGCTTTCCCACTGATGCAGGGATAGATTTAATTCGATTTCATTGGATTTTTCCACCAACATTTCCGGAATCTGGTTTAGATTGGCCCAGGCAGGTTGCTGATCTATATCCAGTTCGGTAGCCGTGTTTCCGGTGTATTTCGCAATTAGGGTAACCAGATATTGATGATAGCTTTCTATCGTTTCGCTATGATTAGTTGGCATTAAGGCCAGTTTTACCCTTTCCTCTGGCTGAAACTTGCTCCATTCGCTCAGTTTAAGCTTAACGCCTGCTGCATCCATTTTAAAACGAACAACCATTGGAATACAACGAACATTATCTTCCATAAAATCTTCTTCGAAGTTGAAGTATTCTATTCCCTTAACGTTAATAAATTCAGAAGGGCTTGTGTTAGTGTTTCTTCTCATCTTTCTTATTCTTAATCCTGTTCAACCGCAATCTGTATAGGGGCATCTTTCAGCACGTTTACAAAAGAATCCAGAATATTTTTAACCTCTGGTCTGCAACTGCCGCAACCCATTCCGGCTCCGGTTAACTGGCAAAGCTGTAAATGATCTTTGCAGCCCTCCTTAATTTTGTTAATGATGTTTCCTTCGCCCACATTGTTGCAGCTGCATATGGTTTTGCCAATAATGGGTGCTGCAGTTTTTCCGCTTCTCAATAACTGAAGCCTTTTTTCGCTCAGTTCCATCTTTGTTTCGATCAGATTCCTGAATTCCAGGAATTCGCTTTTATCCCCAATCAGGATGGCGCCAACCAGTTTATCCTGATGTACAATACACTTTTTATAGTAGCGTTTAGCTTTATCGATGAAGATAATTTCTTCGTAGCCCTCACCGTTATTCGGTATCTCTGCTAAACCCAGTGAACACAATTCCAAACTGTGCATTTTCAAAATGTTCATGAGCAAACTCCCGGAGTAATATTTTCCAATATCGCCACCAAGAAATCTGGCAACTATTTCGGCTTGTTGTTCTGCCGCGGCGGTAATGCCATAAAGCTGATCATCAAATTCGGCGATTTCGCCAATAGCGAAGGTATCTCTTGCACTTGTGCGCAAATATTCATCTACAATTACACCTCTTTTGCATTCAATGCCTGCCTGTTTAATCAATTCAATATTTGGAACCGTTCCAATGGCAACAACCAGTGACTGGCAATCGATTAAACGACCGCTTTTTAACCGGATACCGGAAATTGCTTTGTTGCCCAAAAACCGGTCAACTTCATCATTGTAAATAATTTCGATGCCTTTGCTCACAATTTCTTCGTGCAGCAACTGGCTGCCCATCATATCCAGTTGCCTGCCCATTAAGCGCGAAATTCGCTGTACAATGGTTACTTTCGCTCCAATTTCGCTGAGCGATGTAGCCAGTTCAATGCCGAGCAAACCGCCACCTACAATTACCACTTCTTTGTTCGTATGTACTATATGTGCTTTAAAAAGATCGGCATCTGTACGGCTCCGCATGGTAAAAATCCCATTCATGGCAGGCATATCCTTTAAAACAAAAGACCTGCTGCCGGTTGCCAGCACCAGTACATCATACTGATGGGTAATGCCTTTACTATCTGTTACCGTTTTATCTTCCTTTGAAATTTTGCTGATCTCAACTCCCCGATGCAGTTTAATGTGGTAATCAATTTCTTCATTATCGCTCATTTTGATCAGGTTATGCCATGGCAAAGTGCCTGTAATATAGTCGGGGAGCAGCACCCGGTTATAAAATGGAAAATCTTCCTTGCTGAAAACCTCTATATCATCATCTGCATTCAGCGCCCTGTAGCTCTTTACAAAGCCACATGCGCCGGCACCGGCGCCAACAACAATAATTTTCTGCCTCGGTTTTTCGTATAAGCTTACCTCAACCGCGCTGTACTTAAAATCAGGCTCTTTACTAACCGGATCAACCAGGTTATTAGTGAGGTTGTTAACCCGATGGAGGTCGTAATTATTAATTAATCCCCAATGCATGGGCATGAAAACCACTCCGACTTTAATATCTGAAGAATATTTGGCCTTTACCCGCACTTCTCCACGTGCACTGGCCACTTCAATTAAATCGCCATCGTTAATATTTCTTGCTGTGGCATCTGCCGGATTTATTTCCAGGAATGTCTCACTTAAATGCTGGTTCAGTTTAGTCACTTTACCCGTTTTACTTCGGGTGTGCCACTGGTCTCTGATTCTTCCGGTCGTGAGGATCAACGGCCGTTCCGGGCTCAGCCGTTCAGATAAATTTTCATCAGAAAAGGAGTGGATGTTCGCCTTTTTATCAGCAGTATGAAATTTGAAATCGGTAAATAACCTGGCCGTTCCTGCCGGGGGTGCATTTTGAGGGTAAGGCCATTGAACGGCTCTCTTTTCTTTTAAGATTTCATAATTTAAACCGCTGATATCGATATTGGTGCCAGCGGTAAGTGCGGCATGTTCTAAATAAATCTCTGATGGATTGCTGAAATCAAATCCGGGATACCCCATTTTTTTGGCAAAGCGGCAAATAATTTCGGCATCTGGCAGCGCTTCTTCCGGCGCATCAACAACTTTGCTCAGGTGCGAAATGTATCGGCCGGCATTGGTCATGGTGCCTTCTTTCTCCGCCCATGCTGCAGCTGGCAAAACCACATCCGCATATTTTAACGTCTCCACTTTATTGCTAATGTCCTGAACTACTACAAATCTGGCCTTTTTTAAGCCTGCTTCTGCTGTTCGTACATCAGGCAAACTAATGAGTGGATTGGTGCATAAAATCCAGATCGCCTTGAGCTTTCCCGAATTTAGTTCATCAAACATTTCTGTGGCCGTTAGCCCTGGCTTAGCATCAATAGTACCCAGGGGAATCTTCCAGAAAGTTTCTACTTCATTCCGGTCTGCCTCACTGGTTAAATTCCGGTGCGCAGGCAATAAATTGCTTAAACCACCAACTTCTCTTCCGCCCATGGCATTGGGTTGGCCTGTTAATGAAAAGGGCCCGCTTCCGGGTTTTCCGATATGGCCGGTGATGAGGTTTAAGTTAATTAAAGATAGATTTTTGTTCGTGCCAACCACACTTTGGTTCAGGCCCATCGTCCACATGGTTAGGAAGCCTTTTGCATGGCCTATAAAAGATGCAGCCGTGCGAATATCGTTTTCTGTAATGCCACAAATAGCAGCGGCTTCTGCAATGGAGGTGTTTAGCACATTTTCCTGATAGATCTCAAACCCATTAGTATGCTGATGAATAAAAGAACTATCGGTTTGCCCATCGGTGATCAGGCAATTGGCAATGGCATGATGGAGGGTAATATCGGTGCCTGGATTAATTTGCAGGTGTAAATCTGCGAGCGCACAGGTTTGTGTTCTCCGCGGATCGCTTACAATAATCTTTAAATCCGGATTTTTAGCTTTCGCAGCCTCCACCCGTCGCCATAAAATAGGGTGGCACCAGGCAGGGTTTGCTCCGGCGACGAAAATACAATCGGCCAGCTCAATATCATCATAACTGATCGGTACGCTATCTTCACCAAGACTCATTTTATAACCAACAACCGCACTGCTCATACATAAGCGGCTGTTGGTATCGATGTTGTTGCTACCGATAAAGCCTTTAATTAATTTATTTACAATGTAATACTCTTCCGTTAAACATTGTCCGCTGGCATAAAACGCCACACTATCCGGCCCATGTTTATCAATCAACGCTTTAAAAACTGCTGCGGTTCGTTCCAATGCGGTATCCCAACTCACACGCTGTAATGGCATGTTTTTATTATACCGCATCTGCGGATACAATAAGCGATCGCTTTTGTCATTTACGGTATAATGCAGGTTCATGCCTTTGCTGCACAATAAACCACGGTTTACGGGATGGTTCTCATCACCCGCTACAGTGATGTTGTTTTGCGCGTCTTTATTTACCACAATTCCACAACCCACGCCACAGTAGCAACAGGTAGTTGTGTTCGATTTTGATATGTGCTTTTCTGGTTTCAAAAGGCGACTGCTATAACGGATATACTATTTTGATGGGTTAAGTACTAAATCTTCTACCTGACTCTGTTTTTGTGCCATTACCGTTCTGAAGATGAAGACCGCAATGCCGACGGCCAAAATAATATAACCCAGTAGGGTAAAGGCACTGGTATAGTCTATCAGGTCTTTATGTAAGTTAGCACTTTCGCCAGCTACATTTTTTGTTAGGTGACTTGCCTTTGCTTTGAACATAAATGCAATGAGCATAGCGCCAATGTTACCGCCGGCACCAACAATCCCGGCAACACTTCCCACCGCTTTTGGATTGATGAAAGGAACCAGGCTATACGTTGCACCATTTGCCATTTTTAAACTAAGGCCGAAAATAAACATCATGAATATTGCCATACCAATATTTCCTGATTTTGCAAACCAGATTAATCCGATTCCTTCCACTAGTAATAAGGAAGCCAATAGCAATGTTTTGCCGTCAAATCCCCATGTTTTTCCAATTCTATCGGCCAATACGCCACCCAGGGGACGTGCAAAGATGTTAATCCATCCAAAAATTCCGGCGACCATTCCGGCAACAGCAATCGTTGCCCCGAAAGAATCGGTAAAGAAAATAGGGGCGAAGTTATCTACGGTAATCTCTACCCCAAAACAAGCGGCATAGGCGATGGTCAAAATCCACGTACGATAATCTTTTGCGGCAAGCAAAAAGGTGTTTTCTTTAGATTTTTCTGCCAGATCAAGGTTTTTGAAATCTCCGGCTGGGCTATCCTGTGTATATCGATGGTAAAGAAATGCACAAACAAGTAACATAATGCCGGGGAAAAGCATGGCATAACGCCAGCTATCTGCCGAAGTGCAAAGCCCGACAGCGGTAAGGCCAGATGCAATGAGCGGCATAAAGAAGTTCGCAGCACCTCCGCCAGCGTTTCCAAAACCACCAGCAGTAGCGTTTGCCGTTCCTTTAATATTCGGTGCAAACATAATCGAAGTATGAAATTGCGTAATTACAAATGAAGCCCCAATTACTCCAATTGCTAACCTAAAGATTAAAAAAGACAGGTAAGACTGGCTGGTACCGATGAGGATAACAGGTATTGCGCACAATACAAGCAGCCAGGTGTAGATGATTTTTGGGCCATATTTGTCGATTAACCTTCCGATTAAAAGACGCGCAAGAATAGTGGCAGATACAGATGCAATCTGAATATTGCCAACCTGATCTTTAGTTAACTCCAATTGCTCTCTCGCCATTTTCATGAGCGGAGCCATTCCGAACCAGGCGAAAAAACAGAAGAAAAAGGTTAACCAGGTAATGTGAAAGGTTTTCATTTGAACGCCTTTCAGGGAGAATATGTTGAGTTTACTGAGGGGTTGATTAGTTAAATCCGACATTGTTAAGGTGTTTGTTTGGTTTGCATTAATACAATATGCCTATGCCAGGCCCATGTTTCCTTCTGCACGTGATGTGGCTTCTTAAATCTTTTCCAGATAAATTATGCTGATTAGCGATCAAACACTTATCTTTCAATTGATAGAAAAAGCTGTTATTTTGGTTCGGTTCCGATGTAAACCGTTCCGTTTTCTATTTTTACAGGATAAGTTTTAATCGCGCACTCGTCGCCGCTTAAACACGCTCCTGTTACCAGCGAAAAGTTTTTCTTATGAAACGGGCAGGCTACCTTAGGTTCATCGGTAGCTGTGCCAATCATTCCGCGGCTTAAAGCCATTTGCTTACGGTGCGGGCATTCGTTTTGAGTAGCATACCACTCATTTCTTCTGGTGAAATAAAATAATGCGATTTGATCTTCACCATTTTTTACACAGACACCGCCATTTTCTACAGCATCCTCTACTCTGCAAGCGGCCAACCAATTGTTCGATGTTTCTATCATCTTTTTGGGTTTAGGGTTAATATTGGATAATTATATATTTGGCTAGTGTAAAATATGTTTTCAGGTTAATTTCAAACTTCACCTCAAGGCATTCGGGTGTTTCATGCTCCTTGGGATACTTTTAATGTTGTTGTTGACCATGTAAAATCTCATAATGTGATTTTCGATATTCAAATATATAATTTAAACTTATTAATTTTGTGTTTTATATGATTTTTATCATAATAATATTGAATATTTAAGATATTTATATCGTTTAACTAATTATTTATCTGTTTATGTAAATTTATGTCTCGTAAAAACAGGTTTTTTGAAATATTAATAAGTTTTATCGAAGTTATTTATGCTTATATTTTGGTTTTATAGGTATTATTTTGTTATTCCTTCTGTTTTTGTGTTTGACTTTAATTAATTCTAAGTTTTCTAATCTAAATACTTCGTTTTCCGTTTATTTTTTAGGTTTGCCATGCCGTATCAAGCTTTTGTGTTTTGCCCCTGCTAATTGATCTATTACTAAAAAGGTTTGGATGCTGATAGATTAGGATGAGTTCTTTTTAGGCGTTTTATCACATCGCCTCAGCAAAATTTGAGTATTGCAGAAATGTTGCACAATTAATGAGAAACCTTGAAACAATTACGACATAAATAGGCTTATAAATGGAAAATATATAGCATGAGCACACAGGAACCAATTGCAAAAGACTTACAAAAATTTATAGATCGTTTTGAGCCGGCTAAATTTAAGGTCATGAGATCAGGGATTGAAATCAGGGGGGTGAGTAATATTCACCATGCCATTCAAACTGCAAAAGATATTATAGAAAAGTTAAAGCTTAACCTGAATATCTCCCATAATGCAGAGATGGTGAGTTACGGCGGATTCGAAGTAAACCTTCGTTAGTATAAGATTTTTCAAAAATGAGCAGACTTAAAGCAGCTGCTCATTTTTTATTTAGAATTTTACCTGCGCACCTGATCCGGTTTTCACCGGCCATTCATGGCGCCAAATAGTTCGGGTTTATCATAATTTTATAATCAGCCTCCGTCGTAAACTTTCTTAATTTCTATTTATCTCTTACCAGGATGTCAAAGTATAACGATGGTACATTGGCGAAAACCTAATCAGCGTTTATTTGTTCTGATTTATAATGCGTCAAAAAAAAGGGTTTTGAAAACTATCTACATTAACCTTTTACCTAACAACTTATCAATATGAATGATCTAACATCCCAGAAATCTAAATATACCGTTCCACATGTTTCACAATGGTCGGCATTTATCCATGCCAAATGCCCGAGGTGCAGGCTTGGATCTACCTTTACAGGTGCGATGTATGGATTTAAGGTTCAGAAAATGAAAGAGGTATGTGATGTTTGCGCGCTGAAGTTTGAAAGGGAGCCCGGCTACTTTTATGTCTCCATGTTTGTAAGTTACGCGATGAATGTAGCGGAAATTATTTCACTGGGCGTAGCCGCCTATGTGTTAGGTCTTGATATTATTTACGAAAATCTATGGTATTTTGTGGCCATTATCTTTAGCGGCGTGCTGCTCTTCTCCCCGTTGAATTACAGATATTCCAGGATGGTATTGCTTTACTGGCTTTCGCCCGGCTTACATTACGATCCGTCGAGAATCAAAAATAATTAATAATCTTTGAGCGGGAGTAATTCCATTTAAATCAGATCTGAAGCCTAAGTGTATAGTCGTCAGATCTGATCATATAATATGTAATTGTTAATGAAGGATTACTTTTTACCGGCTTTTGGTGCCAGGGTCAGGAACATTCTCTTTCCTTCGAGTTTCGGGAGTAATTCTACCTTGCCTACATCTTCCAATCCCTGAGCAAACTTCAATAATAAAATCTCTCCCTGGTCTTTGTAAACAATCGATCTTCCTTTAAAATGCACAAAGGCACGAACCTTTTCGCCACTTTCTAAAAATGAAATTGCATGTTTTAGTTTGAATTGAAAATCATGGTCATCTGTATTCGGACCAAACCTAATGTCTTTAATAATGGTCTGCTTCGCTTTAGACTTGATCTCCTTTTGTTTTTTCTTTTGTTCGTAGAGAAACTTACTATAGTCGACAATGCGACAAACCGGGGGAACGGCATTAGGGGAGATTTCGACCAAATCCAGACCTTGTTCGTCTGCTAATCTTAATGCTTCAGCGATCGGGTAGATTGCCGTTTCTACATTGTCTCCGGTCAGTCTTACCTCTGTTGCGGTAATTAACTGATTAATTTTGTGTTCTGCTTCTTTCTTTCTGAAGGGTAAGCGTGGCCCTCTGTTGAATCCTGCTTTTTTTAATGCCAAATTACTATAATTTTAGTGAAAAATATTTAACGCGAGATGCGCTGATTTGATTTGCTGTTTCGATAATATACAACTTTCTGCCCGATTATACAAATCCAGGGTCGCATCATGACTTTCCATGGAAACAGGACGCGAATTAAAATAGGAAGAAAGGAGTAAAATGATATGAGGTCAATCCGAGCTTGCCGAAAATTCTTAAGGGCTTCTTAAGGAATTTCGGCAAGCTCAACGTTGACTATTTAGAATCTGATCAGCCAAATAAATAGCGATAGAATATGTTATTATTGTGGTAGTTGCTGCTGGCGTTTAAGCGAATCTTTAGCCCTTTTCTTAAAGAAGCCACGAAGTAAGAAATTGCTTTGCAAAGCTTCCAGGTCTTCATCCAGCTTTTTGCTGCCTCTCTCCAGGTTGATCATCATTGATTTTACTCGTTGTGCAGTTTCCGCATCGTTTAATAATAGTCCGGCCGCGTTATCAGAAGTTTTCAACTTTCCAGAAGCAGTTTCCAGGTTGGCTGCCATTACAGATGCAGATTGTGTCAGTTTTTGTAGGCTTTGGGTAGATCTTTCCAGCTTTGCAAAAACAGCTGTATCCGTTAGCATCTTATCCATCAGGCCATTTTTGGTATTCAAGGTTTTGCCGAAAGTACTAAGTTCTGAAGCCATTTTTGATGTGGCTAAAGAGGTTTTATTTAGGTTAGCAACCATTGCCTTAAAATTTTGTGCCAATTGCTCATCAGAAAGGAGTGCACCTGCTGCCCCTTTTCCATCTACCAGGTTACGGGAAAGAATCTTAAAATCCGAAGTTACATCCACCAGGTTTTTATTGTTTACCTGCAGCGTTTTCATAATATCATCTGTCGATAATGAGGTATTCACCTTTAGCATATCTCCATCTTCAACAAACGGGAATTTTGGGTTTCCACCGGTAAGCACAACAATTTTATTACCAATTAAACCATCTGCACCAATACTCGCTCCGGCATCTTTATGAATGTATTTATGCACATCTTCTTCAATGCTCAAGGCTACTTTTACCTGGGAGGTTCCAAAAAAGTCAATTTTTTTAATCGTTCCGATTTTAACGCCGGAAAACCAGACGTTATTTCCTTTTTTAAGTCCTTGAATATCATTAAAAACCACATTAAGGGTAAAGCTTTTTACAAAGGTTTTTTTCTGACTTCCTAAGGTGAAGATGGCCAGTACAAATATCAGTATGCCAAGGGCAATGAAAATACCCACTGTTATTTTCTTTTTATTGTCGTTCATGGTTATTGTATAAAATTATAATCAAAAAATGGTTGGGCCAGTTTATCTCCCGAATTAAATATCTCCTCGAAACTGCCTTGTCGTTCAAAACGGCGTTCCATCAGCATGGCTACCCGGTTGCCAACCTCTTTCGCACAGGTTAAATCGTGGGTAATCACAATGGCGCTCGTATGGTATCGCTCCTGAACATCATTTATCAGTTTATTTATCTCTTTAGATGTAATGGGGTCAAGGCCGGCAGTAGGCTCATCATAAAGCATAATTTCCGGTTTTAAAATTAGTGTTCTGGCAATGCCTATTCGTTTGCGCTGTCCACCAGATAATTCAGAAGGCATTTGATTAATCGTTTGAGATAAGCCAACAGCATCAAGCATTTCTTCAATCAGTGAGTTAACTTCCGCTTTCTTTAAATCTTTCCGGTTCCTAACCAATGGAAACTCTAAATTATCCCGAACCGTCATACTATCATATAAAGCACTGTTCTGAAATGAAAAGCCAACCCTTAAACGTAAATCGAGCAATTCCTGGTAAGAAAGTGTGTCAACTTTTTGACCGAGCACATTTACCAGTCCGGCGTCAGGCAACAGCAAACCCACAATAATTTTAATGAGTACAGATTTACCTGTTCCGCTTTTTCCGAGCACCACCAGGTTTTCACCTTTATATAAATCAAGGGTAGCATCTTCCAAAACCTTGTAGGTTCCAAAAGCTTTATCCAGCGATTTAATCTCAATAACTTTTTCCGAATTGAAATCGGTCATATTTTTTGATACCATACTTCAGTTTAAGTGTTAAAAAGGCTGAAAATTTGTACACAAACTACTTCTTCAACAAAAATAAGGAACATGGCAGTTACTACGGCCGAATTTGCGGCTTTTCCTACGCCCTCTGTTCCTTTAGAAGAGTGATATCCCTGGTAACAACCCACAATAGCAATGGTAAACCCGAAGATAATCGCTTTAGTTGTACTGGCGATGATATCTAAGTAGGTTATATTTTCTAAAGCACTTTGAAAAAAAGTAGTGGCACTGGTACCTTCGTTTACTGATACATTTAATAACGCACCAAGCATCCCCACCATCGCCGTGTAAAAAGTAAGAATAGGCATCGTAATCGTAGCCGCCAAAACACGCGTTACTACCAGGAATTTAAATGGATTGGTTGCACTCACTTCCATGGCATCAATTTGCTCACTCACTTTCATCGAGCCCAATTCAGCGCCAATGCTCGATCCTACCTTTCCGGCGGCAATAAGTCCGGTAAGCAAAGGCGCAAGCGTTCTGAGTAAGGCAATACCAACCAGCGAAGGTAGCCATGAGGTTGCGCCAAATTCTGATAGTGACGGCCTTGATTGCTTGGTGAATACCAATCCGGTTATAAATCCGGTAGTAGAAATAAGTAGCGCAGAGCGATAACCGATTTCATAACACTGGCGCATCAGTTCCTTAAACTCGTAAGGCGGAAGAAAAGCTTCACGGAAAAATCTTCCGATAAATTTAAATACATTATATAAGGTGATAAACAAATTTCCGAATTTACTTACGGGCTTTGGTGTATCAGCCGGGGTCTCTTTCTCTATTCCCATTTTTGAGTTTTTGCTTTTTTTGTGGAGTCTTGCGGAATCTCTTTTTCCCTGATCAATCGATGTTCGAAAACCGCGAGCGTGTCGGCAGGAGAGAGGCTGCCATACAACACGCTATAAGTAGCCATTAAACTACTATTTCTTTTCTGAAAATCTGCTTCATTAATTTTTCCCTGGTTCAGTTGCTGTTTTAGCGCAACCGACTGATCTATAATGGCTTTTGCAGAATCAACAATGCCTGAACCGGAAAGTGTAGTTTGTTTATCTACTTTTTTCCCTCCTGAGCCTTGTTCTGGATTGGTATTGTGACAAGCAATCCCCAGAAAGACAATAGGCAGCATAAATTTTATTCTCATGGTAACAATACAGATTAAATTGCCAATTGTTTGTAGCGAAGTAGATTATTTATATCCATCTTTTTAATTGCCCAAATTAACGGAAAATGTTACGTTGAAAAGTATATAAACTTCGTGATTCAGCATAAACCAACATATTCTTCCTTCAAAGATAATCTATAAATGCCATACTTAAAGTTTTAACCTCTTATCACTCCATTTCAGACCAAAGATTTCCTTCAAAATGGCAAACAAGTTTTTATTCTTTTATTAAATGATAAAGTCTTTAGCAGATTTTTTTTGTTATATGGTTGGATTTATTAGTTTTGTGAGCCCTACAAGGGGTTTACATTAATTTATAGATGAATTTATTCATCTTAATTATTTATAACTATGGAAAAATTCAAACAGGTACAAGAAGTTATCGCTTCAGTTGAAGCTGATATTGCTAAATTCTATGATGGTGGAAATGCAGCAGCTGGAACGCGTGTTCGTAAAGCTATGCAAGACCTTAAAGTATTGGCTCAAGAAATTAGAGCTGAAGTTACAGAGAAAAAGAATGGTGCAAAATAAGCACTTGTAGCGAGTATTAAATGCCCTTAGGATACTTTCTGAGGGCATTTTTTGTTTAGCCTAAGATTGTCTTTGTATCGTGAAACTCAATACGGTAACAAGTTAACCTTAGTTCGTGGAGACGTCATGGGCGGATTCGAACCGCCGTAAAAGGTTTTGCAGACCTGTACCTAAACCACTCGGCCACATGACTATTTAATTCCTTTACTCATCGTTCAGAAATTATTTACAATACAAATATATAATTTATTATATAAAATCTATAGATTTAGTAGTTTTTTTGATAAAAACATTTTATTGTGCGCTACCGGGGTATGGATGTACCATAAGGGGATTAAAAGAAATGTTTTTGCAAAGCTATCACTAGCGCGGTCAGCAGAAGATAAATAACTTCAGGTGTTATACCTTATATATACCAGCGGCCATTTTTTCTATAAACGATTTTGGCAAAAATCTATTGGCATAAACGCTTACGATATTCGTAAACCCCGGAACGATTTCTGATTTCTTTCCAAGCATGCCTTTAACGGCGATAGCAGCAACCTCCGCTGGTTGCATATTAAACTTTTCGGCCATTTTACTAAAAGCATCTAAACCCGCCCGATGTGCAAAACCAGTATCCACCGGACCAGGGCTCATACACGTAACAGATATGGGTGTGTTTTTCAATTCAAACCTTAAAGCACGCGTAAATGAAAGCACAAAAGATTTAGTTGCAGAATAAATGGCAAGTGTAGGAACCGCCTGATAAGCCGCCGTACTTGATATATTAAGGATGTAAGATTGCTTTTCTTTAGATAGTGCAGGAATTAAAAGGTGACATAGCGAAACAAGGGTATCCATATTCAGGCGGCACATGTCCATTTGGGCTTGAAGATCTAATTCCTTAAACTGTCCCCAGATTCCATAACCCGCATTATTAACAAGCGCATTGATCCGGTATTTTTTTTCGTCAATCCAATTGGCTACTTTTTTAGGTGAATCAGATTCGGCTAAATCAATGGCCAGGAAATTGCTGGCTACACCGTATTTTGCCGTAATCTCGAGGGTTAAAGATTCAAGCTCATCAGCAGACCTGGCAATAAGCAAAAGATTAAAGCCTTTTTTAGCAAGTTCAAAAGCAATCGATTTTCCTATTCCCTTGCTTGCCCCGGTAACTACGGCATAACTTTTATTCTGATCGCTCATCTACAATTACATTTATATATCACCGCAAATATGCTATATTAAAGATTAATTTCTAAAATTATGGATGATAATAAATCGGTAATGAAGATTAATATTTTAAATTAGGAATAATTTTTATTTGATAAGAGCGCCAATTATCTATTTGCTGCCAGCTGAAGGCTAAATAGATTTTGACTATAGAAACATAGAATTATTCGATTGTGATTTGTGATGGCGAAGGTTTAACTTTAGACATGTTTTAGCTTAGTGTCAGGTTATTTCAAAAACAAAACATAATAACAATGGAAAAAGATTCAAATGATATCAGCAAATGTCCCTTCCATAACGGAAGCATGAAACAGAATGTTGCAGGTGGCGGAACCAGAAATCACAATTGGTGGCCAAATCAGTTAAAACTTAACATTTTACGCCAAAATTCTTCTCTGTCTAATCCGATGGATGAGGATTTCAATTATGCTGATGCTTTTAATAGCCTGAACTTAGCAGAACTAAAAAACGATTTAAAGGAATTAATGACTGATTCACAAGACTGGTGGCCAGCAGATTTCGGTCATTATGGTGGTTTATTTATTCGTATGGCATGGCATAGTGCAGGTACTTATCGGGTTGGCGATGGTCGCGGTGGAGCAGGCGCAGGTCTGCAACGCTTTGCACCACTTAATAGCTGGCCAGATAATGTAAGTCTGGATAAAGCCAGGAGATTACTTTGGCCAATCAAACAAAAATATGGCAACAAGATATCCTGGGCAGATTTAATCATTCTAACCGGTAATGTGGCCCTTGAATCGATGGAATTTAAAACTTTCGGTTTCGCCGGTGGTCGCGATGATGCCTGGGAAGCAGATGAATCTGTTTATTGGGGATCTGAAACAACGTGGCTGGGTGGTGATGTCCGTTATGCCCACGGTTCAGATGGTGTAGGTAAAGAACATGGCGTTTTAGTGAGTGATGATAATGCCGATGGAGATATTCATACCCGTAATCTGGAAAAACCACTGGCAGCTGTGCAAATGGGATTAATTTATGTAAACCCGGAAGGACCAGATGGAAATCCAGACCCGGTATTAGCTGCAAAAGATATTCGGGATACATTTGGAAGAATGGCAATGAATGATGAAGAAACCGTAGCGCTGATTGCCGGTGGCCATAGTTTCGGAAAAACCCATGGCGCTGCTTCTGCAGATCATGTGGGCAAAGAGCCTGAAGCAGCCGGTATTGAAAGCCAGGGAATGGGCTGGGATAACAGTTATGCTTCCGGTAAAGGTGCAGATACCATTACCAGTGGTTTAGAGGTCACCTGGACTACAACGCCAACAAAATGGAGCAATAATTTCTTTGAAAATCTTTTTGCTTATGAATGGGAATTAACTAAAAGCCCTGCCGGAGCACATCAGTGGGTTGCTAAAAACGCAGAAGCCATTATCCCTGATGCTTATGATGATAGTAAGAAACATCTTCCATCGATGCTTACTACAGATGTCGCTCTGCGATTTGATCCCGAATATGAAAAAATATCAAGACGTTTCCTGGAAAATCCAGATCAATTCGCAGATGCTTTCGCCCGTGCCTGGTACAAACTAACCCATAGAGATATGGGGCCTGTAAGCCGGTACCTTGGTCCGGATGTACCTCAGGAAGAATTGCTTTGGCAAGATCCTATCCCGGCAGTTGATCATGCCTTGGTTACAGAAGCTGATATTGATTCTTTAAAAGCTAAATTGCTGTCATCTGGCTTAAGTTCTTCTGAATTGATTTCAACAGCATGGGCATCGGCTTCTACCTTCCGTGGCTCGGATAAACGTGGAGGGGCCAATGGTGCACGGATTCGTTTATCTCCACAAAAAGATTGGCAGGTAAATAATCCAGCTCAGTTGCAAAAAGTATTGAGCGTTTTAGAACGTATTCAACATGAGTTTAACAGCGCGCAATTTGATGGTAAGAAAATTTCGCTGGCCGATTTAATCGTATTGGCCGGTACTGCCGCGGTTGAGAAAGCAGCAAAAGAAGCTGGGTATTTAAATACAGTTCCTTTCACCGCAGGGCGGATGGACGCTTCGCAAGCACAAACAGATGTAGAATCATTCAGTTATCTGGAGCCTCTGGCAGATGGTTTCCGAAATTACCGTAAATCAAAATCAGCTGTTTCAACAGAAGAATTCCTGATTGATAGAGCACATTTGCTTACGTTAACTGCTCCGGAACTAACCGTTCTGTTAGGTGGTTTACGCGTATTGGATACTAACGCCGATGGATCCAAAAATGGTGTGTTCACCTATACGCCCGGAAAATTAACAAATGAATTTTTTGTCAACCTGCTGGATATGAACACTGCATGGAAAGCAACTTCTGAAGATAAAGAAGTTTACCTGGGCAGCGACAGAACTACAGGACAACCAAAATGGATGGCTACCAGAGCAGACCTGGTTTTTGGTTCAAATGCAGAATTAAGGGCGATTGCTGAAATCTATGCCAGTGCAGATGGAAAAGATAAATTTGTAAAAGATTTTATTCACGCCTGGACGAAAGTGATGAATCTGGATCGATTCGATATCGCATAATAATTTTTAATTAATGAAAAGGATGCCAATGGCATCCTTTTTTGTTTTTACAACTAATTTTTTACATTTAGTTTTCATATCAGGTTTGTAATAATTTATGTCTGTTATCTATCAAAGCAACCGAATGGTGATCCGGGAGTTCTTGCCATCAGAGAAATCCTTATTTTGTTCCTTTTTCGAAGATGAAGAAGTTACGCAATATCTGCCACGACTGCAGGCCAATGAATATGAAGAATTATTTGATATTGCAATAACGGATTATCTGAACGGTCCGTTTGGGCGCTGGGGCATCTTCGAGGCTGAAAATAACAATTTTATAGGTAATTGCCTGCTCAGGCCCTTCGTAGAAATCTCCGGGCAAATGGAAATCGGCTATAGTTTGAACAAATCATATTGGGGTAGGGGAATTGGTACCGAAGTAGCTAAAGCACTTATCGCTTATGGATTTGTAAAAACCAAGACCAATGAGATTGTTGCGCTTACGGATTTGCGAAACCTGGGGTCGCAGGAAGTTCTGAAGAAGTCTGGCTTTAAACAATTAGGTAATATAAGTAGAAAAGGAGTAGAGCTTAATTATTTTCTTATTGAACGAACTTAGTTTAAGCTGTCGGTAGTTAACTGTGTTTTTTGCGCCTCAAATTCAGGAAAGTAAGGAGGGTAAATTAAAGTGACTGGTTTGATTTTGGTATTTCGTTTTCCGTTGATCGTTTTTCGTCGAAACTTCTACCGCCAGGTATCAGCTATCAATATTCCCGGTAAATCCTTATTACACCATAATGAAGATGCCATTTAGGCAAGTAAGGGCCTTTTGTCGTTTTGCTTCGGATCTTTATATTTAGCAGTGAAGGCTTGCTCCCTTAAATGCATACCCGCTACTAACCTTCTAACCCCTTCCTAACCCCCTAACCTTTTTTCAACCAACCCCCTAAAACATCCTTCTTTCCGAAAAGTTTTACCTTTTTTAAATTTTTCCCCGATGATTTCCAGCCGCTTACGGTTTTGGCTTCATTTAATCCTGTTATTGATTTGTGGTGGTGCTAATTTTTGCTACCTTTGCATCCCGCTTCGGAGGAAACGGATGGGCTGAAAAGCAGGTTAATGAAGGTGTGAGGGGAATAAAGGGAGCAGGAATTATTTTAAATAAAACCTGCAGATGTGAGAAAAATCATTATCTTTGCCACCCGCTCCGGAAGGAATGGATTGCTGACTGGAAGGTTAGTGAGATTGAAAGGCAAAACAGGGATACGGGTTTAAAAATAAAATTTATTTTATTTGGAATTTGGTAAAAGATTCCTACCTTTGCACTCCCAACGGAAACGAAGGGGAAAT
>NZ_WKKH01000064.1 GCF_009674725.1 Pedobacter petrophilus | reverse complement strand
CATCCTGAACTTCTTTATCAACAGGGCGACAAATGCATCGGCAGAGTCTTTCAATGCAAAGGTCAAGGCATTCAGGGCTACTTCCAGAGGGGTACGTGATGTGAAATTCTTCCTGTTCAGGCTCTCAAAGATATATGCTTAAAATTATCCCCCCCAAGAATTCCGCTTGATCCGTGATTTGGGAAGGAAAGGAAAAGTTAAAAAACACACTTTATTTCGGGAGCAGAAAAAAGACACAATATGCCAGCGAGATCGGCGTGATTAAAAAACTATTTAAAGAAGTGATGGTAAGTATTTAGAAAATCAAAAATCCACCTAAAACAAAAAACCCTCAACTTTTTCAAGTTGAGGGTTTTGTTGCGGAATGGACGGGACTCGAACCCGCGACCTCCTGCGTGACAGGCAGGCATTCTAACCAGCTGAACTACCACTCCTATTGTTTGCTTTTTAAAAGTTTAAACCTCTTTCCCCTTTCGAGGTTGCAAATATAGGGACAATATCTCTAATTGCAAATTTTTTTTTAAAATAATCGCAATCCACTATCCTACAGCACCTTCCTGCATTTTTTCTGCATTTTCAGCAAATTGAAGTGCATCGATAATTTCCTGAATTTCTCCATCCATGATGGTTGGCAGGTTATACATTGTTAAACCAATGCGGTGTTCGGTAACACGACCCTGGGGATAATTGTAAGTCCTAATCTTAGCAGAACGGTCACCAGTAGACACCATCGTTTTACGTTTTGCGGCAATATCACCATTCTTTTTCTGCAACTCGATATCGTATAATTTACTCCGCAACATTTCCATTGCAATTACACGGTTTCCCAATTGAGAACGCTCTTGCTGACAAACCACCACAAGGCCGGAAGGCTTGTGCGTTAACTGCACTTTAGTTTCTACCTTATTTACATTCTGTCCACCAGCACCACCAGAACGAGAGGTTTGCAATTCTATATCTGCAGGATTAATGTATAAATCAATTTCTTCTGCTTCTGGTAAAACCGCAACAGATGCTGCAGATGTATGTACGCGACCCTGGGTTTCCGTATCCGGAACACGTTGTACCCGGTGCACACCACTTTCGTACTTCAGCTGGCCATACACATCATCTCCGTTCACTTTTAAAATTACCTCTTTATAACCACCTGCAGTACCTTCAGTTACATCAACGGTTTCTACTTTCCAGCCTTTAGTTTCAAAGTAACGGGTATACATGCGGTATAAATCGCCGGCAAATAAGGCAGCTTCATCTCCCCCTGTACCACCACGAATCTCAAAAACAGCATTTTTAGCATCTTCAGGATCTTTTGGAATCAACATTAAACGAATGTTACTTTCCATTTCTTCCTGTTGTTTCAGCAACATGTCTAACTCTTCCTTGGCCATCTCACGCATTTCAGCATCTTTTTCAACCGATAAGATCTCTTTGTTTGCATCAATGTTGCTCATCACATTTTTGTAGATTTTATACTCATCCACAATTTTGCCCAAGTCTTTATATTCTTTATTTAAAGCCGCAAAACGTTTCATATCCTGGATTACATCCGGATTACTCAACGATTCTTCTACATCTTCCCAACGCAGCTTTATAGCTTCTAATTTATCTAACATATGATTATTCGTATTGAATTTTCCGACAATTAACCTAAGCCAAAATTTCGGAAACGCAAAAATAAGGAAAAAAGCTGAATTAGTTTGAAACTGAAAGCCTACAGTTTATTTAAAGCTTTGAAGGTTAAAGCTATTTACGATGTTGAAGTAAAATATTTCAGTTTGAGGTCTACCCCATCAAAAACACCGTAAGAGCAAGATTCAAGCCATTCGCCAATGTTAACGTAGCGGCTTCCGTTTCCTAAATCCAGATCAAGTGGCAAATGCCTGTGTCCGAAAATAAAATAATCGAAATGCTCTTTCTGTAACTGTTCTTTCGCATAAATGGCTAACCATTCCTGGTCTTCGCCTAAAAAGACTTCCTTTTCTTTTTGCGCAGCCCTGCTTCCCTTGCTCCACCCACTGGCAATTCCAATTCCGAAATTAGGATGCAGACGGGCAAAAAGCCATTGACAGAGTTTACTTCTGAAGATTTTTCTCAGAAATTTATATTTTGCATCTCCCGGCCCTAAACCATCACCATGGTGCAGGTAAAACTTTTTATTATTCCGCTTGATAATCAATTCATCGCTAACGATTTGCATGCCAATTTCCCGGGTAAAATAATCCCGAACCCACATATCATGATTTCCCTTAAAGAAATAGATTTTGATGCCAGCATCTGCCATTGCAGCCAATTTACCCTGCAAGCGGATAAATCCTTTCGGAATGACTTTTGCATATTCAAACCAAAAATCAAAAATATCGCCCATTAAAAACAATTCACTGCAATTTGGCGCTATAAATTCCAGCCAACGCACAATGAGCTCCTCACGCTTACGGCTTTCGGCATAATTTGGCGTACCTAAATGGAAATCAGAAGCGAAATAAATGTTTTTATCCATGGATTGTTCAAAGGTAAAGGAAAAAGGCGAAAGAGTTAAAGGTTGAAAGGCAAAAGCTAAAAGCCTAAAGCCTAAAGCCTAAAAAATAAAGAGTATCGCAATTAACTTTAAGATTCTATCACCAACAACAAACTAAATTTGTAGAATCTCAGCATCTTATAATTAACCGCAGGCAATCTGTAAAATTCAACAATCTGTGCAATCATAACACAGGTAAAACATATATTAGTAAATAAATTGCTTCAACTATGAATAAGAAACTTTTATTAGGCTTATTTGCGCTAAGTCTTTTTGCCTGTAACCAAGGTAAAAAACCTGAAGAAAAAATTACGTTAATGAAATATCCTGAAACTAAGAAAGACAATACCACCGATAATTATTTTGGCAAAACGATTGCTGATCCCTATCGCTGGTTAGAAAATGATACCTCAGCAGAAACTAAAGCCTGGGTGATTGCCCAAAACAAAGTTACCCAAAACTATTTGAGTCAGATTCCGTACCGTGAAGACATTAAAAGGCGACTCACTGAAATCTGGAACTACCCTAAAGAAAGTGCTCCGTTTAAAGTTGGAGAATATTATTTTTTCACTAAAAACGATGGTTTACAAAACCAAGGCGTTTGGTTTATCAAAAAGGGCTTAGATGGAAAGGAAGAAACTTTTTTAGACCCGAATAAACTTACCGCTGATGGTACAGCAGCCATATCTTTGCTTGGATTTTCGCACGATAAAAAGCATGTGGCTTATTCTGTAGCACAGGCAGGTTCAGATTGGAGCAATATTTATGTGATGGATATTGCCACTAAAACAAAGCTGCCTGATGAATTAAAATGGACTAAATTTTCTGGTGCTGCCTGGAAAAACGATGGCTTCTATTACAGTAAGTTCGATGAACCGGCGAAAGGTACTGATCTATCCGCAGCAAACAAATTTCAAAAAATCTATTACCATAAACTGGGCGATCCTCAGCAAAATGATCAACTTATTTTTGAAGATAAAACCAACCCGAACCTGTATTTTGGAGCGAGCGTTACCGAAGATGACCGCTTTTTGATCATCTATGCAAATGCCGGAACATCTGGCAATGCGCTTTATTATCAAGACCTTAGTGAAGCGAATAGCAAAATTTCCCTATTGGTAAAAGGTTATGAACACAACCATAGTGTGGTAGATAATAATGGAGATAAGCTTCTGCTAAATACAGATTTAGGTGCTGAAAACAAACAGGTCGTTTTGATAGACCCCAAAAACCCTGACCCTAAGAACTGGCAAAAAATTATTCCTGAATCTAAACTCCCCCTGGAAGGCGTTGGCAGTGGCGGTGGCTTTCTATGGGCTTCTTACCTAAAAGATGCCAGCACTAATATTGTTCAATTTGAACTATCGGGAAAGCAGATTGGCGAAGTTAAATTACCAGCAATTGGTACGGTTAGCGGCTTTGGAGGGTATAAAGAAGATAAAGAATTCTTCTATACTTTCACCAATTTTACTACGCCAGGTACCATTTATCGTTATAATATAAATAAAGCTGAATCTGCGCTTTATAAAAAATCAGCCCTTAAATTTAACACCGAGGATTATGAGACTAAACAGGTTTTTTATCCTTCGAAGGATGGTACGAAAGTACCAATGTTTATTGTTCATAAAAAAGGGTTAAAGCTGGATGGAAACAACCCGGTTTACCTGTATGCTTACGGAGGATTCCAAATTAGTTTAACGCCTGCTTTCAGCCTATCCAGAATGTTATTTCTAGAAAAGGGCGGCATTTATGTTCAGCCAAGCTTACGTGGCGGAAGTGAATATGGAGAAGCCTGGCACAAGGGCGGGATGCTGGCGAACAAGCAAAATGTTTTTGATGACTTTATTGCTGCAGCAGAATACCTGGTGAAAGAAAAGTACACCAATCCATCTAAAATTGCCATTTCTGGCGGTTCTAATGGAGGCTTATTAGTGGGTGCCTGTATGACACAGCGACCAGAACTTTTTAAAGTTGCTTTGCCGGCCGTGGGTGTTCTAGACATGTTGCGCTATCATAAATTTACGGTTGGCTGGGGTTGGGCTGTTGAATATGGCAGCAGTGATAAAAAAGAAGATTTCGAATACCTGATTAAATATTCTCCTCTTCACAATGTTAAAGCAGGTGTGAAGTATCCGGCAACATTAATTACCACGGCAGATCATGATGACCGTGTTGTACCCGCACATTCATTTAAATTTGCAGCTACCTTGCAGGAGCAATATAAAGGAGAAAACCCGATGTTGATTCGCATTGAAACAAAAGCTGGACACGGAGCAGGAAAACCAACCACTAAGATGATTGAAGAAGCCGCCGATGTCTGGAGCTTTGTTTTTCAAAATCTAGGAATGACCTGGTAAGAATTTAGCAGATGAGAAACTTTACCGATCCTCATCTGCTAAATAAATAAACCTCTGCGACCTATATTTTAGATCATAACCGATGTGCTAACTAAACTTTAACGAACAATAGACAAAATAACGGGGGCAGTTTAAAATGTATTAATCTTTATACTTAGATCCCTAAAGTAAAAGTTTTCTCCATTCCGCTGTGCACCAGCCGAATGACAAGTTAGATCATTAAACTTATGTCAGAATACGGCTAAAAGGTGACTTATTTCAGTATGATGTGATCATTTCTAGCGTAGCCGAGAAATCTTTGGACTTTGACATAATGGATTAATGGTTCTTCATGTCCAAATTATAATCGGAGATTAATAAAATTACACCTGATAAAATAAACTCATAAATGGTGCCGGTTCCATTACAATTTAAATAATCTACAAAACCCATAGACCAATTATAATTTGCTTTAAACATACAAAAACGCCTAACTTTTGTTTTTAATTAGGTTAAAGCATATAAAATATTGAATACAACTGCTTTACGAAATTATCTAGAATATATCTAAATAGAGTAATTGATAATACTTTATTTTGTAACTTTGCATAAATTTTTTTTGAATGATCTCTACTGATATAGCCATAATTGGCGCTGGTCCGGTTGGTTTATTTGCCATTTTTGAAGCCGGTTTATTGAAAATGCGTTGCCATTTAGTTGATTACCTTCCTCAGGTTGGCGGTCAGCTTTCTGAAATTTACCCTAAGAAACCAATCTATGATATTCCAGGTTATCCTTCTGTTTTAGCCCAGGAATTAGTTGATAATTTAATGGAACAGGCTAAACCTTTTCATCCTACATTTACATTAGGTGAGCGCATTGAAGGTTTAGAAAAACGCGGTGAAGCAGATTTCGTTTTAACGACAAATATGGGCACCATTATCGAAGCCAAGGTAGTGGTAATTGCCGGTGGTTTAGGCTGCTTTGAACCCCGTAAACCTGCTGTTGAAAACCTGACTAATTTTGAAAATGGGAAAGGTGTTAACTACATGATTCTTGATCCGGAGAAATACCGCGATCAGAAAATGGTTATTGCCGGTGGTGGCGACTCTGCGTTAGACTGGACCATTTACCTGGCAGAAGTTTGTTCTGAACTTACCTTAGTTCACAGAAGCGAGAGTTTCCGTGGTGCGCCAGATTCAGTTGCCAAGGTAATGTCGTTAGCAGAAAGCGGAAAAATTAATTTAATCCTGAATAGTAATTTACAAGCCGTACAGGGAAGTGATAAATTGGAGCAGGTCGAAATTATTCAAAACCGTACAATGGAAAAAACAGTTGTAGCTGCAGATCATTTAATTCCGTTGTTTGGGTTAAGTCCGAAGTTAGGCCCGATTGAAGGTTGGAATTTAAACATCAGCAAAAGTGCAATTGAGGTTAATGTTGATGACTATTCTACCAACATCCCGGGTATTTATGCCATTGGTGATATCAACACTTACACTAATAAATTGAAATTGATTTTAAGTGGTTTCCATGAGGCTGCATTAATGAGCCACAGCGCTTATTCTTACATGAATCCTGGTGTTAAATACACGATGAAATATACCACGGTAAACGGTGTTTCAGAATTTTAATTTTTTTTGATTTGTGTTTATAAATGCTCTGTAGTTTTAGTTAAGTTTGCGTTAATAAGTGAGCGAAATGGAAAACAACATTACAATATACATGGAAGAGCCGGATGGCTCAGTTACTGAACATGAAGCGCCAACTGATATGGGCTTAAGTTTGATGGAATTTTTAAAGGCTTCAGAATATGATATTCTGGCAACTTGTGGCGGAATGGCTTTGTGTGCTACCTGCTGTGTAGATGTTTTAGCAGGCGAAGAAAAGCTTAATGAAATGACCGACGACGAATATGCAATGCTGGATACTTTACCAGATTTGTTGCCAAATTCCCGTTTAGCTTGTCAGTTGCAGTTAAACAACAACATGGACGGCTTAAAAGTGAAACTTCACGGCGTAAGCTAGAGAAATACAAGTTTAAAATATTAAGGCGATACTTTCCGTATCGCCTTTTTTGTTAGAAAGATTTGATTTGCATGAGATGAAACCTCGCAGGTTTTAAAAACCTGCGAGGTTTGTTCCAGGTTAGTCGGGATTATAAATCCCAATTGACAAAATTTTACTGGATCTGTACTTTTGTCCGTTCTACATTCCAGCCATACACTTCGACAGCTAAATTATCCTGAGAACCAGTGTATTCTACCGTAATGGTTTTATGCTCGCCCGGAAGAATGCTCACATAGTTATCATCATAAAAAGCCGGAAGAATGCGCTTTCCACTTTGCTTATCTATCAAAGCAATGCGATTAAAAAACGCAACCGGATTTCCATTTTTGTTGCTCAATGTAACCTCAACTTTGTTGTTTGATTTCTTAGCAGCGGTGATGTTTAACGGGGCAGATTTTATTTTTTGTAATCCGCTGTATTCACCGTTTTTATCTGCCATCCAGTAGATATTTTCACTCAGGATATTTTGCTTTTCATCTAAAATTCTAAGCGACACGAACACACCTTCCTTCTTATCTAATTTCTTTAAGAACTCATTCATCGGAAAGAATCTGCGAACAGATGAACCACCAATACTGTTAAACACCTGCGAATAGAAATAATCTTTCCCATCCATATCATACGCTTTTGCCTGCACCATCAGGTTATTACGATTTGCGAAGCCGTTGTTTACCACAGTTACCATGCTGTCGACAGGATTCATCATCACATGCAAGGGTTCACTTCCTTTTCTTAAACCATATAAACAAGCGTTTGGATCAAGGTAGTAATCGTACATCTGCCCACGAAGTGCTGTCCATGGGTTTTGCGTTTTCCAAATGATAGAACCGGTATACCAATCCCACATTTTATTAGAGAAACCTTCCATCAGCGCACGGTACTGATCATAATTTACAAGTTGTGCCTTCATGGCGAAGTCTCTGGCATTTTTCGCCTTTCCGTATGGATCGATATATTGTTCGTAAGCAATATATTTATGATAATCCCAAACCGAATCCGGCTTTTCTTTAAACTGCGGTGCAATCATGTTCTTGGCCGGAATAAACCTTTCTAACGATTCATAATCGCCTACACCAACAGAACCCACTTCGGAGTTATATGGGAATGTTTTGGTACTCCAAAAGCTCTTTGGATCCTGAATTCCATAAGGACCATCGCCGTTCCCACCGATATCATTGAAAGACATTTCATCACTATTCGAAAAATCGAAGAATTGACGTGTACCATCTAAACGCGGCAAAATGTCCTTTTTAATGGGATTTAAAATATCTTCAGGAGGAGTGATTTCATTTCCTCCACACCAGAAAGCTAAGGAAGCATGGTTACGGATCAGTTTAACCTGATCTTCAATCGCATCCAATACCAACGGATGGTTATCTGGATAATTTCTTCTTGTCCACTGGTCTTCTTTCTTTAATGGATCAACCCACCGTCCATTACAATCGCCGCTAAACCAGAAATCCTGAAAAACCAGTAAACCATATTTATCACAGGCATTGTAAAATTCTGGTCGCTCCAGAATTGCGCCACCCCAGATCCGAATTAAATTCAGATTCATGTCTTTATGGTACCTGATCTCGGCATCATAACGGGCATCGCTAAAACGCAACATGGCATCAGAGATAATCCAGTTTCCACCTTTAATAAAGATTTTCTGACCATTTACATAAGCGCCCATACTTTTGGTGTGTTCATTCCAGAGGTTATCAATCTGCCTGATACCAACTTTCAAATTTTCCTGATCAAAAACCTGATTAGCTGAAAGAAACTGAATCTTTAAATCATATAAATTTTGTGCACCATAACCACTTGGCCACCAAAGTTTAGGATTTTCAATTGCCAGGTCAGCAAAGTTTACAATGGCATTTTTACCCGCTGCTAATGAAACAGATTTACTGATCGTTTTACCAGCCACCTGATACTGCAATACACCGGTAACCACTTTATTGGTCGGGTTTTCTACCTCTACGGATACTTTTATTGTTGCGGGCTTTTGTACGCCAGTTGGCATCCTTTTACCTGGAACCAAAGTTACCACATGTGGATTTCGTAAATTAATGGCTTTGGTTTTTTCTATGGTTACCTTATCCCAAATTCCGGTATTCCGATCACGGGTAGGCTGAATCCAGTCCCAGCCAGCGGTGTATTGTGTGGTTAAACCTTTTGCTATGGTTCCATCTCCACCCTGGCCCCCATTGGGGTTCCCTGGAAAATCCGGTGGATAAACAATCACCGCTAATCTGTTTTTACCTGTTGGCGATAAGAATTTTGTAATGTTATATTCTGCACGGATGTGCATTCCCTCATGGGTTTTTGGATTGAGTTTTTTCCCGTTCAGGTAAAACTCCGCTTTATAGTTAATGCCGCGAAACTGTAACCATACCTGCTCATTGCCAACTGCTTTTTCTGCAAAGTCTTTAACAAACCAATAAGTATAATGATCATTCCCGGTATTATACACATCAGGAATTTTTTCATTGTTCATTCCATAAAATGGATCCGGAACTTTTTTATTATTTAACAAAGTCGTTAAAACGGTTCCCGGAACCGTAGCCGGCATCCAGTTATTAAGCGAGAAACCAGTGCTTGATAGCTGTACGCCATCTACTTTAACTTCCTTTATGTTACTACACACCCAGCCAGAATTTAATTCGTAACGCTGTTGTGAAAATGAAGTCAGGTTTGCAAGAAGCAAAAGTGACAAAAATAATTTCCTCATCAATTGAATATTTTTAAGATTTGAATTGGTTATTGCCCGTTTAAAAATTATTTAGTTGAAACTGGTCGGTCGCTTGCAGCTATTCCCCATCCTTTTGATGGCGTATTACCCATGTAAATCCTGATATTTCCACCATCTACAATGGTTTTATGCAAAATAAACGATTTGGTATAAGCCTGCCCATTCAATAATATGCGCTGAATGTATTTATTTTCTGCGCTGTTACCCATCACATTAATGGTGAAAGTCTTGTTATTCGGTAAATTAATCGTCGCATTTTTAATTAACGGCGTTCCAAAAACATAAGCACCATTTGCAGGATTAACGGGATAAAATCCTAAAGACGAAAAGATATACCAGGCGCTCATTTGTCCAACATCTTCATTTCCACATAACCCATCAGGCTTTGCTGAATAGAAATCCTGATCGATTTTACGAATCAAATCTGCTGTTTTCCAGGGCTGACCTGCATATGCATACAGGTAAGGGATATGGTGCCCAGGTTCGTTACCTTGTGCATAGTTACCAATTAAGCCCGAAATATCTGGGGAACTGTTTTCGCCAAGTGCAGCAGGAACGATAAATAATGAATCCAATTTATTTACAAATGGTTTATCGCCACCAAATAAGCTAATTAAACCTTCCACATCCTGAGGCACCAACCAGGTATATTGCCAGGCATTACCTTCTGTATAATCATCTTCGCGGTGTTTAGAGGCTACCGGATTAAAGGGCGATCTCCATTTCCCATCGGCTAACTTGCCTCTCATAAACTGAACATCCTTATCGAAATATTCACGGTATAAACCTGCTCTTTTGCTGTAATAGTTGTAATCTTCAGTTTTGCCTAAAGCCTTTGCAAACATGGCGATGCAATAATCATCAATGGCATATTCCAATGCTTTTGCAACAGATTCATTTACCTTATCGGCAGGAATATACTTCAGCTTTTGAATGTAATCAATACCATCTTTTTTCTGCATAGCCGACTGTTTTACTGCTTCAAAAGCAAGATCTGCATCAAAACCCCGGTAACCTTTTAAATAGGCATCAACCACAACTGGTACGGCATGATAGCCCACCATGGTATTGGTTTCATTTCCCATTAAATGCCAAACCGGCAATTTCCCTTGCTCCTTGTAAATCGCCAACATGGTATTTACAACGTCGCTTACTTTATCCTGATGAAGAATGGTGTACAAAGGGTTTGCGGCGCGGTAAGTATCCCAAAGGGAGAAAGTAGTCAGGTTGTTAAAACCAGCATTTTTATATACCTTTTTGTCTGTCCCCAAATAGTCTTTGTTCACATCATTAAATAAAGATGGTGCAGTCATGGTATGAAAAAGTGCGGTATAAAAAATCTTTTTAGTGGTAGCGGATGCATCTATCACTACTTTTGTTAATTCTTTTTCCCATTTGGCGTCTGCTGCTTTTACTGTTGATGCGAAATCCCATCCTGGCAATTCAGTCTGCAAGTTTAACATTGCATTATCAACGCTCACGGGTGAAATGGCTACTTTAATTTGTAATTTATTCGAATTGATCGAAGCAAAATCAACTACTGCTTTCAATTTTTTAGCCTGCAAATCAAGCCCTTTTTTTAACTGATCATCTTCATAGATGGCAAAGTTTTTAACCGGCTGAGATAATTTAATTACAAAGTATAAACGCTGATCTGTTGCCCAGCCTTTTGAATTTCTATTCCCGACAATTGTTGTTGCATCAACCTGTTTAAATGAAGTATTTGTTGCTTCATCCCATCCTATGCCTTCTACCAAATCAATAATTAAATGAGGTTTCACAGCATTTTTCGGGAAGGTATACTGATGAAAACCCACTCGTTCTGTAGAGGTTAATTCGGCTTTAATTTTATATTTATCTAGCAATACGCTATAATAACCAGCTTTAGCTACTTCATTTTTGTGCGAGAATTTAGAAAGATACCCATTGTCGTCATCGCCTTTTTTACCTTTTTGCAAAATGGTTTCTCCGGTTGCAGGCATGATGGAAATATCACCTAAATCGCCAATTCCTGTACCGCTTAAATGCGTATGAGAAAAACCGGTAATGGTATTGCTCACGTAATTGTATCCACTGCACCAGTCCCAACCTTCAAAAATATTGTTCGGGCCTAACTGAACCGCGCCAAAAGGAACATTGGCACCTACAAAAACATGCCCATGTTTTGCCGAGCCTATAATCGGATCGACGAATTGGGTTAATCTGTTCGTTTTTTGAGCATGAACGTTTGCTGATAAGAGGAGAGCACTGAATAGAATAGGTTTAAGTTTCTTAAAATTCATGAGGTTTGTAAATCGGTATTTGATAAATCGTTTTACTAAATTATATATAATAGAACGAGGAGTAAAAACATTTTTAATTATTATGGCATTTAATCAAGCGATGAATTGTCTTTGATCGGTTTTCCAATCACTTTATAATTCCCGTCACCTTTTAAAATGGCTAACATTTGTGGTTGATTGACAAATAAAGCTTTCGCTGCAATCAACTCTTTATCATATTGAAAACTTTGCTCAATCCTTCCCTTTTCATGGAAGTAACGGCTGATGATTTGGGTTTCCAATATTCTTTTAATTTCTGACTTATGCGTAGCTACATCTGTTTTTTTCGAGATGGTGAGCTTATATTTCAGATTTTCGAGATCAGCTTTAACTTCTGCTGATTTATTTTCTTTTTCTGCTTCGATGCGTAAATCTGAAAGCAGTCTTTCTGTTTTGTTCTGATAAGTGAGATCTTTATCTGCCAGTCCATTTACAAAAGCGACATAGTCTGCATCAGATATTTGAAAGGCTTTTGCAGATTCCAGCTTCGGATTACTTTTTCTATACTGATTAGCATAGTTGAAAAACAGATTTTTATTAATCATGGAAATGGTAACCGGACTCAATTTATCAGCATTCACCACCACATCCGGGTAAACGCCATTGCCACTATAAACATTTCTGCCTGCTTTGGTTTGAAACATTACCATGGTAGAATCTGCAAAACGTTCGGCAATTCCATCCGCATTGCGGTGTGCATAATCTAACTTCTGGATACACCTGCCAGATGGCGTATAATATTTTGCAACCGTTACTTTTACCATGCTGTTATAAGGCAAATTAAACGTTTGCTGTACCAGCCCTTTACCATAACTGCGCTGACCTACCACTATTGCCCGATCCAGATCCTGCAAAGAACCCGCAACAATTTCTGAGGCCGAAGCTGAATTTACATTTACCAGAACCACTAATGGCACATCTACAGATACCGGAGGTAACTGCGTTTTGTAAGCAATCGTTTTTTCAATATTTTTACCTTTCTGGGTTACAATCAACTGGTCTTTATTAACGAATAGGTTTACAATTTTAACAGCTTCCTGCAAAATTCCACCGCCGTTATTGCGGAGATCCAAAATAATTCCCTTAGGGTTTTCTTTATTGATAGCCAATAAAGCGTCTTTAACCTCCTGCCCTGAATTTTCCAAAAACTTATCCAGCTTAATATAGCCAACGCCATCTCCCACCATGCCCGAATAAGATACGTTGGGCTGTTTAATTTCTTCGCGAATAATTTTCTTAGTAAATTCTTTTCCCTCCCTCATAAAAATCAAATCTACCGGCGTTCCTTTTGGTCCGCGGAGCAGCTGACTAATCTGCGCACGTTCTTTCCCCTTCACTTCAACCCCGTTAATTTTAACTACCTGATCTCCTGCCTTAACTTCTTCCTTATCGGCGGGATAACCTTCGCTAACCTCATTAATGAAAAGTTTGCCATCAATAATAATTGTACTGGCTCCAATTCCGCCATATTGCGTACTGATATATTTAAGCTTATAGTCTTCAATTTCAGATTCTGGAACGTATTCAGTGTAAGGATCAAGACTCTCCAACATGGCATCGATGCCGGTTTTCATCAATTGTGGCGCATTGGTGTCATCCACATAGTTGATATTGATTTCCTTGTACAGGGAGGCGAAAATATCGAGGTTTTTGGAAACCAGAAATAAATCTTCCTTAAAAGAGAAAGATAATATAGCGATGCTAAATCCTGCGGCTAAAAGAGCATATTTCAAATTTTTCATCGGTTCAGCTATATTTAATGGTGTTCACGAAATAAAATCATTCAGAAAATGACCTCATCGCCCTTTATGCTATATTGTATAGCATGGTAAACGTTTATACGGATAGAATTTCTTAATCGTACAGGTGTAAATGTACAAAAAGAGATAAATATTAAAAATACTTATTGAGGTATAGCGTAAATAAAGCGTTACGCATAGAAGAAGAATGATTCTACGAAAGCGGAAGACTAAAGTCTGTTGCCTTTGGTATCAGCCAGTGCTTTTTGAATGGTAAATTCGATATAGGTGCGGTCGCGTTTTACCAATCGCATTAAATCTAAGATCAACTCATCTTCTTTACCGGGCGTAAAATCCAATGGCTCATTTGCTAAGTCGCGGTATTTCCTTAAAAACTTTGTTTTTACTTTGAATGCGGTTTCATCGGTAAGTTGAAAGTTAGCCATAGCAGATATTATTTGATGCAAAAGTAAAAAATATTTGCTCACAATGGCATCTTTTTATCTGCTGATCAGAAAAATTTAGAGATGGCAGGAATGCATGGCACGATAAATTTGTTAAAACCACGTTATGTATCCAATTAAATAACACACAAAATTTAAAGTAAAAAATGAAAAAATTTATTATCCCTATTGTTTTCCTAACCCTTGGTTGGGCAACAACGAAAGCGCAAACCTTTAACCTCGGGGTTAAGGCGGGTGTAAACCTGGCAAAACTTAATGCTGATTTCGCCAGTGAAGAAAATAGATTAGGTTACCAGGTTGGTGCCTGGGCCCGTATTGGCGGTGCCAGTTTCTATCTACAGCCCGAAGCTTACATTGGCAGTAAAGGCAATAAATTCATCAGCTTTACCAACAACAACAATAATGAAGTTGCTGCAGAAGGTAAAGTGAGGTTTACTACACTGGATGTTCCGGTTTTGCTTGGAACTAAATTTGGCGCTAAAAACTTAAATTTCAGGGTAATGGCAGGACCAGTAATTTCATTTATACTGGATGAAAATTCGAGTTTTAGTTCTGCTTATCAACAAGCAACAGATTTTGACAACTACAAAAATCAGGCATTAGGACTTCAGGCGGGTGCAGGTGTAGATGTTGGCGCTATTTCTGTTGATTTACGTTATGAAGCAGGCTTATCGAACATTAGTAAAAGCGAAAAATACAGTCAGAAACCCAACTTATTTCAGTTGAGTTTAGGGTTTAAGATATTGTAAAAAAGAGGGCACCAGAATACAGAATTCCGGTGCCCGTTTACTTATTATTCTTTAAGAGAATTTCTAATAAAAAGCAGTATAAATTGTCGCTGAGAATGGATAGGTAGTGCTTCCAGCTACTCCACGCAGATACACTGTATATGCCCTGCCTTTAGTAAAAGTAAGGCTGAAGCCAGCGGCTATTAACGGAGTTGTTGTTCCTGTAACATTAAAAAATGTTTTTACAACTGGTGTTATGCCGGGGCCGATATTTGGTATTTCCACCCAGTTTGATGCTGTTCCGTAAGCAATATTGGTTACTATTTTTGTTCCGGTTGCCAAATCTCGCGTTAAATCCAAATTAGGACTTCCATTATACAAGTTTACCACGCGTAAAAACACCTTCGAAGTATCTAATGCAGGCCTTGTATCTTCCAGCATTACTGAAGATGGTATCTTTTTTTCTGTGGCTGAATACTGGCCGGTAGTAAAAATGGTATAATATTTTCCAGCCTGCGGGTTTATCGTTGTACTGAAAACCTGCAAATTGGCATCAGCCGTAGCTGTAGGGATAATTTTAGCGGTAAGGGTGTGTGAGCCCGGACGGGTAGTTGCATAACCTAAATCTGGAAACAGCCCATTATAGGCGTAGCCTGCATTTTCAGTTCCTAACGTTGATAATGCTGACGAGAATTTACTTCCATCCATGTAAAACGTTAGCGCCGGACTAGCAGGTGTAAGATTCAGAATCTTGATATAAGAATACTTCGGATCCGCGGGGTTAATCTTTTCATAAACTGTACTTTCTACCAGGTCGCCTTTTTTACATGCGGCAAATAATCCAATACCAACTGCAATAAAATATAATATTTTTTTCATCTTGTTCTTTTATTAAAGTGAATTACGGTTGAGAGAACCACATTTTATAAGTGTGATAATCACTTTTATCTGCTCCAATTTTTTTCAACGATTCTGTGTTCCATAAATATTCTGAGTTATATCGGGGGCGGTATCGTTGTGCAGGCTTCCCTCCATTATCAACATAGAAGCTTGTTGGATAGCGGTAAACATTTAGGTAAGGCTTATTGCCAGCTACATCGCCATCCATGTAATTAAATTTACGCAGATCACACCAGGTTTCTACAAATCCATATCCGTAAAGGGCAAGATACTTTTGCAACATAATATCTCTTATGGTTAAGCTTGCAGCCGTTTGCTTAACAGATGCACTGGTGAGATAAGCAGCCTTTTCTGCCGGTGTAATGGCGGTACCTAATGCACTTACAAAATCTATACTTGATGATATTCCATTCAAATAAGCGGTGTGAGCTAATGCAAGATCTCCCTTTCTAAACGCTGCCTCTGCCTTAATAAACTGCATTTCGGTATAAGTCATTATTGGAAAACCAACGTTATCCCTAAATAAATATTTGCCCTGGTTTGGTCCCGGATTTGTGCCTCCCAATGCACCCCATGGATTTGGAATCTGATTTTTAGCAAGCACCGTACCACCATCAATTGTAAAAGGTGGTAATCCTCTAAATATTAAATCTGGTGAAGCGGTGATCATGTTATTACGACGAGGGTCGATCACTGATGCTGTTGGATTTGAAAGATAAGTTCCATCCAGCAAACCAACAATGATTGCCGTTTGTCGGTAAGAAGCCAGGTTAGCACGAAGAGGTCCAAAGAAATTACCATTAAGCGCCGTGGTTCCGGTGTTGGGTACAATGAAGTTTTCTGCATTACTGGCCAATGATTTATCTACGTATTCGATTACTTTTGCCGGATCGTAAGTCGCTTTATTTACCAGGTTATTGGCATTTCTTGCTAAAACCCCATAGTTAAATTTGATCCATTTTGCGTTATCTCCGGCGTAAATTAAATCTGCAGGACTAAATTTTGCGACAGTTCCATTCCCATCAGTTCTGCTAAAGTTTTTGATTGATTCGTTCGCCAACCTCACCACTTCGGCATAAACATCTCGTTGAGGATCATAGTCATAAACATATCTGTTTACATCAAAAGCTTGTTTTAGTATAATATCACCATGATAATCGGTGGTAGTTTGCCAGCTCCAGGCTTTCAATGCCTGAGCCATACCTACATAATTATATTCCTGTTTTGCTTCAGAATCGTTAATAATCAGATTCAGGTTTGCGCCTAAGCCAAAGTAATTTGTTCTCCAGATCTCACCCATATTATCACTTCCAGCAATCCAGCCATGTTGCTCTCCTACATTTACTGCACCCCCAAAATATTGGATAAGTCCACCTAAATACCTTGCATCGTATTGAATGCCTCTTTCCATTTGCGCAAACAACGGAGGGGTTAAAGTTTTGCTGGAAACCTCTTGCGGAGTTGCCGGATCAGTATTTACATCCAGATACTTTTTACAACCCGAAGCCGCTATTAATATAGCAAACACCGAAAATAGTATATATATTTTTTTCATCTTTTAATCATTAAAAACCTATTCTTACACCTAAATTATATCCCCTTGGCAGGCCTACCGAACCAAAATCTATCCCGGTTCCACCAAGACCACCTGAAGCAGCACTTAAGCCATTTACTGATGGATCGACCCCTTTATAATTGGTAAGCAGCAATAAATCCGTTCCGGTAACAAAAATATTGGCACTTTTAAATACCTTACTTCTTTCAAATAAATCTTTGGGCAAATTGTAACTGAGCGTCACATCTTTTAGCCTCAGCCAGTTCACATCTTTTTCCAGAAAATCGGCAGTGTTGTAAAATGTTGAGTAATAAGAAGTGGTGATGTATGGAATAACGACCACGTTATTTTTTGTTGGATTTGCAGAATTTTCCAAACCATCTCTCATTACGCCAGCGATAATCCGGGGAACCTCACGATCTGTACTCAACTTTGACAAGCCTCTGGAATACAGGTATAATTCTGTGGCATTATAAATATCACCGCCCTTTCTTATATCAAGCAGGAAGGAAAGGTTGAAGTTTTTGTAAGTAAAGCTATTGGTTAAGCCAATCATAATATCGGGTGCTCTATCGCCCATCTGCGTAAAGTTCGTATCCTTAATTGGCATACCATTGGCTGGATTTATAAGCAATTGTCCATCTTTGTTTCTTAGATAATCAATCCCCGCAAAAGCTGATATAGAGGTACCAACGCCATATTGAGCCCTGACATTATCAAACAACCAGCTATCAGAGACATAAAAAACATCCTGATTAGCCGGAAGCGAAATAATTTTCCCTCTGGATCTCGAGGCATTTGCAGAAATATCCCATGTAAACTTATCGGTTCTGATTGGGGTACCTTTTACCAGTAACTCAAACCCGCGAACGCGAATTTTACCACTATTAATGTATTGCAGAACTGCTCCGGATGCGTAGCTTAAACGTGGAGCGGTAATTTGTTTATCTGATAAATTGTGATAATATGAAAAATCGAATGACAGGCGATTATTAAAAAATCCAAGCTCGACACCAAATTCTTTTGCCGTGGTGAACTCCGCTTGCAGTTCTGGATTTCCCATGTTAACATCCAGCGCATAACCTCCGCCGGTAGTTTGTTGCGCCACTAATTTATTATTGGTAATGTAAGCAACCCGGGCATCTTTACCAGATTGGCCCCAAGACCCTCTTAGTTTACCATAAGATAACCATCCAAGATTTTTAACCGCATTCAGATTAGAAAACACAAAACTTAGCGAAGTAGCCGGGTAAAAAAAAGTGTTATTTTTTTGCGGCAACGTTGATGATAAATCCTGACGACCTGAAAGCGTTAAGTATAAATAATTATCATAACCTAATTCTGCATTGGCAAAAAAGCCCGACTTTCGTTTTAACTCATCAGTATAGGCCACCCGCTGTGTGGTAGGGTCTATGTTGTTCATGCTAAAAAAGTTGGGCTGATAAAAACGAGTACCAAATTGTGCATTAACCTGATACGAATCGTCTTTAATTTCGGCACCTACGCGGATCACAGGCTTGAATTTTCCGAAGTCTTTTTTCACCGTTGCAACGAAGTTTCCGGTAATTAGTTTTTCATTTGCATTGTAAGTATTTAAACCACCGCCAGAATTAGTGGTCTGCGCTTTATTGGCTTCATAAGACTGAACATCATATGCAGAAAGACCCGTTTGTGAAAAGATATCAGCACCAGCATTTCCTTGCATACTCAACCAGTTATTTGGCGTATATACGAACCCGATATTACCTAAAACACGGTTCATTTTATCATAATTTGGATTCCGCTCAACGCCCCAATAAGGATTATCTAATTCGCCGCTTAAACTTCCGGCTACCGTTCTTCTTTCTCCGGTTGGCGTTAAATAATTCCTCATATCATCAGTTAGCGGCCAGGAAAGTGCACTTAACATTGGGCTGCTTACCCCTTTATATGTTTTATCGGTTTTGGATGAAATCAGGTTTAAAGAGGCATTCATATTAATCTTTTCACTGATTTTCGAGGTACCTGTAATCTTACCATTAATTGTATTATAGGCCGTTCCCGGAATAATTCCTTTTTGATCGGTATAACTTACAGTAGTTCTGACCGATAGTTTCTCACTTCCACCCTCTATTGTTGCGTTGTGTTTTTGAGTAAAGCCAGTTTTGTAAAAACTACCAATGTTATCATACATCGTTTTATTTGCCGGATATTTGGATCCAAAAAATGTCCTTGTGCGTTGCTCATCATCGAAAATTCCACCTGCTCCACCTCCATATACCGTTTGCACTTCCGGATAACGATAAGTGTTTTCTAACCGGAAAGAATTGCTGTAAGAGACTCTTGCCGTACCCGCTTTTGCTCTTCTGGTGGTAATTACCACAGCGCCTGATGCTCCATCTGTACCATATAAAGCGGATGCTTCCGGACCTTTTAGAATGGTTAGCGATTCAATTTCTTCCGGATTGATATCCATAGCCCTGTTACCATAATCATTCTGACGGTTAAAAGTACCTTGACCAACCAGGTTATATTCACTAAACGTCCGGTTGGAGATTGGCAAACCATCTACAACAAATAGTGGTTGGTTATCGCCATCTAGTGAGATCCCGCCACGTATAACCATTGTTGCCGATGCACCCGGCGTACCGGTAGTTGGTGTAATGGTTGCACCTGCAACACGCCCCTGTAGTGCATTCAAAAAGTTATCGCGCTGCGTATCGGCAACATCAGAACCTTTTAATGTTTGGGCGGAATAACCTAATGCATCTTTTGATCGCTTGATGCCAAACGCCGTTACCACCACCTCACTTAAGTTCCCCGCATCTGATACCAGGGTGATATTAAGGTTGGTATTTGTGCCCACCGACCGTTCTTGCGTAGCAAACCCCACATAAGTAAATTGCAGCACATCGCTTTTCAATGCTTTTACCGAGTAATTTCCGTCGCCATTGGTTTGTGCAACAGTGGTGGTTCCCTTTACCCGAATGGAAACCCCGGGGATTGGCCCATCGGTGGAGGATACCTTACCGGTAACGGTTATTTGTTGCGCTATGGCATGCGCCAGCAACAAAAAAGTACCCATAATAGTTAGTAGTAGTTTTTTTTTCATAAACTGCCCAGTTTAAGATGAAATGAAATTAGTTAAGTTTGATTAGTTTGTTGTTTGCCTATATCTTCAAACACGCACAATCACGCATTATTTTCCAATATTTAGCTAATATCATAAATGTTTTTCATTTAAAAAACAAATAATAAAGATTTTACTATAACAATCCCGATATATAATTGCAATAAAACGCAAAAACACGCAAAACAAATAAATCCTATCTTTACGATCGAAAAACTAAACGCTGTATGCTCAAAAAAGAACGCCACGATTTTATTATGCGCCAGATTAATTTGCACAACCGTGTGCTTACTTCTGATCTGGTTCAACTGCTCAATGTTTCTGAAGACACCATCAGAAGAGACCTTCAAGAACTGGTAGATGACGGCCTGCTTTTTAAGGTTCATGGTGGTGCGCTATCCAAGTCATATCACAGTTCTTTTGATGACAGCACCGTTTATGCACGGGATAGTAAAATCATCATCGCCAAAAAAGCAGTAAACCTGATTAAAGATGGCATGGTGGTATTAACAGGCGGTGGCACAACCATTTTAGAATTTATTAAACAATTGCCCCAAAATATCGAAGCCACTTTTTTTACCATCAGCCCCCTGGTTGCGGTAGAACTGGCGAAGTATAATAACATTGAGGTGATTTTAATTGGTGGCTTGTTTTCAAAAAACTCTCAAGTTACTTATGGGGGGCAGGTAATTACCCAACTTTCTGAGCTTAAAGCAGATTTATGCCTGATGGGAACAAGTGCAATTCATCCTGAGGAAGGCTTAACAGACACTTACTGGGAAATTAACCAGCTTAAAAAAGCCATGTTGGCAGCCGCTAAAAAGACGGCGGTTTTATGTATTTCGGAGAAACTGGATATTGCACTGCGCCTTAGAGTTTGCCACATCGAAAGCATCAGCTACCTGATTACCGAACTCGATGACAACCATGAATCACTGACTGGTTACCTGGCAAAAGAGATTAATATTTTATAGAATTAGAGGCGTCATCAACAAAAGTTGTCATCGTAAGTTTGTATAAATAGGTTTTGAGAATTGCTGACAGGATATAATTTTGTTCAGCATAAAAGATCCAGCA
>NZ_WKKH01000063.1 GCF_009674725.1 Pedobacter petrophilus | reverse complement strand
CCCATCCGCGCATCCCAGATGCGCCTTATTCTCGGGGGCTGGGAGATGGTTATATGAGACAGCGACTAAAGACTCCCGACTCCAAACTAACCAAGGATAGCAAAAAACCTATCCACCCCGGACTCCCGACTAAAGACTCCCGACTCCAAACTAATAAGGGACAGCAAGAATCAAAACTTAGTAACATCCTTAATACAACAAATTTAGGACTAAACTATTTGGATATTTTTACACTCTAAATCTCGAATCACTATCGCTGATACTGGTTGGGGGAACTACACAAATATAAACATGAAGAAAAGGTATATTATTTATGCTGTTTTTGCTTTGGGCTTAGCTTATCTGGTTTACTACCGGATTAAGGAAAACAAAAACGTAGAAGGGAAAGGAGCTGGCGCAACTGGTCAGGGTAAAGGAGGCGAAGGGAAGTCGGCTGCATTAGTAGTGGATGGAATTGTGGTGAAGCCAGCATCATTTAATAACGACCTGGAAGTTACCGGAGCAATAGATGCGAACGAATCTGTTGTGCTTAAAAGTGAAATTTCCGGCCTGGTAACCGGCATTTATTTTAAAGAAGGAACGAATGTAGCCAAAGGTAGTGTGCTCGTTAAAATTAACGACAGAGATATTCAGGCGCAGTTACAGGAAGCGGTGACCAGACAAAAACTTTCTTCCACGAATGAAAACAGGGCCAAACAACTATTGGCTAAGGGTGCAATTAGTCAGGAAGAATACGATACTTCTTTAGCAGACTCCAGGTCGTTACAATCACAATCGCAATTGGTAAGGGCACAATTGGCGAAAGCAACCATCCGGGCACCATTTTCCGGTAGAATCGGATTACGCAACATTTCTGAAGGTACTTACCTTACACCGTCCACGGTAATCGCAAATTTAGTAAGCACCAATCCAATCAAAGTAACGTTTTCGATTCCTGAAAAATACGCAGGACAAATTAAAACAGGTTCATCAATTACGTTTACTACCGACGGATCATCGAAAGAGAACACCGGAAAAGTATATGCAATAGAGCCTGGGATTAATGCTGCAACAAGAACACTGCAAATCAGGGCGTTGGCGCCAAATGCTGATAATGCATTACTTCCGGGATCTTTCGCGAAGATAAAATTAGCGCTAAACACCCTTCAAGATGCTATCCTGATTCCAAACCAGGCTGTTGTTCCGGTTTTAAAGGGAAAAATTGTTTACATCCAGAAAAATGGAAAAGCACAGGAAGTAAAAGTTGAAGCCGGCACCCGTACGGATGAAAATATAGTAATTACATCTGGTCTGAAAGTTGGCGATACCGTCTTAACCACGGGATCTATGGCCTTGAAGCAAGATGCTCCGGTAAAAGTTCATTTGGTTAAAGAATAGTTATGAGTATCTCTACAACGAGTATAAAAAGGCCTGTTCTAGCCATAGTAATGAATTTGCTGATTGTGCTGTTTGGCGTAATCGGCTATACGTTTTTAGGGGTTAGGGAATATCCGTCAATTGATCCGACAGTGGTTTCGGTGAGGACCTCTTACCCTGGCGCCAACTCTGACATTATTGAATCGCAGATTACAGAGCCTTTAGAAAAATCGATTAACTCTATTGATGGAATTCGGAACATTTCTTCTTCCAGTAATCAGGGTACCAGTAATATTACCATCGAATTTAACCTGGATAAAAATATTGAGGAAGCAGCCAATGATGTGCGTGATAAAGTTTCGCAGGCAGCCAGAACTTTACCAAAAGATATTGATGGTTTACCGGTGGTAAGCAAGGCTGATGCAAACTCAGATCCCATTTTATCAATGACCATTCAAAGTGATAAAAGAAATACTTTAGAATTGAGTGATTTTGCGGAAAATGTAATTGCCGATCGGATTCAAACCATTCCCGGAGTAAGTAGCGTGCAGATTCAGGGACAGCGGAAATATGCGATGCGCATCTGGATGGACCCGAATAAATTAAGCGCTTACGGATTAACCTCGCAAGATATTGTTACTGCTTTAGATAATGAAAATGTAGAATTACCCTCAGGAAAAATTACCGGTGCCACTACTGAGCTAACCGTTAAAACTCTTGGAAAATTAACCAACGAAAGCCAGTTCAATAACCTGATTTTGAGATCAGACAGTAACCAGGTGATCAAACTCCAGGATGTTGGTTATGCGGTTCTGGGGCCGGAGAATGAAGAAACCATTTTAAGGGAATCTGGCAAGCCAATGGTTGCCGTGGCAATTATCCCTCAGCCAGGCGCCAATTACCTGGATATCAGTAAAGAATTTTATAACCGTTTCGATAAGCTTAAAGCGGATATTCCGCAGGATATTAAACTAAAGGTAGCTTTGGATAACACGCTTTTCATTAAGCGTTCGGTTACGGAAGTTGCTGAAACGATAGGATTATCGCTCGTATTGGTAATCTTAATTATTTACCTGTTTTTTAGAGATTGGGCCATCGCTTTCCGCCCGTTAATTGATATTCCGGTATCACTGGTATTTACATTCTTTATTATGTACGCCTTCGGATTTTCCATTAACGTATTAAGTTTACTGGCAATTGTATTGGCTACGGGTTTAGTGGTAGATGATGGTATTGTGGTTACCGAAAATATCTTTAAAAAGGTAGAAGAAGGTATGTCGCCATTTGAAGCGGCAATTAAGGGTTCGAATGAAATTTTCTTTGCGGTAATTTCTATTTCCATTACCCTTGCTGCAGTATTTTTACCGGTAATTTTTTTACAGGGTTTTGTTGGCCGGTTGTTTAGAGAGTTCGGCGTGGTAATTGGTGCAGCGGTTTTAATTTCTGCATTCGTTTCGCTAACGCTCACGCCGATGTTAAACGCCTATTTAATGAAATCCGGCGGACATAAACCTTCGAAATTTTACAACTGGACAGAGCCATATTTTGTTAAATTAAATGATTCATACGCTTCAAACCTGAATAAGTTTTTAGATAAGCGATGGCTTTCTATCCCAATCATTGTAGTTTGTATGGGATTGATTTTCCTTTTCTGGAAAATATTACCGAAAGAAACGGCACCGTATGATGACAGAAGTGCAATTAATATCAGTGCAACCACCCCGGAAGGATCATCTTTTGCTTATACGGATCAGTTTATCATGAAATTGAATCAGCTGGTGCTTGATTCTGTTCCCGAGAAAAACGTAAATATCACCATCACTTCGCCAGGTTTTGGCGGTTCAGGATCTGTTAACTCAGGTTTCGTGCGGATGGGCCTTGTTGACCCGGAAGACCGGGAGCGAACGCAGAAAGAAATTGCAGATAAGCTGACGAAGATTACTAAAAAATATACAGAAGGAAAAACCATTATCAATCAACAACCAACCATTTCTGTAGGGCGAAGAGGTGGTTTGCCGATCAGCTACATTATCCAGGCACAAAATTTTGAGAAACTACGGGAGAAAATTCCATTATTTATGGATGCCGTTGCGAAAGACCCAACGTTTACTGTTTCTGATGTCAACCTTAAATTTAATAAGCCAGAGATTAATTTAACCATCGACAGGGATAAAGCGAAAAACCTGGGCGTTTCTGTCGTTGCCATTGCCCAAACGCTCAATTTAGGCTTAAGCGGGCAGCGTTTTTCATACTTTTTCATGAATGGAAAGCAGTATCAGGTAATCGGTCAGTTTGATCGTGGCGACCGGAAAGACCCGTTAGACCTGAGTTCGGTTTATGTGCGCAGTGATAAGGGAGAATTGGTTCAGCTGGATAATTTAGTAACGGCGAAAGAAGAAAGTAGTCCGCCGCAGTTATATAGAAACAACCGTTTTATCGCTGCAACAGTTTCTGCCGGCCTGGCACCTGGTAAAAGTATAGGTGAAGGGATTGAAGCGATGGATGCCATTTCCTCAAAAATACTGGATGAAACTTTCTCTACCGATTTAAGTGGAGAATCGAGGGATTTTAAAGAAAGTTCTTCTAACACTTTCTTCGCCTTTGGCTTAGCCTTATTATTGGTTTACCTGATCCTTTCTGCGCAATTTGAAAGCTTTAAAGACCCGGTTATTATCATTTTAACTGTACCAATGGCCGTTGCCGGGGCTTTTCTATCCCTCTGGTTATGCGGCCAAAGCTGGAATATTTTCAGCCAGATTGGAACCATTATGTTAATTGGTTTGGTAACAAAGAATGGAATTTTAATCGTAGAGTTTGCCAATCAGTTAAAAGAGAAGGGAACGCCTATTCCTGAAGCCATCCGCGAGGCATCGGTTTCCCGTTTACGTCCGATTTTGATGACCAGTTTAGCCATTGCCATTGGCGCACTTCCTATTGCCTTAGCTTTGGGTGCGGCTGCAAAAAGCAGAATGAGTATGGGAACTGTGATTGTTGGAGGAACCCTATTTTCTCTTGTGCTTACACTATTTGTAATTCCTGCAATTTATTCTTACTGGGCGAAACCTTACAAACCGAATAAACAATTAAAAGATGCCCATCGCTTCGAACAGGAAGCAATAAATACAGAAGAATAAGATGAGCAAGAAATTACAATTACTATCTTTTTTGCTGTGTTTATCCTTTTCCGGATTTGCACAGGAACTCCTTACCTTAAAAGAGGCCGTAAGCATCGCTTTGCAGAATAATTACGATATTAAAATCAGCAGGAACGACCTATCAATCGCCAAAAACAACAACAACATCGGGAATGCAGGAATGTTGCCAACGCTAGATGGAACTTACATCAATGGTGGAGGAATTCAAAACACCAGGCAAACCCCTGCAACCGGGCCCGACCGTGTTATAACAGGCGCAAAAAGCACGAATAATAGCCTGGGTGCAGATTTAAACTGGACGGTTTTTGATGGCTTTACCATGTTTGCGAATTATGACCGGTTAAAAGAATTACAAAAACAGGGGGAAGTAAATGCCAGGTTAACCATCCTGAATACGGTTGCCGACGTCATTAACGCTTATTATGATGTGATCAGGCAACAACAATTGCTCATTGCAGCAGATAGCGCGATAGATGTTTCCGTTCTGCGCACCAACATTGCAAAAACCAAGCTGGAATTGGGAAGAGGCTCAAAGCTGGATGTATTGACTGCACAGGTAGATTACAATACAGATACCTCAAACTATCTTCAAATTAAAAACTTTTTGCAGGTTTCGAAAATTCGTTTAAACCAGATTATGGTGCGCGATATCAGCACCAATTTTTCTGTTGCAGATAGTATTGATGTAGACAGGGGGATTTTATTCAGCAAGCAGGCAGAAATTGCAGAACAGCAAAATCCGGATGTACAGAATGCTTTCATCAACCAAAGGCTTGCATCGCTGAATCTGAAAGCCGTTCGGGGCGCACGGTATCCTGCCATTAGCTTAAATTCTGGTTATAGCAGGGCAAATAGCACGAGCCCTACCGGATTTAACCAAAAATTTGCTGCAAATGGATTTACCTATGGCGTTACCGCAAGCCTGAACCTGTTTAATGGCTTTTTACAGCGACAAAATGAGCGCAACGCAAAAATTGAGATCGAGACTTCAAAATTAAACCTCGGTAAAACGAAACTCGATGTTAATTCACAATTGCTTTCTGCCTATCAGAATTATGCAACCTACCTTGATTTGGTTAAGCTAGAACAGCGAAACGTAGACATTGCGAAAGAAAGTTTAGACATCACTTTGGCGAAATACCGTTTAGGAAGCATTGCCCCGCTCGAATTGCGTGAAGCACAACGCAATGCCATTGATGCACAAAACCGCTTTATTGAAATGCAGTATCAGGCTAAACTGGCAGAAACCATGTTAAAAGAAATAAGTGGAAATATAAATTTATCAAATTAGTTTAAGCAACTAATTAAAATTAATTCACCCGCGAAGTCTGCGCCGTTATGCGCTGAACTTCGCGGGTTTTTTCATGCCTGTAGTTTCAATATCTTCATAGATAAAGGGTTCGTAAAACAAGTGCCACGAAATAATCGAAGGAGATATAAACCGTGACAAAAATCCGGTTGTGAATTTGTATAATTAATACTAAATTTATAAACCAGATACAATGCATTATGAATACTAATTTAGTAGACTTCATTAGAGCCAACCTGGCCATATTACAGAACCAGCCCTTATCTGGCGGCATTGTTGCAAAAAATATGCATATTAGTGATAATGGAAGTGGAGAACTAAGTTTATACGGTGATTTTACCATCACCCTGAAAGTGTTAGACCTTACTACAAATGGTGCACCCAATTTAAACAGCCTCATGACTTTTACCCAACAAGTGATTACAACGAAATTAAGGGGTGGGGGTTACAAAAATGGGGTAATTATACATAAATATAATTCTGCTAAAAAAATTTTCGATAAAACTAAAACCTGGACCTATTCTATCCGTTATAATTTTAATTTCACTGTAAACGTTATACAGATCAATATGCTAACTGAGATTAAGGGCAATGATTTTGTATTAGCTGTTGTAGATAGTATTGGCCATCAATTTACGGACCGATATGGCAGAAATCAAAGTTCAGCGGGGCTTACTCAGGGTGAGGGAGGGCCAGCAACTGTTAGTTATAATAGTTGGCAAAAAAATAAACACATTGGTGTACATGAGTTTTTTCATACCCTAAGTTTAGATGATATTGAAGATTCAGATAAAAAGAACAGATTAATGTATCATTTAGGAGATAACTCTGGTCAAACAATATCGGATACAGAAAAAGGTGATATGCTTAATTTTATTATGAAGTACATGACTGATATAACAAAAGGTAATCATTCTAATGTTGACCTCAATACAGTTAATCGTCTAAAAACATTTTTAAACAATCCAACAAATGGTTTCAAATTTAATAAAGCTAAGTTTAGGTAGTTTATCAATCTTTTTATTTTTAAGTTGCCATAATCCAACCAAATATAAAAATAGTGTAGATAATAAAACTTCAGATACTTGTAGATATTACAGGTATGATGCAGGCCAGATCATTTCTAATTATGGCTGTAAGAATTGCCACGTTTCTATTAATGTAAATAAAATTGATACTTATGGCTTGATAACATTAAGAGGCTTGGCAGCCATGGATAGTCTAAAGCTAATTGATTATGCATTTACTAAAAAACATAAAGGATGGTATAGTAAAAATGGGGATCTTAAATCGGCAAGGATGGATACTTTAAGTGAATGTGAAATAAAAAGTGTAATCAGATACATTAAAGACTTTGGCAGAGATGTACCACTTTCCAGTCATTAGTATGTATGGTTTCAAATTTAATAATGCTAAGTTTAGGTAGTCTGCTTACCATATTGCTATCCAGTATGACATAAAAGCAAAGAAAATATATAGTAAAAGAAATCTAAACAGTCTCGAAGATAATAACCTCAAAGCAGAACTAAATAACTTCAAATTATAAGATAATAACCTCGAGACAGATGAAAATAACCTCAAAGCCGAACTAAATAACTTCAAATTATAAGATAATAACCTTGATGCAGAAGACAATAACATCAACGCCAAACTAAAGAACTTCAAATTACAAGTAGCAACTTCCAGACAGAAGAAAACAGCCTCTAATACTAATCATCCCCCTTACAGGTAACGAAATTATTGCAAGCATAAAATTCTATATTTAATTTTTATATTTAGTGCATGATACTTGTTGCAGATAGTGGCTCATCAAAAACCGATTGGATGGGTTATCTTAATGGAGAAACCATTAGATTTAATACCACTGGAATAAACCCATATTTTTTAAGTGAGCAGGATATTTCGAATTTAATTTTGAAAAATGAAACCGTTATACAATATGCAGACCAGGTAAAAGAGATTTACTTTTTTGGTGCTGGTTGCTCTTCGCCTGATAAGCATGAAGTGGTTTCAAACGGCCTTTCTGAAGTTTTTCAAAACGCATTTATCTCCGTAGATCACGATTTACTCGGTTCAGTTTATGCAACCTGTGGCAATGCAGAAGGATTAAACTGCATTTTAGGAACGGGATCTAACATTTGCTATTTTGATGGCAAGAAGATTCATGATGGTCACCATGGTTTAGGTTATGTTTTAGGCGATGAAGGATCAGGAACTTTTTTTGGCAAAAAAGTGTTGCTAGCCTATTTATATAATAAAATGCCTGCAGGATTGGCCTCTGAATTTAAAAAAGCATTTCCGGCTGATAAAGAGCAGATTATTACCAATGTTTACCAAAAACCTTTCCCTAATATTTACCTGGCCGGCTTTAGTCGATTCATGGCCAGCCATCGCGACCATCCTTTTATTAAGGATATTTTAAAAACAGGCTTTCAGGAATTTGTAAACACCAACGTAAAGGATTACCCTAAATACAAAGAGGTGCCCTGCCATTTTGTAGGGTCCATTGCCTACTATTACCAGGAAACTTTAATTGAGGTTTTAGAAGAGAATGGCATTGAACCCGGCAAAATATTACAAAAGCCAATAGAAGAGCTTTTCAACTTTATCCTTCAAAAAGAGGGTATTGTTCAACAGACCAGCTAATATTTACAAATTTTATTTGTTTATAAATTAATTGTTAAAATATTCTTAAGATTGTAAACTTAACAAGATACATTTTGTTATATTTTTGATGGCGAATAAATTGCTTTAAAACATATGAAGAGAATACTGGTAGTTGACGATGACATTGAGGTTTTAGAAACCATACAATTAATACTGGAAATCGGCGGATTCAAGGTTTCAGCACTTAACGATGGAGAAGAAGTATTTAACAGAATTGAGAGCTTTAAACCAGATTTAATCTTACTTGATATATCGCTTGGCCATATAGACGGGCGTGTGCTATGTGAACAACTAAAATCTATAGAAAGCACTTCAAAAATTCCGATTTTATTAATCTCTGGTTTATACAACCCGAAAGATTTTACTACTTTAAATTACGGCCAGGATGATTTTCTTTCGAAACCATTCCAGATGGACGTGCTATTAAAAAAGATTACCAAAATTCTTTCTTTAGAAGAAGACAAACCCAGTTTTCATTTAAATTAGAAAAAGCTATACATTATTGAAGCCAAAGAACTTAATTGTTTTTTGGCTTTTTTTTATCAAATTAACCATTCAAAAAAACTTAAATGATGATCCCCACCGCCGAATGGATTAAACTTTGGAACGAAAAGAAAACACTTCTGGCTTGCCCGAATAACCTGAACGATTACTTTGAAAAACAAAACCTCGCCGGAAAAACCATCGACCACTTAGAACTCGGTAGTGTTTCCATTCCAAGTGGCGAAATTTTAGTGCGCGACCCTTTGGTTTATATTAATAAAGATGCCGAGCCTTATTTATATAAAGTACCTGTTGGCGAATTCCCTGTTACAGCCGCCGTTGTGGTACCGGATGATGAAGATTCCGCAAGATATGCAGCAGTCAAAGTTCAGTTTACCAGCAATGATGCAATTAGATTTGAAGAAGCACTAATTGGCACTGAAGATTTAGCGAATTTTAGTGAGGGCGAATTCTTTGGTTTCAATGTTGATGCTGGTTTAGGTTGTGTGCTTGATGCTGAAAGCCTTAAAGCTTTTTGTACATTTCAGGATCAATTTCTAGCGGAAAACAAGGACAAAAACCTGTATGATGACTATTTTGCGGCACTCTTCGCCAAAAATTATGAAGAAAATCCAACTTATCAGCGTGAGGGTGGCGATTGGTTGAACTGGAAAATACCAGGAACAGATTATAATATCCCCTTCTTTCAAAGCGGATTCGGTGACGGCGCATATCCGGTTTATTATGGCTTTGATGCGAATGATCAGGTTTGCTGTTTAATTATTCAATTCATAGATATTGAACTTGCTTACAGACCCGATCCTGAAGCTTAATAATTCATGCGCCTGCATTTAGCCTTTATATCATTTCGAAATATCCGGATTTGGTAAACCTTGGTTTAAAAACTCCTCAAATAAGATTATTCATTCTTTACTCTACATAATAACCATGAAAGAAGGTCTGTCATTTTGGCAAACAAAATCGTTTGGAACAGGCATTGATATGCAGCAGGTAGATTAAACAATTTATTTACATATGAGCATTCAAGAAAAAGGAAATATCTCGATACATACCGAGAATATTTTCCCGATAATTAAGAAGTTTTTATACTCTGACAACGAGATTTTTCTCCGTGAGTTGGTTTCAAACGCTGTAGATGCGGTTCAGAAAATTAAAAGACTCGGTTCATTAGGTCAGTTTAATGGCGAAGTAGGACAACCTTTAGTAAAAGTTGCCGTAGACAAAGACGCAAAAACCATTACCATTAGCGATAATGGCTTGGGTATGACCGCTGAAGAAATCAAGAAATACATTAACCAGGTTGCATTTTCTGGCGCAAGTGAGTTTGTAGAAAAATTTAAAGATGCAAAAGATGCCAACGAGATTATTGGTAAGTTTGGTTTAGGTTTCTACTCTGCCTTTATGGTTGCAGACTTAGTAGAAATTCAAACTTTATCTTATCAGGATGGCGCTGAGCCTGCCCGTTGGATTTGCGATGGTAGTACAGAATTCGAAATTACCGAAGGCACAAAGACTACCCGCGGTACAGATATCATCCTTCATGTAAATAAAGATTCTGAAGAGTTTTTGGAAGAATCAAAATTGCAGGAAATTTTAGATAAATATGCTAAATTCTTACCTGTTCCAATTCAATTTGGCACTAAAACTGAATCTGTTGAAGACGGTGAAGATGAGGAAGGCAAGAAAAAATATATAGATGTAGCTGTTGATAACATCATCAACACCACTAATCCAATCTGGACAAAAGCACCTGCAGATTTGTCAGATGAGGAATACTTAAGCTTCTACCAGGAACTATATCCATTTAGCGAAGAACCATTGTTCTGGATCCACCTGAATGTGGATTATCCATTCAACTTAACTGGTGTATTGTATTTCCCGAAATTGAAAAACGATTTCGAAATGCAACGCAGCAAAATTAAGTTGTATTCTCGCCAGGTATTTATAACTGATGAGGTTAAAGATATCGTTCCGGAATTTTTAATGTTGTTACATGGTGTAATTGATTCACCAGATATTCCATTGAACGTTTCCCGTAGTTTCTTACAGGCAGATAGTAACGTTAAAAAAATAAACAATTACATTACCAGAAAAGTTGCTGATAAACTAGCAGAATTATTTGCTAAAGACCGCAAAGCATTCGAAGATAAGTGGAAAGACATTGGTTTGTTCGTAAAATACGGAATGATCAGCGAAGAGAAATTCTACGATAAAGCTAAAGATTTCGCTTTAGTCGGAAACACTAAAAACGAACTTTTCACCTTAAATGAATATAAAGAGAAGGTAGCTCCATTACAAACTGATAAAAACGGTACCGTAGTTTATTTGTATTCAAATGATGCGGCAAAACAAGATGCTTTTATTCAATCGGCTAATAAAAAGGATTATGATGTTTTAGTATTGGATTCGCCAATCGATAATCACTTCATTAATCAAATGGAGCAAAAATTAGAGAAAACATCTATAAAACGTGTTGATTCTAGTGTTGCAGATAAATTAATTGAGAAAGACGAAGTTAACGAACACGTATTAAGCGAAGACCAGGTTAAAGAAGTAACTGCAATTTTTGAAAAAGCAATTACTAAACCAGGTATGCAGGTAGAAGTAATCGCTTTAAGTCCTGATGAATTGCCCGTAACCATTACCATGGATGAGTTTATGCGCCGTATGAAAGATATGGCTGCAATGGGCGGTGGAATGGGCTTTTACGGCCAAATGCCAGATAGTTACAAAGTGGCTATTAATGGAAACCACAAATTAGTGAGTAAAATCTTAAAAACAGAAGGTGAAGCACAGGCCAACCTGGCAAAACAAGCTGTTGATTTGGCTTTATTGGCTCAGGGAATGTTAACAGGCGCAGAATTAACTGCTTTCGTAAGCAGAAGTGTTGAGTTAATCTAGCTCGGATATATTATTTACAAAAAGGGAGAAATCGAAAGGTTTCTCCCTTTTTTATTAGATTAAGAGCATAAAAAAAGTCCTAATAAATTAGGACTTAATTTCTATAGAATCTCCGGGACGTTAAGATTTCAATAAATATACTAACTGGCTACCTGTTTTTGATCAACATTGAAATAATCTTTGTGATCTTCAATCATTTTGGCAATTGTTGCCGCTTTGGTATCTGTTAATTTAAATTCAAATAAAGGCTCTTGATTTTTTTTTGATTTTACCATTTTCTCTGTGTAGAAGCGATAAACCAATCCGTTTGTTAATAAGCCGTATTTTGCTTTTGTTTTACGGAAGTACTTTGATAAACGCGAATCGTGGATATCCAGACTATCTTCATGGTGCTTACACTCCACTAAAATAGTAGGTTCTCCATCTTTCATAATGGTATAGTCAACTTTCTTGCTTTTCTTTACTCCAAAGTCTAGCACAGCCTCAGATTGAACCTCTGAAGGATCAAAACCTAGAATTTGAATGAAAGGCAGAACTAATGCATTTCTGGTAGAATCTTCTGTTTGAACTTGTGGAAGCATCTTTTTGATCCTGACAGCAAATTGTCCTATTTCGTCTTTAAGTTCCATGGTAGTGTATATATTTTTTTTAGAGGTATCAGTTTTTTAAGCTGTATTGTTTAAATACAGGATTTGCCATTCCAATTATCTGATCCAGACTTTTCTTGTCGAAAAAGTTTTGGTTCGAAGTTCCGGTCATATAGGATAACTTATTAATGCCGTCAGCTTGTATTTCAAGCTGAAAATTCTTTAAGCCATCTTTGATTGCCTGCTGAACATAATTGCGTATGATCAGAAAAGACTTTCTAAAAACATACTCCTTTTCCATCTGTCCCGTGGCAGTTTCAAATGCGTTCAGATTATTATATTCCTGCTGCATTTGTAAATAACCACCTGCATTCATAATGTACTGGCTGAACATACCTCCACAATAGACTTTACTAAGCAGGTATTCATATTCGCGAGCGATCATCATTAACTTCTTACTTCGATGGATGTGGTGATATGCTTATTTGTATTTTTAAACTTTTAAAACCTTCCATGCTTAACCCAGTTTTGTATGGCCTGTTTAGTATGTTCTTTTCAACAGGCTACACAAATTGGGCAGGCAGATGTTAGGTCAACTAAAATGATAATGGTTTAAAAGCCAGTCATTTTAATCATTTGTTTTTGGCAAACAGTTTAAAGATTAGAAAAAAGAGATATGGAATAGATTTTATTACATGAACCCCCCAGAATTTTACACGAAACCTGTAGAATTTTAGACGAAACTATACGTTACATTTTTTTAATCCCGGGAAGCTAAATACAATTCATTTTTTATTTAACTTGCAGTAATTCATTTCAAGCAACATTATTATAACTATCATGAATCTAAAATGCGTTGTTATCGACGACGAACAGCATGCAATAGAGGTAATTACCGACCATATAGCAGAAATGCCCGGCTTAATTGTTTTTAAGACTTTCACCAGTCCTGTCCAGGCACTGACTGAGCTTAGCTTGGACGATGAGATCGATTTATTATTCATGGACATTGACATGCCTGGAATTAACGGGCTCGAACTGGCCAAAAATATCAGGGAAAAAGCGAAGTATTTAATCTTCACCACCGCACACCCTGATTATGCTTTACAAGCCTTCGATGTACAATCAGATCAATATCTGCTTAAGCCAATCTCATTTGCAAAATTCGCGCTGGGTATAGACAGAATTCTGAAAAAGGAAGCAAACAATGCCCGTGCTGCAAAAGATGCTGACCATGCTTCTGCGCTTTACATCAAAGGCGATCACAAGTATGCTTTCTCTAATATTGCTATCGATGAGATTCTCTACATCAAAGCCTTACAGAACTATATTCAGATTATCACTAACAATGAAACGCATACCACATATCTTACCTTAAAGGAGATAGATAAAGCGTTGGAGCGTCATCCATTTATCCGGGTAAACAAATCTAACATCGTTGCAAAATCTGCTATCAAAAAAGTGGATGGAAACATCATCCGTTTAACTAATAATGAAATGATACAAATTGGTGAAGGCTATAAAGAAGCTTTCTTCACCTATGTACAAAACAGTCTATTAAAATCAAACCGAAATCAATAGATTATTAATCTACAATATAGCTGGTCATTACTATTGTGTGGCTCATGTCTCCTGTTGGATTAGTAGCGAAGTTATTTTGAGCTTTAACATTTTTATAAACAAAAACAGTTTTTTTCGCAAGTTTTGGAGTGTTTTGAGTTTTCATATTATGGTAAATTTAAAAGAGTTATTATTATTGTTATTAATTTCTGTAAAGGTGCAGCCTAAATTTTTGCTCCCCTATTTTTTTACACAAACACTTACTTTTGGGAGATAAAACCTCAATTTCAGTAGATTTAACCTAAAAAATGATACAAGTAACGCTTAAAAACTTCTGGAAAAAATATAAACTTCATTTCATTATTTGGGGAATTTATATCATATATGAGGTATTTATATTGGGTTTTGCCGCAAAACAGTTTCGCCCCGTTGGCGCATACATCCTGGTTTACATCACTAACATTTTTGTTTTCTACACCCATGCCTTCCTCGTTGAAAAAGTAATAAAAGACAAAAGCGCAACACTCAAATTTTTCAAAATATTAGGTTTAATAATTTTAATGTTATTTGCATACATTCTGTTAACTTATATCCTGGTGTTGCTGTTTGGTAAGATAGGTTTAATAGATTCTGAAGGCTGGAATTTTATTAACCGTACATTCGTTTTATCCTGCATCTACAGATCGCTGCTTTTTATTGGTTTTGCTACCGGCTATGTTTACATCATCAAATCATTTGAAGATCAGAAAAAGGTAGAGATTCTGGAGCGGCAAAATCTGATTACGCAAATTGAAAAACAGAGTTTAGAAACAGATTTGATTCAATCGCAAAACAATTTTCTGAGAAGTCAGATTAATCCGCACTTTCTGTTTAATACTTTAAACTTTATTTATAACGATACGCGTAAAAAAGCACCAATGGCTGCTGATGCCATTATGAATTTATCAGAAATGATGCGCTACGCATTGAAACAACCTGCAGCTTCAGAACTGGTGCCGTTGCGTGAAGAAGTTGAACAAATAGAGCACTTAATTAATTTGCATAAGCTGCGGACGGCAAATACAATTAATATGTCGCTGGAAGTAAATGGTGATTTATTTGGCTTGAGATTTCCACCACTTATTCTACTTACCCTGGTAGAGAACATTTTTAAACATGGGAACGTAACTCATTCTACCCAACCTGCCACTGTAAAAATAGATTACAAAGAAAACACCTTAAACATCAGTACCATTAATATGGTAAATGATGGCCGCGGCAAACATGAAAGTCATCATGTTGGATTAGAAAACGTTGCCAACCGCCTGAAAAGCTTTTATAAAAATGATTTTGTTTTTAAATATTATACTGATCCCCTGAATAGATACGTTACCGAAATTTCCGTCGGGGTTGTTAACCCAATGGCCAGACTAAATATTATCCGATAGCTTTGCTGCGTTGAAGATCTTTTAATAAGAAATAATACATCACCATTTCATGCGTTCGCTGGTTTTTATCAAAAAGGCGATTTACATGCATGTGCATCAAATCCATAAACAACTTAAACTTCCGGCCAGGCTCCTTATCCTGTAATAAAGAAACCAGCGACTGAACCAGCTGGTTAAAACAAGCCTGTTGGGATCCATCAAGTGTTGCTGTAATGCTGGTTCTATAAGATTGATATTGTTGATTTAGCTTTTTGAAGTCAGCTGCATCTAAGTGGTGTTCATTATTGTAAGAATCTGATGCCAGTTTTACAACCTTTCTTAATTCTTCCACTTCGAAAACTCCGTCTTGCTGTAGCTGTACTACAATTGCTGCGCAAAACTTATACTTGCTAAAAGAATCTGGCTGATGAGGAAAAATGGACAGCACAAATGCACTATCAATACTAAAATGTACTTCCGCCTGCTCGATCAGATCACTTCCATAGCGTTCTATTTCGCGCTTATAAGCCCTTAAATAAAAATCCGACACCAATCCATTACTGATGTAAGGCGATAAATAATCTGCGAATGAAGCACTTAAAACCTGGTTATCCGCTACATCTTTAACATTTACCCTGAACCTGATGTGATCCCCATTTTCATTGTACCGGATGAAAAACCACGATTTAATTTCCCCGCCATGCGCCTGTATAAATGAGCCGATCACGTTAACTAGAATTTCATCTGCCCGCTGCTGGTGACAAAAAATCTCAAAATAAAGCCACTCACTTCCCGGAAGGAAAATTTGCTGAACGGGTTTTATAGCTTCTACATTAATTGCCGGCGCTTCGTTATAAATGCGCTCATCGTGTGTAACGCCAAGAATAAATTGAGTTAGATATGGTTTCTCCTGTTCATCTACCACAACATGCTGCTTTGGCAAAATCACTTCTTCGAGGTAAATGCTTGTCTGCTTCTGCATAAACTGCATAAATGCGGTCAAATCTTCATCTGAAGCTAAGGCGAAGCATAATGTCTGGTCTGATAAGCCGGCTTTAAAATAGTCAGATACTCCAATATTAGTAAGATACTGCCTACATGCATCAACAGAAAGCTGAACTTTTGCAGGATAGAAGGCGGTCTTTTCAACCCGCCATTTTTGGGCATTTAAAATAATATTCTGGTACTGCAGCCGCGGATAATAGCTTAATTCAGGAAAAATACCATCAAGCGGAAGCGACAAATTGCTTTGGATACCCTGATGCTGTAAATCGCAAAGCAACCTGAATACAGAAAGATCTGATCGTGTATAATTATATGCAGAGGCCATACGCGGCATTAAACGTTTATTTAAAAATTTTGAACGAAGGATAACCTGCCCGTTTCTTACAGAAACCTGAATATCATTGAGTAAAAGCGGATTCGCAGAGGTATCATAATTAAGGATGGAGAGTTGTTGTTCGTAAACCAGTTTTCGCCTGTTGATATTATCTACAGTGGCTTCAACCATATAAGCAACATCAAAAAACAGTACATCTGCATTCGCCTGCTCCTCTATTGCTGAAATTTCTTTGCAATAGTTTTCAACCGTGGCATTAGCCATGGAAAAACGCCCTGCAAGTGCGTTTGCAGTTACCCCTCCTATCTGATCCATGATGATTAAATCATCTATAACATTTAACAGGATGCTTAGAGAATTTGGCAGCGGACTTGGTTTCTCGTTTAAAACCAGATCCAGCTTATTTAGGAATATGGTTTTTCCGGGTTCAAATCTTTCTATTGACAATGATTTTTTTAAACCAGATTTTAAATCGGAGCTTAGTTTATTATCCTTTTTGTTATTAAACTGAATAACAAAATCATCGCTTTCGCTGCTCTGCTCCAGTTCATCATAACCTATCCCCATTTCCGGGTCCAGCGCAACCAGAAGTGAAATTTCCCGCTGTTCGAATTTTTTGCTAAATCTTTGAATAAAGGTTGTTAATGCGGCTCTTTCTTCCTTCGGAATAATTTTTTGCAGCAGCTGGAGCAAATTTGGAACAGACTTAAAGAGACTGCGATCTACTCCTCCATCAATAACCTTACGCTCAGCAATTAAGTATTGAGGCAAGGTTTCCACTTTCTGCTCACCAATTCTTTTGAAATAATCTTCCCCGATAATATTCGGATCCTGATCAGTAAAAAGGAGTTGTAAGTCATGCATATCTTTGAGCATGTTAAACAAATCTGATTGTTGGCTGGCATCCAACTCAAGCTTCAAGATTAAATCCTGCACCCGGATCGGCTTCAGGCAGGCATTTAGTATACTCATTACAAACTCGTCGTTGCCAATTTCTGAAAGTTCGAAAATACCCTCCGAGCAGGCAATGTACCTGATGCCATCAAGCGTTGCGTAAAAACTGCTGTTGCTAAATAAAAAACCGTTCTCTTTTAAAGTTTGATCAAAATCCAACATCAACTGATTGCGGTACGGCCAGTCGATAAAGCGATGAACAATCTGCTCTTCATCAATGATCAGGGTAGTTGCATGCGTTTTAATGGCATCACTTAAAATGCTAAAGCTTGCAAATGTTCCGTAGGGAGTGGAACGATATTTAGCCCGGTTAAAATACTTCCAGATGGTGAAAGATATTTTAGGTGGCAAAGCACTCAAATCTTTTGCCTCCACATCTTTTATGGCTTCATAAAAATCGCCTGATGAGACGGAAATCGCTTTTTTTAATTCTTCCCAGCAAGCCTCCAAATCGGATTGAAAGGAAAACATGGGCGTTCTGAAAAGGAGTGTTGGACTTAGATTAAGTTTCATGAGATGGAAATAGTCAGCGAAAATTACAAAGATTAATTATAAAACTGCTATCTGTACAAAACTAAAAAGCCACCTCCAAAAGTGGAAGTGGCTATCAACGGGGACAATTGATTAAAATTATTTTTTAGTCACTTTAAATTCTGTTTTACTGTTTTTCGCTCTGCCATCTGGATTATCTTTCTTTCTTCTGCTTCATCCAACTTCATTTGGTGCAATTGGCATAGATTCTCCGTATCCTTTTGAGGTTAATCTAGCCTGGGTAATTCCCTTACTCACCTGGTAATCCACACAAGATTGCGCTCTTTTATCCCTTGGGTCGCCCCCACCTGTACGTTAATAAGTCCGGATCAGAATATATCATGATGCATCTTGGTGTTTGCAGGCACGTTGCGGAAACTTCAATTCCAGTTCACCACTATAAGCCAAAATATTTAAGGCAATCCCTTCTGATGATTGTACTGTTGCGAAAGTATTTTCATCAGCAGTAGTGGCGTTGGCTGGATTATCTACTGTAGTAACGAAACACGTACCTAAACCTATAAATCACACAGTAAAACTGTTTGCATTGCCAGGTGCAATTGCTGTAGATGCATCATTTTTCCTTTGTAAATATAATTTTGAATATAAGATCGTTAATATAACTACAGCAACAAATGTCAGCGCATTACGAATAATCCGTTTTTAAGAATAGTGAAGCAGAAATTTTTATCATGTCAAGGTATTTATTATAGGGTGGCTCTGGGCGGCCTAGTTTACTTCAGTTACAGCCTTAATTGACTACAAATTAACATTTTATCTGATAATCTGTATCATCCATTATATTCATATTTGTCTGTCCTATCTCATTCATTTTATTCATATTTGATTTATTCTTAAAATCATTTCTGCTATTGTGAAATTATGATGACATTAGTAAATGTCATCTCTATGTTAATGAACTCTAACGAACTCCTAATTGAACTCAGGAAGTTTGTACTTACAAAATCAGGATTAAGGAATATCGATCCTGCGCATTGTAAAGTAATTTCTGAGTATGTATTCCAAGAAACCAAAAACTATGTTAGCGAAACTACTATCAAACGTTTCTTTGGCTTCGCCAATACGCCACATAAATTTTCTTTGTTCACCTTAAATAGCTTATCTCAATATATCGGCTATTCTGACTGGGGATCATTTAAAAAAGATAAACAGGATAATATTTCTGCTGATCAAAGTTTATGGCAAACCTTGAAATTAAAGGCCCGAACCATTACCGAATTATCCCTGGTAACTAAAAAGAATAATTCAGGCGTTCCTTTTGATTATACTGCTAAAAGAAGTTTCTACTACCCTGATTTTGATTATTTTTTAAAGAATAGTTACCAGTTTGCTACCGTTAGTGCACAGCCTGGTCAGGGTAAATCCATTTTAATAGCGCATTTGGTAGAGCATTTTTTCCATTCAGAAAATGCGTTGTATAAAAATGATATCGTTTTACTTATTAACCCAAATACGATTAATTCTGCTATTCAAGCCGGATTGACTTTAAAAGAGTGGTTTTTAAGGGAATTTAATTTCAATAGCGTAAGTGAACTAATTGCCTATGTTAAAACTAATCCCGGGAGTAAAGAAGGGCGCTTTGTAATTATTATTGATGGTGTTGATGATTATCTATCGCATAGCAATAGGTTTAAATTGTTTGTAAATTTCCTTTACAGCATTGAGGAGAATAATTTCCTCAAAACCATGATCAGCTTACGAACCAACACGTGGATAAATCTGCAATCTGCTTTAACCGGATCTGCATTTTTAACGAAGTATTGGTACACGGGTGTGTTTTATGATGAAGACACGTTATGTAATGTTCCGCCCCTAAGCACCATAGAAATTTTATATACCTTAAGTCACATCGAAAAAAAGGTTGTAACCATAGATGATGTGAGTGCTGCATTGCTTAAACAATTAAAAACACCGTTCTGGCTGCAGGTTTATTATAAACTCATCGCCGAAACAAGAACCCTTGAATTGGATGATCCGCTATTGTGTTATGAGCTGATTAACTTCTTTTTAGAGAAAAAAATATTTTTGGCAAAAAAAAGTACCGAAAAAATATTTCTGCTTAAGAAGATCAGTGAACATATTTCTGAAGGCAACAAAGGATTACGAGTGGCAAAAGAAAATATGCTTACTTATATAAATTCTTATCCTGAAGCGTATGAAGAGCTCCTTTACACCGGTATGCTGATCGAAGAAAAGCGATTTAGCACAGCCATGCCAACTGAAGTAATCAGGTTTTTAAATGATGACATTTATACCTATTTCCTTTTCATCCAAATTACAGAAAACTTTAAATATAAATCGAGCAAGGCCCTCTTCGAATATATTTTACATCATTTTTCACCTCGAACGGCATTAAGAAACAATATTTTAAACTGGTGCATCCGGTTCTGTATCAATAGGAATGAAATTGCAGAGCTAAAGAATATTTTAAAGCTTCCCTTCACCAATGAGGAAAAAAATAACGCCTTCGATTTTATTTGCAGCGTTTCTAAATATGAGCTAAGTAAGCCCAATTCCAAATTTAATAAACAAAGCATTGGTCAGGATTTCATCGACCTAATGGCCTCAGGCAGAACGATGAGCAAGTTATACAAAGAAACCATAAAAAATATTTCCGACAACGTACTAAACGAGGACGCGCAGATTATGCTGCATATTATTGAATGCAATATTTCATTAATTGATATCGACAAAGCATCATTGGCAAATACCATGCAGCTGTTAAAGCGCAATTATAAGCGACTGAATGAGCTTTTTCCGATTAATCCCTATGATTTAATTTTATATTTCTATAATAGCCTGATTAACAAGCCTAATGAAGGTGGTTCGCTGGAAGATAAAATTATTAAGCTTTGCCATCAGATTGACCGGACACCACCGCTAAAAAATGAGCAAATAACTACCGCAGAAATACTTACTTACAGACTGGTCCTGAACACCTTATTTGCGCAGAAAAACTATGCTGAATGCCACCGCTTTATCATGTCCATTTTAAATAAATATCCAAATATTTTTTATCTGCGGACCTCTGTCTTCTCCCCTTTTCTCCTTATTCATTTAGGCCATACTTATCTTAAACTTAACTATTATAAGAAAGCCCAGAGAATTGTAAATTTTGTAGAGAAGATTATTGAAAACGATTACACTTATTACACACAATTTATTTGTGTGAGTTTTTTTGTATTTAAAGCCAGTTTTTATAACTGTATTTACAAATATGAACACGCGGTGGTTGAAAGCGATTTAGGTTTAAAAATTGCTAAAAAAGAAGATTTTAAAACGATGGTAGTAGCGCTTTACCTCTTAAAGATAGATTCGCTGAAACATTCTAATGTTTCTGAAGAAGTATCAAACGCAATTAAAGAGTTGTTAAACTTCTTAGCACATCACAAAATCTCGATGCCCGACTATACCAACTTAAATGGTGGCGAGTTTGAACAAACTTTTAAGGTGCTAAAATCATATCAAAAATAAAAAGTCTGTTGGAGTTGATCAACAGGCTTATCATATTTAAAAAATGATCAGTTTTTAGTATGGTCAACTTATCACTCGCTTTGACCTTTCAACCGAAGAATCCTGGAGATAGAAGAGGGGTTATCTGAGCATCGTTAGTCGTTTTTCGTCTGTCGTCGTCCGTTTTTGGTTCGCTTGCCTTTCACTTTTCTACTTTCTATTTTCCATTTTCCGCTTTAGCCTTTCCGCTTATCTCTTTAACTGAGTATTGTTAGTCGTTTTTCGTCTGTCGTAGTTCGTTTTTGGCCCTATTGGCTTTCCATTTTATCCTTTAGTCTTTGTTCCTTGCTCTTTGTTCCTTACTCTTTGTTCCCTGCTCTTTGCTCCTCCAACTTTCTGATAACGCAGAAACCCCTGCAGTTGTTACTGCAAGGGTTCTTTGTTAAATGCCTGATTTGAGGCTTTTAAGATTTG
>NZ_WKKH01000062.1 GCF_009674725.1 Pedobacter petrophilus | reverse complement strand
TTCCGTGGCAAAATACAATCGTACTTCAACAGGCTCAGTATGACAGCTGATTTTGTTCTTCGAATTGATGATTCTATAATCGACAGGCTGGGAATGATAATTTTTTACAGATTTACTATATTCAAATACATGATTCTTCCGTGGTTTCAGCGGTTCCGTGGCCAAATACAATTTGTACTTCGACAGGCTCAGTATGACAGCTGATTTTGTTCTTCGAATTGATGATTCTATAATTTGGCATTCTGGGAATGATAATTTTTTACAGATTCACTACATTAAAATACATGATTCTTCCCTGGTTTCAGCGGTTCCGTGGCGAAATACAATCGTACTTCGACAGGCTCAGTATGACAGCTGATTTTGTTCTTCGAATTGATGATTCTATAACCGACAGGCTGGAAATGATAATTTTTTACAGATTTACTGCATTCAAATACATGATTCTTCCGTGGTTTCCGTGTTTCCGTGGCCAAATATAAATCGTACTTCGACAGGCTCAGTATGACAGCTGATTTTGTTCTTCGAATTGATGATTCTATAATCGACCGGCTGGAAATGATAATTTTTACAGATTTACTGCATTCAAATACATGATTCTTCCGTGGTTTCCGTGTTTCCGTGGCGAAATATAATCGTACTTCGACAGGCTCAGTATGACAGCTAATTTTGTTCTTCGAATTGATGTTTCTATAATTTGGCATTCTGGAAATGATATTTTTTACAGATTTACTGCATTCAAATACATGATTCTTCCGTGGTTTCCGTGTTTCCGTGGAAAAATACAATTGTACTTCAACAGGCTCCATGTTAACAACCTCTTATAGTTAAGCATTTTTTCCTAACCCATGAATATAAGCCGTCGGCGTAACACCAAACTCTTTTTTAAACGCTTTAGTAAAATAAGATTGTGTCTGGATTCCAATTCTGTACATCACTTCTGTCATTAAAACATCTTCGGTTTTCATAATCTCAACAGCTTTACGCAGCCTCGCTGAACGTACAAATTCTCCGATTGATTGCCCGGTGATGGATTTGAGTTTCTGGTAGAGTTTTGTTCTGCTCATGCCTATTTCCTTGCACAAATAGTCGATATCCATTTCCGGATTTATCATTTGGGCATTGATGATGGAAAGGAGTTGATTCATGAAAAGTTTATCCTTTTCTGAATGCACTAAATCCCGTGGCTGAATTTCTTTATTCTTCGAATAGTGGTCTTTTAGTTTTTGCCGCTGTTCGAAAATATTACGGATAGTAATAAGCAGTAAATTCGTATTAATGGGCTTGGTAAAATAGAGATCTGCACCAGATTCAGCGCCTTCTATTTCTGCTTCGACACTGTTTTTTGCCGTCAGCATTAAAAAAGGAATATGGCTGGTTTCTATATTTTCTTTTATGATTTTGCAAAATTCGGTACCGTTCATTCCCGGCATCATTACATCGCTAATGATCAGATTGGGCAAATATTGCTGCGCCATTTCTACACCATTTATCCCATCTGCGGCTTCGGTAATTTGATATTGTGCAGCTAAGGTATCTCTTAGAAACATCCGCAACTCATCGTTATCATCTACAATTAAAATGGTTGGTGCCTCTTCATTATCAATTGTAACAGGCTGCACGACAGCCAATTTTTCCGTTTCGTTTTGATAGGTAATACTTTCTAATCGGGTGCCACCGGATGTGGTACTTTGAGTGAATTGTTCATCGATATTATAATCGATTTTGAGGATCGGAATGCCAATAATAATTTCTGTTCCCTGGTTCCGCTCACTCGAAACCCTAATCAGCCCTTTATGCAGTAAGGTTAAGCTTTTTACAAAGGCTAAACCTACGCCAGAACCCAAATGCGATTCCGTAATCCGGTAATAACGTTCAAATAAATGCTGAATGGAATCTTTAGAAATCCCTATTCCACTGTCAACCACCCGGAAGTAAACATATTCAGTGCCGCGATAATCACTTTCAATATTCAGCTGGTTTTCAAAAAGCGGAACAATGCCATTTAGTGAGTTTAAGACCTGGATTTTTAGCTCACCACCTGCTTTGGTGTATTTTAAAGAATTGTTTACCAGGTTAAGAATAATCTTTTCGATAATTTGCCTGTCAAACCAAACCTCAGCGAGTAGGTTCTCTTTTTCTACTGTGAACTTAATGTTTTTATCAGCAGCCATTTCCCTGAACTCTTCCGCAATTTCATTTACAAAAAGATCAAGATTTCCTGCGGTTACGTTCAGCTTTAACGCTCCTGAAGCCGTTTTTCTAAAATCCATTAACTCATTAATCAGCCTGAGCAAACGGTTAGCGTTGCGGTGAATGGTGTTGTAATAGTTTTGAAAAGATTCTTGTGTATCTTCATTCAGTAAACGTTCAATCGGCCCGAGAATCAGCGAAAGCGGGGTACGGAACTCATGCGAAATATTGGTGAAAAACTGGAGTTGGGTCTGGTGAATCTCTTCTCTTTTTTCTTCTTCAATTTTCCGCAGTTCCAGTCTGCGCCGAAAACTCAAAGCCAGGTAGGTGAGGTAAATTGCGGCAGCAACCACGGCCAGCCTGAACCACCAGCTGGCCCAGAATGGTGGCGAAATGTTTAACTCAATTGCTACACCTTTTTTGTTCCAAATGCCATCATTATTAGCTGCACGAACTTTAAATGTATAAGTCCCGGGATCAAGATTGGTGTAAACCGCTTGCCGGCTGTTGCCAATATTAATCCATTCCTTGTCTTCACCCTCCAGCTTATAGGCATAATTATTATTCTCGCTCGATACATAATTCAGCGCTGCAAACCGAAAGGATACGGTTGCCTGATCGTAATCTAATTTTATCTTTTTGGTATAGCTGATGTCGTTTTCTAAAAGATCTCCATCCGTTTGCGGCGTAATCACCTTATTAAAAATCTTTAACTCCGTAAGGTAAACGGGCGGTACAAATGCATTGGTTTTAATATCCTTCGGAAAAAAAGAGTTAAACCCGTTTATTCCGCCAAAAAACATTTCGCCGTTTTTGGTTTTGAGGAAGGCATTAGATTCGAATTCTAAGCCTTGCAAGCCATCAGCAGCATTATATTTTTTAAAGGTGTGGTGCTGTGGATTATATTTGGTTAAGCCGTTGGCGGTAGAGATCCACAGGTTGCCTTGTTCATCTTCGGTAATTCCCTTGATAAAAGTAGTAGCGAGGCCACCGCGTGGTGTAGCAATTGAGAATTTATTTTGTTGGGCATTAAAACGGTAAAGACCTGCCTGGCCAATCCATAAACCACCTTTCCCATCAACAAAGATTACCCTCAGATCTGGCTTTTTGCCACCTTCGGTAAAGTAATGCGTAAATACCTTCGTTTTCAGATTGTAACGGTTCAGGCCACCATCGTCGGTGCCGATCCACAGGTTTTTTGCAAGATCTTCGTTTATCGCTACGATATTATTGCCAATTAACCGCGAACCATTTGCGCCCTCTACAATCCTTTCGAAACGGTTTGTTTCTGGTTTAAAGAGGTTCAAACCACCATAATAGGTGCCAATCCACAGGTTATGCTCGCTGTCTTCGAAAGATTTCTGCACATAATCAGATGAAATAGAAGAGGGGTTATTGTCGTGATGTTGGTATCGGGTAAAAGTTCCATCGGCGTTCATCCGGTTTAATCCGCCGGCCCAGGTACCCACCAACAGCCCGTCTGTAGTGTTGGTGATATCCAGAATGGCATCAGCACCGATAGATTTTGGATCAAAAGGATTGAACCGGTAATGTTTAAAAGACTGTTTTTTCTTGTTATAAACATCCAGTCCGCCGCCATCTGTGCCAATGTATAATTCGCCATTATTAGCTTCGTAAAACGCCCTGACATCGTTGTAACTTAAACTGTTTTGATCTGGCTCCTGCCTGAATAAATTGAATTTTTCTGCCTGCGGACTATAAAGGTTAACGCCACCCCGGTGCGTACCCACCCATAAATTGCCCTGCTTATCTACAAAAAGGGCAGAAACCGTTCTTTGCGAAAGGCTTGAGGCATTGCCAGCCTTGTTCTCGTAATGGCTAAACTGATCTGTAGCCGGATTGAAGTGATTCAGCCCACCATTAATACCACCCACCCAAACTTTATTTTGCTGATCAAACGCAATTGCCCTTACCAGATTACTGCCAATACTGTTATTATTTTTTTCTTCGTGAAGGTAAGTTTTAACTGCATTGCGTTGCGGATTAAAATGAATGAGGCCATTTTCTTCTGTCGCCATCCAGAATGAACCATCTCTGGCTTTTTCTATCACCCTGATTTTGTAACCGCTTAATTTATTTTCTGAAGTTCGCCTGGTGGTATTAAGAAGGTCTACGCCGGTATCGGTAGCGATCCAGAGTTGATGATTAGCATCGCTGTACAGATCGTTAATAAAATCTTTCCTCGCGCCAGCCTGCTTGGTACTTTTATACAAGAAAGGAGTGAGGCTTTGATTTTTTTCGTTGGTTTGGAAAAGTCCGCCGCCATAAGTGCCTACCCATATGCCTTGTTTATTTTCGGTAATGGTGGTAATGATATTACTGTTTGCCGGACTGGCATAATGGGTAAATTTATTTTCTTCAGGATTGAATTTGTTAAGTCCGTTTGAAGTCCCGATCCATATGTTACGATCCTTATCTTCTATCATACACCTGATAAAATTATCGCTGATGCTGCCGGGTTTGCCATTGCTTTTAAAAGCGGTGATCTGGTTGCCATCGTAACGGTTCAAACCATCTCGGGTACCGAACCAGATGAAACCACGGTGATCCTGAAAAATACATTCGATGGTGCTGTTGGATAAACCATGCTCTACGTTAATGTGCTTAAATTTCAAATTTTGTCCGTAGCCGTTTATGGCAAATACAAGGAGTAAAAGGAACAAAATAAATTTAGCTTGACGAATCATTTAGTGGGTGCCTGCGCAATTTTAGGGCTTCCAAATGTAATTGATTTTTCTCCTTCTTTAATGGATGGGGTATGCTTTATAAGCAAATAGGGCGATATTATGACGAATAGCACAAAAAGAATGCACGATAGCACAAAGAGAAAGGAAGGATAAAGGGTTTATTTGTATCCATAATTCTAACCGATATTTCTATGCAGATGATTACTTTTTTCTTCAATGGTAACAAGCGAATGTTCATGCTATTACTATTGATTTTTACCCACGGATTTCTTTTTGCACAACAGGCCACCATCACCGGCGTGGTGAAAACGGCTCCGGATAATTTGGGTATGCCTGGGGTAAGCGTTCGATTAAAAGGAACAGCTACCGCAACTTCGACTGATGGAAATGGAAACTTCACCATTAAAATTCCCACCAGCGGAACTTTACTATTTACCTCTGTAGGCTACAAGGTGCAGGAAATTCCGGTTTCTAAATCTACCACTTTAACCATTACCCTCACCGAAGATGCATCTACTTTAAATGATGTAGTGGTTGTAGGTTATGGTACCACCAGAAAACAAGATTTAACAGGTTCTGTTGCCGTGGTAGGGGTAAAAGACTTTCAAAAAGGAAGCATTACTACCCCAGAGCAAATGCTTTCCGGTAAAGTTTCTGGAGTCGCGATTACTTCTAACAGTGGTCAGCCAGGTGCAGGAAGCACCATCCGCATTCGTGGAGGTTCATCTTTAAATGCCAGTAACGATCCGTTATTTGTAATTGATGGCGTGCCTTTAGAGAGTGGCGGGGTTTCCGGTGCTTCTAATCCATTAAGTTTCATCAACCCGAATGATATTGAGAGTTTTACGGTATTAAAAGATGCATCTGCCGCTGCCATATATGGTGCCAGGGCATCGAACGGTGTCATTATCATCACCACTAAAAAAGGCTTAAGTAACGAATTAAAGGTTGCTTTCAACTCTGTTAACGCTGTATCCAAAATTGTAAAGCAATTGGAAGTGTTAAGTGCCGATGAGATCCGCTCTATTGTAAACCAAAGAGGAACTGCTGCTCAAAAAGCACAGCTGGGCGGTTTTAATACCAACTGGCAGGATCTGATTTATCAGGATGGATTCTCCAGCGATAATAACCTGAGCATTAGCGGTGGCATCAAGAAATTGCCCTACCGGATTTCGGTGGGTTATCAAAATCAGACTGGTTTGTTACGCACCGATCAGTTAGAGAAAACTTCTGCTGCTTTGGTATTAAATCCCCGCTTTTTTGATAATCACTTAAAGGTAGATTTAAACCTGAAAGGGAGCATGCAAAAAACGCGTTTTGCCAACACTGCAGCCATCGGCGGTGCGGTAAGTTTCGACCCGACACAGGCTACTTATACCAATAGATCTGCATACAATGGTTACTGGGAATGGCTTGATCCAACCAGCCCCACAGGTTTAACCAATTTAGTGGGTAGAAACCCGGTAGGTTTACTGGAACAAAGAGAAGACCGTGCCAGGCCAATGAGAAGTATTGGTAACTTACAACTGGATTATTCTTTCCACTTTTTGCCAGAATTACACGCCAATTTTAATGCCGCTTATGATGTTGCAACAGGAAAAGGAACAGTTTATGTTGATCCGAATGCTGCCGAATCTATCGTCAGTAACGGAGTAAGCAATGAATATAAAACCAACAGACAAAACACTGTTCTGGATTTTTACCTGAACTATGTAAAAGAATTTAAATCGATTAAAAGCAGGATAGATGCAACAGCAGGTTACTCTTATAATGATTATTTAACCACGCAATATTTTTATCCGGTTTTTGATGCAGTGGGAAATAAGGTGGCCAATTCTGATCCGGCTTTCGCATTCAACAAACCTCAATATCGCTTAATTTCTTACTTCGGAAGGTTTAATTACAACTTTGACGAACGCTTTTTGCTAACCGCTACAGTTCGCCGTGACGGATCTTCTCGTTTTGGTCCGGCTTTTAAATATGGTACTTTCCCTTCTGTTGCCTTAGCATGGACGGCCAAGAACGAAACCTTCCTGAAAAATATTGATGCCATTTCCAACTTAAAAGTTCGGGCCAGTTATGGTATTACTGGGCAGCAGGATGGAATTGATAACTATGGTTACTTATCAACTTACGGCTTAAGCTCATTAAATGCGCAATACCAGTTTGGCGATACTTTTTATCAGATGTACCGCCCCAGCGCCTACATTGCTAACATTAAATGGGAGGAAACAGCCACAGCCAATATCGGTTTAGATTTTGGTTTATTTGACAACCGCATTAGTGGTAGCTTAGATTTCTACCAGAAAAAAACCAGCGATTTATTAAACAGGATTCCACAGCCTGCCGGAACAAATTTCGCGGCTACGGCAATTGTAAATGTGGGCGATATGAAAAATGAAGGTGTGGAAATGACGTTGAATTTCAATCCGGTTAAAACAAAAGATTTCAACTGGGACTTTAGCGTAAACGCCACATACAATAAAAATACCATTACCAATCTTACTGTAGTACCTAACGATCCAAATTACCCGGGTTTTCCCAGTGGTTCAATTGCTGGTGGTGTGGGCGGTCAGTTTGTCTTCTTAAATGCTGTAGCCGGTCCGAAAAGTACTTTTAACCTATTTGAACAAGTTTACGATCAGGCAGGAAACCCGATTGAGGGCGTATATGTAGATCAGAATGGCGACGGTACCATTACAGCCAGTGATTTGAAGAAAGGTAAACAGGCAGATCCAAAATTATTCTTAGGCTTTAGTAATAATCTGAGCTATAAAGACTGGAATCTTTCCTTCACCTTAAGGGCGAATTTGGGTAATTACGTTTACAATAATAACTACAGCCAAAGCGGAAACCTGGCGCAAATTACGGGTACATCTGTAATTCTTAACGCTTCGCCAAACTACCTTACCACTAATTTCAGAACACAGCAATTATTAAGCGATTACTATGTTCAGAATGCATCGTTTCTGCGGATGGATAACATCAACTTGGGTTATTCCTTCGGACAGTTATTCAATAGCAAAGCGAAGTTACAGCTAACAGGAAGTGTACAAAACGTATTTGTGATTACGAAATACAAGGGACTTGATCCTGAGGTTGCTTCGGGTATTGATAACAATATCTATCCAAGACCTCGTGTATATTCTCTGGGTTTAAATCTTAATTACTAACGATTTACAATAAATACGATGAACCGTTTTAATAAAAAATATATGAAACTACGTGTTTTACAAATGTTCCTGTTGATTTGCAGTGCCTCTGTTTTGATGGTATCGTGCACGAAACTGGATCTTACCCCAACCAACGATTTAATTGCAGACAATGTATATACCAGCGTTGGCGGCTACAAACAATCTTTAGCCAAAGTTTATGGCGCTTTTGCCCTTACCGGAAATGCATCTGTTGGGCAGCCCGATATTCCTACAGAAATTATAAAAGATGAAGGTAATTCAGATTTCCTTCGTTTATACTGGAATTTGCAGGAACTTACCACCGATGAGGCAGTTTGGTCCTGGCAAAGTGATGGTGGCATTTTAGGTCTGCACGAATTAAACTGGTCTTCAACAAACTCCATCATCAATGGCTTATATTACCGTTCTTACTTTCAGATCACCCTTTGTAATGATTTTATTAACCAGTCTTCTGATGATAACCTGAATAAAAGGGGCATTACCGGTGCAGATGCAGATCAGGTACGCAAGTTCAGGGCAGAGGCGCGTTTCATCAGGGCTTTTCAGTACTCGGTATTGATGGACCTTTATGGCAACCCGCCTTTTGTTACCGAAACAACAGAAATTGGTGGCAAAGAGTTGCCGAAACAGATCGCCCGTAAAGACTTATTTGCCTACATAGAATCTGAACTTAAAGCCATTGAAAGTGATTTGGCCGCTCCAAAAGCGAACGAATACGGACGTGCAGATCAGGCAGCCGACTGGGCCTTATTAAGCCGGATTTATTTAAATGCTGAGGTGTACACCGGTACCGCCAGGTATACTGATGCCATTACTTATTGCAACAAAATAACCGGAGCTGGCTACGCTTTGCATAATAATTACCGCGAACTGACCCTTGCAGATAACCATTTAAACAAAGACGAATTTATTTTAACCATTAATTACGATGGTACCAGTACACAGAATTTTGGTGGAACCACTTACTTAATGCATGGCCCCGCAGGTGTACCTGCAGAGGTATCTGGCTCTAGTGGTAACTGGGGTGGTTTGCGCATTACGCAACAGTTTGTGAATCTGTTTGCAGACAGAACCGGTGCAACTGATAGCCGGGCACAGTTCTACATGACCGGACAAAACCTGGAGGTAACAGATTTGTATACTTCCACTGATGGATACTCGAGCACAAAATACAGAAATAAAACCCGTTCCGGCGGCGCGGCGCCTCACCAGGATGTGGCGAAAGATTTCTCTGACATCGATTTCCCGCTATTCCGTTTAGGCGAAACTTACCTGACTTATGCCGAAGCTGTTTTAAGAGGCGGTACCGGCGGTAGCTTAACCACTGCCTTGGATTATGTAAACCGCCTGCGTACCCGTGCTTATAACGGAACTGCAGCCGGAAACATTACCCAGGGTGCTTTAACTACCGATTTTATTTTAGATGAACGTGGCAGGGAACTTTGGTACGAGGCTTTCAGAAGAACCGATTTAATTCGCTACAACAAATTTACTACTGCTGCTTATTTATGGGCCTGGAAAGGTGGGGTAAGAAATGGAGCAGGCGTAAGCAGCAAATTTTCGCTTTATCCTCTGCCGCCAACAGATCTTTCTGCTAATCCAAACCTCCGTCAAAACCCTGGTTACTAATTAACGCTTCAGAAAATGAAAAAAATATTTAATCTATTATCCGTTATACTTCTTTTGTGTGCCGTAATATTCGGCTGCAAAAAGGAAGAGAGCACCAATGTAATTGCTGTACCATCTGCCGCAACACTGGCCTTTAAAAGTTCGGCTCCGGCGGTTGTGCTCACAACTGCAAACGATGCTGCTAATGTGGTTACCTTTAGTTTTAATGCCGCAAATTTCGGTACTGCCGTGGTGCCCACTTATTCCTTAGAGTTTGATCTTCCTGCAGATACCATTGGTGCAAACGCCTGGGCAAACGCGGTAGTGGTGAAACTTCCGGAAGGTGCCTTATCAAAAGTCTACACTGGCGCAGATTTTAATTCGCTAACCGGTGTACAACTTAATTTGCCTACCGGAACTGTAAGTACATTGGCAGTAAGGCTAAAGGCAGAAGTAAACCAGAATACTGGTGTGGCCTCTTCAATAAAACCCGTTTATTCTACCCTAACGTTAACGGTAAATCCATACAAAGTTATTGTTGAATACCCTGCATTATTGGTTAAAGGAGGGAATTCATGGAAAACACCAGGCGTTAGAACCAATGGCTTTTTACTGGCTTCAGCGAAGTTTAACAGTAAATATGAAGGCTACCTGAACTTACCAAATGCTGATGGTTTCGGTGGCGATGCTTTTCAACTGGTATCTACTTTAGATGCAAATAAAGTATACGGTTGGGGCGGAACAGCCACCACCATGAGTTTGAACAGTGGGAATTTATACCTCACCCCATCACCAGCCTACCTGAAAGTGAATGCCGATGTTGATGCATTAACCATTACCTATACCCCGGTTAAATTCTTCATCTCAGGTGATGATAATGGCTGGAGCACCTCATCTACGCCGTTAAATTTCAATGCGGCTACAGGTAAACTGGAAGCGGCAAATGTAGCACTAACAGCTGGGAAAACTTTTGTATTTACCTGCAATGGTGGTTACGATATCTGCTACAAAGCCGATGCTAAAGGCACACTTGTTTTTGGTGGAACCGGCGGAACTGGTGTAAATATTCCGGTAACTAAAACAGGTGTTTTCACGGTTACCTTAGATTTAAGTGCCGGAGATGGAAATTATACTTACACCATTAAATAAAAATCGACATGTTTAAAGCAAAATATATAAAACGGGTTGGTTTTATGGCCATCATCCTCATAGCTACTTTAGGCTGTAAGAAAACCATTAAAGGAGAAACACAAATCTACCCGGAACCAGATCCGGTTGGTACTTACGCCAAAGGTGCTGATGTAAGTTGGGTAACTGAAATGGAAGCCGTAGGGCAAAAGTTCTTCAATAGTGCTGGTGTGCAACAGGATTTATTTACCATATTGAAAGATAAGGGTATCAATACCATCCGCTTAAGGGTTTGGGTTAATCCAACCACTGGTTACAATAATACTGCTGATGTACTGGCAAAAGCAAAGCGTGCAAAAGCAGCCAATATGCGCGTGCTGATTGATTTTCATTACAGCGACTCATGGGCAGATCCTGCGCAGCAGAATAAACCTGCGGCTTGGGCAAATCAGGATTTTACTACATTAAAAGCCTCGGTTCGCAGTCACACGGTGGCCGTTTTAACGGCTTTGAAAGCAGAAAATATCATCCCCGAATGGGTGCAGGTTGGGAATGAAACCAACGATGGCATGTTGTGGAACGATGGTAAAGCTTCGGTAAGCATGAAAAACTTTGCCGAATTAATTCAGGCCGGTTATGAAGGCGTTAAATCGGTAAACCCGGCTTCAAAAGTTGTGGTGCATATTTCCAATGGCTTCGACAACAGTTTGTTCCGGTGGATTTTCGATGGATTAAAGGCTAATGGTGCAAAATGGGATGTAGTAGGCATGTCGCTCTATCCAACGGCTGCAGACTGGTCTGCCAAAAACACACAATGTCTGGCCAATATGAATGATATGGTTGCCCGTTATGGCTCAGAAGTGATGATTTGCGAAGTGGGAATGCCGGTTGCCGATGCGGTAGCCTGCAGAGATTTTATAAAAGATATTATGGCCAAAAATAAATCTCTTGCCAACAATAAAGGGCTGGGTGTTTTTTACTGGGAGCCACAATCTTATAATAGCTGGAGTGGCTATAAGTTGGGCGCTTTTGATGATTCGGGTAAGCCAACGGTTGCGATGGATGCATTTTTACCTTAATTTGCAGGCCATTAAATTCGTAATATCATCACCTATTCATTATTTTTTTTTTAGCCGGGCTGATCGGGTCCGGCTATTTTTAAAGCCCTTTTGCATATGATTTTAAATAAACAATATTTACTTTCATTTCTTTTTACCTGTTTAGGTTTTCTCGCAACTGCCCAAAATAAGCAAGGCATTTATGTAGATCCCAAAGGTGTGATCCGCTGGGAAAAAGACCACCGGGAAGCCGCATTTTTCGGAACCAATTATACCGCACCCTTTGCTTATGGTAATCGTGCCATCCTAAAAACAGGGATTAGCGCAGAACAAGCCATTAAAGATGACGTTTATCATTTTTCCAGGTTGGGGTTAGATGCCTTCAGAGTGCATGTGTGGGATACAGAAATTTCTGATTCTTTGGGGAATTTGATTAATAATGAACATTTAAGATTGTTCGATTTCCTGCTGGCCGAACTGAAAAAAAGAAAGATTAAAACGCTGGTTACACCGATTGCTTTCTGGGGAAACGGCTACCCTGAAAAGGATGAACGCACCGGAAGTTTTTCCGGCAAATACGGTAAACACGATGCCTTAATTAATGAAGCAACTTTTTTGGCACAGGAAAATTACCTGAAGCAATTCTTCAAACATAAAAATCCATATACGGGTTTAACTTTTCAGGAAGATGCTGATATTCTGGCCACGGAGGTAAACAATGAACCGCAACACAGCGGCACAGCCGACAGAACCACCGAATATATTAACAGAATGGCGAATGCCATTAAAAGTACCGGGTGGACGAAACCTATTTTCTACAACATTAGCGAGTCGCCAAAATACGCGGCGGCCATTGTAAAAGCAGACGTTAAAGGCCACAGTTTTCAATGGTACCCCACAGGTTTAGTAGCCGGGCATACCTTAAAAGGAAATTTTTTGCCGAATGTTGCCGCCTATAAAATTCCGTTCGATACCATTCCGGCCTTTAAAAACCGTGCAAAGGTAGTTTATGAATTTGATGCCGGCGATGTGATGGCGCCGATCATGTATCCGGCCATGGCAAAGAGCTTCAGGGCTGCCGGCTTCCAATGGGCCACGCAGTTTGCTTATGATCCAATGGCAACAGCTTATGGCAATACCGAATACCAAACGCATTACCTGAGCCTGGCTTATACGCCAGAAAAGGCCATTAGTTTATTAATCGCTTCGAAAGTATTTCATCAGCTTCCACGTCTTTTTAAACAAGGCAGCGAAACCAGTTTTGGCAATTTCAGGTTAGATTATCAAAAATCGCTCAGCGAAATGAACACTGCTGAAGCCTTTTATTATACCAATTCTACGGATACAAAACCCCTTAATGCTGCAAAACTAAAGCACATTGCCGGCGTGGGCAACTCTCAGTTGGTGAATTATCAGGGTAAAGGCGCCTATTTTATAGATCAGGTGGCTAATGGGATTTGGCGACTGGAAGTAATGCCTGATGCTGTTCCAATAAGTGATCCATTTGCTAAAGCATCACCGCAAAAAACCGTGACGGCCATCAGCTGGGTAAAATCCGATATGAAAATTAACCTGCAAGATCTTGGAACTGAATTTGGGATAAAAGGCTTAAATGCTGGAAATGCCTATACCGCTTCTGCTGCCCGGGGCGAATTTGAAATCACACCAGGAACATATCTGTTGGTGAAAAAAGGAGTGAAGCCGGCTTTTAACGCCAAAGATCCTTACCAGAACATCTTGCTTGGAGACTTTGTAGCACCGCAGCCGAGTTTAAACCGCGTTTTCGTAAAACATACTGCACATCAAACAGCAAGTGAGAATGTAGATCTTAAACTCCATATTGATGCCTTTGGCTTAAACAGGGATGATTCTGTTTACATAGAACTAAACAATGCAGCCGGGCAGTGGAAGCGTATCGGTTTGAAAAAGGGTGCTGATGGCATCATCGCTACCATTCCTGCAGATTTTATCAAAGCTGGTCTGCTGAATTACAAAGTTATAGTGAAGCAGGCTGAAGGCGGTTTTGTTACCTTCCCGGGAAATATTTCAGGCAATCCTGATGCCTGGGATAGGTTGGAGACGGAAAGTTATCAAACTTACGTAGTTGCGAAAAATGCACAACTGGAGATTTTTAATCCGGAGACTGACCGAAATAACATCAGTATTTATAACCCCGATTGGAAAAACAATAAGATGGAATTCACTTCTTCTGAACATCCATTAAACCTGGAATTAAAACTCTCGATGAATGCGGATGAGAAGCAGGCAATTATGGGCTTTCAAACTTACATTGCAGATTACCTGTCTGGAAGAACAACTGATTTAGCTGGCATGAAAATATTGGTAATCAGGTTACAATCAACCATTACAAACACAAAAGTTAAGGTAGGATTAATTGATACAGGAGCTCATTTCTTCTCGAAAGAGATTTCGGCTAATCAGGAGTTTCAGGAAATTGAAATCCCGTTAAACCAGTTCAAACCCGATCGGCAGTTGTTATTGCCACGGCCATATCCGGGTTTTCTTCCGCTGTATTACCAATCGCCAACAAAAGCAGATTTTGATTTGAAAAAAGTTGAAAAACTAGAAGTTACGTTCGGTTACAGGGAATCAGTTGAACCAGTTACTTTAACCTTATCATCTGTTTATTTAAAATAAGCTTTGTAAAAAGAGCGATATACATTGCTTTGCTCGGGGCTTAACACCATATTCTTTTTATCTTGATCATTTATGAAAATTAAAATGCTTATTAAACAGCATCCAATTAATGTTATGCGAAGATCTTATCCGTTCAAAACCTTTCTTTTACTGCTATTTTTCGTTACAACAACGTTAACTGTTTCCAGTCAGCAAAGAACTGAAGTTTTGCTCACTGACGGATGGAAGTTTTCTAAAGGTAACAATGATGCGTCTTTTGCTAAAGATTTTAACGATCGCGCCTGGAAAACTGTTACTGTGCCACACGATTGGGCAATAGAAGGCCCTTTTGATAAGGAAATTGATAAACAGATGGTGGCAATTGTACAAAATGGAGAATCAAAGCCGAGTGAGAAAACAGGCCGTACCGGTGCATTGCCTTACATTGGCGAAGCCTGGTACCGCAACAGCTTTAGCATACCTGCCAGTACGAAAGGTAAGCAGGTAATCCTGCAATTTGATGGCGCCATGAGTGAGCCGAAAGTTTACCTGAATGGCGTAAAAGTAGGGGAGTGGAATTACGGTTATAACTATTTCTATATTGATATTACTGATCATATTCTGGCAGGACAAAAGAATGTGTTGGCCGTTCATTTAAATAACCAGCCTAAATCGTCGCGCTGGTATCCGGGTGCAGGTTTGTACCGCAATGTTCGCCTGATTACAAAAGATAAGGTAAGCATTGAGCAATGGGGGGTGAGTATTACTACACCGGAAGTAAGTAAGGCTTTTGCAAAAGTAAATATCAAAACCAGGCTTTCTGCAACCGGTGCTAAACTGGTTACGCAAATTTTAGATAACAAAGGCCGGTTGGTGATGAGCGATACAGCGAAAACGTTTTTTGGCAATGCCGCCGATCAGAATATTAAAATTTCAAATCCGGATTTATGGAGTCCTGAAACGCCATATTTATACACCGCGGTTTCGAAGTTATATCAGGGAAATAAACTTTTAGATGAGGTGACTACGCGTTTCGGGGTAAGAAGCATCAGTTATGTGGCCGGAACAGGTTTCAGCCTGAATGGTACTGTTCGTAAATTTAAAGGTGTTTGTTTGCACCATGATTTAGGTCCGCTGGGTACGGCCATTAACGTTGCTGCACTGCGCAGGCAATTAATGATTTTGAAAGATATGGGATGCGATGCCATTCGCAGTTCGCACAATATGCCATCTTTAGAGCAGTTGGAATTATGTGATGAACTTGGTTTTATGTTCCTGGCCGAAACTTTCGATGAGTGGGCAAAGGCAAAAGTAGAAAATGGTTATCACCGTTTCTTCCAGCAGGATGCAGAAAAAGATGTGGTCAATTTAGTGAAGGCCACCAGAAACCATCCCTGTATTGTGATGTGGAGTTCGGGCAATGAAGTGCCAGATCAGTTTGGTGCCGAAGGAGTTAAACGGGCAAAATGGTTACAGGAAATTTTCCATAGAGAGGATCCTACCCGTCCGGTAACCGTGGGCATGGACCAGGTAAAAGCCACTATGGCTTCTGGCTTTGGTGCTTTATTGGATATTCCGGGTTTGAATTACCGTGTTCATTTATATCATGAAGCTTATAAAGCCTTCCCTCAAGGAATGTTATTGGGCTCAGAAACGGCCTCTACAGTAAGTTCCAGAGGGGTTTATAAATTTCCGGTAGTGAAGGCGAAGAACAAAACATACAGCGATTTCCAAAGCTCCTCATACGATTTAGAGTGTTGCGACTGGTCTAACGTACCGGATGATGACTTTGTGATGCAGGATGATAAACCCTGGGTAATTGGTGAATTTGTATGGACAGGTTTTGATTACTTAGGTGAACCTACTCCTTATGATGAAAGCTGGCCATCTCGCAGTTCCTATTTTGGTATGTGTGATTTAGCCGGGATTCCAAAAGACCGTTACTATCTATACCGAAGCAGATGGAATACAGAAAAACCAACTTTGCACCTGCTTCCACACTGGAATTGGGAAGGTAGGGAAGGACAAACTACACCGGTGTTTGCCTATACGAATTATGAAAGTGCAGAGCTTTTCTTAAACGGGAAGAGTTTAGGTGTGCAAAAGAAAAGTAAGGATACTCCGCAGAACCGTTACCGCTTAATGTGGATGGACGTTAAATATGAACCGGGAACGTTAAAAGTAGTGGCTTACGATAAAGCGGGAAAAGCCGTTGCGGAAGAAACCAAAGTTACAGCCGGCAAACCATATCGCATCGTACTTGATCCTGACCGTAAACAAATCGTTGCCGATGGAAAAGACATTTCTTTTGTTACGGCATCTGTAGTGGATAAAAATGGAAACCCATGCCCGACAACACATGAGCGGTTAAATTTTGAAGTAACAGGAGAAGGAAAATTTAAGGCAGTTTGTAATGGCGACGCGACATCACTTGAAATGTTTGATCAGCCGACCATGAAATTATTTAGCGGCAAGCTGGTGATATTGGTACAGTCTACCCGAAAAGAGGGGAAAATGATGCTTAAAGTAAAAGGCAGATCGTTAAAAAGTGCTGAAGTGGCGCTTACCTCCGGAAAATAAGGAGTGGATTAAATTGGGGTTATTACATAAGTTGGTGCGATAAATCGTTCGCTTAGCTCGGTTAATAAGGCGCAAATAACAGCATTCTAAATGTATTATGCTAGCGGTGGTGGGTTAAAACGCCCGTCTTCCTGAATTTGATTCAGCATCTTTGATTTCGCGCTAAAGTCCCTGAACTAAATTCAGGGTGAAGAGGCGTTTAATGGATTCTTCGAAAAACCGTCATTGTGAACTGAAGCAGGGGTTGAGCGTGGGCGTGGAGCAATCTATTCTAGTGGAGGCTTCATTTATCGGCTGGTGTCATCACCTGCCGATAAATTTCCCGCTGCGCTGGCTTGCCCGGCTGGCCGCCGAAGGGCTTTTACTTTTGGCTTGGCCCAAAAGTAACAAACCCAAGGCTTGGACCTGATGTCGGATAGCATTGGGTAAAATTAGGGTGCAGATAGCGAGGTGTTTAGAGTAGTTGCCATCAATAAATCGTCCTTGCGAGGCACGAAGCAATCTATTTCGTAATATCATCGTACGTCCTCCTGAACTCGATGCCATTCTGAATTCATTTCAGAACAGAATCTATTCCTGATGCGAAATCTTCATTGATAGTCGTGAAGCTATAGTTGATACGAAAAATCGTTTTCCCGTGCTGTGAGCAGGGTGTCGATAGCAGAGAGTGATAAGTGTTTTTTTAAGACCTTTCCCTTCATGGAAAAGGTCGATTGTTGATGGTTTCGAATGTTTTCTGATGGTCTTGATCTTAATTTATTGCTGATTCTTTGCTTTCACATCTTCTTCAATCTTCAGGCTTTCCTTGTGGATGGCGTTGAAAACTTCAGTAATAAATTCCGGTGACAAGCCCTGTTTCTGACCAGCTTCGATGTTTTTTTGAAGTACCTGTTGAAAGCGGGCCGTTTGTAAAGGCGGGATATGGTTTTTTGCTTTATAAATTCCAATCTCTTTAACAATAACCTCACGTTTGGCCAATAATTCAACCAACTGCTTATCGAGCGAATCGATTTTTTTCCTATTGCTTTCCAGCCCGTTGGCAGGTGTACCTGACTGTGCAAATACGCGAATGCTGCTAATAAGCACCAAAGCAATCGCAAAGAGTAAACATTTGTCTAGTTTCATAACACCATAACGTTAAATGTTTTCTAAACTGATATTAATCTTAAATTTTTTATATAAACCGTTCTGAAATAATAGAATCGCTTAAAGGCGACCGTTTGTCAATCAAAAAACCTATAAAAAGTATTTGTTAATCTACTTATAATATGGGTAGGTCTATAATATATTTATTCGTTCTAAAAACCCCTTATATTAGTAACATGCCATGTCTATTTCTCCTTAATTACCGCTCAAAAGTTGAACGCTCTTTCGCATAAGTGCCCGAAATGTAAAAACCCCGAAACCTATAGGGTTAGAAGGGGGATTGTTTTTAGTAAAATACTCTCATTTATACCCGTTAAGCGGTTTAAATGTTACCGCTGTTTTAACAGGTTTTATATTTTTTAAGCGTTAAATTTTAATTTTTTAGTTAAACCGATTGTTGATAAAGCAATCGGTTTTTTTTGTGGTTGATTGGGTGGGTGTATCGCAATAGGTATTTTTTTGTTTCGCATATTACCAGTCTGTAATTTGTGTCTGGTTAGTCGCTTTAGCCAGGTTAAATAATCTTTTTTTTAGTGGGTTTAACTGTGATCTTATTCAAGCTTACCAGTTCTCTGCCCCATATTTTGCCTTAGCAATATTCTTCGAAAATTACAGTAGCTCGAAAAAGTCATTACTTCGAAACGCACGTTCGTCACTTCAGAATGCACGTTCGTCAAATAGATCAATTTCGATCTTTTTATTTTCTGAGATTGTGATTCGTATTCTAAAGTAATTACTTAATCGGTAGAGATTTGCTTGCGGACGCTTTAGGAATCGAATTAATAATTATGTAAACTTTAATATTTATTTAGTCACTATGTGCTCTTTCATTTCCAACTGTCTTTTAAAAAAAGATACATATGGTATCAAGTCAGGTCCAATTTTGATTCTTTTGATTTCGTTGAACTTATCGGCGGTAAGTCAAGGTATCAAAAGTATTATTCCACCTTCACCTACTGCCCGTGAATTTGATAAATATATAAATTATGAAGTATCTCTGCAAAATGGTCTTCCAGACATTACTATCCCACTCTACAATATTAAAGTTGGAAAAAATGTTATTCCTTTAGAATTGAAATATCATGCTTCAGGTATAAAGTTTGGCCAAACGAATGGTGATGTAGGTGTAGGTTGGATATTACAGCCCGGGCATCGGGTTTCAAGGACAATTTATGGAAGGCCTGACGAATATTTTGATAAAGCAATTATTCCATCTCACTTCGAAAATAATTGGAAGCGAGATGAATTTTTTTCGCAGCTTATCACAGATGGTGGCATCGGAATGCCAGCAGCATCTAAGTATTTGGATGGGGAGGCCGATCTATTTACTTATTCTACTCCATCACAATCAGGAAGTTTTCTTATTGAGGATAGATATTTAAAGAAGATTCGCCAGATTTCTCATTCAAATCTTTCAATAGATTATAATCAAGCAACGGATAGAAAAATAGATTTTTTTGATATAAAAGATGGTGATGGAGTCAGTTATCGCTTTGGGAAAAATCTTCATGGAGGAAGCATTTTTGTTGAGAACAATTCAGTAAATAATAATGGAACGCTTGCGTATTCATCATGGCTATTGACAGATATGGTTGATTTATTTGGGAATTATGCCAGTTTTAACTATGGAGCCTACCAAGATAATGAATACAATCCTCACAGTACACTTACTATTCAGCAGGGAGGTGATATATCTGTAATTGAAACAGAAATGACAAATATACATTTTGAGCAAGGAAATACAACGTCAACAACGCCAGATGTAAAAAGAATTTCTTCAATTTCTACTGGTCAAGAAAATATACTTTTTTACAGGAGTGCTCCAATGGGTATGATTGATTCTATTCTTGTAAAAACAAATCAAGGAGATCAAATCAAAAAGATTTCATTTCAATACACAACAGGAACGGCACATATATTTTTAGATGAAATTATTATTTCGGGATCTAAAAATTCAGATGTTCAAAAATACGCATTTGATTATCAGAAGAAAAATATTGCTGTATCATTTAATGAATTAAAGCGAGATTATTGGGGATATTATTTAATTAGAGGTAGTTCAGGTGGTGCCACTTTTCCAGACTTTGGTACAGTTACCTATCAACAAAAAGAAGGAGGAAGTTGGGTTACACGAAATGCGGCAAATGATGGACTTTATACCTCTGATTGGAATGCTGATTTATATACTACTCCGGATTATTTTACACTGAAAAAAGTCGTCTATCCTACAGGTGGTAGTACCGAATATGAATATGAAGGCGGCAAATATGGGCTTAATAAAATTGCAGGTATACGTATTAAAAGCATAAAATCAAATGATAATATTAATGGGGAAACTTTGATAAATCAATATACTTATGGATTAGACGCTTCAGGTTATGGCGAAGTTGCTCAAGATCTGGCTAATAGTGATCATTTTATCAATGAATCTCTCTATCTCCGGCTTCAACCCGGTACATCAGATTATATAGCATTTTCTAAAAAGGTATATAGTATGAACCTTCCTGCAGAATTAGCAATGGGAGCATACATTGGCAGCCCTGTTTATTATCAATATGTTACTCAATATTCTTCAAAGACTGCAGCAGGTATTTCTGCGCCATCCGAGACAAATGGAAAAGTAGAATATGTATTCTCTCGCCCTAACGAATATTCACTTACTGGTTTCTCTACCAACCCAAATTATTATATTAAGGAAGCAAGCAATCCTAATAGTTTTATTTCACGTAGGTATTCTACATTGTATATCTCAAACTTCAGACCTTGGGATAAGTCAGTTATCTTGTCTAAATCAGAGTATTCAGTGGTAAATAACATCTATCATTTGAAACAAAAGGAAGATTTTGATTATGAAAATCATGGGTTTGGCACTATCGAAGGTTATAAGGTTAGACCTTTCGCCAATCTAGGTTCTAATTACTCAAATTCAAATAATTATTATGCTTCGGGAATAAATTCAATTTTTGACTTTTCTCCATATTATATTCAGTTTGGTAATAAGTTATTAAAGAAAAAGATTATTACAAGAATATTTAATAATCAAGCCTTAATCGATTCCTCCTACTATTATTATAATAATGATTATCAAATATCCAGAACTGAAACTTGGGGAAGTGATCAAAAAACAACAGTGAGTTCAAATACCTATGCGAAGGATTTGGGTAATATTAATAGTGCCGATGCTTTTTCTTTAGGATTAAAGAATATGCAGTTAAAACATTTGTTAAATATTCCCATTGAAACTGTTACCAGTATAAAACCTTTTGGGAATGCAAATGAATTTATAAAAGAATCAGTCTTATATGAGTTTTTTTCTGATAAACCAAATCTTCATAGAATTTTTAAAATAGAAAGTCCATCATTATTGAACAATTTTTCAAAAATTGCCAATTTAAATGGGGATGTTTTAATTGATACTGGCTATCAACCCCAAATTCAGTTCAATGATTATACTACTACAGGAAATCTTCTTGAACAACAGATGGTTAAAGGACCAGTTTCTTCTTATTTATATAGCTATGATTCCCAATATCCCGTAGCTGAGATCAAGAATGCAAACTATTCCACCATTGAAGCAATTTTAGGATCAGCTACCATAGCTAGTATTGCTTCAGCAATTCCAACAGATGCTCAGATAAAAGAATGGATCGATATATTAAGGGATTCTCCTTTATTAAAAGATGCCCAAATCACATCTTACACTTATAAACCATTAGTCGGGATGACCAGTATGACTGATATCAAGGGTATGACGACTTACTATGAATACGATGAATTTCAGCGTTTAAAGAATGTTAAGGATCAGAATGGAAATATTTTGAAAAGCAACGCCTATCACTACAAAAACTAACGCCTTATGAAAATACAGATTAAACAGCTAATCGCAGGTTTTTTCCTGCTTACCGGCGCACAACAGGCGAATGCCCAACTGGTGGTTAACCAGTATAACAATGAGTCAGAGATCAGTGCCCCTAACAGCGTAACACTGGTGAATGGTTTTCATGCCACCGGCAACCTTCGGATTTTCACCACCGGTGTGAGTTATATAAACTGTCAGTCCTATGTCTCTAATGCAAGCAATTGGAATTGCAATAGTATACTAGAGGTTTTTTTATTGTCAGATTATTTTTTTTGAGAAGCATTACTTTAGATTCCGCT
>NZ_WKKH01000061.1 GCF_009674725.1 Pedobacter petrophilus | reverse complement strand
ATATCAATCAGCGTCAGTTTACGGCTTAACCTACTTTTTGGTGTCTCACCAACCAGTCTAAATTTCAACACCTAATTTCTTAATATCGTTGAAATTTATACACATGCGTTTTCGGCTAGTGAGCACCAACCGATAGAAATAAGTTATAAATCTTTTAAGGTACGTGAAGACACGTACCTTGGCTGGTCTACTTGTTGGTGTTTCACAAACCAGTCTAAATTTCAATACCTAATTTTTTAATATCGTTGAATTTAAAGGCATGAGTTTTTCGGTTGGTGAGACACCAACCGATAGAAATAAGTTATAAATCTTTTAAGGTACGTGGAGACACGTACCTTGGCTGGTCTACTTGTTGGTGTTTCACAAACCAGTCTAAATTTCAACACCTAATTTCTTAATATCGTTGAATTTAGGGCATGTGTTTTTCAGTTGGTGAGACACCAACCGATAGAAATAAGTTATAAATCTTTAAGGTACGTGGAGACACGTACCTTGGCTGGTCTACTTGTTGGTATTTCACAAACCAGTCTAAATCTCAACACCTAATTTTAATATCGTTGAATTTAAAGGCATGAGTTTTTCAGTTGGTGAGACACCAACCAATAGAAATAATAAAATCTACAAAATCATCTGAAAGGTTTTGTAGCTTTTTTATGATGCATTTTTTTGGAATTTAACCAGTAAAGCTACAGCGGGATGCTACCTTAATGGCCTTAATACCTTAATGTTTCAAATTCGACCTACGAAAAAGATCCTGAATCAAGTTCAGGAAGACGTATTGATGAGATTACCGGAAAAGAGTTAATGCAAATATATCCTAATAAAAATGGTAGCCGGAGCGATATAACGATTAGCTATTGTACGCTACCTTAATGTTTCAAATTCAAGCTACTAAAATAGCTCCTGCATCAAGTTCATGATGCTCGTGTTGACCCATTGTTCATACAAATACAAAAAAGACCTATCCGCAAACACAACCTAACCCACAACATTTTCCATTTTCCTCACAGGTATTTTTGCGCTTGGCTTACCATTCTGAGGAGGATTTGATCCTTCTGTTTTTAAAAACTCCTTAGCCTTGCCTTTTTTCTTAAACTTGCGGCCATACCAGATCAAAAAACCTGTTATTGGCAAACTCGCCCCGATTAATGAGGCCAGAAATGCCAGTACTTTTCCAGGGAAACCCAGAATACTTCCTATGTGGATATCGTAATTCATTTTTCTCAGTTTACCGCCGAAACCCGAAGCTTCGTAAGGCACTGAATAAACGCCCTTTCCTTTCAATTCCTGAAGCGTATGCTGATCAAAAGCGTAACTCAAATTGTTGTAAAACTGGCCCCTGTTCGGATAAACAGTGATGTTAATTACTGCCTTTGGCTTAGCAGAATCAGGAAAAGTATAATAAAAACCTTCCGATTTTGGATGTTTTTTAATTACGGTGTTCCACGCTAAATCCATTGCCTTAGCTGGTGTATAGAACTTCCCGACCTGTAAAGAATCAGATTCCAATCTGTCGAACTCCCCTAACTTTTCTCCCCCGGTGGTTACCCAGTATAAACCTTCGCTATACCACCTGATGCCGTAAACCATTCCGGTTAATGCTATGAATAGTAGAAATATCAGCGAATAAAACCCGAGTACATTGTGCAGATCCAAATTGACACGTTTAAATGAAGCGCCCCATTTAATCTTAAAACTTTTATCGCGGGTAGATTTATTCCATTTTTTAGGATACCACCAGATTAAACCCGTAATCAGTAAAACCACAAATATTAATGTACCATAATTTACAATCGGGCGGCCAACAGCAAAAGGCAACCAAAGAAAACGATGGCCATTCAGGATAAACCGAAAGAAATCTACCTGTCCTTTCTTATGCACCACTTTACTGATTACTTCACCCGTGTACGGGTTAATGGTTAAAGTTGTTCCTCCACCACGGCGGCCTTCTTCTTTTGCACCTTTCAGGTTTAAGTTAATGGCCCTCCCTTGCTGATAATTTGCATAAACAGGCATTTTATCAGGAAAAATGTTAGCTGCAATAGCCGTGAGTTGAGCCGGTGTAATTACCGGTTTATCTTGCTTTTCTATTTTGGTTTCTGGTTCTAATAATCCGGTAATCTCTTCATTGAAAACCCAGATGCAGCCCGTTATACAAACAATGAAAACAATGACACCAGAGGCAAGCCCCAGCCAAAGGTGAAGCCACTTATTGATTCTGGTGAATTTAGAATCTTTCCCTTTTTTCTTCGCGGGGTTAATGTTGTTTGCTGTTGCCATTGTCTTATTGATCGAAATGAAAATCTTAATTAATACTGAAGTGCGTTAATTGCAGTAATTGTTCCGCCCTCCACCTTCAGGCCCTTTCTGGCTACGGCAATATTGGCATCGAAAACATACACATAACTTCCTTCGCTGGCCGTGGTGATCCCAATATATCCCGTTCTGCCATCTTTAGGTGTGTAGTTGTTAATCGTTGTTGTTCTGGTTACATCATTCGGTACGCCCGTTACCCATTTAAAGGTTTTATTAAGCACATCTACAATGGCAAATTTTCTAGCTGAACCATCTAATGAATTAGGCTGAGGATACATTTGCACCACGAACTTGCCCATGCCTAAATAGCTTTGTCCGGCCATATGATGTCCGCCAGAAAGTTCTTCTACATTAAAGAAATAGCTTTTATCAAATTCTGTTGTGCCTTTATTTATGCGGATCACCGCGGATGGATTTTTAGAGGTTGGCTTACTGGCGTTGGTGGCCGAAGCATAAGAAAAAGCATATGCGTCTCCGTTTTCAATCTCCACTAAACCATTGGTAAAGTAGGCACCAATAAAACTTGTGCGGTTATCTTTAATTACCTTTTCCAGTTTCAACTCCGGGTAGCTGTAAACAGCCACCCATGAACTATCCGGATAGGCAGTACCAAAAGCATCGGGCGCAGCACCTTTAATACTCATGTAAGGCGCAAACAATTTCTCGCCTACCTGGGTGGCCCATGTAAAATGTGCACGTTCGCCATTTCCGGCCAGTTTCACGATATTCACCTGTTGCTCTCCAACAATCTGGTATTTCCGGGCATCAATTCTAAAGAAACTCGAAAACTCGTTGCCAGATCTTGGGATCTTAGCAATGAAAACATCATCCTTAACAGGTGCAAAAAGCTGTACTGTTTCTGTCTGGAAATTCGTTAACTTATTCAGTTTCCCGGTTCCATCCAACCGGTAAGTGGTTACCGCACCAGGATTTCCCTGTCCGTATAATAAACTAAAAAACCTGTTTTTATGGGTTAAATAATAACGGTAAGAACCATCTTGCTCAATGCCATTCCCTTGTGTAGTTACCCTTCCAGAATCCAGGCTGCTAGCAGTAAGCAGATAATCGGCAATGCCTGTAGTACCAATTGGTGTTGCAGAAATGATGAATTTCGTTGCACCGGTTAACTCGTTATCCACATCTACAACTTCTGATGAATCTAATTCTTTATCGCAACCCGCAAATAAAGCGACTAACGATAAGCTTAAAAATGGAAGTAAATATTTAGTTTTCATATTCGTATTTCTTAAAATTTAATTATCTGTTGCTACTGAAAAAATACCTCACTTTGGCATAAAATGCCCTGCCTGGTTTTTGCAAAGAGAAGTTATCATATACACGATTATTCACCAGGTTTTTACACTCCAAACCAATGTTGTATTTACCACCACCCAATGTATACACAGCGTTTACATCCTGCATCCACTGTCTTGGAATATCATATTTCGTATCTGCAGTTCCCTGGCTTGGCCACGATAAATAATAGGCATGAACATAAAGTACATTGTAACCCAGGGTTAATGTGTTGCCTTTTTTACCTACGTTATTGAAGAAAAGCGACGCATCTGCGTTACCAAAAAGATAAGGCATGTTTGGAATGCGATCTTTATATAAAGGACTTTCCATGGTCTGGCCTTGTTCATAGCGGGTATTATTTCGTAAATTCTGGTAGGTTAGGTTTACACCGGCGGTAAATAGTTGTTTATAAGAGTACCGTACTTCAGATTCGAAACCCAGATTGGTTACATCGGCCAGGTTACCCATTACCTGTTTCGTCTGGTTATTATTCAGTTGCGGCCTGATAAAATCTTTTGCATCACGGTACATTACGTTCCCATCAAAACTAAAACGGTGAATCTGATTAAGCTGCGCCTGATAGCTGAAGCCCAGGTTATAGTTATTACTTTGCTCTGGTTTCAGGCTGATGTTTCCATCAAGATTTAACAAATCACCAAAGAGCTCGTCAGTTTCCGGCAGCCTGTAACTTTTCTCATAAGATGCCTTTAGCTGTAAATTGGGTACAATAAAATAGGTTGATGCAATGCCGTAGCCTGTTTTACTATAGCTGTTTTCTTGCTGAAGATAAGCGACGTCGCCCCAGTTTCCACTTGGGTTATAACTCTGAGCGTATTTATTCGATTGATAAAACTGTTTAGCAAAAACGGAGGTATTCCACTTTTCCGAAGCGCTGTATTTATAGCCCAGCCCTAAAACGTTCTTATTATTTTTACGCGGCTGCTCATAACTCTGGCTCTGCGGAAAAAGTTCATCAGACCCTTTTCTGTTAAAAGAATTGTAAACATTATTTAAAGAGAAGGAATGCTGCTCATTAATGGTATAGGTTAGGTTTGCCGTAGCCAGGCCGTTGTTATTGCGGAATTTATACATCGAACGCTCCCGCTCACTTCCTGCTCCCGGATATTCCTTATACTCCTGAAACCAGTTGTAACGGCGGTAAACCGTATCGATATTTTGTTCCGTGCCAAAGTTGAAGTTACCATTGATGCGAAGATCGAGTCCTTTGGTAAACAAATCCTTTTTCTGGTATTTCACAGTTGGCATTAAAATGCTGCCTCTTCTATGCCAATCGCCAAAAACACTCACCATTCGGGCGCCTGTTTGCACTTCAGCATAATTTTGCCCAACGGTTAAACCGAACATTAACTGATCTGCGAATGATTTGTTCACCACCCCGGCGCTGGCAATCAGGGTTTCATTGTGGTAGGTATCATTAAATCTTTTAACCACCTGATTTCTGAAGTAACGCCCATCAAAAGAGGCCACATCGGTAGTAACCTTATAATCGTTATCAGAATAGTTCTGGAAAGCATTCAGCTGCACTTTAAAGCCTGATTTTGAGGTATAACCTGCATTAAAGGCAGATTTATGCGTATTAAAAGAGCCATAAGAGTAAGAAGCATCCAGGTAACTTCCTGTGCTGTTATCAGTTACAATGTTAATGGCACCACCCAAGGCATCGGAACCCAGCCAAACCGGAACCACACCTTTGTAAACTTCTACCCTTTGCGCCAGGTTGATTGGTATATTGTTGATTTGGAAGGATGACCCAAAATTGTCCATGGGTACACCATCGATAAAGAATTTTACCTGGCGGCCGGTAAAGCCGTTTAATGAAAAATCCATTCTCGAGCCCAGTCCCCCGGCCTCTCTTACCCGTACACCAGAAACACGATCAAGTGCATGAGAGATATCTAACGTACTATTGTGCAGCTTTTTGGCATCAATAGAAGTAACATTAAAAGCTTGTCGGTTTACCTGCTGGTTAGCCGTTCTGCCAATTACATTTACCGTTTCCATATCTTCTGAAGATTCGGCCAGGCTTAAGCTTAATTTATAATCCTGATTTTCTGATATGTTTACTTCTTTTTTAGTCGTTTTGAAACCAACAGCAGAGATCTGAATTTGATAATTTCCGGCTTTAATATTAGTGATTCTAAAACTTCCGTTTTCATCTGATACCGTTCCATAACTGGTTTTTTGAATTTTGATGGTTGCCCCTGAAACAGGCTGGCCGGAAGCGTTTTTGATTTGCCCGGAGATACCGGAAATCCGGTTTTGGGCATAGGTAAAAATTACACAGGCACATAGTATGCCCAATAGCAAAATTTTCTTAATTTGCATGACTTTTAATGGAGATTAAAGGTTACCCGGTTTTCCGGCAGCCACACGGGTCTGAACCGTGTGGCATTTTTTTGATGCCGCAAATATAAGCCCTATTTAGATCAAGTCCAAATAAGATTTGGATTAATTTGGCTACTTTAACCTTTTAGTATTGCAACAAAATCGATGCAGAAACAGATGGGAGGCTAATAACCTGTTTACCAGATCAGTTAAGATTGTATCAGTAGAAATACTTTTATTTGCATTCCCCTGCCCTGTTTTAAAGAAGAATATTATGCGTTAAACGCGAACGATTATTTGCAATCTATCGCCTGTCCGTATAAACCTGTTGGTGCAGGAGATAAATATGGAATGCCCAGGTTTGCAGATCTTACGATCATGAGCATACCCATGGCAAACATTAACCAGGGAATAAGTTTTTGGGTGTTGAAGGAAATATATCTTTTAATGAAAATTCCACCCAGGGAAACCATCAGCAGGAGTGGCGTGGTGCCAATTCCAAATAGAAACATAAAGATGCCGCCATCTTTAAAGTTCCCCGTGTTAAGGGCTGTGGCCAGCGCCAGGTAAACCATACCACAAGGGATGATCCCATTTAGGGCGCCGGCAAAAAATCCCCAGAGCGGCAACTTAAAAACGTATCCCATTAGCTTGCTGATCGGGCGTAGTAAATGGTTTTGCAAAGCAGAAAACCGCTTTACATATTTTGGAACAAGCTGCAATAACGTGAAAATGATCAGAAAAATACCGATAACGGTGCTTAAAGTCTGCTGGTTACTAAACACCGTGATGGTTCCCCCCAAAACGCCGACGAACATTCCGAGCAAACTATAAATAAGAATTCTTCCAAACTGATATAAAAGCAATTGAAACGCAGCACCAGAAAGGTTTTGCTTTTGAAAAGGCATGCCCAACATAATGGGCCCACACATTACGGCACAATGCAAACTGCCGAACAGGCCCATTAAAAATGCAAGCGGCAGGAAATCCATTATAATTTGAGGTTACTTTTGTAGAAAAAATCTTTCCCTTTACTGTGCCACTGAATCTGGAGAAACCAAAGCCCCTTTTGCATATGCCCCCTATCTACCAAGATCAAATGATCTGGTTCGATGGTTTTTCCTTGCAGTTTCAGATCTTCTGCCTTATCAGAGGGACGCATCAAGACCAAATGATAGGTGGCGCTGTCTTTTAAACTGATGACCAATTGCTTTTCACTTACTGTTATTTTGGGTTGTGCATCATCATTCAGCATATTTTGTTCTGCATTATAAGTAGTATTGTAATTAATCCCCTTTTCATAATAATCCTCCTCTATCAGTGCGTCACCGCTATGTTTTGCAAACATGTATACCACCATTGAGATGATGAAGAGCATGAAACAGCCCATTCCCAATAAAACCTTACTTCCCCAGTTCATACTCATCTCCTTTATTATTTAGTGATTATCCGGCTGCGCGAAAAAACTCGTGTTCGCCTTGCTTAGTACTTTCCCATCTACCACAACCTCAAATACCACATCGGTTTTGTATGCTGTTATGGCTTTATTATTTTTAATCAGGAAAAAAGTAATTTGCGCTGAGCCATCCTTTGGAAGCACATTTGCCGCTTGCACAAACTCAATTTTATCCTGATGATTCTTCGTCCGAAATTCAAACCGCACCGTTTTATTCGTTTTATTAATCAACTCTGCATTGTACAGATTACTGGTTTGGTTTTCGCCTCTACTTTGATAAAGCGTACCGCTTGCTCTTAAAACGGTAGTTTCTATAGCCTCCCGTTTGTAAATCAATGCAGAGAAAACCATAAATACCACAAAAAGCACAGCGGCATAACCATACGCCTTCAGGCCGATTTTAAAGGGTTTTTGTGCGCTAATGTAATCCTGATTATAAAATCCGATCAGTCTTTCCGGCTTATTGATTTTCAGCATGACTTCATCGCAGGCATCGATACAGGCGGTACAGTTTACGCATTCCATTTGCGTGCCTTTTCTAATGTCGATGCCAGTTGGACAAACCTGAACACATAAGCCACAATCTACACAATCGCCTTTTTTTTCTTCCTGAATATTCCGTTGGATTTTTGCTCTGGGTTCTCCCCGATTTGAATCATAAGCCACAATGAGGCTCTGGTTATCTAACAAAACGCCTTGCAGCCGCCCATATGGACAGATCACTGTGCAAACCACTTCCCTTAAGTAAGCAAAGACAGCATAAAATATCAACGTAAAAAACAGAAGAGCAATTAAACCAGATACATGCTGGCTAACGGGCTGCGTAATAATTTTGAATAGGGTATCAGAACCAATCAGATAAGCCAGAAAGGTATTGGCAATGGCAAAGGAAATTACCAGAAAGATGAAGTGTTTTCCACCCTTCTTCATTATTTTTTCCGCATTCCAGTGTTGTGCGTTTAACTTTTTCTGGCGCGGCGCATCACCTTCAATCCAGTATTCTATTCTGCGGAAAACCATTTCCATAAAAATGGTTTGCGGACAAGCCCAACCACACCAGAGCCGGCCCAAAACTACGGTAAAGCAAACGATAAATATGACAAAAATAAGCATCGCCAGGGCAAACAGATAGAAGTCTTGCGGGGTAAAAATGAGTCCGAAGAATACAAATTTACGGGCTATAAAATTCAACAATACCCACTGTTCGCCGTTCATCTTTAAGAATGGGCACGCGAATAAAAGCAAGAGTAACGCATAACTTACCCACTTGCGGTAAGTATATAACTTTCCTGATGGCTTTTTAGGATATAAAAAACCTTTACTCTTGCTATTATTTTTATCTTTCTGTAGCATCTTTTGCTTTCAAACTATCTGCAGGCTCTTTCATAGCATTATCTTGCGGATCTTTCTCTTCATACTTTTCTCCCTGAGCAGCTTTTGCGCCTGCCGGATTTGTTCCTGAAAGAGATAAAATGAAGTTGGCCACGGCACTGATTTGTTTAGGACTCAGGTTTTTTTCCCAGCTGATCATCCCTTTTTCCGGTACGCCGTATTTAATGGTTTTGAAAACGTTATTAATACCACCGCCGTGAAGCCAGAATTCGTCGGTTAGATTCGGACCGATAAGTCCCTGGCCTTTATCGCCATGACACACCTTACAGTTTCCATCAAAGATGCTTCTCCCGTCTGCCAGAACAGCCTCAGTGTTATCTGCCTTCACCGTATTCTCATCAATTGCGTTTGCCGACTTTTGGAGATAGGCAGCTTTTTCAATCTTTGCCTGCGCCATTTCATTTTCATATTCCTGATCCTGAAGATCGCCGTAACCGCCAATGTGGTAATAGAACAGGTAAGCAAAAGCGATAATCATTGTTCCAAAGAAAAGATAATTGAACCATGCCGGAACGGGATTATTCAATTCTTTAATGCCATCATAAGCGTGATCTATTTCCAGGTCTTTCTCTTGCGCCATCGGTTTCAAACTCAGGAGTTTTTCCCAAACAGACGTACCTTTTTTCTTTTCCTTTAACCAGTCGTCGTAATTCAGTGGTTCGGCTTTAAGTGGCGGAAGATAAGGCGTTGGCTCGAGCTGTTCCTGATACATTACTTTAAAAGCATTTAATAAGGTAAGCGATACAACAACCAGAACCAGAAGGAACAACAGTAAAACAACAATCAACATTTCAGTCTGCGACAATCCCAATGAAGGCTCAGAAGACTGAACCGTTTCAACAACTGTTTTCTCTTCGGCAGCAAAAACGGTAAGCTGCGTAACCAGCAATAAAACAAATAAGCTAATCTTCTTCATGCGCTGTAGATTGATTTTCTGTAAGGGGCAATTCGCTCATCACTTCTATATGTTTTCTATTTAATTTGAGGAGATAAATGCCTACGATAATGAAAAATACCATAAACATAATCAGCGAACTAATGAGGTAAAGTTCTCCTCCGGCCAGGTCTTTTATTTGATTGAACATAAATTTAATTTGTTGGAATTTTCTCTTTATTCGCTTTAATATCGGTACCCAAACGTTGCAGGTAGGCTATAATGGCTACAATCTCACGATCGCTTTTCACCTTAATGTTGTTCTGGTTAAGTTCTGCAGCAATCTGCGCTGCCTGAATTTTAAGATCGTCGTTTGCTTTCTGATCGTATCCTGTTGCATAAGGAACACCGAGTGTTTGCATCGCCCTTATTTTACTGGCTGTAGTAGAAATATCCAGTTTCTGCTCAATCAGCCAGGGGTAAGGTGGCATAATACTTCCCGGCGACATTGATGTCGGATCGATCAGGTGATTGTAATGCCAGGCGTCAGAATATTTGCCACCAATACGGTGCAGATCTGGCCCGGTACGCTTACTTCCCCATAAAAACGGGTGATCATATACAAACTCCCCGGCTTTGCTATATTCTCCGTAACGTTCGGTTTCAGAGCGAAACGGACGAACGGTTTGAGAATGGCAGTTTACACAACCTTCGCGGATGTAAAGATCTCTTCCCTGTAATTCCAAAGCAGAATAAGGTTTTACGCTGGCGATAGTGGGTACGTTAGATTGAATGGTAAACGTAGGCATCATTTCAACCATCCCGCCAATCAGGATAATGATGAGTGAGAACACCATAAACTTTATCGGCTTGCGTTCCAGAACCCTGTGCCAGGCTTTATCAGCATCAGAATGATCTACAATTTCTTTAGTTAACGGCATGGCTTCGGCTGGTTCATTGGCAACCAGCTTCGCTCCTATCATGGTTTTTGCCAGGTTGTAAGTCATGGCAATTACACCTGTTAAATACAAAGCACCACCTATTGACCGTAAGATGTGCATAGGAATGATCTGTAAAGTGGTGGCCAAAAAGTTTGGATACTTTAACAAGCCTTCTGAAGTAAATTCCTTCCACATTAAACCCTGCGTAAAACCTGCCCAATACATCGGGATGGCATAAAAAAGGATTCCGAGTGTACCAATCCAGAAATGGAAGCCAGCCAGTTTTTTTGAATACAATTCGGTTTTGTAGATTCTTGGAATCAGCCAGTAGAGAACACCGAAAGTTAAGAATCCGTTCCAGCCTAACGCCCCTACGTGCACGTGGGCCACAATCCAGTCGGTAAAATGCGCAACACCATTAATTTGTTTCAGGGAAAGCATCGGTCCTTCGAAAGTTGCCATCCCGTAGGCCGTTAATGCCACAACCATAAATTTCAGCGTAACATCTTCCCGAACTTTATCCCAGGCGCCACGAAGCGTAAGCAACCCGTTAATCATCCCGCCCCAGCTTGGTGCAATTAACATAATGGAGAAGGCTACACCCAGAGATTGCGCCCAACCCGGTAAAGAGGTGTATAATAAATGGTGCGGACCGGCCCAGATGTAAATAAAGATTAATGACCAAAAGTGAAGGATACTTAATTTATACGAATACACTGGTCTGCCGGCCATTTTCGGCAGAAAATAATACATCATTCCCAGGTAAGGCGTAGTTAAAAAGAAAGCCACGGCATTGTGCCCATACCACCATTGTACCAGCGCATCCTGAACACCTGCATAAACATAATAGCTTTTCAGGAAGGAAATTGGAAGTTCAAATGAATTCACAATGTGCAATACTGCGATGGTAACGAAGGTGGCAATGTAAAACCAGATTGCCACGTATAAGTGGCGTTCTCTTCTTTTAAAAATGGTTCCGAACATATTTACACCGAACACTACCCAGATAATGGTAATGGCGATATCTATCGGCCATTCCAATTCGGCATATTCGTGTGAGGTGGTAAAACCAAGCGGAAGCGTGATCACCGCCGAAACGATGATGAGCTGCCATCCCCAGAAATGAATTTTGCTTAAAATATCACTGAACATTCTGGCTTTGAGCAGGCGTTGTAATGAATAGTAAACGCCCATAAAAATGGCATTCCCTACAAAAGCAAAGATTACCGCATTGGTGTGTAAGGGCCTGATTCGTCCAAAGGTGGTGTATTGGTTGCCTAAATTCATTGCAGGTTTGAACAGCTGCATGGCGGCCAGCAAACCTACAGTCATCCCGATAATCCCCCAGACGAGGGTGGCGATGCCGAAGTTCCTGACAATTTTGTTATCGTAAGTAAATCGCTCTAATTGCATAAACAGAAATGTTTTGTTTGTATTTATAGCTCAAAGGTATCCTGCCGGGAGCAGGAAAAGGATGATGCGGCTTAGCTGGAAAAGTGATCTTCTTCACTTTTTTCTTCGGTCACTTCATCATCAAAAAGAATACGGACGCCAGGTGTGTAAACATCATCATTTTGCCCTGTCTTAGCCGCCCAGATAAATGCGCCGAGGAAGATGAGTGCCATTAAGACACTGCAGCCCACCAAAAAATAAAGAATATTCATAAAAGCTTGTTTTTACGTGCTAAAATCCGGGTGGCGAAAGTGGTGAAGCAAATGATGGTTACCGTACTAACAGGCATCAATACCGCAGCAACTAAAGGATAAAGCGTACCCTGCACCGCATAATAAATTCCGATGCTGTTGTAAAGCGTAGCGATAAAGAAGCTCGCTTTGATAATCTTGATTCCAGCTTTACTTAAGCCAATAAAGTTTGGCAACAGCCCGAGTGAATCGCCTTTTAAAATGGCATCACAACCGGGTGTAAAGTTGTTGATATCATCTGTAATCGCGATGCCGAAATCACTTTGTTTTAACGCACCGGCATCATTCAGGCCATCTCCCAACATCATAACAGTCTTCTGGCTGGCCTGCAAATTCAGAATTGCCTCCAATTTTTGGTGTGGACTCTGCCTGAACTTAATTACCGTTTCTTCCGGAAAAATTTTTCTTAGTCTTTGTTCATCTTTATTCGTATCGCCAGAAAGCACTTTTAGATCAAAAGATGTGTTTAAGCTGCTCATCAATGTATTTAATCCTGATCTCCACTCCTGTTCAACTCCAAAATTTCCAATATACACGTCATCAATCACGATATGTACACCGCCAACAGGCTGATGACCAGTGGCTTTTAACATTGAAGACAGACTGCCTGCGTAAACATTTAAGCCGGTAACCAATCCTGATAAGCCTTTGCCCGGGGTTTCCAGGTAATTTTTAACCGGAAAAAATTCTTTAATGTTCAGTTCCTTTAAAATGTGCCTGCTCAGCGGATGCGAAGAATTTCTAAAAAGGGAAGCAACGATTTTCTTTTCCAGATCACTGATCAACCCATGGAAGGAAACTGCTGCATTTTTTGTGGTGGTGAGCGTTCCGGTTTTATCGAAAACAAGGGTATCACATTTCGCCAATTGCTCTACAGCATCGGTATTTTTAACATAGAATCCTTTTTTATCGAATACGGATAAAATTGCTGAGAGTGTAAATGGCGTACTCAAAGCCAGCACACATGGGCAGGCTACTATAATCACGGCTGTAAAAGCCGACCATGCCTTATGGCTATCCTGCTGAAAAAGCCAGTAGGCGGTTGCTGAAAAAGCAATTACAAACACCCCAATGCTGAAATACTTTGCGATGCTATCATTAAAGTTGTGTTTTTGAACATCATTTTTATAATGTTCATGAATCCACAAACCTGTTAAATAACTTTGAGAAACCGGTTTGATTACTTCGAGTTCTATCGCCTCACCAGTCTGGCGGCCACCTGCATAAATAATTTCACCTAAAACCTTGTGTATCGGTTCAGATTCTCCTGTTACAAAACTCATGTCCATCCAGGCATCACCCTTCATTAAAATGGCATCTGCCGGAACCAGTTCTCCGTTTCTGATCCACAACCGATCGCCAATTTTTACTTCGTTAATGGAAACTGGCTTCTCTTTCCCATCGCTCAGTGTAGTCACTGCAATTGGAAAGTATGAGCGATAATCCCGATCGAAAGAAATGTGGTTATAGGTACGCTGTTTCAACCATTTCCCCATTAAGAGCAAAAAAACCAAACCTGTAAGTGTATCTGCAAAGCCAGGCCCGGTGCTGAAAATAATTTCGAAAGCTGTTCTTAAAAATAAAACGGCAATTATGAGTGCCAGCGGTGTATCCAGATTGATGTGTTTATGTTTGATACTGGTAATTGCCGAAATGAAATAATCTTTACCACAGTAAAATGCTGCCGGAATAGCAAAAGCAAAGTTAAGCCAGCCAAACAAACGCTGAAACTGTTTCTCGAAACCAGACAATCCAAAATATTCCGGAAAGCTAAAAAGCATCACATTCCCCATTAAAAAGCCAGCGACAGCAATTTTCAAAATCAAGCTTTTATCCAATCCTTTCTGGTGTTCTTTCACCACATCCTGAAGACTAATCAAGGGTTCATAACCCACCTGAATTAAGGTTTCCACCAGGTGCCGTAAAGAGATTTCTTCATGGTTAAAGGTGATGGTGACCTGCTTCCTGATGAAGTCTATCCTGGAGCTGAATATGGCGGGATTAATCTTATATAAGTGCTCAAGTAACCAGATACATGAACTACAGTGAATCGCTGGGATATAGAAAGTTACAATACTAGAATCATTACCTTTGTAATCAATAAGTTGCGTAATGATGGATTGCTCATCAAGGTATTCTAGCCGGGATTCGTGTTTAAACCGCTGACCGGGATTTTGATTGTAAGTGTAATAGTTACAAAGGTTATTTTCTGATAAAATCTGGTAAACACCCTTGCATCCGGCGCAGCAAAAGTCTTTATCTTCCAGTTGATAAGTTACTTCAGGCAAATCCTCGCCACAATGATAACAGATCGATTTGAGCGTGGTTTCATGTCGTTCTTCCATGGTTTACAGTTTTAAATGGCAGCACTGAATATTTTAGTCTCGGGTTGTTTTGCCCACAACTTTTCATCGAAAGCCATGCAGATATTTCTTAAAAATGATTTGCCGTTTGGTGTGACACTGATTTCATTGCCGGTAATTTGAACCAGGCCATCTTCAATGAGCGGAAATAGCCTTTCATAAACACGATCAGGAATCCCATCCCCATATTTTGTAGTTTCCTTACACATCATATTTAAAATGTGCCGGCGAATGACTAAGTCTTCTTCAGAAAGCAGGTGCCCTTTTTCTACCGGCAAGATTCCTTTGCCCACACGCTCCAGATAAGCTTCTACAGTTTTCGGATTTTGAGCAAACGCGTTCCAGCCGTCGCTAATGGAGGAAACGCCTAAACCAATAAGCAAATGCGTATGCTGATCGGTATAGCCCATAAAATTTCTATGCAGTTGCTGTTCTTTACTGGCGATAAAAAGGGAATCGGTATTGAGGGCAAAATGATCCATACCCACATCGTGATAACCGGCATCCTGCAAGTGCTGTTTACCAGTTTGATACAGGGCAAATTTTGCATCACCAACCGGAAGATCTTCTTCGGTATAATGCCGCTGCCCGGGTTTAATCCAGGGCACATGCGCATAACTATAAAAGGCGATCCGATCTGGCCGCATCTGAATGACTTCTTCAATTGTACTGCTCAAACCATTGATAGTCTGGCAAGGTAAACCGTAAATTAAATCGAAATTTATAGAGTTAAAACCAATTGCCCGGGCTTGTTCCGTAACAGTTGCTACTTGTTGCGGCGTTTGAAACCTGTTGATCATCAATTGCACCTTCGGGTCAAAATCCTGGATTCCGAGACTCAATCTTTTAAACCCCAACTGGTATAAAGTTTCTAAATGGGCAAAGGTGGTATTGGCAGGATGGGCTTCAAAGGAAAACGAAGATTCGGGTGTTAAGACTGCTTGATCCAGGATACCTTTAATTAAGACCTGTAAGTTTTCTGGCTGAAAGAAAGTGGGCGTACCGCCGCCTAAATGTAGCTCCTTGATCTTCGGTTGCGCTCCCAGCAGCTTCAGATACATTTTCCATTCGACCAAAACCGCCATAATGTAAGGCAACTCAACCGCATGGTTTTTAGTAATCCTGGTATTGCAGCCGCAGTAAGTACATAAACTTTCGCAAAATGGCAGGTGAATGTAAAGGCTTATCCCTTCGTCAAGATGCGAAGCATAAATTGCTTGAACAGCCCCTTCCCATTTATTTGTGTCGAAATTTTCATTGTCCCAATATGGAACAGTCGGATAACTGGTGTACCTGGGCGCAGCAACATTATATTTCTTTAAAAGTGCAGCTGTTTCCATTATTTCAATGCTTTAGCCACCCCACAATTATTTTGACAACAACAGGCTTTACCTACACATTTTCCCGATGACCATTGATCCAGGTTTTTAATTACCTGCTCCATCCGGGATTTTGGATCCTGGTTTACATCAAGCAAAGGCACATTGGCCACTTTCATTCCAGCATGTCCAGCGGCCAGTAAGTCGAGGTGGTTGGTTTCTGAGGATGACGTAGCGATATACCTGATCCCAATTGCTTTTAAACCGGCAATCATTTCGGCGTTGAGGTCATCCTGGTTGAAAACCAACAGCGCCTCTTTACCTGCAGCAAAAGATAATGTATCTATTGTTAAACTATTGGCGATGATGGTAATATCATGCTTTTTATAATTGGCGAGCACCAGCCATTCTTTTTCAGCGGCTTGAATGTTATATGCGATTGCTTTCATGTACAAATTTTCTTGTACACAAAAATAAAGCAGTCTTCATCCAGATTGGATGAGGCTGCTTAGACTAAAAAGTGACGTTTATTACTTTATGGACATTATACCTATGAAACTTACTGTTTCACATTCCGTAGTTTACTCATGGACAGGATATTAATGGCGTTCCCGGTTTTATCGATAAGTTCTTCATCTTTAAAATCAGCCAGCATCCTGCTAATGGTTTCGCTGGCTGTACCTACCAGGGCCGCTAAATCATCTCTTGAAATTTTGATGGTACAGGCATCGCTTTCCGTTCCGCCGAATTTCTCTGCAACCTGCAGCAATGCCTCTGCCACGCGTTTCCTTACAGAAGAATAAGCCAGTTGCAGCATTTGCTTTCCTTTATCATGAACATTTTCAGATAACAGGGATATGAATGTTTTCGATACCGCCTGATGACTCAGTAAGTATTCCAGGAAATCAATTTTCGGAATCTGAATAATTTCTGATGCTGCGAGTGTAGCTGCATTTTCTGCATACGGCACGCCATTGCAAAGGCTTTCGTAGCCGAAGAAATCGCCATCATGAAAAAGACCTGAAGACAGTTCTCTCCCATCTTTAAATCGCTTATAGGTTTTCACCTGACCTTTAACAAGGTAATAAAGATGCGTTGGCTCATCATCTTCTAGATAGATAATCTGCTTAGGCGAAACCGGTCTTAATTTACCTTTAGCTTTAAGTTCGGCTAAAATAGCTTCCACACTTCCGGCAGAGGCACCAATGGTTTTGGATTGCTGTTTCTTTTTAAAACGGCTCTCTATCGCTTTGAAAAGCTCTAAATCATCAAAGGGCTTGGTCAGGTAATCATCTGCACCCATTTCCATTCCCTTTCTCATGTCTGCACGCTCTGTTTTCGCGGTAATGAAGATGAAAGGAATATTTGCCGTTTGCGGGTTTTTATTGATTAAATATAAAACCCCGTAACCATCCAGCTCAGGCATCATAATGTCACAGAGAATCACGTCGGGCAGGTATTTCAAAGCTAGATCTACCCCAATTTTGCCATGTTTGGCTGTGAAAGTTTTGTAGCCAGCCAAATCTAAAACCTCTGCGGTGCCTTCGCGGATATCGTCGTTATCTTCTATGATTAGTACTTTTTTGCTCATGAGGAATTATAAAAAGGTATTGTATTATTTAGATGGAAAACTTAGGGTGAAGATTGTTCCCGAATTTTGTTCGCTTTTGCAGGTAACTACACCATCCATCAGGCTTACATAACGCCTAACGATGTTTAGCCCCAGGCCCGTACCGGGAATATCACCTGTATTGTGTGCCCGGAAAAACGGTTCGAAAAGGTTATGCTGATCAATATCCGGAATGCCAATGCCGTTATCTTTCACTTCCAAAACCAGCTCATCATCTTTTAAAATGGTATTAAACTGAATCAAAGTATCTTCGCCTGAGTATTTAATTGCGTTAGATATAAGATTGATTATACAATTCTTAAGCAAATTCGGATCAAGTAACACATTAGCTTTTGTTCCGGTATGTTCGTAAATGATGTGCTGATTTTGCTTAGTCATTAGCTGCATCTCCTCCGCAATTTCTTCAGCAAAGCTGATGATATTAAACACCTGCGCTGTGGCTTCTACTTTGCCTGCTTCCAGCTTCTCCAGTGATAGGAAATCGTTCAGGATGGTGGTGAGGTTATTGATCGAATTTTTAATTTTAGCGGTATGTTTTTCTACGTTAGCAACATCTTGTTTCACCGTGTATTTATCAATCAGCGAAGCAGATAATTGCATGGAACTTAGTGGTGTCCTAAACTCGTGCGAAGCCATAGAAACGAAACGTGTTTTCAATTGGTTTAATTCTTTTTCTTTTTCAAAAAGTGCACTCATATTTTCCTTGGCCATTTCCAGTTCAGAAACGAGTTTAACCAAATCCCGGGTACGTTCCTTAATCTTTACCTCTAACTTTTCTGTGTAACTTTTGATTTGTTCCTCATTTGCTTTTTCTTTAGAAAGATCATGGATAAAGCCCGTGTAGATTTTACGGTCGCTGAATTTTACTTCACTCACCCCCAACCGGAACGGAAAGGTAGATCCGTCTTTCCGCTGACCATGCACTTCCCTACCGATTCCAATAATGTGTTTCCTTCCGGTTTCGTTGTAGTTATGAATGTAGCTATCGTGACGCAGTTTATCTGGTGCAGGCATCAGTACAGATACGTTTTGCCCAACTAACTCTGCCCGATCATAACCGAAAAGCATTAATGCTGCCGGATTTAAATGTTCAATGATTCCTTTATCATCGATGGTAATAATGCCATCAATCGCATTTTCTATAATCGCATCTAAAAATTTTGATCTGTCCATGTCGCCTTTTCTGTGGCTGTAAATTTAAAGTTTCTTGGCGCTGCTATCCATATTTAATCAACTTGAAGCTGATCTAATCTTTCTTTGTATAAACTCAACTGCTCCTGGATTGACTTAAAATTTTGATCAGCGCCATCGGCAATATCATTAAAGAGCCTTTTGTAGTAAGAAATTCCTTCCGAAAGCTGCAATTTAAAATGATTAAGTTGCTTCTTCTTTTTATCAGTAATATTGTTGCAGAGTTGCTGCAACTCCCCTTGCAGGTAGTCTACATACAAACTCAATTCTTTTACAAAAAAATGAGGCCGTTCTACTTTCTCCAGCAGATTGAACCGCCCATAGATGTGCCCCACCATTTGTTCCAGAGAATAAATCCCCGAAAAATAAGCCAGGTTGGGTCCCGGACAAATGGCCACTGCCTTGCTTTCTTTAGGTTTGCTGATCTCATATTTTAGGTAGGCAGAGGAACACAACCCCTCACACAAACAGATTTTTTCGGTCACCGCCTCAAATTGCTGTTTAAATTCATCCGCTGGTAAACCCTGGGATTCCAGCTGTCTGATTTTCAAATGCTGGTATTCTCTTGATGCGGTACAAATGGCCTGCGGGGTAAACTCGGTATTATTACATAGAAACTTTTTGGTGCATGCACTCCCGGGCCGGTTTTTTTCAATTCTGGTTAACCGTTGATCTTCCATGCTGCTATTTTTGAAATTGTTAAACTGAATACCCAATGGGGATGAATTGCTAAGATAAAAGTCACTTTCGCTTGCCTTAACCAATGAGTTCAAGGTGTCGTTGTCCACATTGGTAACTTCGGGCACTAAAAGAAAAGGACTTCCCCATCCGGTCGCATCCAAGCCATAATGGTGAATTAAAAACTGATTTTCTTCCGCAGTGCCAATTCCACCCTGCACGGTAATCCGTTGTTTTGGGATGTCTTTTAGCTTGAGCTCTTTTTGCGCTAATGCAGACTGATAAAGTGTAAAAAGTTCTTGCAACATCTCTTCCCGCTTCGCTTTAAATTCTTCCAGAATTGGGCCAAGCAGATAACCTTCGGTAGCGAAAGCATGGCCACCACAGTTTAAACCAGATTCGATTCTAAACTCCGACACCCAAAGTCCCTTTTTAGCCAAAAATTTCGCCTGAATTAAGGCTGAGCGAAAATCACTCACCTTTAAGATGATTTTCTTTTTCATCATACCCAATTCATCAGGAAAGAAATCGTTAAACCGGGTAAGGTAACTGTATAAACGCGGATTCATACCGGCAGATAAAATTACCGAGGAGGAAAGTTTGCTCTGAGCAAAACCCCGTAAAGCAGCAAGCGCATCGGTGTTTTCATCGCCGGAAAATTCATTATCCAGATAGTTCATCTTATCTACCTTAGCCATGATGTTAACATCAATTGCGCCAGGTTTAATTTGATTGCGCAGCACCTGCTGAAACCTGGTTTTATGTTCGCCTTCAGGATAATCCATCATCAACTCATATCCATTTTTCAAACCAGCGCCATCCGGCAACAATTCAAAATACCTGCAGATATCGTTTCCAGCTTCGAAAGCTTGTTTTTTAAGTTCAGCAACCTGATTGATTATAGCATCACTTAAAAAATTTAAATAAGCGGTAATTCTTAATGCCCTGCTATCGGTAGAAGATTTACCAATTGGCAGGAAAATCAGCTTCATGTTACTGGTGTGGTATTCCCGAATCCGCTCAATTAATTCATCATCTACGATGGATAATACGGATGAAATACCGTAGCGGGCAACTTTTAAAGGGGTGTCTATTGAATATCCCAGGCCTAAAACCGGGATATGAAAGGTATGTGGCATAATAATAGATTACTTACAGCACAAACCTATTTAATGCATTTCAATCCGCTGCAGATGTACATTACCTTATAAAATGATGTAAATCATTTTATTAGGACAGCTTTGACAAATTCTACCTAACGCGCCAGAAAAGTTGTCAAAGCTAGAAATGCAAAAACCAAGAAGTTGTATTATTTTCTAAAACCTTTAAGGCCCCAGCGCTGTTTTTAAATAAAAGATAGAAAACATGGGACTTATAAAAACAGCATTAATTGGCGCTGCAGTTTACGCAGGCTATAAATACATCACCAAAAAAGATCCGATTACTGGAAAATCAGTAGTAGATGATTTAAAAGATAAGGCACCTGAATGGAAAGAAAAGGCCAAAGAGTATCAAAAAGAATTTGAAACGAAGTTTCAAAATGTAGAGAACGATTTAACCAGATGACTGTCTGCTTACAGGAATCATGATCGCCAAACAGATCGTTATTTGTTTCTGTAGGCATCAACAAAGGGGATTTGATTTCAAAACCCAAACTACTGGCAAAGATTTAAAGAACAATTGTTCCTTAAGCCTTTGCCAGTTTTTATTTACCTTTAAATTTAAAACCAAAGAAATTGCTGGATCTAGACTGGAAACAAATCCTTATTGGAGAAGAAAAATTTGAATTTTTAATTGAGATTGCCCTCCGTACGGTGATCATGTACTTTATTATTTTATTCGGATTGAGGTTATTAGGAAAGCGCGGAATCAGGCAGCTTTCTGTATTTGAGCTGGTAGTCATCATTAGCCTGGGTTCTGCAGCCGGCGACCCCATGTTTTATAAAGAAATAGGCCTCTTAACGCCCGTTGTTATCTTTTTGATCATTGTCGGTGCTTATCGCTTCACTACTTATTTAACTGCTAAAAGTGAAAAAATAGATGATTTAATAGAGGGAAAGAGTGTTTACCTGATTCGTGGCGGAAAATTCCACATCGAAGATTTTAAAAAGGAAGCGTTAGCGAAAGATGAATTTTTTGCCGAACTCCGCCAGCAAAGTGTTTCGCACCTGGGGCAGATTGAAACTGCTATCCTGGAAACTTCGGGCACATTAAGCGTATATTTTTATCCTGATGAAGAAGTAAGATTTGGTTTGCCCATCCTTCCTGATCTTTTTGATAGAAAAATTGAACTGATAACCGAAGAAGATCACTACGCCTGCTCATTTTGCGGGAAGGTAGAAAAAATCATCACCACGGGTAAGCACAGCTGTAAAAAATGTAAAAATGAAGAGTGGTTAAAAGCAATTGACAGATGCCGGGTACGTTGATATTTACTTCACTGGAAATTAGACTGATGAAAAATAGATCGGCATTACCCGTAATTACCTCGCCCTTGAATTGTAAATTTGCAACATGACCTTACAAGAATTACAACAGCTGGAAGATTTCTTTGCTAACGCAGGTAAACAACAAGTGCCAATCTACCTCAACGAAGCGACTGTGATTACTGATTATGACTACTTTTTAGAGAGTCACTTTTTACCCCTGAAATTAAATCTGGATTCTAAAGTAAATCAGCCGCTCCTTCACCGTTTAAAAATGCTGAAGCTGCTGGTAGAAGCCAATGCTTAGTTGCTGCGCTGCCTGGTAATCCGTTTACTCCAGTTCCCTGATGCAAAACCCGCCACTACCAAAGCAGTTCCCAGGAAAAAACCTTGAATTACCAAAGATTTATTTTTACGTTCTACTCCTTCATAAATAGTATAGGCAGCGATAGCACCAAGCCCCACCAGTTCAATTACCCTTTTGCTTTTCGTAGCTACTGTATTTCTTGGCGAAAATGCAATACGGATTAATCCATCAACCAGACGCATATTTTTAGCAACAGTATTTCTAACAGCAGGCTTAGTTGCGTGAATACCCAATCCATGGCCAATAGCCTTTATACCCTCAAGCACGATCCCATTTCCAAACTGATCAGTAGTATTTTTTTTCATCATAGATTCTTTAAAAAAGTCAACACTAAAAAAAGAGATATGGTTTTGGATAGTTTTATTTCGGCGGCCGATACGATTACAGAAAGCATTTAGATTTTGGATTAAGCTTCTTTCATTTAAAACGCCCTTAATAAAGATGCTGAATCACGTTCAGCAAAACGCAAGAGGGGTTCAAGCAAGACCTCACCAATCAGCGTGTCATCGTAAGTTTGTATAAATAGGTTTTGAGAATTGCTGACAGGATATAATTTTGTTCAGCATAAAAGATCCAGC
>NZ_WKKH01000060.1 GCF_009674725.1 Pedobacter petrophilus | reverse complement strand
GTTACAACCTTCCTAAAACAAAATATTATTTGGAAAAATTTTAATTATTATTTGGATTTAAACACAGTTCATCCTGAGCCTGTCGAAGGGCTTTCTAAAAACTCATGGCATTTCGACAAGCTCAATGTGACAACACGAATTTATTTTCTGGAACTTGATTCATTACGCACGAGGGGTTCAAGCAAGACCTCAATGTGACAACCCTAATTGATTCATCCATTCGCCAATTCAAAAAGCGAAACGTTTTAAAGCGAAACAAAAAAATGTTTCCAATTATTTTGTTTTAAAAGCGCTACCTATACGAATGCATAGAACTTAATGTCCTTTTAGTCCAGACTACCGGTTACTTAAAAACTTCCGAAAACAGCTTATTGGAATGGAGTTTTGCCTGCTGATCATAAATATGCGAAGTGCTCATCACCTCGTTTACGCCGTATTTTTCAACAAAGGCCTCCAGGCTTAGTTTAATCGTTTCTTTACTGCCGATAAATGAATAATAAAGCATTTGCTCTACCGCTTCTTTCTCCATCCTATCCCAATAGCCATTTATATTATCAAAAGCCGGTTTTAACAACTCACGTTTACCCGTAATTACACCTAAAAACATGCGTTTTACAGAACTGGATAAAAATTCAGCTTGCTCATCGGTATCTGCAACCACCACATTTACGCAGGCCATTACGTAAGGTTCCTGCAAATATTCGGAAGGCTTAAAATTATTTTTATAAATGGAAATCGCTTGTTCAAAATAAGTCGGCGCAAAATGGCTGGCAAACGCATAAGGCAAGCCTTTTTCGGCCGCTAACCGGGCGCTATCTGTACTGGAACCCAAAATCCAAATCGGAATATCAAGACCTTCGCCAGGAAATGCCCTAACATTCGACCCCCTGTTGTCTACAGAAAACAACCTTTGAAGGCGTTCTACATCCCTTGGGAAATTATGAGCAGAATTGAAATTCCCTCCCCTAATGGCCATGGCCGTAACCTGATCCGTTCCCGGGGCCCTACCCAAACCTAAATCAATTCTATTAGGATAAAGTGAAGCCAGGGTTCCAAACTGCTCGGCAACAATTAATGGGGCGTGGTTAGGCAACATGATTCCGCCAGAACCGACGCGAATGGTTTTCGTACCTCCGGCAATAAAACCAATGAGCACAGCAGTTGCCGAACTGGCCACACCGGCCATATTATGGTGTTCTGCAAACCAGTAACGGTTGTAACCTAAACTTTCTGATTGTTGTGCAATCTCTAAACTGGTTTTAAAAGTATCGGCAGCATGATGTCCTTCAAGCACGGTTGCCAGATCGAGCACTGAATAAGGTATATTTTTAAGGGAATTAAGATTCATTTCAATATGATTAAATTTTATCAGGTTACAAAAGTATCCTTAAAAAGACCAAGTAACCGTTTAACAAAACATAAATGACTTACTGGTGATTGCTCCAATTGAAATTTTTATTTTCAGTTAACAATTGAGTTGAAAATCATCATTCAGTGTACTAAACCACAATAGTTTCTTTCCGATTTCACAGGTCGGGAATATTACATTTAAACTTTCAAAATTATTTAAAACTGAAAGGCAATTTTATTTATTTAAGAATTTCCAACTATATTGGCACGAGTTCATTATTTATTCAGATCCTTCTTTTTCTATATATGACTAAAAATATCTTTATTGCATCTGCCGAACCTTACACCGGAAAATCTGTGATTGCCTTCGGGATGATTAACATGCTCCTCGCCAAAACGCAGAAAGTGGGTTATTTTAAGCCCATTATTGCACAGGAAGATCCTGACAAACGGGACGAGCATGTAGTAGCCATGCTCGATTATTTTTCACTGCCGGTAAAATACGAAGATGCTTTTGCGTTTACAAGGCAGGATATGCTGCAACAGTCTGATGATAACGGCAACATGATTAATACCATCATCAGCAAGTACAAAAAAATGGAAGATAATTACGACTTCACCGTAATTGAGGGAAGTGATTTCCTGGGCGAAGGAAGTGCTTTTGAATTTGAATCAAACGCCTTAATGGCTAAAAACCTCGGCGCTCCGGTACTGATAGTGGTTTCAGGCAAGGGAAAATCGGCCAGTCAGCTTTTTAAATCTGCCATTAATATCTACAAAAACTTTCTGCTTCGCGATGTTCAGGTGCTGGGTGTGGTGGCCAATATGGTTAATCCAGAAGAAGCCGAACGCATTAAACAGGCCCTGACGAACCAGTTGCCTTCAGCGTTACTCATTGCGGTGATTCCCGTAGAAAGTGGCTTGCAAAGTCCAACGATGAAGGAAATTACCGCCGCCATAGATGCAAAAATATTATTCGGCGCAGACTTGATGGATAACCAGGTTGATAATTTTGTAACGGGTGCCATGATGTTGCCGAACTTTTTACGGCACATTAAAGATAACCTGCTTATTGTTACCCCCGGCGACCGTGGCGATATCATTATTGGTTCTCTCCAGGCTAACTTATCTGCCAATTACCCTAAAATTGGCGGGATTGTACTCACCGCCGGAAGTTTACCGGATGAGCCAATGATCCGGTTGATTGAAGGTTTGCAAACGATTATCCCCATCATATCGGTTCAGAAAGGCACTTTTGAAACGACCACTACTATCGGTTCTATCCACTCTAAAATTACAATAGACAATAAAAAGAAGATTGAACTGGCGATTGATATCTTTGAAAGACATGTAGACCTGAAAGCTTTGGATGATAAGATTATCACGTTCAGTTATCAGGGCATTACGCCGCACATGTTCCAGTACCAGCTGGTGAAATGGGCAAAACGAGAGAAAAAACATATCGTTCTTCCGGAAGGAAATGACGAAAGGATTTTAAAAGCGGTAGAAAAACTAATTGCGCAGGATATTGTAGAGATCACCTTGCTTGGAGATCCGCTTGAGATTGGGACTTCGATTAAGCGACTCGGACTCAACCTGGATGTAAATGCCATTCATATCCATAACCCGGCGCATTCGGAGCATTACGATAATTATGTGGAGACTTTGCATGAACTCCGAAAAGCGAAAAATGTGAATCAGGAAATGGCCAGGGATATGATGACTGATGTTTCTTATTTCGGTACCATGATGGTTTATAAAGGAGATGCAGATGGAATGGTTTCCGGAGCGGTTCATACCACGCAGCACACCATCAGGCCGGCTTTGCAATTCGTAAAAACCCGTCCCGGCGTTTCTGTAGTTTCCTCAATATTTTTTATGTGTCTGCCAGAAAGGGTTGCGATTTTTGGCGATTGTGCCGTAAATCCGAATCCAACTGCGCAGCAATTAGCTGAAATTGCAATATCGTCAGCAGAAAGCAGTGCAAAGTTTGGAATCGAACCTAGAATTGCCATGCTATCGTATTCTTCCGGAACCTCCGGCGAAGGCGAAGATGTGGAACGTGTACGTGAAGCGACAGCAATTGTGAGGCAACGGCATCCGGAACTCAAAATTGAAGGTCCTATTCAATATGATGCTGCCGTAGATCCAAAAATAGGGAAGCAAAAAATGCCAAATTCTGAAGTTGCCGGACGAGCGAGTGTGCTGATTTTTCCGGATTTAAATACCGGGAACAATACATACAAGGCCGTACAAAGGGAAACTGGAGCATTGGCAATCGGCCCAATGTTGCAGGGTTTAAATAAACCTATTAATGATTTAAGCCGTGGATGCACGGTGGATGATATTTTTAATACCGTTGTGATTACGGCAATTCAATGCCAGGATATTAAATAAGTATAAATGAACATTTTAGTAATTAATTCAGGAAGCAGTTCCCTGAAATATCAACTCTTCAAAATGCCGGTAAAAGCACCTATTTCCAGTGGATTGGTAGAGCGGATTGGCATTGAAGGCTCTTATATTAAACATACCGTTTTCAAAGGAGACGAAAAATTTGTTTCAGAGAAGTCTGCGTTTATAGCCGATCATGGCGAAGGCTTAAAGCAGGTACTATCTTTATTAACCAAAGGAGAACTTGCCGTGATTGCATCGCCAGATGACATCACGGCAGTAGGACATCGCGTGGTGCATGGCGGAGAACATTTTTCCGGCCCGACGCTGATTACTGAAGCCGTAAAAGAACAAATTAAAAAACTATTTTCTCTTGCTCCACTCCACAATCCGGTTAATTTAAAGTGCATTGAGGTAGCGGAACATACCTTCAAAAATGCTCAGCAGGTGGCTGTTTTTGATACCGCCTTTCATCAAACGATCCCTCAGCAAGCTTTCAGATATGCTATTCCCGAACGTTATTACAAGGAAGAAGGCATTCGGGTATATGGTTTTCATGGCACAAGCCATAAATATGTGAGCGAGCAGGCTATTCAATGGCTAAATAAAAAAGAGTCGAAACTGATCAGCATCCACCTCGGCAATGGCTGCAGCATTACCGCAATTAAAAACGGAAAATCTATTGATACCAGCATGGGCTTTGGTCCGCTGAGTGGTTTAGTGATGGGTACAAGATCAGGCGATATAGATCCTTCTGTTATCTTTCATCTAATAGAACATGCTGGTTACAGCCTGGAGCAATTAAGTGCTTTATTTAATAAACAATCTGGCTTATTAGGCGTTGGTGGCTCAAGCGATATGCGTGATATTCGAAAACTCGCCGCAGCAGGCGATGAACATGCTGTTCTCTCCCTGGAACTTTATGCCTACCGGATCAAAAAATTTATTGGTAGTTATGCAGCTGTATTAAATGGAATTGATGCGGTGATTTTTACGGCAGGTGTTGGGGAGAATGACAAAGATATGCGTGAAGCTGTTTGTACGGAACTGGAGTTTTTAGGGATCAACATTAACCGGGAAAGTAATAACCGCTATAATGGAGGCTTGATGGATATCAGCACCGATGATTCCAAAATTAAGATTTTGGTAATCCCAACTAATGAGGAGTTTGAGATTGCAAGCCAGTGTTATACCTTGTTGCAATGATGACGCTAACTAAATAACTGAAGATAAGCGGGATGGGCTTGCAGGACGAGGTAGTTTATGGCAGTTGTAATTGACTGGCTATTAAACACCTGGTTCTGCTGACATCTACCCCGAAAGAGCGGAATTAGAGCAAATGTCCTTCAATATTTTTTGATGTCAATAAATCAAATCTAACTTTTCCAAATTCCCTGCAACCTTCTGATTACCACAATCTCGGCAATGTGATAGGCATTGTGATCGGCAATTTGCAATGCTTCACGTAATACAGACTGCCCATCTCCGTGAGGAATTGCTGCATATATATCGGCCGAGTCTAACAACGCGATAAAGCTTTGCAAATCCTCATCGGTTGCTTTTAAGGTATCTTCCCACTCCTGCTCATTAGATGGTGCTGTTTCCTTTGGCCAATAACTGTCCGGCCACTTCGGAGATTGATGCGAACCATCTTTGCTAAATTCAAGCATATCCCATTGGGCTATTTTGATGTGGCTTACCAATTGCCAGATGCTATAGGGTAAACCATGAGGTTTCTCACCAAGGGCGTCAAAAGGTATCGCTTCAACGGCATCTTTAAAACCAACATGTGCGCCACCGCCATTTAACAACTTTTTAAGTTCGTCTACTAAAATTTGCATTTGCTTTTCCATCAACCTGAATTTCTTTTTCAAACAACAATACAAAAGCCCTATAGTTTGTCATAAAAAAAGCGACTCGTTTGAAAACTAATTATTTCTTCTAATTTTGAACATGAACCTATCCGCTTCCTTTCCAATTTTATCGAAATACACCTATTTAAATACTGCGAATTCGGGCCTTTTATCTACGGAACTGGCCAAATGGCGAAGTCAGCACGATCAATTATTTATTGATGGCGGAAGTGCCTTTAGGATGGAGCAATCGCCCATCATAGAAACCTTAAGAGCAAATGTGGCCGGTTTTTTTAAGGCAGATTTACCAAACGTTTTTCTCACGCAAAATTTCTCTTTCGGCTTTAATACGCTGCTTGATGGATTACCGAAAACACACCGTTTTTTGTTGCTGAACAATGAATATCCTTCTATCGACTATCAAATCATGAGCCGTGGTTTTGAGCACTTTAAAGTTGACCTTGATGAGCACCTGGAAGATAATATCCTCGCAGCGATTGAAAAACACCAGCCAACCGCATTTGCTTTTAGTGTGGTACAATACATCAGCGGTTATCGCTTAAATCCGGATTTTATTAAAAAACTTAAACAAACCTATCCTGATTTGTTGCTGATTGGAGATGGAACACAATTTAGCGGCACAACCGATTTTGATTTTAAAAATTCTGGCCTGGATGCGCTGGTATCCAGTGGATACAAATGGCTTTTGGCGGGTTACGGTAATGCTTTTGTGCTACTTTCAGATCAACTCTATAACCAGCTTTATCAGGAGCGAAAAAACACTCCGCTTCCCAATACGCCATTTTTGAAAGGTAAAAAACAACTGGCGTTTTGCTTCGAACCCGGACATTTAGATACGCTAAATTTCGGATCATTCAACGAAAGTTTAAATTTTATCAAAAGTATAGGAATTTCAGAAATTGAAAGGAAAACTGAAGAACTCTGTAAACTGGCCAGAACAAAACTGAATGATCGTGGCTTATTGCCTGATTATCTGGCAAACCAACAATATGCATCTACGATTATGAGTATGCAACTAAATCAGGCCATGGTAGACAAACTTGCCGATGCCAGAATTTTGTGCTCACCGAGAGGTACGGGAACGAGGGTTTCTTTCCATTTCTACAACACCGAAGATGATTTACAAAAGCTGCTGGATGTATTAGATGGAAAGAAAATTTAAAAATATATGTGGGTAAATTCTTATTTACCCACCTTCCATACAGCATCAACGAAATAATTTTGCTGGTCAAAAAAGTGTTCTGTTGGTTTAAATCCGGTATCTGTTGCCAGCTCATTAATTTCTTCCAAAGCATATTTCTGTGAAATTTCCATGTAGATATGCTCGTTCTTTGCAAAGCGGATGGTTTCGTCTCCAATATTGACCAGTTGCTCCCTTAAACTAACCAAATAGCTCTTGCAAGCGCCGGATTCGGGATCATAACTGGCGTAATGATCAAAGTGATCGATTTCAAAATCTCCCCCCAGTTCCCGGTTAATGCGGCTCAGTAAATTCAAATTGAAAGACTTCGTTATCCCATTTGCGTCATCATACGCCGCCAGAACCTGACGTGGATTTTTCTTGAGATCAAAACCAATAATCAGCAGATCTTCTACCGACAATTCATTTCTTAAAGCCTTGCAAAATTCTTTTGCTTCTGCAACATCCATATTGCCAATATTGGCTCCCATAAACAGCAAAACCTTGCGACGATCTGATAGGCTTTTCGCTTTCTTTACCATGGCAAAATAATCACCATTTAAATCCTCTACGTTTAATGCAGGTAGTTTCTTAGGTAAATTCTCTTCCAAATCTTCGATGACATGCTGTGAAATATCAATGGGCAGGTAGGTAAATTCCAGCTGGCGATTAAGCAATGCCTGTAATAAATGAACCGATTTTGTTGCATCACCGGCACCCAATTCAATAAGATCGAACGCACCCGGATCAGCAGCAATTACATCAGCTAACGCATCTGTTTGGTGCTTCAAAATCTCCATCTCCGCATCGGTAAGGTAATATTCATCCATTTCCATGATCTGCTGAAAAATTCGGTCACCAGTTTCATCATAAAAATATTTAGAACTTAAATACTTCTTTTCAGCCGTTAAGCCTTCCAAAACATCGTTTAAAAATAAGGATGAAACTGGAATAATTTGTTTTGAAATAATTGTGCTCATGTAAATCTTATTTTGCTAAGCGAATCCCTGTAAACTGCCATCTTAAATGTGGGTGGAAAAAATTCCGGTAAGTAACGCGGCCATGATCTTCCGGCGTAGCTACAGAAGCACCGCGAAGCACTTTCTGGTTCACCATAAACTTTCCGTTGTATTCTCCAATGGCTCCCGGCGCCTTACTAAAACCCGGGTAAGGCAGGTAAGCACTTTCCGTCCATTCCCATCTTTTACCCCAGTTAAACTGCTGCGCGGCCACTTCCCACTCAAATTCGGTTGGTAAACGCATGCCTTTCCAGCTGGCAAAAGCATACGCTTCATAATAGCTGATGTGTGTTACCGGATAAGCAGGATTTATCGGCAATAAACCTGCATAAGTATAATTAAACCACTTATCCTCTACCTGATGCCAATACATGGGTGCGTTGATTTTATTCTTTTGCACCCAATCCCAACCTTCAGCATGCCAGTAGTTAAAATTGGTGTAACCACCCGCATTAATAAAATCCAGATAGGCCCCATTGGTTTCCAGTTCCGAACTCACCTGAAAGTCCTGCAAATAAACCTGATGCCGGTTTAATTCATTATCAAAGCAAAATTCATCTCCTTGGTAGCCAATTCCATACACACCTTCAGCGATGGAAACGAAAACCGACTGATTTGTTATCTCCTCATGTTCCTTCCATTCAGCAGAATAAATAGGAAACAATGGATTATTTCCCAGAATGTATTTGATGTCTGTAAGTAAAAGTTCCTGATGTTGCTGTTCGTGATTGAAGCCAAGAACCAACAGTTCTTTGATCTCTTCGGTAACGGGTAGGCTTAAAAAACCAGTCATGGCCTCATCTACATAATGGCGGTACTGGTAAATTTCATTCACACTTGGCCGGCTCAAATTGCCCCGATCGGTACGAATTACCCTTGCTCCAACTGTTTCGTAATAACTGTTAAATACAAAATTATAATCGGGATTATATTCGCGGTAATTTGCAGCGTAAGGTTTGAGAATAAACGTTTCGAAAAACCAGGTGGTGTGACCGAGGTGCCATTTCGGAGGACTTACATCCTCTACCGGCTGAACCACATAGTCTTCCGTCTGCAAAGGCTCACAAATCGATTCAGTATATTTCCTGATGGTCAGGAATTGATCAACTAAATTCATTAATTTTTATCTAGATATTGCTGTAATGTTGTTATACTAATAACAGCAAGATCTTTTGATTGTTTTCTCCGCATCATTAAAGCGTACGAATTGTTAAAACCTATTGGTTTAAGCCATTTAATTTTAAATTGTTCAGAAAATTGTTTGCTTACGTATTGATAAGTGCTATCCTTATCATGCGTAATACTTTTAAAAATCTTTGGATCTGGCTTAAGCAAAACCAATAAACCTGTACCGGTGTATTCCGGATAAAAATCAATCTGGTCATTGGTTAAGGCATCGAAACAAATTTTGGTGCCGCCCAAACCAGTTTTCGTGGCTACGTCATAATCCGTATTTCCCTGGATCAGCATCCGATACATTTCTGCGAGAATATATTGCTCTCCAAAGATTTTAGATCCAATCCTGATTACGCCATTTTTGCCCCCCCTTGGCGATTTATACAAATCATTTTTGATTAGAAAATCCTTTGCTACCCGTTCGGGCGTTTGTTTAAGATAATCAGTTCTGTAATTAAGATCCGTCATAATCGAATCGGTAATTTTACCAGACAGGAGATTGAGCACGCTTTCTAAATCGGGAAACTTTTTCAAAGATGATTCCCTTACAATGGGCGCCGCGTAGTATGGCGGAAAAATGCCTTTATCGTCTTTTAAAATCGTAAGGTCAAATGCCTTCAAACGCCCATCAGTAGAATAACCGCTAATTACATCCAATTTCTTTTCATAGGCCGCTTTATACATTACGGCATCACTAATGACAATGGTGTGGATTTTCAATCCATATTCCTTTTTTAAACCTAAATCCCCATCCTGCCTTCCCATAAACTCGGGGGTGAAGCCAGCAGTGAGCGAGCTTCCATATGCTTTTGGCAACAGATAAAAAGCACCGAGTATAAGAAATACTATTGGAAAAGCGTACAAGAACTTTCTGAATTTTTTGAAGTCCATCTTTTGAATAACCGCCAATAGGGCGTCGAGAATGATCGCTAGTAAAGCCGCGGGAATGGCACCTGCGAGAATCATATTGGTATTATTAAGCGATATTCCGCCAAAAATAAATTCTCCCAAACCGCCAGCAGCGATATATGATGCCAGCGTAGCAACCCCAACATTGATCACTGTCGCCGTTCTGATTCCTGCTAAAATCACAGGCATGGCAATCGGTAATTCCACCTTTAATAAAATTTGCATTTCGCTCATCCCCATGGCCTTTGCTGCCTCTTTCACTTCGCTGCTAATGCCCACAATTCCGGTATAAGTATTTCTGATGATGGGTAATAATGCGTAAATCAATAAGGCCACTATTGCTGGCTTTGCGCCTATTCCAAGTAGCGGGATCATAAAACCCAGTAGAGCAATGCTGGGAATGGTCTGCAAAATCCCTGCTACAGCCAGAACAGAGCCAGACAATTTTCTTTTTCTTGCGATCAAAATCCCTAATGGCAAGCCGATAGCAACGGCCAGGAAGAGAGAGATAAAGGTAAGTCCGAGATGCTGAAAAGTTTGATTTAATAACTTATCAGACTGTTCTGACATGAACTGCCACAAATTTTGTTGAGGTTCATCCATGCTGTTGCAAATTTTGATAACTGATAAACGCCGAATTAAGGGTATTGATGTCAATTGATTTTTGCCTTCCGCTATCGTCAGCAAATGAGATCTTATCAACGCCGGAGCGGAAATAATTAAGCGTATCCCATATACTTAACTGCTGATCAACTGTTTTGGCATTTGAAGACTGTTCATCTGGTAACTTATTCCATAGGTCTTTAAGCGTAGTGATTTTAAACTCAAGCGTAATGCGTTCGCTTTCCATAAAATTATTTACAAAGTCATTTATGGGATGATACAAGAGTTCCTGAGGCGTTCCAATCTGGATAATTTCGCCCTTATCCATTAAACAAATCCGATCTGCCAATTCAAATGCTTCCTGAACATCATGTGTAACCATCACAATTGTTTTGCGCTTTAATTCTTCTAAGGCCTTGAATTCTTTCCTGATGCTTGCGCGGGTGACGTTGTCTAAAGCGCCAAATGGTTCATCCATCAACAAAACTGACGGATCTGCCACCAATGCCCTCGCCAAACCTACCCGCTGCTGCTGTCCGCCACTCAGCTCATGCGGAAAAAGGCTGATACAATCTGCAGGAAGATGAAGTTTGCTTAATAATTCTGTCGTTCTTTCCTGTGTCTTATTTTTATCCCATTTCAAAAGCTGAGGAACTGTTGCAATGTTTTCTCCAATGGTATAATGTGGGAACAAACCATTGTTTTGCATAACGTAGCCGATTCCCCGTCTTAAAATTTCAGGATTTTCATTGGCAACATTTTTTCCATTAATGGTTACCTTACCCTCATCAGGCTCAATCAACCGGTTGATCATTTTTAGCGTAGTGGTTTTACCACATCCGCTAGTGCCCAAAAGGATGAGGTTTTCTCCTTCATTTACCTCAAAGAAAACTGATTTAACAGCTGCTGTATCTTTGAAGGATTTACTCACCTGATCTAATCTGATCATATTTATTATTTATGGATTTTCATAAACAGATTATTTAACGATTCGGTATATGTTGGATGAGCAAATACCCTATATCTGATCTGTTCAGAAGTAATGCCACCTTCCATTGCCATTTGCAATACAGACATAATTTCTCCGCCTTCAGAAGCCAGGATTGCTGCGCCAAGTATCTTCTTCGTTTTTTTGTCTACAATAGCCTTCATCAATCCTACAGTTTCATTGGTTTCAATTCCCCTCGCTACGTTTTTCATCGGCAATACAGCTACTTCATATTCCAATTGCTGTTCTTTAGCCTGTTTTTCCGAAAGGCCAATTCTGGCCAGTTGCGGATCAGTAAACATGCAATAAGGTACAGGTCTGCCTTTGGTAGACAGATCGGTGTTTTTAATCAGGTTGCGGTAAACGATAGTGTAATCATTGTATGCAATGTGCGTAAAAGCAGGTCCGCCCTTTACATCTCCTAATGCATAAATACCCTTTACATTCGTTTCCAGCTTATCATTTACCAGAATATGCCCATGTTCATCTGTTTCTACGCCGCAATTTTCCAAACCTAAATTTTTCGTTTGCGGTGCCCGTCCAACGGCAACCAATAAATGGCTGGCTTTAATTTTTTTATCTTTTTTGCCTGTTGATTCAGAAATTTCTATCTGATCGCCTTTCCAACCGATATGATTAATCTTTGTACCAGTAATGACTTCTATCTTTTCCTCTTGCAAAAATGCTGTAACTGCTTTTGAAATATCTTCATCCTCTTTGGAAAGAATAACAGGTGATTGCTCCAAAATGGTTACTTTACTCCCAAAACGACTAAACATCTGCCCAAATTCCAAACCTATATAATTTCCTCCAATCACTACAAGATGTTCAGGAACTTCTTCCAAATCAAGAATAGTGGTAGAGGTTAGGTAGTCCACATCGTTAATGCCATCAATATCAGGAATAATCGTTTTGGCGCCGGTGTTAATGAAAATTAAATCAGCAGATAACTTTTCTTCGCTCCCATCTTTACTTTTTACCACGATCTCCTTTTCACCAATAAAACTTGCCTCGCCCATGTAGAGTTTTAATCCCTTGGTTTCGGCTATTCCATTTTCTGCACCCGCTTTAAAAATTCCGACTATACCATCTGCCCGTTTTTTGATCTTTTTTAAATCAACGGTAACATCACTTACCATTACCCCAAGTTCAGAAGCCTTCCTGGCTTGATAGGCCGCTTTCGCAGATGCGATCATTGCTTTTGTAGGTGTACAGCCATCATTTATACAAGTTCCGCCAACGTAACGTTTCTCTATAATCGCTGTTTTTTTCCCGGCTTCAGCCATTTTTTTTGCAAGTGGAACTCCTGCCTGACCAGCGCCAATGATGATTGCATCGTAGTGTTTCATATTTGTTGTTTTAGCCTGCCGGAAGTAAACCATTTTAGTATTCTGTTATCTTCTGACAGAGATATAACTTCAAAACCAGATCATTGTTTGCCGAAGCTGATTCGTTTCAGGAATGGACATTCAATTCAAGGGCATTAAAGTAAAACAATAAGAGGATGATGAAAGACCTTAAGAATCTTATCGATCGGTGTGTCCAAGATTCATATCCGGATCTATATAATCACGAACCAATTTCTTCAACTCCTTTATTTCGGGAAAGCGGCCGGCTTCTTTCCTGTCGAAAATCAATTGGTCATTTATCGAAATAAGAAACGTTCCACTCGTTTCACTTGGAATTAAAGTTACACCTGTTAGTTGTTCTGTAAAAGTGCTGAGAAGCTCTTGCGCCATATATGCAGAGCGAAGCATCCACCCACACCGCGGACAGTATTCTATTGATATCAAAGGTTTTATCATTTAAATAATTTTAAATCGTAAATAATTTCAGCTTCATAACCAGCCAACAACAAGATGAAGAAATTATGAAGAACGTACCAAAGCTGAAATTTGATTTGGAAAGTAACCATAAAACTTCTACTTTCGTCCCGAGAGCGTTAATTTAGATACGGGCCGGAGGTAGTTTTACCTTTGGCCCGTTCTTCTTTTAGAAGCTTTTTATTGCTGATCCCGCTTAAAGAATTTGCTAAAATAGAGCATCTGGTAGGCAATCGCATTCCCCCAATACGCGAAATTGTGTACACCCGGGCGAATGATAAAATCGTGAGGAATGTTACGGTCTAAGAGTTTATCATGTAGCGCAACATTTACCTTATAAAAGAAATCACCAGAACCACAGTCGATAATAATGGAAAGTTTATTTGGCGTTAATAAGTGTGTTAAATTCACCACACTATTGGCTTCCCAGCGTTCGGGGTTTTCATTATATTTCCCAAAGCGTTTGGCAATGTTCCAGTTTTCTGGAAACGGACGGAGGTCTACACCTCCACTCATACTTCCACAGGCACCAAATACATCCTGATGGCGAAAAGCCAGATATAAAGCACCATGACCACCCATACTTAAACCAGTAATTGCACGACCGGAACGATCTTTTATAGTGGAATACTTTTGATCAATATCACTCACCAGCTCAGATGAAACATAGGTTTCATATTGATAGGTTTTATCAATCGGACTATCAAAATACCAGCTGGTTACGCCTCCGTCTGGACAAACCACTACCATTGATAATTCATCGCTTAAACGTTTAACAGTTTCCGGGTCTGGCGTCTGCTTCACCCAGTCAGAAAAATTTCCTCCGGCGCCATGCAATAGATATAACGTAGGGAATTTCTTTACCGTAGAATAGGCATCTGGTTTAACCACAACAGCCTTAATCTCCTTCTTCATTACCTTACTATAGGTGGTCACCGTATCAACACTGGCAGAAAATGCGGCAACAGGAAATAAAGTTACCAGTACAAGAAATTTAAAAAATTGGCTTAATTTCATACTTATACAATTCGTTTATCAAATATAACGAATTGTATAGCCGGGAATTTATTAATTAAAAATTATCAGAAAATAGTGATCCTTATTTCCTGGTGCTCTTCCAGGCCCAAAATACCAATACCGGCTGAAAAAACAGTCTTGTTAATCGTTTACTATCCGTATCTAACCCAAAACCATCTCGTTTATTGGTATATTGTGATACGTTTCCAGGAAAAACGCTTACAAAAAGTGAGGCTGCCAGAATGCCAACGGCAGATCTGTATTTTTTTGGCGCGACAACTAATGCTGTACCCAGTGCAATTTCTACAAAACCCGAATAAACAACAGTATCATCCTTTTTTAAAGGAACCCAGTCCGGAACCTGCGCCTGAAATTCCTTTCTGGCAAAAGTTAAATGTCCAATCCCGGCTACGATTAATCCAGCCCCTAAAAGTATCCGTGCAGTATTTTTTATTTGTTGCGTATCCATAATATAATTTATGAGGACGGTACAAATACCATTCCAGTGATCGGAATGAAACCTGAAATAGCCTGTTTCGATTTAGGAATCGCTATTTAAAGTATGTTTTTAATCGCTGGGTAAGCGTGCGAAGCAACATTTCAGAATGGATTTGATTTTGACTGTTAGCAGCAAGGGCAGTAAGATCAACAGATGGTGCTGCAGTAATACAGTAATCAAGGTTATTTAAACATTCATCAAATGCTTCGTTGCTTAAAGCATAATCCACTTGCTTTGCCAGCGAAAGTGCTGCTATTGCACCGTTAGATTGGTAAATCAAAACCTGAATATCTTCCAGCCCACTCAAATCGATCGCCCTGGCTAGCGGTTCCTTTTTGATCGATTGTAAAGCCTCACTTAAAAAAGCAAAGCTGATGTAGGCATCTTTTCTGGCCAGCTTAGTTCGATAATGATAGTTTAGAAAACCCTTCCGCTCTGAAGCCACGCAAAATAAATAGTGACGGCTTGCAGCCAGGCAATCTGAAATTAAAGCTTTAATCCTCGGAGTTTCCCAAATCGGAAAGATAAAAATAGAGATATAGGAAAGTCCACAGCCGACTAGCGTGAACAACAACCGATCGCTGATAATTTGCGATACATGACCATGATATACATTCAGCGCCAAAACAACCATTACGGTTACGCAGGCTACGCCCCACATATAGTGCGTACGGTTAAAAAGAAAAAAGCCAAGCAAGCCCAATATGGCCAATCCCAACTGCAGTGAAGCTGAAGCAAAAGCAAGTAAAAGCCCGATTAATAAGCCAATTAAAGTACCCCATAAGCGCTGCGTATTGCGTATTCTGGTTAAACCGAAACCCGGTCTGTTCACAATAACCACCGTTAATAAAAGCCAATAACTATACCGTTGATCAGGAAAAAGTAAGGTTGGCAGGATTGCGATTAAACACAAAAGACTTAAACGAAGTGCGAACCGAAATACCGGCGAGTGCAAAGAAAAATGTGAAAGTACATTTTGCCAGTTGAATGGTGCCTCCGGGATAAAATCTTTGTAAACTTCTGTCTCAATAATGTCGGTGTCTGGTAAATCCAGTCGGTAACCTGCAGATAAACGTTCTACTATCGCTGAAATATCCTGCAGGTTTTTGGCTATCCCTGTCAATAAATTTCCCTTTTCAGCAGGCAATGTTGCCGAAATAAGCAATAATTCGCCTATTCTATTTTCAATTTGTTGCCGGGATATCAATTCATAAGGGGAAGATTTTGCATTAGAAAATTCCACGGCACTGTATTCCAGTTTCTTCGTAAGCTGAGCAATCGTTTCCAGTATTTTAGGTAATGCATCCGTCGGTGCCAGGGCTGCCCGAATCTCACCGTAATCATGATGAATTGCGGTTACTTGTTCATAGAGATCGATAATATCCAGCGCAGCGGCTAAAAGCTTTTTCCCGGATTTGTTTTCAGCAGACATTGCAATGCGATCCCTCAGCAATAGACTTCTGATCAGCTCCTGCCTGGCATTTAATTTTAAATGAAGGATGATATTTTGCGCATTAAAATCCCGAAGATTAACACCTTCATGATAAGCACTTGCCCGCAATTCCATTAAGGCTACTGTACCCTGGATCGCTTCGAAAATGGCATGGTGCAATGACCGATACGGCCATAAATAAATTTGAGTTAAGCTAATTAAGGTATACCAGCCAGCACCAATAACAATGTACGTACTAAAAATTAAGGGTTGCTTAGGATGGAGACCAAGTGTGAAAGCGATTAATGTAGTACCGATAAGCCCGATTAAAGAAAGGCGATTACCAAATACAGAAAGCATCGCAAATAAAAATGTGATCACAACTACGGTGATCGCCACCAGGTAAGAATTGGCGAAGCTCAGAGAGATGACAAATGAAGTAAGGGCAAGTGATAAGATAGCCACAATTGCACCGCTAAGCTTATCCCGCCTGTTGCCGGGAATATCACACAAACTCATAAACAGCGCCCCTATACTGATACTTATACCCGCAAGCAACTGTCCGAAATAGGCTAAAGCAACCAGCGGAATGATGATGGCAACCGTATTTCTAAGCGCATCACTCAGGTATTCACTGTAACGGATACGAATCGCAAATCCCTTTAGTTTTGCATAATATTTCGGGAATAAGTTTTCGTTATTTCTTTCGCTCATCAATTCGGCTGCAAACTTAATTACAATTATCCTGATTATGGCAATCAATTTTTAAGGTCAGCTCCTTGCCCTACCAAATAAAATTATGGTAACTGAAATTTGGAAAGGCTTTGGATTTATTAGCTACTTGTGATTTGCTTTTTGAATGCAAAACTATTTTTCGTTCAATCAGATAGCGTTAATGATGAAGTGAAATATTAGGCTCGCTGATCTGTTAATGGATTTGAGCAGAAATGCGTTTCACAAAATCATCTATTTCAAATGGTTTATGAATATAATCATCTGCAAAGCAACGCTGATTTATTTCCTTGTTGGAAAAATTGGCCGACATCACCACCACTGGCATACGGGCGGTAACCGGCGAAGACTTCAGCTCACTACAATAATCCATTCCGTTACCATCAGGAAGCATTACGTCTAATAAAAACAGATCTGCAGGTTTACCCTTTGCAACGCCAGAACGAAATGCAGCTATATTAGAAAAAGCAAATACCTCATAATTTTCTTCCTGCAAAAGAATGGATACAATCTCCCTAATATCATCATTATCCTCTAACACGTAGATGCGCTTTTCCATAGTATTTAACGTTTTCACCCTTTGTTAACCAATAACGTTACTCGATAGTTTTAGCATTCCGGGAAATATTTTATATCATCTATTAGCTATTGATACAAGTACGGATAGAGAACTGAATCATCTTCTCAAAATGATAACTTATTACCCAAATATATTGCCTGAATCATAAAACCTTTTCGTTTTAAAAATTGTTAACAAGCAGAATTTATCGCATCAAATGAACGAAATCAGCAATCACGAAACTTACCGTGAAATCATCACACGAATTAAATCGCTTTCATCAGCAACACCAGAAAACATTTTTAATTTTGAGGAATTGCACGAGTTGCAGGCATTAGCCATTTCCTACGAATTGAAAAAATATGATTTCACAATTAGCTTAACGGATACCAGGCAATTTTCCGCTGCAGGATAGCCCAATAAGTTATTTACCAATCACTTATCAATCTTCACAAACATAAATTATCGATTAAGATATAAGGTATCCTGATGGATCTTCATGCTTTTGATTTTCCCCTTTTATAGTATCAGAACATTTTAGGATGTTGCTTGTTAAGCTACGTACATTTAAGAACCGGATTCCTTTTGACACACGACATTCTTTTTTACTTTAGCATAATCGTCATTTTATCGACAGTCATTCCCTTCATTCGCCATGATTTTTGGATCTTCAGGGTTTTCGAATATCCAAGACTGCAGAAACTTTCGATAAATATTGTTTTGATTGCTGTAACGGTATACTTTTCTTTTCCAAAAGATACTAAAGATTGGGTAGTCTTAATCGGTTTGCTTATTAACCTGAGTTATCTGATATACCTTGTTTTTCCATTCACGGCATTAGGAAAAAAACAAATAATCACCAGTTTAAGAAGTGATGGCGTTGATAATCTGAAAATTTTAATTGCCAATGTTTATCAGGAAAACCGCCAGTCTAAGGATTACCATAACCTGATTGCACTATGCGAACCGGATGTAGTTTTAATGGTAGAAACAAATAAGTGGTGGCAAGATGAAATGGATTCCATCCAAAAAACATATCAGCATCAGCTTAAAGCTCCGTTAGAAAATACCTATGGAATGTTATTATATTCAAAATTGCCGTTAACTGATGTAAAAGTGAACTATCTGGTAAAGTCTGACATTCCTTCTATGGAAGCAACTGTTGAGTTGAGGTCAGGACAGAAAGTGAAATTGTTTTGCTTACATCCCGAACCACCCGTTCCGCAGGAAAATCCGAGGAGTACAGAAAGAGATCAGGAAATACTAATCGTTGCCGCAAAGGCGAAAGACATTAATCTACCAGTTGTGGTGATGGGAGATTTGAACGATGTGGCGTGGAGCTACACCACAGAACTCTTTGGCAAAGTGAGTGGATTATTAGATCCAAGGCGTGGACGCGGTTTCTTTAATAGCTTCAACGCAAAATATTGGCTGCTTCGTTTTCCGCTAGATCACATTTTCTGCTCAACTGATTTTGCATTAAGCTCCATTAAAAGATTAGCGAGTTGTGGCTCAGACCATTTCCCAATGTGTGTAGATTTGAAATACATGCCGTCAGCAGCGCTGAAAAATGAACAACTTGAACTTTCACAAGATGATTTATCTCTTGCGAAAGAAAAAATTTCAGCTGATCTCTAAAACTCCTGACCACCAAAAAATTGACATTTATAAGGTATGATGAAATAGACGATTGGTGACTTTCTGAGGATTAATGTGTATTTGTAAAGCCACTACAAAAAAGGCCAATATTTAAGAAATTTTTAATACTTAGTGGAGTTGACTATTTATGGTTGTGAAACTTAGGATTGTTATATTCATCCTGGCAACACCATTATCTATATAGTGGCAATACAGAAAACAAACACTTAACTACCATACAATAAGCAACTTAAAACAGATCAATAAATTAAAACTATAATAGACAATTTTAAAATATAGTTATCCTTTTACATTGATCATCAATTATCTTATTTCATTTATCGTTTATAAATCTAACGTAAACCTATGTTTAGGCTAACGTCTTCGTATTTGTAAGGAAAAAAAATGCATTAATTCAGAAGTAAGAATAACGCATCATATTCTCTTAAATCACCTCTATTCATTATTGTTTATTTAGGAATCTAAGATTAAAAAGGTATAGCTTTGCAACGCATGCTCTTCATTATTATCAAACGTGCGAAATGAAACTTGATCCCTTAATTAATTTTTGCCGTGCGCTGGCACCTGTATCAGATGAACTCGTTGGGCTACTTCGGGAAAATGCTATCACCTTATCTGTCTGCAAAAACACCCGCCTCCACCCTGGTGGGATTGCCGGTTGCAATGCGATCTTCATCGCTAGTGGAACATTAAGAAAGTACACCACTATTGAAAATAAACAAATCACGCTTTCATTATATGGCGAAGACGAAATAATTGGCTTTACCGAAATTTCACATTATCTCGAAAGTGAAGGCCTGGAAACGATCTACGACTCCGAACTGATTTTACTTCCTAAAGATTTTATTGAAAAGCTTTACGAGAAATATCCGGAGGTAGATATAATGGCGAGAAAGATATTTTGTATGAAATATCAAAAACTGGTTGATGAATCAAGACTCTGCCGTCTGCCTTCTGCGGATTACCGTTATCGAATTTTCAATGCAAGCGGAAAATACAGGCTACCTGCAAGAATCCTGGCAAGTTATCTGGTGATGAGAGAAGAAACACTCAGCAGATTAAAAAACAAACACAAAGCTGAAAATGCCATGAAATTTGGGAGTTAGATAAATCATTTTCGTCATTAATTGGTTCAAATAACAAAAATTTACATCATTTTTATCTAATCCGCTTATTTTTGTAATAAAATCTATCTAAATTAGTGAACTAAACTGTAATTTATGCAGTTGACCTTTATTTTTGTTATTATTTAGAAAAAACATTTAAGATAACGTCCCATATATTTGCATGAACAAATTAAAATGAGAAAAGGTATATTGATTTCTATAAATCCGAATGAAGGAAGTGGAAAAATAATCGACGCAAACGAACAGGACATTCATTGTTGCCTGAAAGATCTTGGTACAAATATACAAGTTGGCGATCCAATAATCTTTAATATCAAATTAACATCTTACGGACTTACCGCCGTTGACATATCAAAGATCGATATTCACCGATCGAATTCACTTCTCCAGGAGTTGTAATTCTGAGATCCCAAACAATTTAACTATCGCTGATTAGTTTCCGGGTCCACACTAACTGATGTGACGAATTAAAATAAAACAGAGATATGTTGGAGCATAAAAAAAGCTATTGCAATTCGCAATAGCTTTTAAAATTATAAGCATTTTTTATAATGCCTTATGTGCGTCTCTTAGCGCTTTAATAGCATCATGACTGATATTGATCGCATCTTGTTGCTTCAATAATACTGATCTTACGTTTTCGCCAAGATCATTTTCCTGAAGTGCATCTTTGTATGCTTTTTTAATGGCATCTTCGCCCCGTTCGCATTCAGCCAAAATACTGTGGCGATCATCGCCTCCAAAACTCGCTTTGATATCTATCCAAGCACGGTGTAAGGTTCCCAAAACGGTATTACCAGTATCCGGGTTTTCACCATTTCGGCCTACTAAACCAGCCAGTTCAGTAACGTTTGTTCTGCTATCAGATGAAAGTTTATCAAAAGTTACTTTTAAATCGATATTTTCCTCACTTAAATCGCTTGCTGCTTTATCAAAACCGTCTGCTCTGTCATTGTTAATCTCAATAAGGTCATTTAATACCTCAACTGTTTTTTCTTGATTTTCCATAATAAATTATAATCTTATAATTGGTAGATGGTATAACAACAAGCCGAAATGATTAAAGTTTGAAACATTCGAATTAAGAATAGTTATCCTGATGAAGCTTAAAATAACAGGTCATTAGATATTGTCTCTGCATAAGTTAAGCGACTTTGTTATATCGCATTGATAGTTTGGACATGGATGATCCAACATTATAGTGAAGGTTTGCAATTTAGTAGGAGAACCAATAAACAATGATAAACAAAAAAACAGGCCATGGGCCTGTTTAAAGTTCAAAAAATATTATTTTAAACGACTCTCACTTTAACTGCGTTTAATCCTTTTTTTCCTTCTTGTACTTCATATTCGACGTTATCATTCTCATTGATTTTGTCGATAAGTCCACTTACGTGAACAAAGATTTCTGAGCCATTTTCTTCCTTAATAAATCCGAATCCTTTTTCTGTGTTAAAAAATTTTACTGTACCGTTTTTCATGTTGTAGATAATTACTTTAAAGTTTATAAAATAAAAATAGTGTTAAAATCTAAAAAAGCAAAAAGCTTACAAATTTAATTTTTAAAGATTTGCTTTTTTAATTGGCTCATTTACATTATCATCTAAATACATTTATTGTTAAATCCGGCATTGGTGAAGATTTTGCCTTATTTAAAGAGAATTTTATTTAGTAGAAATAAAATCTCTGAAGATTATATATTTATTCATTTAAATGACAGGTATAATTTAAATCCTGGTGATCGGATAACAGTTTCCGAATAATCCCATCAACCAGTATCAGACAAAATACTAAAACGGAGTTTCCTGAGATGAATATTTAAAACGTAGATTGTTTATATTTGCGGCATGATTATTTACAAGACGAATGAAGAAGTAGAGCTTATGAAAATCAGTGCGCAACTGGTGAGTAATACTTTAGCTGAAGTGGCGAAAGTGCTAAAGGCAGGGATGACAACCCTGGAAATTGATCAGCTAGCCAATACTTTTATCATGGATAATGGTGCTGTTCCTTCTTTTTACAATTTTAATGGCTTTCCTTTTCATATTATAACGTCTGTAAATGACGTAGTAGTGCATGGCTTTCCAACTAAAGAAGAACTGCGTGATGGTGATATTATTTCTGTTGACGTTGGTACGATTAAAAATGGTTTTCACGGAGATCATGCCTATACTTTTATTATTGGCGAAGTTTCTGCTGAAATCTTAAAGCTGGTTAAAACTACTAAGGATTCTCTTTATCTTGGGATAGAACAAGCTGTTGCCGGGAAGCGAATGGGTGATATCGGATATGCGATTCAATCACATAATGAAAAGCAAGGCTATGGTGTGGTTCGGGATTTAGTTGGGCACGGCCTGGGCAGGGATATGCATGAAGATCCACAGGTTCCGAACTATGGTCGGAAAGGATCTGGAAGTTTACTACGTGAAAATCTGGTGCTGGCCATAGAGCCTATGATTAATATGGGTAAAAAAGAAGTCTATTTAGATGACGACGGCTGGACAATCCGAACTGCAGATGGAAAACCCTCTGTTCATTTTGAACACGACGTTTGTGTGAAGAAAGGTGAGGCATTGATTTTATCTGATTACGCGCCAATTGAAGTGGCTGAAAAAGCAAATATAAATTTGAATACGTCTTATTACGCATAAAAAACGGAGGGGAAAAATAAATTTTATTTCTCCCCTTAATGTTTTTTGAAGTGTAGTATTTGTTTTTTCGTCTAATTTCTGCCGTGGATCGTTTGTTGTTGTGCTGTTGTTCGTTAACTCTTTAAAAAGATCCTGAAACAAGTTCAGGAGGACGCGTGAAGGGATTACACGAAGAATCCTGGAGATAGAAGAGGGGCTATCTGAGTGTTGTTAGTCGTTTTTCGTCTGTCGTGGTTCGTTTTTGGCCCTATTGGCTTCCCATTTTATCCTTTAGTCTTTGCTCCCTGCTCTTTGTTCCTTGCTCTTTGCTCCTCCAACTTTCTGATAACGCAGAAACCCCTGCAGTTGTTACTGCAAGGGTTCTTTGTTAAATGCCTGATTTGAGGCTTTTAAGATTTG
>NZ_WKKH01000059.1 GCF_009674725.1 Pedobacter petrophilus | reverse complement strand
TAAAAGCTTTAAATGGTTTTACCGTAAACCGGAATTGGAAAACATAATTGGGGGGTCAACATGCTCCAGAATATCCAATAACAGTCAATTAGATTTTAAGTTTGGTTATTGGATTAAAATGAATGTGTCTTATTGCTTTAAGGACTTAAGGAAATTATACAGAAACTCAAAGTGTTTATAAGAAACTGTAACTTCCAAAGCTTACAATGGTTGGGTCTTGTGATTATCGGGATATAATGATAATCCGGTACATGAATAAGATTCAACTTCCGGTTTCTAAGCGGTAAATGCAAAGGGTTTGATAAACCGATGTTTGCTTAACCAAATCTATGCTTCAGTATAAATTGGGCAATCATGCTTTAACCGCTGTTGAATAATGGGATTTCAAAGAAATCCAGTTAATAGCATTTTTTATCTTGATTATACACGTTTTTTGCTTATCAGGAGATAAAGTAATTTTATCAAATTACTTCAAGAGCAATGCCAACGCAGCTCTACATGAACTAACCAACGATATATCAAAGTGTACTATTTTGTTTTTGATTATAGAAAAATTATCGAATTCACATTGAAACTGTAGGAATTCACATTTGGGCTTTTCAGAGGTTTATTGTTTACTAACTTCGATGCAAATTATATGCACTTTAGAACACCGAAATTACTTGTTATGAACATCAAAGTCCCTTTATTGCTGTCAGTACTTATTTGCCAAATTTATTTATTAAGCGCTCAAGAAAAGCCTAAATTTTCGAGCCAGGTTATGTTGATGACGAAGGAACGGAATCCGGAAAAAAACGTTTTGGCACTTCGTTCGATAATCAGCTCAATGAAGCTTGATACGGTTCACAATATGGAGCAAATAGATATACTCCATGGTGAGGTGGCCTTATCTTTTTTACGGTCATCCAATTTAATTAAATTTGAATACTATATCGGCCGGATAAAAAATAAGTTCAATCAGACTTCCTACCTTAACATGGCGGCTGAGAGTTTGTTCAAAAAAGGCGTTCAGCTGAGTTATGCCAATTTCCTAGCTGAAAGGACCGTGAAACTATACGATGCCTACAAGGACAATATACTAGCCAGGCCCACAGACTTTCCTGCCGAGGACTGGGACAGGTTTATGCGTATGGCAGCTTACCCTTACTACGAGACTTATGCAATAACCCTGCACGCTTCAGGTAAAACCGAACAGGCACTGTTTTATGAAGAGAAAGCCCTAAAAAATGTAAAGCCTGAAGATATTTCGCAATCGTCATGGGAGCTCCGTATGGAATTATTATCTAAATTGGGAGAACAGGATAAATTATTCAATATGTTATTGGCACGTGCAAGATTAGGAAAGCTTACCGCAAAAATGAAAACCTTGCTTGAGGATTTGACCGTAAGAAAAATTGGCAATCCTTCTGATGCTTCGCATTTTCTCGATTCAATAGAAAGGGATGGCCGGAGCAACACTGAAAAGGAACTCCTTAAAAAAATGATGACAAATACTCCAGCTCCTGATTTTACGATGTTGAATTTAAAGGGAAATAAAGTAGCTTTAAAAGACTTAAGAGGAAAGATTGTGCTCTTGGATTTCTGGGCCACCTGGTGCGCTCCTTGTATTGCATCTATGCCAGCAATGGAAAAAGCGAGCCGCGCACACCCGGAAGTTGTTTTTTTATTCGTAGCCACTATGGAGCCGGGTGAAGACTCAGCTGTAAGAATCAATTCATATGTTAAGAAAAATGGATTTCCAATGAATGTTTTAATAGATAGTCCTGTTAAAAATACTCAGGAATTTCAAATAGCGAAGGCGTACAATGTTACCGGAATCCCAAGTAAAGTACTTATTGATAAAAAGGGTCAGTTAAAGTTTTTTACGGCAGGGTTTAAAAGTGAGAGTGAGCTTACCAGTGAACTAGATGCCATGATTGCGATTGTTGAAACTCAAAGGTAAGCCTGACCTAATGGGTTATAGTTGAGTACCACAGCATAAAATATTAAAATGAAAATAAATAAATTTTTGTTATCGTTGCTCTTTTTGTTTCTATATTTTCAAGCAGTTGCCGCTCCGCAAGATTTGCATGGAAAGTCCGGCATTCTGCGTATTGAGCCTCAAGAGCATGGAGCAGGGCAGGTTAAAATGGTTTCAGATGGAAATAACTTTCATGTCACTACTGCCGGGGGGTTTATCAAAATTCAATCAAAGCAATCCTTGGGGATGTCAGGCTCAAGACTATATGTGAAAAGATATTTTAATCTTGGTGACACGGTCAACGCTCAACAGGTAACCAGCGGAATGGATCAAGTAATACAAGGTATAAAGATTTACCTTTTGCCAGGACAAGAATATATTATTGAGATTCTGCAGCGTGAAACAAACCTACTTATTTTTAAATATATTATCAAAAGGCCGATCTTAATTCCAAAGGTAAGTTTTTTTGACCCTAATAGTAAAAGTAAATCGCTATGGGATACCTTTTCTGATAAAAATATGAGTGGAGGGTTTAGTTTATCAGCAAGAAACAAAATAAGTTTGAGGGTTGTGGAGCGGAGCGATTTTACAGACCTCAGCATAGACTACAACCTTAGAAACCTTGAAACAAAAGAAGAACTAGTCGGGAAATTTCTTCACGCCTTGGATGAGTTACCTGTTGAAGCAAACACATCATATAGACTCCTACTAAGTTATTCAATACAAAAAGAGGTTCCAGTGGTGGTTTATATCAAGATAAAGCCTTATTGGTATAAATCTGTCATAACTTACGGCTTAATAGGTGTCGTTATGGTAATAATTATCCTACTGTTCATTACCCGAAATATGAGTAAACTGCTAGGAATCTCGAAAGATAGGCAACAACGAATGGAAGATGCTGCGATTCGGCTACAGTCACTACTTAATCCACATTTTACTTTTAATGCGCTAAGCGCTATTCAAGGTTTAATTAATACCGGTCGTATTGAAGATGCAAATTTCTACCTTCAGGAATTTAGTATGCTTCTGAGAAAGACACTGGCAAATAGCGAGAGTCTTTTTAGCAATCTTGGAGAAGAACTGGAAATGATGGGAATATATATGCGTTTGGAGGCCTTAAGATTCAACTTCACCTGGAGTGTTTTGATTGATCCTGAATTACGCCCTGCTGAAATTGAAATTCCAACCATGATTATTCAACCTGTGGTAGAAAATGCGGTAAAACATGGTATTGCTAATCTGAGGGAAACCGGTATATTAAAGATTTTATGTAAGCAGGGAGAGCAAGACCATACGTTTGCTATAATTATTGAGGATAATGGAGTATGGCAAGATGCTAATACGCTTTCAGGATACGGATTGTCACTAACAAGAAAACGCATTGATGCAATAAATAAATTAGACAGGACCCAACTCATAGAACTGGAAATCAAAACGGATTTTGGTACGCAAATTATTATAACATTTCATAACTGGATAAATACATAAAAATGATAAGGACAATAATCATTGACGACGAGGAAATGAATGTAAATAATCTTCAAGCATTGTTACATCAACATTGCCCTGAAATTGAGATAATTGCCACAGCACAAAGCGCTCAAGAGGCAAGACATCTGGTCAAAACTTTTAATCCTGAGGTTGTCTTTCTTGATATTGAAATGCCATTCGAGAATGGATTCGATTTTTTGAGGTCTTTAGATAATTTAGAATTTGAGGTTGTGTTTGTAACCGCTTATGATGTTTACGGAATCAAGGCAATAAAGTTTTCAGCGCTCGATTACCTACTAAAGCCTATCAACGTTAAGGAACTCAAAAGCGCTGTTCAAAAAATAATCAGCTCAGTTGGCAAAAAGAAACAACATACGCGACTGGCAAACCTCTTCAGCCTTCTTGAGGATAAACATATCGATGTTCGAGCTAAAATTGCATTGCCCTCTTTGAAAGAGACATATCTAGTACCTATTCATGAAATCGTTAGATGTTTCTCCTCAAACAACTATACCACCTTTTTTTTAACTGACGGTACTGAACACTTAATTTCAAAACCATTATATGAATACGATGAAATGCTCACTCCATACGGATTCATTAGATGCCACCAATCTCACCTTATCAATAAGGCCCATGTAACCCGTATTCTCAATTTGGATTCTGGATACCTAGTTTTAAATTATTCTGAGCAACACATCCCCATTGCTAAGCAAAGAAAGGCTGCAGTAGTTGCAGCGCTCAAATAACTTACTTAAGTCGCATTCAGAAAATGCGTATTTTATGGTAATCCTACCTCCAAATTAGCTGATGAGGAAGTCGATATGGAGTCTACAGAAACATATGCTAAAAGATTGCCGATGAAATAGATTTAGATTATGTATTTAATCCCGAACTTTTAGGGCGGTACATTTTAGGAATAATGCACTATGGCTTTAGAAGGTAGCCCAGTGAAAAGCTTCGATTATCAAATCGGTATCAAAATGGTCATTACAGATGTATTTAATGAGCTTGAAAATCGGAAATTTCCAATTGACCTTTGATACAAATAATTAAGGTTCAAAGCCATCGCAAATTTCGCAAAAACTGGTGATTAATATAAAATACCCTAATAAAGCTATGAGGGATAATACCAGTACAACAAAAAGTCGGTATATAGCAGAATCATTGATCATTTAGGCGATTGTATTCCCGACATTCTGATTGGACCATATTTGAAAATTTTTCATACGTAGGGTTTAAGCTCATTGCATTTTTGATCACAGCTAAAAAGCATACTAATCCACCCTCTAGGAATTATAATATACCTATCGGACAACAGTTGGCTCCGGAGGGGTAAAGGCTTCAATCATCTCAAAAATTATTAATCAATATTGTCAAAATCCGTTTTATATATTGCTTTAATTATTAGCTTAAGATAATTTACATTCTACCCTTGAATCTGGTTAAATTTATATACTGATCTAACAAAAAGTATTTGGATACGAATAAATGAGCAAGATGGTCAATACTCCAAAATATAAATCTTTTTCCTATTATAGTCCCAAACCGTTTTATACTGCGAGAAAAAACGGTATCCAATGTCCAAAATGTTCGGTTCGACGATACCCAATGCTTTTCTAATGATCTGTGTATCCTCAAAATTTGTGAGTTCCACGCCTTTTAAAGTAGTTTTGAATTTTCCGCCCATGGTTATATTTTTAACCGTTAATAGCGTATCACCCTCCCCGTCTGTACCAGAAAATAGTACGGAGCCCTTCCGTTTAAGCGATTCATTGGAAGGATAATCCAATTGCAGTGATCCAAATTGACCGGTATCAAATGCCGCTAAAACATCTACCTTATCTATCTTTAACTTGACAAGCGGATGATTCGGCAACTTTCTGGTTTCGAAATCGATTACTGCCAGAACCTTCTCGTTGGCTAAGAAATCATTGGACATGCTACGTTCACTGGAATTTTTATAAAAGGTAATCTTTCTACGGAGATAATCAAGTTTGAAAAGATAACCTTTAAAAAAATTATGACCAATATAGCCCAGGCAGTCGGGAGTGATATATTTCTGTAAAAACTCATAATTACCACTGGTAATATTTTCGAGATTCTGGTAGGTAAGCCCATTTTTGAACTTCACTTCACGGATGGTATCGTTTACGTTTTTTTTGTAAGACTGCCCACTTGCTACAACACCTTTTCCTTTAACTTTTTTATTTGGCAATTTGATATAATTATCATTTATATCAATGGAAAATTGATTTCCAGTATCGAACATAAATTTCCCAGAAACACCGTTGACTGTTGCTGATATGAATGGAAAAGCATTTATAATTGTTAATGGAAAAACAAGACTATCGCCGTGGAGCTCAGCTGTTTTCTCGAAAACCTGGGCTTTCACTTGACTTATTGAATAACCAAATGATAAATTTAAAAGCAAAAAAAATATTTTGAAACGCTGCATATATAACTATTTATAGAAAACTTTAATTAAATCAAAAAAAATGGAACTGAATCAATTTAAGATGCAGCTGTTTACCGATTAGTCCTAAATCCTTAATTTACACCCCCTAGGTGTGCAAGGAATTAGACCAGTGTCTGTATGCACTAACTGTAAGTATTTTATCATTTATCTTGATAACACGCTTAGTAACTTATTGAATTCCTTGCGCTGTTAAGCTTTGAAAAAGATGATAATGGAGATAACAAAAATGTTTGCTTGATTGGACGGGCTCCTATACCAACGATAGCTACAAAGTTTTCAGCATGTAGGATCATAGTTGGTACTGGATTTGAATTTACAAATATAAAATCACTTTTACATATTCTCTATTTCACAACCGTTGCTTCAAGTTCTACCTTTAGCGTTTCATTTAGTGCAACGATCTGCATCAATGTGACGGTTTGCTTCATGCCATGCTTTGCCACAAAGTCCTGAAAAAGATCAAAACATTTGCTGGTAAACTCCTTAGTGGAAGTAGTGTAAATTGTTAGTCTTACAATATTACGGCATTCAAATCCCGACTTACTTATCACTGTCTCTAGATTCTTTATGGCAAGTGCCAATTGGGTACGCATATCCTCTTTACTCGAAGTACCATCAGGATGTACCGCAGCCTGGCCAGAAACATAAAGTGTACTCTGTACATTTTTAACTTCTACTGCCTGAACGTAGCTCAGTTTGTCCTGCCAGGCCCAAGGACTAATGACTTTTTTTTCCATGGCTTTCACATCTGTTGATTGAGCCATCGCCGGGATTGATAACATTAATAGCAACCCAAAAATTTTAATTGTCTTTTTCATGTTTCTATTCTTATTGTGGAGCAAATTTAAGATACACATTAATGAGTGGATGTGATTTCAATCACATTTATTAAATAACAAATATGTCTATCGGGTGTAGTGGCCCGACAGCTTTCCAGCATTTCTACCTGCTGATCTTAAAGAAACAGCGATTGTTATTGCTTACTGATGAGGTTTAAAAAAAGCGTTGGCCGATATCTATCTTATTGCCATCTATTTATGCCATCGAAGTATTACCCATTTTCCAATTTCTTTTTGTAACGCATTAAAAACCGGTTAGCACGGTTTACAGTCTAATTTTCTAGCATTGAATATTACTTTTATAAATAGATAGATAACTGAAGATTAATTTACCCTCATGTACGATAATGTATTCAATGATACAATGTTGGATCTGATTTTACTGAGATGTGCACTTTTTCTGTAGGTTGATTTGAACCCGATCAGCTTGATATCGCTTATATCTGAAAATCTTTCATCACATAATTTGGGCATCTCACATGCGATTTTGGTCATCTCATCATTAAAATCATATATATTTTCTATCACATAGGTAGCTTTGTTTTAAAACTATGGAAGCAGATTTACAAATGCCTCAACAGTTCTAGAAGTAAGCCTTTGACTATCTACCGGAGAACAGGTAATAGGCAACATATCAACAACAGCTAGAAGGATCATAGGAATCTAAGATTCCCTAGTATCTAAACTCAATTATCAAAACTTTTTTACCTGAGGAGGTATAAAATCACCATCGAGGAAAAAATTATCATGAAAAGAACATTTAATATTTTATTTGCCACAATTGCTCTGATAGCTTGTAATAAGTCCAAGACGATTCCAGCAGCAGAGCAGATTATAAGAATTCCATATCCTGTTACAGAAAGAGGAAATCAAAAGGATATTTATTTCGGTACTGTTGTAGCAGATCCATATCGCTGGCTCGAAGATGACCAGTCGGCGAAGACAAGCAAATGGATTGCCGCTCAGAACAAGATTACCTCGACTTTTATCAGACAGATACCTTATCGCGGTGCGATGAAAGAGCGCATGAAAAGCCTATGGAATTATGAAAAATTTTCTGCTCCTTTTAAGGAGGGTAATTACATCTATTTTCTCAAAAATAATGGCCTGCAAAATCAATGGGTTATATATCGAACTAAGGGCGAGGGATCTAAAGAGGAAATATTTCTCGACCCAAATACCTTCTCGAAGGACGGATCCACCGCTCTCACCGATTTTAGCTTTAGTAGGGACGGCTCATTGATGGCTTATCAGTTTACTGAGGGTGGTTCGGACTGGACTAAAGTAGCGGTCCTTAGAACCGCTGATAAATCAATAGTGGGTGATACATTAGTCAACGTTAAATTTACAACTTTAGCCTGGAAAGGTAATGAAGGGATTTTTTATGGTACCTATAAACGAGATATAAAGGGAAATAAATTCTCTGAGAAAACAGATCAACATCAACTCCAGTTCCATAAGATTAATACCCCTCAATCCCAGGATAAGCTTATTTTAGGGGGAGCTTCTTTTCCAAGAAGATTCATTACTTCAAAAGTCAGTGGTGATGGCCGGTACCTAATGATTACATCAGCGAATTCTAGTTCAGGCAATGAACTGCTTATAAAAGATCTCAGCCAACCGACGTCAAAGTTTTCAACTGTGGTAGGAAACCTATCGGGTAATCACGAGATCCTGGATATCGTTGATGATAAGATATATATTCGTACAGATCTAAATGCACCAAATGGTCGATTAGTAGCTGCTGAAATTTCCAAGCCATCATCTGCGTACTGGAAACAAATTATACCGCAAACCAATGAAGTGTTGCAGGCAACAACCGCAGGGGGTAAAATATTTGCCCACTACCTGAAAGATGCACTTTCCTCCATCCGTCAATATGATCTAAACGGCAAATTTGAGCACAAAATAAAACTTCCTGATATCGGCTCGGTTCCTACAGTTGGGGTGAACGCTAAAGCTGGTGATAAGTACCTTTACTATTATTTTACATCCTATATCAATCCTGGTACCATATATAAATATAATATATCAAGCGGCCGCTCTGAGCGATATAAAAAACCCAGCATACAGTTTGACCCCACCGATTATATATCAAGGCAGATATTTTATACATCTAAAGATGGAACCAGGGTTCCCATGATCATTACCCATAAGAAAGGGATCAAGTTGGATGGGTCAAATCCAACCTTGCTGCATGGATATGGAGGATTTAACATCAGTGTGACCCCGACGTTTGATGTTCGCAATGTTATTCTTTTGGAACAAGGGGGAATCCTTGCCGTAGCAAATCTACGTGGTGGCGGCGAGTACGGAACCAAATGGCACTTAGCGGGTACAAAAATGCAGAAGCAGAATACCTTTGATGATTTTATAGCTGCAGCAGAGTATCTTGTGAGAGAAAAATACACCTCCGCTCAAAGACTCGCAATTGCCGGTGAGTCTAATGGGGGCTTGCTTATTGGTGCATGTATGACCCAGCGTCCAGATCTTTTCAAGGTAGCATTCCCGGGCGTCGGGGTACTAGATATGTTAAGATTTAATAAGTTTACCGCGGGGGAAGGTTGGATATTCGATTTTGGTTCTCCAGAAGAAAGTGTTGAAATGTTCAAATACTTGTATCATTATTCCCCATATCATGCGCTAAAGCAAAATACCGCCTACCCCGCGACACTCATCACTACTGCAGATCATGACGACCGCGTGATCCCTGCTCATTCCTTTAAATTCGCCGCAAGGCTACAGCAGTTTCAGAAAGGGAAAAACCCCGTATTGATAAGAATAGACACACTAGCTGGGCATGGCGGAGCAACATCTACAGAATTAACGATTGAGCAGCAGGCCGATAAATGGGCATTCATGTTTCATAACATGGGACTATCATATCATCTGCTAAAGTAGTGCAGTCATTAGACAAAACCTTTGAGCCAAAATCGTGAGATAAAAAACCCTTTATATCTATAAAAACGACTTATTAAATTTTGGTACCACTGGCGGCTTTGGAGTACTCAATATCATGGGATCGTAGCTGAATTTTGGAAACTGCTGATATGGTTCTTAAACCGCATGAGCGGACTGTTAATCTTTATGAAAAAGCTAGTTGGCATTTAATTTTGACGCCACAATCGGCTTAGTGTTTCACGGGACAAACCAAGATAGGCAGCAAGCATAGCCTTGGGAACGCGTTGCATCAAGGCCGGCTGTTTACGCAGAACAAGCTCGTATTTCTCCTTTGGGGTCGAGGTTAGAAAGGAGAGAATGCGCTCTTGGGAAGCCATGTGACCGCGGTTTGCCTTGTGCAGAAAAAAGTGCTCCATTTTTTGAACCTTGGCGCAGAGGGTTTGGTATCCATCAAGAGACAGGCAATATACATGTGTCTCTTCAATACAATACAAGTCAAGCGATGCAGGCGTTCGGGCAAACCAGGCGGGATAGTCAGTTTCCCACCACTCTTCCATTGCGAATGAGACAATATGTTCCCTGCCCGTTTGATCATGGTAAACCAATTTCAACAAACCCGATATCACCAGGTATACGTAAGGAACTGGGGAACTCTTGGTAATAAGCAATCCTCCCTTCGGGCGGTGTTTAAGGCAAAAATGCATCCGCACAAAATCATATTCCTCATCTGTAAGGGATACAACTTGTTCTATATGCGCCCGAAGCATTTCTTTCATACAGGCAAATATAAAAATTCTTGTGATATAGATAAAGTTCTGATGCCTGAGCCTACTTAGCCATTATTAACTATAGATAACTACGTTGCTTATTGCATGAATTGATCTTTGAAAAAGGGGGAACCGCAAGGTTACGGCTTACCCCCCCTTACCTATTATTTAATAACTAACATTTGCCTTTACCTTTGTATAAAAGAGTGTTGTGGTCGCTTCATGTCCAGAATCTGTTCCAATTACAATCCAGGCCTCACCATTTTCGTTAGACCTGCCTTTGAATTCACCAGACCTGTTTAGCAATTTATAGGTTGCCTCCTGTGTTCCATTTGCAATATGATTGATATAAAAAAGATCTTTTCCAGATAGTGACTCGCTATCCTTATCCAGGTTAAGTCTGAAATATCCGTCTTCCTGGAGCACTTTGATTGGCTCTATTGGTGTGAGCCCAGCCTTGAGGTAAACGTTCTCCCCTGGCGCACCTCCCACGCCAAGCATATTGCTTGGAGCATTACTGGCGAACTCAATTTCCAGTTTTACCGTATACAATTGGTTTGGCTTAAGTCCGGTAACCTTCTTTTTCAAGAACATAAATACATCATCACTTCGGTTAATTGAGGAAAGCCTCAGTGCCATGCTCGTGGTATCCAGGGGGCCAGGTAACTTTGAAATACCACCTCCAATCTCCCATTCTTCCTCCTTGCCTTTAGGATAATCCACAAATCTATCAGCCAACTGCCTTGGCCGTCTTTAAAATTATCGTTCACGATCGTAGAGTTTGTTTCTAAATCATTGTCGGACTTCTTACATCCTAGGGCTGCAAGAATTATACAGCCCAATAAAATTGCTTTTAATTGTTTCATAACGATTTCTTTTTTTTACAATAGACGAGATTATGCTCCGTAAGCTGCCCCAATTCAGACCGAAACAACCCAAATATGCCGCGAATCGACCATGAACCTATGTGAATTGGTCATTGGAATCGCCTTCCTATCAATTGAACAGAATGGCTAAAAGCTATTTCAGGTGCACTTGGAATTCTGTAACCCCAGTTATGTGATCTTTGTGAATTAATGGGCTAATTATTGTGATAGACAACTGAGTGGCCTATTGATTAGTAATCTTTTAACCAGACCCATCCAGGTAAGCGTATCTTGGCGTTTTCGACGTGTTGCGTCCGCTTGCCAAAATCTTTTAATTTGCGTTGTAAAACACCATTGCTTTAGGCATGATTACAATGAAATTTAGCTTTCAAGCCATTGCAAGAATGGCTGGGCTTTGACCCTGCTGATAATTATTTTCTCTGGAGATTCTATTTTACAAGTAATAAAAAGTTTTCTGTTGAAGTAGTATTCTATATCCTCTATGAAATCCCTGTTCAAAATAAACTTCCGGTTGGCACGAAAAAACTGGTGCGGATCAATCATCGAGTCAAACTGTTCCAGGGTATATGGGACGGTAAAACGCCTGTTTTTGTCAAGTTCGAGATAAACCAGACCATTTAGAGTATAAATAAATGCAACATCTTGAAGCCTGATGGGTATGATCTTTTCCCTATAATTTACCAATATTGTTTGTTTGTAAGCGAGCTCAATTTGGTCTATTACACGCTCCATGTTGAGTGCACGCTGTTCGCCCTGAATCAGATGCTCTTTTAAGCGCAAATATTTTTCGAGGCTTTTTTGAAGCATAGCCTCATCAAGTGGTTTTAAGAGATAATCGATACTATTAGACTCAAACGCTCTTATAGCATATTCATCAAAGGCGGTACAAAAGATGACAGGCACCTCAATACTTACTTTCTTGAAGAGTTCAAAACTTAGGCCATCCCCTAGTTCAATGTCGGAAAAAATAAGTTCGGGCATGGGGTGATGAGTAAACCAATCTACCGCTTTGGATACAGATCCCAGGATGGCCAGAACCTCTATATCGTTGTCGATGGCCAGAAGCATGTTCTTAAGTTCGTTGGCTGTACGAGCTTCATCTTCTATTATAATTACTTTCATGTTTGATCAATGGAATGGTGACGGTAAATTTTTGGTTGTCATTGGCCACACTAATTGGCTTGTCAACCAATAATCTGTATCTTTCAATAATATTTTTTAAGCCCATTCCTGGGCGCTCTACCCTGCATTTCTTCGGTTGAAAATTATTTTCCACAATCAACGCCTTGGAATCAGTGGTGGTAATTGATATACAAAGTGGGTGTTCGGCCGAACACACATTATGTTTAATCGCGTTCTCGATAAGTAGCTGAAGTGAAAGCGATGGTAAATAAAGAAGTCCGTACTGTTTTTGAATACTGATGTCTACCCTAAGCATATTACCGAATCGCTCATTAAGAATATGAAGGTAAGAACCGATAAAACGGAGTTCATCATCTAATTTGGTCAAGGGATGGTCATTGAAGCTCAGTACATAACGGTATACACCGGCAAGATGGATAATGTAATTCTTAGCTGCAGGCTCACTAACCATGGTCTTTAAAGTACTGAGGGAATTGAATAGGAAATGTGGGCTAATTTGCTGTTGAAGGGAAATCAATTGCGCTTTAAGGTGTGCCTGCTCGAGATGTACTTTTTCTTTCCTAGCTATCTTTAGTGCTGCATTGGTAAATCTGATGGAAAAAACGAAGTAACAAAGTAGGCTCAGAAATGTATTTCCAACCAGGTGAATCATCATTTCTTTGGGTGTGCTATAGCCTATCTCGCTGTTGTATAAATGGTTTTGTGGAGCGATCTGGTCAATTGCAATGCCTAATGTAAAACTTGCGCATACGCCAAGTAGAATGCTTAAAGAACTCTTATAAAACCCAGATAGTCTACCGAAGGTATTATTTAGCATGTAACCATCTATTAACCAGCATGCTGCTATTGGAATAAAAACCTTTAGGGCATGGTCAAGAAAATACCACCACTTTGCTTTGCTAAGATCCGGTTGTCCGATAAAAGTTGTAGAAAGAATCATGATCGCTGAAAGGATCAGCAGCCACTTGATCTGGTACTTTTTATACATATTCAAATGTAACACAAAAATATTTTCATTACCATTTTACTATGACCTGAATAAATATTGTATGAGTAATTTATTATCATCTAAACATTTTATGGAAACTCAACCTATACCGCAGGGTGTCGGCGGTCTCCAGTTTCTTACCTGTATCAAGTCCGCATCGCTACCCATAGCTTATTAAACTTCTTGCAATTTAAGGAGTAGTCTGCCAAACACTTTTTCGTTCATTTTAGCAGGAAAAGTCTTTTAAGAGAGAAAATCCAATAAAATTTTGTTTTAACTCTTATATATAGAGTTGGTAGTTCGCTATAAAGCTCACAGAATCTATCTGTGGCTATTGTTTAATAGCTTTAAGGGCTATTGTATGTTAAATATTGTTAAAGATTTTTTTCATATTTCCAATCCGTTTATTATTATAATTATTCCAAAGAGGCCAATCGGTATAGAGCAAAATCGTTTACCGAGCCATACCCATATTAACCGCACAAACTAACCCTTATGTAAATACCAGTCCTTATCCAATGTGATTTGCAGTCTAAAGTTAAAAGTAGCTTGGATATATAGTTTGTCGCTAATATTCAAATTTATGCTCAAGTTAATCAACTATTAGGATTGTGTGTTGCTATAGGTTATGAAACGTCCAGAATAGTCATTGAACCGACCGTTTTACGGATTAACAGGTTTTAAAGCTCCTATGTGCATATATTCAGCTCCAAGGTTCATTTATGGATGCGTATATACATTTGTAACACACTACAGAAGTGATACAAGCGTTAGACTTTATGGCAAAAACGAAGTAAACATTAGACATCACTTCTATTGCCGAAAAGTTGATGCGAAGAAATTACTGATTAAAACTTTACCCAAGTTTTCTATGTATATTTTCCATAACTTCCGTAATGGATGTTTATCTTCGAGAATAAATTTTTGCAGGTTGAGTTTAGGGAGCCCAAACGAGAAGTTCAGAAAGCTTGGTTAGATGCTTAGCACCTTTAAAAAAGCATGACTACCAATCCTAAACAAAAAGCACACGAATGGTTAACTTTATCCCAGGAGATTAGCCCTGAGATAAAGTCAAGTAAAATTCGTAATGCACCTTTAATGAAAATATCAGAATACAGGCTGCAATGGAGCACAGTTTTTTACAAGTAAATTTTATGGAAATCTTCTAAGTATTTATCAAAAGGTATATGATCGATTTTTGACTGCCAATGAATGTCAAATGTTTTACAGTTAGCCTGAAAGAATATTACCACTATTATTTTAGTGTTCTGAACGCAAATTAGCCATTATTCTTTTTCGCATATACCTGCTGAATAAATTCGGTCATGGTTGTGGGATTTTTCCCAAGTATTTTTTGCAAGGTATCATCCTCTACATCCATTGCCCCTTCGGCCTGCGCCTGAGCCCACATAACGAACATTCCAATATATATTTCTGGAAGTCCGGCACTGGTTAGAATGTCTTTGAAATCATTTATCACCGGAGATTTATATTCGACCTCGCTTCCCAAAGCGATTGAGAAGGCTTTTGCAATATCCTCAAATGACACGGACTCAAGATTGGTTAACTGATAAATCTTGTTCTCATGACCATCTGTAGAAACTACATGCGCAGCTGCCTGAGCGAGCTCGTCTCGGAGTACAAAACTTGTTTTACCTTGTCCGGCTGAAAACAAAATCATTTTTTTATCTGCCACCTGTTGACCTGCGAAAATGGGTATCATTTCTAGAAACATTCCATTCTGGAGGATGGTGTAAAGTAAGCCACTGTCCTTCAATGCTTCTTCGGTTTGCACATGCGAATTTTGGAACTTAGCAATGGCAGAATCCTCAAAGTATGGTTTTCTTACAAAAGAAGTATAGACAATATGTTTGACTGATGCATTCTTCGCAGCATTTATCGCATTAATGTGTTGAATAGTTCTATTTTCAACATCGCCTTTATCGCTGCTTGAAACTAATAAAAGTTTATCAACACCCGCAAACGCATCCAATAATGAATTGTAGTTGTTGTAATCCCCTATGCGAATGGCTATGCCCCTATCTGCGAGTTTTTCCGCTTTTTCTGAATCTCTTACCAAGGCTATGATTTGCGAAGGCTTGATACCTTTTTCTAATAAGTGGTCTATGGCTTTAGAACCAAAGTGACCGGTTGCTCCTGTTACTAATATCATTTTATATTGTTTATTTAGATGCAAACATAGCGGTATTGCTATAGAAAAGATACTTTGTTATTAAAGAAAAGTACTATACTTTTGTATAGTAAAAATTATGGGAAATTTCAGCGATTTAATTGATAGAGATAAGGTGCAGCAATGCCCGCGCCATTATGTGTTGGCATTGACCGATACGATGAATGTTATGAATGGGAAATGGAAACTCCCCATAATTGCATCTTTGTTACATGGTAAATCCAGATTCAAAGATCTTCAGGATAATATAGAGAAAATTACACCTCGGATGTTATCTAAAGAGCTTAAAGAATTGGAAATAAACGGTATTGTTGAGCGTAAAGTTTATCCCCAAAGCCCCGTTTTAATAGAATATGTACTTACGGTATCTGGCCATAATATTACGCGGGTAATCGATACTATGATAGACTGGGGGATGGTGCATCGTAGAGAAATAATTAAAAGCAGGTGGTTATGAATAAAGGGTAAAAGTTTGCCCTTCACGCGTACTAGGTTTTACTTATTAAAATTCAAGCTCATTAGCCCTATTATTATGTACTTTTAGCCTTGAATATTTTAACGCTGGTGAATCTTTTCACTTCATGAAAGGATCTTGCGGTACTGATTTTAAAAACAACTGAGCTTTACAGGCGGAAAGTTTAAATTTCGGTTGGGCACAATTATTAGAGGGCATAAGCAGCTTAAGCAATCTACAATCGTTTATTGTCTATACGCTTTATTTGTTCAAGGCAGCTTTACGGTTAGGGAAAGCGAATCTATGGCCAATAAAGACCAATATTAGCACAAGGAATAGTAATACAAAGCTTGCCCAGGTTACAGGCTCCGGACCAGCAAAATCCAAAATAAGGCCGCCTGTGAATGCTCCAGAAAATACGCCAATATTATATACCGTAACAGTTAGAGAACTTCCCAATTCCGGTGATTTTTTGATGGCATTAATTGTCGCAGTCTGGAAAAGTGAGGGAAGCCCTCCGAAAGATACCCCCCAACAGACAACGGCCACAAAAAAGACCGGATATGTTTGTCCAAATACCGAGATTGCAAGTAATGAAATAGCAGAGAGGCAGAGTGAAGAAAGCAGAGTAATCCTCAAATAGCGATCGATAAGCCTCCCAGTCATAAATATTCCTATTACCGCTCCTCCCCCAAAGAGCAATAGGGCTAACCCTGCACCACCTGGAATACCGTTATAAAGCTGAATTGGATAAAGGTAAGTATAAGAGACATAAATGGCCAGAGAAGTGAGGAATGTTGCCGCTGTCACTAAGCCAACCCCGGGTATCTTCAAGATGTTGAACGATGGCCGAATGCTTGCCGGGTCATTCTTCAGTTTTGGCACACTTAATATAATCCAGATAAAGATCAAAACCATCAAACCTGCCAGTGCCCCAAAGGTAAATCTCCAACCAATTAATTTACCGAGAAATGCACAAAACGGCAATCCAACAGATAGTGCTACTGTACTTCCGCCCATCACTAGTGCGATTGCCCTGCCAATATCTTTTTTGTTTACCATTCTGGTCGCATATCCTGCCATCAACGGCCATAACAATCCCCCAAATCCTCCCGCGAGTATACGTATACCTGCGGTGAGGACATAATTTTGAGAATATGCAGTTATGAGATTGGATAGAAAGAAACCTGAAACAACCATCAGCAACAATGGCTTGCGCGCTATGCCAGCGGTCCATAATGCCCCCGGAATAGCGGTCATTACCGTACCAAGTGCGTAATATGAAACTAGATTTCCTATGCTAGAGGGCGGTTCACCGAGATCTTTTGCCATATCAAGTATGACCCCTGCCGGAAGAAGCTCAGCGAGAATTGCTGAAAATGCAGCAGTTGTTAGGGCAAGCAAAGCAATGAAGGGAAATTTTTCGTTTTTCATTATCATCGACTGTTTATTAAAGTTCAAACCAGATGCCTGGTTGTTGCACGAGGTTTAGGATTCCATAATCCTCCAATTTATTGGTTAATCGTTCTATAGAGTTTGGTGTTTCGCTATACATCGGGGGTTTGTGCATGGAACCAAAGTGGATTGGTATTACTGATTTTGCACCCAATATGTGTGCAGCGACCGCTGCCTGTTCTGGCGTCATTACTGCTTCTATGGGACTCATAGGCCTTAATGGCGGAAAATCAACAATAGGTGCATTGATTGGTAAGAATGCAGCATCAAATGGACCATATTTATTAGCGATACGCCACCAAAATCCGTGGAAAAGAGTATCTCCGGCATGGATTATCCTACGTCCGCCGCACTCCACTACCCAGCTCAATTGGGGATCGCCAAATCCGTCTACAGCAGGCGCTGAACTAATTTTGAATGGCCCCACAATCCGCTCTTCCCATTCCACGAGCATTTCAACGCTGAGATTAGATTTTTTAAATGCCGATTCTGCATGCATAGTCAAGGCTAAATCTTGTTGGCTACCTGTAGCGGCCATTGGACGAAGTACTCTACCGCTATCACCAAGCGCTACGGCAAGTGCTAAAGGATCAGCATGATCTGTATGTAGATGGGTCAATAGCGCGATACTTGCTCGGCCGGGATTTGATGCTATTGGGAACACTTCTTCCTCGCTGCGCAAGACACTGAGCTGCGAGGTGTCCGTAATATAATCTATTAAAAGAGTTTGATCTCCATATTCTATTTCAACTCCGGACCAACCTAAACGGCGAAATCTTACATTATTATATTCCATAGTTTATTTCTTATAATTTATTGCAAAATTGCAGCTAAAAGAAAGTTAATAGATAGGCAGATATTCCCAAAGAATTGGCAATTTTTCCCGGATAGTGATGAAAAGATGGCGGCAGCCTTTAAGTAACTATTATTTTTAGACGCTTGCGATATTGCGCGGGGGATATTCCTTGTCTATTTTTAAAAAACCGGCTGAAGGTCTGAATGTCCTGATAACCGAGTTTATGGGCTATCTCCTTAATGGATAGATTGGTGTAGTTTATCTGCCTCCTGGCGTGAATCATAATTCTATCATGAATGATTGTAACCGGCGAACGGTTAAAGACAGAAGAAAAAAGGTTTGATAGCGTTTTTGGAGATTTGTTTAACATTGAGGCATAGAAAGCGACATCGTGATGTTCCAGAAAATGGATTTCCACTAAATAATTGAATTCTCTCATTAAATCCACCTGAGCAGTTTGCACTGAATTCAAAAAAGTTGTATTCCTAATAATTCTTACCGACAGAATTAACATCCTTTTGAGGATGGATTCCAGCATTTCCTTTTGAAGCACGTTTTTCTCTAACATCTCTGCGCGAAATGTTTTCCATAATATTTCAAAATTCTGAACAGATGCTTGATCCAATAATACTTTCTGAATGTGATTAGGTCCATAAAACAGCAAACCCTTACTTCCCACCTGACTGTCCTGATCAATCATACAAAAGAAGGATTTGTTAAACCGAACCATTCTGGCACTATGAATTTCGGCATGGTCGATTTTATGAAATTCCGTTAGAAAAAGCACTTCATTTTTGAGCACCTGATAATTAATGTGATCTATAGTAATTGTAAGACATTCTCCGGTGTTCCACAAGATCGTCTTATCAGTTAACTGAGGATCAAAAAAGATATTCTTGTTGTTATTATTCAACTCCAAAACAGATAATAATTCGCTCGATTCATTTGTAAAAACCATGGTGTCAAAGATAACCCTGTTTAATGTGGTAATCAAGGATGAAAATTTAAAGAAACAATGCGTACCATCCATCTTATTAATAATTCAGGAGATGGTATAGCACAAAAGTTGTCTGAAGCAATTATTGGTTCGAAATTAAGAAATATCCTTATTATTTTTCTGCTTGATATTTCACTTGAAATGAAAGGGCAGTAATATTTGTTTATGGAAGCAGTTTATGGAAATTCTGATCACTTCCATTTCAATGTACCAATTGGCTACTTCATTCACAAATTCGGTCAGTTCATCAGAAACCACAACATCTCGACCCTAAACGGGCTTACCTTTGTATATAAATGTTAAATACAAAATCAACAACATGAAAAAATCACTTATAATCCTATTTTTAGGAATGTTCTTTTTTACTAAGACATATGCACAGAAATATTTCGGGAAGACATACCCTGCTACACAAAATGTAGACGAATTTTACGATATCGCCGACGTAACCAAGGGTCATACGGTGATGGGGAAAACCGAACTTGCCAAGGGATTTCGATCTTTGGAAAAGACTCAGGCAAAAATAATCGAATTGGCAAGGCAAAAAGGAGCTGACGGAGTAGTTTTCTCTATGGAAGAGGAAGTTTACGGCACCTCAAGCTCAAGCGGGGGCACAGTAAGTCAAAAAAAGGAAAAAAAGACCACAGTTGCTTCGAGTAGCACCACTACTGACCTCAAGGAAAAAAAAATCAGGGCTACGTTTATTAAATATAAATAATATATCACAAATAACTTATTCATTTCGACAAAGCCGTTTTAAATAGACGGCTTTGTTGTTTATGTCGTTTTTTATTTAAAGAAACACAACTGTCCAGAAAACTAAAAAAATGACATGAATGTATTTCTACTCCATCAAAAAATTATATAAAAAATGGAAAATTATAAAACGGCAAAGGAGTTATTACTAGACTACCTTGAAAATGTTAACAAGGGTAATAAAGTCATTGAGTTGTTTGCTCAAAATGCTTCCATAAAGCTTCTTATCTAAATAGGCTTAGAATGCAGTGGCAAGGCAAGGATGTACTATATGAGTTTCTAAAAGATATACCTCAAACCTTCAAAGGATTTAAGTTAAACAACACGTTGATTCACATGGAACAGCAGAGCAGGTTAGTGGGGAGTATAGTTTAAATTGCAATGTGGTATCTACCGAAAGTGCTTATCAGCAAAATACCTGGGTAGACTTGTTGCTGAAAAGAGAAAAATCAAACGATTAAGCTAAGTTCGGGATACGGTTTAGGTTGCTGCAAGCTTACTACCCAACGGTGCAGAAGGTTTGCAGGTTGAAAAAAATAATACTATACCCGGAATTGACCATATTAGCATTAACGTAGCCAAAATCGATATGGCCAGTGTTTTCCTTCAAGAGACATTAGATGCGGAATCATTTATGAATCTTACAGTAATCATCAGTCACCGTTAGAACTAGAAGGCATTGGAGATACTTTAAATGTAGCACCTCATACCAAACGGTACTCCTGTCGGATGATCAAGATAGGTAATGGGCCGAATATAGAATTATTTGAAGTTCACTCTTTGGACAACGGGAAGCCATAAAGTCAAGCGATCTTGATATGCAGCATTTTGTAATTTACACGGATGATATGATAAGCGCTATCGAAAAATTTCAAAAGCATAAGGAACCGCTCTATCAGAACCAAATGCACTCCTATTTCTTTTAGAAGCAGGAGACCGAAATTATTTCTGCTATGATTTAACCCCTTGGGGCACTGCAGTTGAGTTTAGTACCTAGCCAAAAGGAATGCCATATGAGTCCCAAACCAATTTAGGGAGGTTTAAAAGAGGAAACTAAAATCTATTCCGCAGAAAATCAATCTTCAGATAAAAACTGCCATAAGTTTCTAATCAATATGAGTTTATCACAAGATTGAAGTAATAACATTGGGTAAGGTTTTGTCCTAGTACGTTGGCAATATGGTAAATTTTCGAAAGCTATCTAAATTTCTTAGATTTTATTTGGAACAATCATTCCGTTTATATTATCTTTGCGGAACGAATGTTCCGTTATATAATAAATTTTAAGAATGAAGAAACTAGAAAACAAAGTAGCCGTGATTACAGGTGGCAATTCAGGAATAGGCTTTGCTACTGCAAAAGCTTTTATTGAAGAAGGTGCTAAAGTAGTTATTACCGGCCGCAACCAAGATGCCCTTAATAAAGCAGTTGTTGAGCTTGGAGAGAACGCAGTGGCAATTCTTGCTGATGTTTCAGTAATTGGTGAAACTATCGCGATGGCGGAAAAAGTTAAAAGTATGTATGGTAAGGTGGATATCCTATTTGTAAATGCAGGTGTTTCTTTTTTAGAGCCGGTAGGTCAGATTAGCGAAGAAACTTATGAAAGGATTATGGACATCAATTTCAAGGGTGCAGTATTTACAACAGAAAAAGTACTTCCTTTACTATCTTCTGGCGCATCGGTAATCCATCTCTCTTCAGTAAGCTCATTTGCCGTCGGTTCAGGGACTGCCATTTACGCCGCAAGTAAAGCGGCTCTTAATGCCTATAGCAGAACCGCTGCTATTGAACTTGCCAGTCGTCAGATTAGGGTCAACGTTATCAATCCGGGCATGGTTAATACTCCACTTGCTGGGAAAGCTGGGATCCCTGAAAAGGCACTTGATGAAATTAAAGCATATTTATTATCCAAAATGCCATTCAGACGATTTGCCCAGCCTGATGAGATTGCAAAACTTGCGGTTTTCTTAGCATCTGATGATGCATCATTTATCTCTGGAGCTGAATACAACATTGACGGTGCCCAGACCGTAAATGAACCTTTTAGGGCTTAGTAAAATTACTATATTCGGAACTTTTGATTCCGAATATAGTAACTTCGCCTGCAGTATTAAATATAAGCTATGGCTAGAACAAAAGTTTTTGATGAAAAGGCCGTTTTGAACAAGGCGATGAACCTGTTTTGGGAAAAAGGGTATAATTCCACCTCTGCTCAGGATCTTGTAGATGGCTTAGGTATAAGCCGTTCGAGTATGTACGATACTTTCGGAGATAAGCATTCGCTTTTTTTGAAAGCCTTAATACAGTATCGCAGGGAAAGGATTGATATTGGTATAAAAGAAGGATCAGAAACGGAAGATGTAGAAGAATACATTCGTAATATCTTTGAATTTGTAAAGATCGAAGCCTCACTTGAAGATAAGTCTAAAGGCTGTTTTATGGTTAATACAGCTGTTGAACTAGCCGCTGTTGATACCGAGATTGCTGAAATTGTTAACGCTATTATGGTCGATTTTGAGGCTGCGCTTGTAATAGCCATCAAAAAAGGTCAAGATAAAGGGGTTTTTACCTCTAGTCATTCTGCTAAATCGCTAGCAAGGTTTGTGTTTAATTCCTCAAATGGCCTGCGGGTTACCGTTAAGTTTGATACCAATAAACAAATGTTTGACGACATTGTTAATGTATGTCTTTCAGTGTTAAAACCTTAATGCCCAGTCAAATCCATTCGACATGAAACAAATTGGTTGGTGCGTGAATTGTGGTCCATTATAAGATTTAATACACTGACACAAATTTTTTCTGCAGCATATGCACAATCACTCTATATAATTCTTTTGTTGAACTGATAATCCTTTTCAGTTCATTATTTAAGTCTATCCCTTGACATAACCGATACTTCTGGCCTAAACAAATAATATTAAGAAGTTAAGTTATCGCACAAAATTTTGCAAACAATTGCCTCAAATTGCTGATTATTCCTACCCATTAAACTTAACTGCCACAATTTAATTGGTTTGCTTGAGCATCTACTATTATTTATCATTGTTTTGTTGGTGAGTTAGTTTAATTGTTTCGCGGTGTTCCCTACCCCAGCTGATAAGGTTATTGATTAAGGGATATAGCGATTGGCAATAATCCGTCAATGTATAGGATACTTGTTTAGGAAAATCCGGGTCCTCGGTTCTGCTTACTAGGACATTCAATTCCATGATCTGTAATTCTCTAGAGAGCATTGCAAAGGATAAGCCTGGAAGGTAACGTGCAATTTCACGATAGCGGTGCTGACCGTTGTATATGCTGATGATAATCTGCATCCGCCACTTTCCGGTTAATACATATAAAGCATCCTGGGCAAATTTTATATCATCTTGCTGTTTTACGGTACAAATGTAGCCATCCATTGTCGAGTCTGAGTGTGTGCTTAAATCCATTATAGCAGGTGCAATTCCAAAAAAAGTTATAGGTATTTTTGCTAAAATAATCACAATAACTGAAGCGAAAATTGAATTAAAAAATTATGACACAGATATTTAAGACAGATTACAGCCAAATGACTTATAACACCTTTCAAGTCGCCCAAACAGGTTCTGTTATCGAAGTTACATTCGATAATGGCGAAGTAAATGTATTAAGTGGTTTGATGATAAAGGAACTTACCAAATTTTTGAAAGAAATTGCTAAAGAGCAATCTATTAGAGTAATTGTTTTCCAGATGCATATACCAATAAATTTGACCCCCTTTCGCCAATTTTAAATTGACCCCCAGAGTTGTTGCTTGAAAAAAGCAGAA
>NZ_WKKH01000058.1 GCF_009674725.1 Pedobacter petrophilus | reverse complement strand
CCTGTACTAACATCAAGAACCGTATAAATCCAAAATTGAACCTCGCTATCGCCACCCAGCTCTCCGGCCTAGGAGATGATGGAAGGAGAAAACGTTCAAGCTTTCACCACAAACTTTCAACCCACCACTCCCCAAGGCAGCGCGTCCGTCCCGATCCTTCATCGGGAACTTGTGCTGCCGACAAAAAGCTTTAACGATTTTATCCGACATCAGATCCAAGCCTTGAGTTTTGTTAAACTTTTCATCAAGGAAAAGTTTAGAGCCCTTCGGCGGCCAGCCGAGGCAAGCCAGCGCAGCGGGGATTCTCCTTTGTGTACTAAATGACTGGGAGAAAAAAAATTAATAATTAGAAGCTAACCACCCCCCGCCCCTCCTAAATCAGGAGGGGAGTTTCCCTCATAGTCTTATACAGCAGTCCCTATCCAACTAACGGCATCTTGCCCCGAAAAAGGAAAAAATTTAGATCCTGAAACAAGTTCAGGAAGACGAGCGTTTTAACCCACCGTTCATACTATTATTTTAATCTCATCTGTATAGTTGAATTAATCATTTTTTTTAAATCAACAGTTAGCGATCCTTACCTCGTTCACAAAACTGATTAATCTATTATAACCTGAAAGATAAACCCAGGAAATAACTTCTCTTCGCATCGTGCTGAAGACCATAATTTACACCACCATCAATCATCACATCAGATCCGATCTCATACTGTACTGCAGCGTTTAAGAAATTATTCAGGTGCTTTTCTTTTAAGGCATAAGTATAATAAGTCTCCAATATGGCATCCAGATGCTTAACCAATGGGTGCGAAACGGTAAGCGTTTGCAAGATTTCATTATGATGCCCTTTCCCCTCTTCATTTTGAACCCGGTCTGCCTCCACCTGCATGCCCATTTTCCATTCTTTGCCTAAGTCAAAACTCATGGGGATAATTAATCCTCCTTCATATTGACTCTGCGCATCAGCAACAGATGTAGGAAATTTGACGTATGGCAATATGGCTATGGCAAATTTTCCCTCATCATTGCCCAACAGGTTTTGTTTAATCCGCAGGGTAAGATCTCCAATCCCGTGGCTGGTTTCTGTTTCTCCGTCAGTAGCCGTTTCTTTGTTAATGTTGTAACTCTGAATGGCCAGCTGAATAGCGGTAGACTTTGTAATTCCGAATTTTAGATTGGCCTGGTTGATTAAATATTCCCGGTTGCGGCTTTCAGATTCATGTTGGGTTTCTAACCGAAACAAATCGCTTTCAAACTGAAAATGCCCGGCATCAATGGTTCTCGGCGATTCGCTCACATCCGGCCGGTCTGGTTCCATTTCCCTGAGTTTGGGTTTGGTTACTGGTTTTGCGGGCACAGCTCCGGCAGGCTGCTGACTGTATACCGCTGTTGAAAATGCAAGCCATAAAAATATTAGGGTAAATAAATTTTTCATCCGTTTAGTTTCGTCCTAAACATGCTGAACAGGTAAAAAGTTTAACCTTTTTATTATTTTTTGATTCTGAAGGAATATCGCTACCGGATTAACGGTAAGCGCGGCCATCCATTCCCTCATCACTACCTGCTATCATTTCAAATTATATTAGGCGAGATGCAGAAGGTGTAAAAATGAACACTTTTTCGCCCGATTTCCGGCGCTGTTCGTCGACAAGAAACTACTGTTGGTATAATACGCCAATAACCGGTGAAACGTTTTTTCCTTGTTGTCGTCTCATATTCAAACAATCACAAAATATTAATCAAAATATAAACGACAACATTATGAAAACTTTATTCTCAACCTTCTCAAAATCTTTATTGGCAGCTACATTATTAAGCTACTATTTTTAACACCAACGTAATGGCCGATGAAAAACAACCTACCAAAATCGCTGCTCCGAAAAGCTTCAACAAAGTAATCATCAGCGGCAATGTAGAAGTTACCCTGATTCAAAGCGGGAACGAACGCATCAGCTACGCAGATGATAATACCGGAAACGTAAAAGTAATGCAATATGGCTCGGAGCTGAAAATTTCGTCGGCAGATCAGGGCCCGGCAAAAATTATAGTTTACGTTAAAGACATTTACAGGGTTCAGGCTTCCGGAGATGCAGTGGTGAAAACGGAAGGCAAACTGGATGTAAAATATCTTCAGCTAATATTAAAAGATCATGCGGTGGCCAGCATCAATGCTAAAACAGAAAGCCTGTATACCATTATCGAAGATCACGCAGATTTGAAACTAAGCGGCTCAACCAATAGCCACAGTGTAGTGATGAGCAATACCCCAAAATTAAACTTAGATCGGTTCGCTGCTCTAAAAACAGAAATGAGCAACCCTACAGTGGGCGCTACCCAAATGGCCTTATCAAAATAAATTCTATTTGTTATTTGCTAAAAGCGGCCTTGCGCCGCTTTTTTTTTGGCTTTCATTTATGACCTCAAAATACTCTCCATTACAGCAACACTAATTTAACTTCACCAGCTAAGATCTAAAAGGAGACTATATTATGCTTACATTTAGTTAACCTTTCCAAAAACCAAAGGGATATTAAAAATGAAATGACTGATTTGCCTCACCGTTCAAAAAGCCATTTTGGAACATACAATCAAGACTTGATCTCATCGGTTATCAATATCCCAGATCTTGAACTACCTGAAAAAATAGTGACATCACTAAACATCAACCTGTTGGTTACAGATACTACCCGGAATAATACTTATCCTGCTGAAGTGGAATCAAAATCCAATAAGAAAAAAAGCTTTTGGAACTGGTTGTTTAAATAAGTCTCAAAAAATAATCACTCCTTACTGATATTCCTCATCCTGCCTGCATGCCTACCAATCCAAATCATGAAAATCAACTTGGCTTACTCAATCTTGTTGTATTTATATTATCAATATACGTGCTACTGGCCATCCTGGTAGACACGATTTTAGTCCTTCCAAAAGAGACCTCCATTCTATTAACCTATATAGATAATACGATCTGTGTGTTTTTCTTTGCGGAGTTTTGCGTTCGTTTCTACCAATCGAAAAATAAACTCACTTTTATGAAATGGGGTTGGATCGACTTAATTTCCAGCCTACCGGCAATAAGTTATCTGAGGGCCGGCCGTGTCCTCAGGCTTATCAGATTATTACGACTTATCCGTGCTTTTCGTTCTTCACAAATGTTTATCAAACATGTTTTCAGGAACAAGGCGAAAGGAGCTTTCACTTCAGTAACCCTACTGGCCATCTTACTTATCATATTTTCTTCTATTGCTATTCTTCAAGTGGAGAAAGATCCTGATAGTAATATTAAAACTGCTGAAGATGCAATATGGTGGGCCTATGTAACAATCACAACTGTAGGCTATGGTGATAAATTTCCGGTAACCACCGAAGGCCGGATCATTGCAGCGGTGTTAATGACTGCCGGCGTTGGACTATTCGGCACTTTTACGGCATATATATCAAGCTGGTTTGTGGTAGTCAAAGAAGATCACAAATAATTTTTTTTTAGCAGCTTTTGAGCATAAACATTTCTAAGGAACCCACATCAAGGTCTTTAAAAACGGGAATCGATAAGGGGTTATGTCCGGCAAACAAACAACTACGGCTTGCTGAAATTGATTTTAGCGTGTTTAAAAGGCTATTATTTTTTTTAAGCTATGAGAACTTGGTTATTGATAGTTGTTTGGTGTATTAGGCATTTTAAGAATTACTTCCCGATACATTAATTGAAAAACACTAATAACCAGTATGTTACAGAAATAACTGACCAAATAAGAAACACTAAAAAATATCACAACGCACTGATAATCAGATGATTTTAATTGTTCTGCAGAGAAATAGGAACAAAAAACTGCCCAAAATCCCTATACTTACATTAAAAAAATAAATTTAATGCACTGAAATACAGAGGGTTGCAAAACACAAAAAATGTCGCATCTTTTATCATCTTTCCGTGCGACAAAAATAGAATTTATTTATGGACCTCGCCACACATTGTTTGCTATAATTATTAAAAGCAGTGTTCAATTTTATTCAGTTCTTTTCTCTAAGAATTCCTCCCACTACTGGTCAGTCGTGGTTCGGATAAGCAATAAATTTATTACTGATTTGAAACGAATGGCAGAAGTAGACATTAAAATGACAGAGTATGATGAGCTTGGAAAACTGCTGAAATTGAGAAAAGAAAAAGATGCTTTGATTCCAAAAATCATCGATAAAAGAAAAAAAGTTAGAGCCAAACGAAAGTCCAGAAAGGTTTTACTAAAAAAATGGATACTGAATATTTCAGATGATTAAAATGTTTATTTACTAATGCTTGTTATTTTTTTAAATGGCCGCTTTTAAGTATTCTGATAATGATTCACTTTGTACCCCTAAGCAGGAATACTTTGAACATTTAGATTGCTTTTTACTGCTTATAGAGCCTATAGTTGAGGTTTGGAGAGAAAAAAAATCATATAAGCCTTTGTCGAAAGTTAATGTATTTTAAATTTTCTCCCACTTGAAACCACCTTGACCAGATTACCTTAGAACAAAAAAGTTGGCAAATGTAAAAGTTAATTGTAGAGGCTAGAATTGGATTCATTTCGGATGATTTGGCTGAGTTTTTAAAGTTAAAAACTAGTAAAAAACTGCATTTATAGCTTTTAAGCGTGTTTTTTTTATAAAATTTTCTGTTATAAAATTTACAAAATTTGACTGAATTTTTCTGGTAGTAACTTTGTGTTATCTATCAGGATTTATTTATTTTTAAACTTTTAATATTCAGCAATAACCTTATCCATAACTTCAGATGATCCTTTTTTTAAAAAAACACTAACTACAATTTTATTATTAGTTTCTACAATTTCAGTTTTCTCCCAAACAGACAGCATTGATGTATTTATTCAAAATCAAATGCACAAACGAAAAATCCCCGGGTTGGGGTTAGCAATTGTAAGACACGGCAAAATCATAAAAACAGGATATTATGGATTGGCAAATATTCAGGATTCGATAGCTGTAAGTAGTAAAACTATGTTTACTATCAATTCTATCACCAAAGCTTTTGTAGGTGTTGCCGCTCTTCAATTGGTAGAAGAAGGAAAATTAAAATTAGACTCATCAATTTCAGAATATCTGACTGATATTCCAGAAACTTGGAAATCCGTGAAAGTTCGGCAACTTTTATCACACACTTCCGGAATTCCTGATCTTGTAGATGAAGAAGAAGCTGTTATGATTGCAGATAATTTTGATTTAGCTTGGAAAAAAGTGATTGCTATGCCTCTTGATTTCAAAGCAGGCGAAGAATTTAGATATAACCAAACCAATTATTATTTACTTGGATTGATTATTAATAAGTTGAGCGAAATGAGCTTTCAGGAATTCATCACTAAAAATCAACTGCAAAAAGTAGGTATGGAAAAAACCATACGTTCTGGATTTGGAGCAACAAAAGAATTGGTTCCAAATGCTGCAAACAGCTACCAGTTTTCCAAGGGTAAACTCAACAATATGTTCTTCTCTTTTCCGTCCCCGTTACAGACAGCTGCAGGGATGAGTTCTACCGCAAACGAACTCGCAAACTGGATCATAGCCTTACAAAATATGAAATTACTTAAGCAAAAATCAAGCTTAGAAGCACTTTGGAAACCTGATCTGTTGAACAATGGAAAAACTGCCGGATTTAGCAGACTTCTGAATGGTTACGCCGCAGGCTGGCCTACAATAGGCCGACATGAACATCCTGCAGTAGCTCCTGTTGGCGGCGGTCGTGCAGCCTTATTTGTTTATCCAAAAGATGACCTCTCCATCATCGTTTTAACGAATTTATCAGGTGGATCGCCAGATGTTTTCATTGATGAGTTGGCAGGTCTATTTATTCCTGATATGAAAGAAACCAATGGATTTGAAATGTCGCCTTCAGCAAAATCTCTAAAAGTAATTTTGGACAAAAACGGTTACAAAAATGCCATCGAAGCGGCCAAGAAATTAAAATCAAAAAATAAGAACTTTAATTTAACAGAAAGCGAAATTAATATTTGGGGTTACAAATTGATTTCTCAAAATAGGCTGAAAGATGCTTTGGAATTATTTAAGCTAAATGTCACTTTATATCCCTCCAGCGCTAATGCTTTCGACAGTTTGGGAGAAACTTATGCAGAATTGGAAGACAATACACTTGCAGTCAAAAATTATGAACAATCTTTTAAGCTAAATCCTCAGAATAAAAATGCGGAGCAACAGCTTAAAATTCTAAGATTAAAACTTTAATGCATAAACCAATTCATTTGCCCCCTCTCCTCCAATTCTCTAAAATACAGACAAGCAAAACTTTACAACAATTTTATTTTTGGTGAGACGGGGTCAATGGACTATGGTATATCTAGTTTGGCGGTGAAATGGCAGTTGGTAATAAAAGTATTACCAACTGATCTCAGTTTTTAGCGGCCATCAATCACTTCCAAGCTGTTTTTTAAAGAAGAAAAAAAGCTTACAAAAAATGTAACCGATATTCTAAATGATCTCTGTGTTTCTTTGGCAACACTAAAGAAATCCCTTAACTTCATAAGAGAATTCCGTCACATGATGCTAAAGGATCGAAGTAGTGAGGGCTTAGATTCATGGATTTCAAAGCCTGAATAAGTTTAAAAGCAAATCCTCTGGATTTGCCCTTTTTGATCTGTAAAATGTAGACCGATAACTAGTGGTTTTATGTTGTGGAAGCGTTCAGTTTTACCGGGGCGCCCTGCGCTTCCCATAGTTTTATGGTAAACTCTAACCGGCGGATCAGTTCATCATAAGTCAGGATATCCATGATGTTTTTATATTTCCGTTTGACTACTTCAAAGTCCGACTTCTGGGCGGGGCTAAGGTTATGGTCACGACCCATAATAATCAATCCGCCGGGATTGGTGAGTTTAACCTCAATCCCGCTGATCTGGCTATCGAGTTTTTTGCTCATCTCTGCTTCCCCATCCGCTCCCCAACGGTTCAGGTAATAAATGTATTTTTCAATCTGCATCACCGTTCCGGCCAGTTCTTTGTATGGAATGTGGTTATTTCGGTAAGTATTTTTGGAAACCACGGCACTTTCAAAAGGTTTATTGATTTCAATGATATCGACATACCCCCCGCTATCAAGTAATAATATATCCAGGAAAAGGGCGGTATCATTTTTTCGTTTAACGGTAACGTTTTTAAAGGCGTGTATGTATTTTGGATAAAGCAAGGTGATGATGCCCAGAATCTCTTCCTGCCATTGGGCTTCGGAGTAAGTGCTCTCCTGTCTGAGCATTAGGTTTAACTTATCGAGGATCATTTTATATTTGCGCAGCTCCTGTTCTTCCAAGATTTCCTGCAGATCTGATGACCTCACCTTTGCCTTACGGTTAAGGTACCGTTCATATTTCGCAAGGTAATCTGGCACATATTCTACATATTCCCGAATGATGGACGAAATGACAGCCGCTTCGTATAAATCTTTCTCTCGGCTGTTTGGAAATCTTTTGATGAGGTCCCACATTACTTCTTCAGGGATATTGTCCTCATGGTCACCACCGATAAAAATATCGCTGCCGATATACTTTTCGAGTTTTGAAAAAACAGAAATGTTCCGCTGGGAAACAAAAAGCTTTACATCAAATTTGATATCCTTATGAAGATAAACTTTCACATCACTGGTCACCTTTCCTGATTGTATGACAAAGTAATCACCTTCGATTTCACCAAGTTTAAAGGCAATGCTTTCGACATTGTCAAATTCATCATGTTCATAAACAGGGTCTCCTTTGCTGGAAATCATGCTATCTGCCATAATTTTATCTCTCTCCTCCTCATTCAGCAGATCTTCGGGGGTGAAAGTAAAAGTTCTTTTCATGGAAAAAATTCCTTCATCTCGCAGCTGGGTTCTTGCCCAGGTGGTATCTCCCATATCGGCCCAGTATTCTAGGACGAGCACATCGTCCAAACTGTAAATTTTAATCATCGAGAGTTTGTTTTAGTTAAAAACAAGTATAACATTTTTAACATTAACTCAATCGTTAATCGCTTCGATGTTTCACCTTTAATTTTTCTATCGTAGAGATAAGCCCCAGTCAGCGCTGGTAAAATTTGGCTTATTTTTTTGTGATAAACAGCATTAAGTAAAGCCAAATGGGGTAACCGATATCAACCAGCGTTCTTCAGGTTGTTCGCTTTCGATGTGGATTGATTCCTGACTGGCTTTTGCCCATAGCCATGAAGGCGTTTTGCATCGGTGTTATTCTTTGCCACTATCACTACTCCTACCGCGTTCAGCACGTTTGTTTCGATCTTAAAGTAATCTTAATGGCGCAGCTATTTTTTTGTTTTGTTATTGATGTTATGAAAAAAGTCATAAGCCCGTTTCTGTACGAAGAGCTTAAAATCCACATGGGCCACAAATCTATCATAGTCTTCCCGCGCCAGCCTGTTGGTTATCCCTACAATAATACTGTCAAGGGTATAGTTTGCTATCCTTTTTACGGTACCATGTGCTGCTGAAACGATACCATTGACGCTTAACTTGAGTTGATGCTGATCTTTGCCGGCAGCGATCGCCGCAATAATTTCCTCAAGAATCTCTCTCCAGGTACGCTCATCGTCGGTCTTGAGCACAGCGACAGCGTTTAAGTCATACCAATGAAAAGTATTACCTCCGGATTTGCGGGTATAATAGGCTTTCAGGTAAGTAAAATAATCCTTTTTGAATTTGGTTTCTGATTCTGCGATCAAGATAATCATCAGCACGACCGCCCCTGCAAGATACTCCTTGCCAATTACAGAGATGCTTACTGCTACATTAACAAATAGCTCAGTCCCTACTTTTCTTTCTTTGAAAAGGACAGTAACAGCCGATTTTGTAAGGCCATAGAGTCCGAAGGCCATGATCAGGAGCAGAACAGGAATCGGGATGAACTGCAGATAAAAGAGCAAGCTTACCGCGCCCACGGCGAGGATTCGCAGCAGTTCAATAATGAACCGCCTTGAAAATAATATTTTTATAAAATTCATGTCCTTTATTTTATTCCTCCTCAGCTGCATTTCTCAATGCAGAAAGGATGGCATAAGCATTCTTGGTTACAATCTTTGCGGACTTTACATCCAGATGTGAGGGAGTAACAACAGCGGTATATCCTTCCTGTTCCGCTCCCTTTTTTACTTCGTCAAGATGAAACACATAACCCTTGTCACCACCAGACACCTGAATGATCAGATAATCCTTATCGCCCAGTTTCACTATTGCATCAGTAGGAACGGCCAATTGTTTTTCCGTCCCGGTTTCAATCCATGCCTTAACATACATCCCTACAACAAGCCCGGGCTGGTCTTCCATGTGGCAGTGCACCGGGATCATTTTGTTTTCTGCTGCAGCCCTTCCGATTAGGAAAACCTTCCCATTTCTATTGAAATTATTTTCACTAGCCAAGGAAAACTTTACGTTTTCGCCTACCTTAATCTTATCTAAGTCCTTCTCGAAAGCATTCAATGCCAGGTGCATATCGCTTTTGCCAACAATCTCAAAAAGGACGTCGGTTGGTGAGGCATATTTGCCGATGCTGACATTGCTCGTTTTTATATAACCCGAAATCGGGGCGTAGAGGCTAGCCGTGCGGGCAATTTTTCCTGAATTTTTCAGTGCTGAGCTGTTTATACCCACCAACACAAGTTGCTGGGTAAGACCCGCAATTTTTGCTTTATTTATCTTATATTCAGAACTTACCTGCTGAAAGGTCTTTGCTGCGTTGATATCTTCAGATCTGAGCTGCTGCTGACGTTTGAACTCCTGCTCAAGATACTCCATTCGACCGATGCTCTCCAGGTATTGCTGTTGCATGGAGATAATCTCTGAGTTTTCGAGCCCGGCTATGAGCTGACCTTTAGAGACATATTCGCCGGGAAGCTTACCTGCCGTTTTGATATATCCGCCAAGCGGAGCCGACACGGTTGCGATGCTTGCCGGCTCGACATCGATTACACCATTAAGTTTAATCACATTGCTCAGGTTACGCTCCTCGATACTTCCGGTAGTAATATCAGCGAGTCTATATTGCTCAGGAGTGAAGGTGACTTTGTTCTCATCCACTGATGTGCTATCCTTGACCGTGCTGTCTGCCTGTGCACTTTCTTCACTATTTTCTTTTTTCCCTCCGCAGGCGCTAAGCACAAGGGCTACAAGAACCAGGGAAATATATTTTTTAATTGACTTGTTCATATATTGTATTGCTGTTAATTTTTTGCACCTAAAACGGTTTCTAAGGATATTATCGCCAGGTTATAATCATGAAGGGTTTGAAGGTATTGTTCCCTGATCCCTGTAGCAAGGGTAAGGCTTTGCTGATACTGCACATAAGGAATATCCCCACTTTTAAATGAGCGCTCAGCATTTCTTATGATCAGTTCAGATTCAGGAAGTGCCTGTACTTTCAAATAATCCAGTGACTTGTGGAGTTTATCATATTCCTGAACAAGTTCCCGAAGTCTTCCACGCAGATTGCGTTGGGTGAGTTCGATCTGTCCCTGGGCAATTTGCTCGCCAATCCTGGAAGCCTTTATCCTGGCCCTGTTCCCGCCCGGAAGAATTGGAATGGCAAGGCCGACCTGGAAAAAACCAAAACGGTCTTTACCCGAGTAATTCTGAGTAATTCCGTTAATGGCCTGTGCGCCTTTATAGGTTTGGCTGCTATAACCTAGAATAAGTCCTGGCAGCATCCTGTTGCGCTCCACGCTGGTCATTTGTTCACTTACTGCAAGCTCCTGAAGCAGGTATTGTATATTGGGATTGGCATTTCCAACGGAATCAATATCCTTTGGAATCGTGAGTTCACTTGAGCGAAGAAGTGTATCGGCGATGACAACTTCATCGCTTGCGTTCAGCAAAGTACGAAGCTGTTCCTGGGCGATTTTAATATCGGCCCTGTTTTTCTCCAGCTCGTTCTCAATCTGACGGGACTGTACGGATGAGGTAATATTCTCCAAATTGGTTGACTCCCCTGTGCGGTAGCGCAAATTACTGGCTCTGCTGAGATTAGAATAAATACTATCAAGACGCAAGAGTAAACTTCGTTTCGAGAGTGCAAATTGATAGTCCAAATAGGTCCTTTTAACTTCAGCGACGAGGTCATTTTCCTTAATGGCCTTGTAACGCCTGCTGGAAGAGATACGTTCGGAAGCCAGCTTTGACTGCGCTCCATAAAGGGTTGGGAAATCTATCCGCTGATTTACCGCAAGAATATTATCAGTAACTGTAGGATTACTGACTACTCCCTGGGTGTAGAAAAGTTCCGTCTTAGGCAAATTTATACTGGCAGATTTGAGCGCCTTTTGCTCACTGATCTGAAAATCAGCAATCCTAATCGCGCTGTTATTCTTTACCGCCTCGGCAATTGCCTGTTCAAGTGAAACAGGCCTGATATTGACTGTTTGCTGGGCTATTGATATGGCCGGGGCAAATAGCGTCCCTGCGAGCATCAGTATGGTGAGAACAGGTGTGGCGATCTTCAGAGTCATAGGAGGTGACTTTTTGGTAAAATAGATATATAGTACAGGCAGCACAACCAGTGTCAGCAAGGTTGCACTGAGCAGTCCGCCGATCACCACTGTTGCAAGTGGACGCTGAACCTCAGCGCCTGATGAAGCTGAGATTGCCATCGGAAGAAAGCCCAGTGAGGCTACCGTTGCGGTCATCAAGACCGGTCTGAGCCTTACACTGGTACCGATTCGGATTCGTTCAAAGATATCGGTCACACCATCAGCCTCGAGTCGGTTGAATTCTGCAATCAACACGATTCCGTTAAGTACCGCGACGCCGAAAAGTGCAATAAAGCCTACCCCGGCAGATATACTAAATGGCATATCCCTGAACATTAGTGCAAATACGCCCCCGATTGCTGATAGTGGGATTGCAGTAAATATCAATAGTCCCTGTTTAACGGAGCTGAAAGTAAAGTATAATAAGAGCAGTATAAGCAGAAGCGCAACAGGCAGTGCAACTGCAAGGCGTGCATTGGCCTCCTCCAGGTTTTTAAATTGACCTCCATAGGTCACATAATAACCCGTGGGCATATTTACCTTTGCTGCCATGACCTGCTGAATATCGGTGACAATGCTTTTTACATCCCGGCTACGTACATTGAAGCCTACGGTGATGCGGCGTTTGGCGTTGTCTCGCTGTATTTGAACAGGTCCGGGTTTAAAGGAGACTTCGGCTACTTCACTCAGTGGGATCTGTTGACCATTGGGCGTACCGATGTATAGGTTTTGAACATCATTTATACCTTTCCTGTTTGCGCTGTCCAAGCGGACCACCATATCAAAACGCCGCTCTCCCTCGTAAACCAGTCCGGCCGTCTTTCCTGCAAACCCAGCCTCAATTGTACTGTTTATATCTTCAACGTTGAGGCCATATTCTGCTATCTTATCCCGATTGAACTGGATACCGATTTGTGGAAGCCCTGCGATTTCTTCTACATAGAGATCTTCCACCCCATCAATGGAACGAATCTTGCGACCGACCTCACGGGCAAGATCAGAGAGCACATCAAGGTCCTCACCATAGATTTTAAGTACTACATCCTGCTTGGCTCCGGTCAAAAGCTCGTTGAAGCGCATTTGAATCGGCTGCTGGAAGCTGAAGGTTGCATTGGGGATTACTGAAAGAGATTTCTGCATCTTTTCGATAAGTTCTTCTCTGCTACCTGCACTCTCCCAATCGTCTTTGGACTTTAGGGTGACCACCATATCCCCTGCTTCGATAGGCATAGGATCGGTAGGGATTTCCCCTGAACCAATTTTATTGACCACCTGTTTGACTTCCGGATAATTTTTTAAGAGGATATCCTGCGCTTTTTTGGATACATCGATCATCTGATTGATCGAGCTCCCAACAGGTACACGGGTTTCTACAGCAAAATCTCCTTCATCGAGCTGGGGAATGAATTCCGCGCCCATTCGACCAAATGCGAAAACTGTGATTGTAAAAAGGCCAATAGCACCGATGAGCACCCAAAACCTGAAGCGCATGGCCCCTTCAATTATTGGGGTGTAAAAACGCTGGATGGTATCCATCATCCGATCAGAAAAGTTACGTTTGTGTTCGGTTTTTTTACTGAGAGCGAGGGCAGACATCATTGGCACATAAGTAAAGGAAAGCAGAAATGCCCCAAGTATTGCGAAAGATACCGTTTGTGCCATGGGCATAAACATCTTTCCTTCGACACCTACCAGCGTTAACAACGGCAGATAGACGATCAAAATGATAATTTCACCGAATGCAGCAGCACTCCGAATTTTGCGGGAGGATTCATAAACTTCCTCATCCATCTGATCCTGCCTGAGCTTGAGTATACCTGGATAGGTATCCCTGCTGGAGGAAATCCTGTGCATAACGGCTTCTACAATAATCACCGTTCCGTCGACAATGATACCAAAGTCGATGGCGCCGAGGCTCATCAAATTACCTGATACCCCGAAAAGGTTCATCATGGCAATTGCGAAGAGCATGGCCAGTGGAATGACTGATGCCACCACCAAACCGCCTCTGAAATTTCCAAGAAAAAGTATCAGCACAAAAATTACGATCAGTGCGCCTTCTATCAGGTTCTTCAATACCGTTCCAATGGCATTGTCAACCAATTTCTTCCGGTCAAGAAAAGGTTCAACAATCACGCCTTTAGGAAGAGATTTGAGGATTTTGTCCATTTTAGCTTTTACATCTGTAATCACTTTTGAGGAATTTGCCCCTTTGAGCATCATCACCACACCGGTAACGGTCTCCCCCTGTCCGTTTCGGGTTGCGGCACCGTACCGGGCGCCATTTCCGAATTGAACTTTTGCAAGGTTACGAATGAGAATAGGCACTCCATTATTGCTTTTCACAACGATTTTTCCAATCTCGTCGATATTTTTTACCAGGCCTTCACTTCTAATAAAATACGCATTCGGGCCTTTATCAATATAAGCGCCGCCAGTGTTTTGGTTGTTTTTATTTAACGCAGTGAAAATATCTGTGATCGTTACCCCTAGGCTTGCGATTTTATCGGGATCTATAGCAATCTCGTATTGTTTGACAAACCCGCCAAAACCACTTACCTCGGCAACCCCTGGGGTACCCATTAGTTGTCTTTTTATAATCCAGTCCTGGATGGTTCGCAGGTCAGTTGAGGTATACTTATCCTCAAACCCCTCTTCGGGATGGATGACGTATTGGTAAATTTCCCCCAGGCCTGTCGTCACCGGCGCCATTTCTGGGGTACCCACGCCCTGGGGAATATTCTTTTCAGCGATACTCAGGCGCTCCTGAACCTGCTGCCGGCCCCAGTAAATATCGACGCCTTCCTGAAAAACGATGGTAACAATTGACAGCCCAAATCTTGAAAAAGACCTCATGTCCTTTATCCCAGGAATGTTGACCATAGTCTGTTCAACTGGGAATGTAACGAGTTGCTCTACCTCCTGAGCGGCGAGTGTAGGTGAAACAGTGATAACCATTACCTGGTTATCAGTAATATCCGGTGTAGCATCAATCGGCAGTTTAGTAACCGAATAGACTCCCCAGATAATTAAAGCAAGCGTGAAAAGGCCAATCACAAGCTTATTTTTGATGGAAAAATAAATTATCCTATCTAACATCTTGGTATGTATAAAAATGAAATAAAAAATGATGGCAGATAGAGTCTTAGGGACTTACGTGTTTGCAAGTCGGCTCATGTTGCCATATTAAATGTAGTTCTGAAGGGGGCTCTATTATATAAAATAGAAAAGTCCGGACACAAAAATTCCGGCTGCCTGCAAATTAAATGAAGGTATTAACAGATTGGGGGACCTCGAAGAGAGAAGGACGATTGGGGCCGAAAACGGTACACTAAATTGGTTTCCCGAAAGCGATGCTTGATCAGGTTGACATACCAAAGCTGGCGCTGTCCAAATCCGGTCGGTTCAGGAATCAAGCAAGCAGTTTGCGCATCAAGGGCACCCTTCTTGACCAGGGCATTCAGGTAAATAAGTGTCCTGTCAGCCTTGCTGTGTTGAAGGTGTGAAAAAACATGACCGAGCGATGATGTATTTTCCTGGATCGGTAATGGCAAATTGTGATCATCGACATATACCTGCTCCACCTGATTTACCGCATCAAGGTGCGGAACCACGTCATGCCCTAAGAGCACGAAAAGCGCAAGAAGGAAAGGAAGATGTCTAAGAAACCTCATTTTGATAATTTAGTCAAAGATAATTGAATACTTGTATTTTTAGTATCGTTACCTGAATTATATTTTTTTGGCCTACCTATCAGTCCGAAAAGCAATGAAAATAATCGATATTTCGAATGGATAGCAATGTTTTAATCAGATACCAACCAATCTCGCCATCGTTTCCAGCTTTGGTTTACTGAAAAAGGGACTAACTGTTGAGATCGGTAACCTTATCTTTAGACACAAAACTTCGTCAATTATTATCCCAGGATGTATCTCGACAATTCTATTAATTTACATCAAGGCCTGCCAAAGGGATTAATTTTAACCGCACGCAAACCTTCCGTTTTAAGCTCAATTTCAAAATTAACCTTGAACCCTACTGGTGAGAAGGCTGTCATATCAAGAATATTGAAAAGAATTTCCTGATCATTGAAATCCAATATGGTCCCAACTCCAATAATGCAATTGAGATCGATAATTTCACCTAATCGTTCCATAATCTTGGGTATTTATGTAAAATATTATAATAAAGCACTTAAATTCGGCCAGGATTATCATGCATATGAATCGAATCAAAGGATTGATTTCATCTTAGTCAGTCTTATCTATTTGATAATCTTTATTATTTTAGTTAACTAAAAACGTCATCATCAAGGCGTATAAAAAAAGGTTAACAATATGTACATTTATTCACTGTCACACTTATGAACAACATCCTGCCTAAATATCAACTGGACTACCCAATTGATCAAAACGACTTTAGCTTTATGGAAAGTGAGGAATTATTTAAGTTCCTCGCCATAAACCACGAGCCGCACTCTCATGATTATTTTATCTTAAGCTTTTTGTATTCCGGTTCAGTGCTCCATCTTGCAGATTTTGAGAGTGACAGGGTCAGTGCACCTGCAATATTATTATTAGATATTGATCGTGTTCACACACACCCAACTGTAAATGGCAGGATTAAATCAGTATCATTTTCGCAAAAGCTCATTTCTGACCGAGGGTCTGTATTTTTCAGCAAGCTGAATGAACTATTTTCTCGTTCTTCGATTAAAATATCAGTCGATGAACTTGGACAAATCGACAGTATTCTTTGTCTGATGCAAAAACACAATATCAGTAACTTATCAGGGCTGGCAATCATCAGGTCATTATTGGATGTGCTGGTTGTATATTGCACGATGCTCTCGGAACATTATCCTACTATGGAAATACCGACTAATAATGTCTATGCCGATTTTCGCAAACTTTTAAAAAGCCAATTTACGGAACACCATGAGGTGACTTTTTATGCCGACCAACTTAATATCACTACTACCGTGCTCAACCAACAGGTAAAACAATTCACAGGAAAATCACCTAAACAACTTATCGATGAACACCTTTTAATTGAGGCAAAGCGTTTACTTTATTGGTCAAAGATCACCAGCAGGGAACTATCCTGGAAACTGGGATTTGAAACCGATAGCTACTTTAATCGCTTTTTCAAAAAATACACCGGCACAACGCCAAAGGAATATCAAAAGAATTCCATTGCAGAACAGAGCTATTAAAGACCATTGCTTGCCAATGTTTGCCTTGAAATACTGCCATTCGCCTGCTTGTACCCGATAGCTCAACCCTATTGGAAATCAGCCCTCTCGTAATTATATTTTCACCTTCGGGAAAGCTGAACTTTCTATGGCGATCTTGTGCCTTTCCAATCCGTGCATATGCAATCAAATGACACCATGTTCAAAAATTCGATTTTCTTCACCTTAGTATGACTTTACTTAATTAAATTTTAATAATGCGATAGTTAACATGCCTGCAACGGAATCACATAAACCAAAATTATTGATGCATCAGTAAAATTTAATTACACTTTTGCGACATTTGCTTTCACTTTTATCAATATCCACTATGGAATTGCGCTTGACCGAAAAAGTATTGTTGCCTAAAATACCCTACTTGTGTTTTAAATTACACATTTGAAGATCCGAGGGGAAATAATCAGAATGAAGCTATTGTCAGGGAATACGGTTGCTTTTTAAGTAATCCTTTACGTAGCACCTCCAGGAGATCAAAACAAATTTATTGTCGTTATTAAGGGATCAATGTAAATAGCAAATGGCACTTTACAGGACCGAATTATGCGCCTTGGAGTAGCAAGCTTAACTTTATGATTGAGACGATGATATTTTCATCAATTCTTAGTTGCCCGTGGATCATAAAAATTACTCGAAGCAAAGAAAGCATATGGTTACACGCTCAATTATCATCTTAGGAAAAAAAGAGGTTTACGTTGTTTTTGAGGCCTATAGTAAGCGGGACTGACCTCCAAAAATTTGAGAAACCACCTGTATTGAATCATAGGTCCCTTTCGCAAATTGCAAATTCGTTCTCAGACAAACCCTACTGGGATGGTTTTACAGGTGAATTCAGCAGGCCAGCAAAAGGACTGTCAACAGTTCAGGTAAACATTCAGGTTGCATTTTTTGCTTAGGGAAGTCTGGATGAAAATTGTCACATGCTGAAGGGTTGACCATGTTGAATGAGGGAACGTGTTAAGAAAATTCACCCTCTCGTGAACAATCTTATTTGGAGAGTTCAATAATCTGGGCATCTTCAGGTATTGCCAGCTATTTTATCCCGATATGATGATCTTTCGCTTCTTTTCGCAAGATGACTCTCGAAGTACGGCAATGATCAAGGGCATCCATATGCACGGCGACCTACTTGGCATTTCCGCAAGCCGCTATGAGTTCCATCGTTTGTTTTTCATCCATAATGATCGGGGCGGCTTGCTCGAACCCTGGACCTCTGGCGCCTCCGGAATTGATAACAATGAAATCCGGATGAAGGCGCTCGATCTCTTTTTTGATTTTGTCATTCCAGATGGCATCTCCCATGATATAAATTTTTGGAAGGTGAACGCTGCTCAAGACAACCCCAGAAGTCTTCCCCATTATTTTAAGCACTTTTCCTGAACCATGTTCGCCACCAATCCGCTCAATATAAATTGTGTTCCAAATGGTTTTGGTTTTAAGTGTTTCGCATTTCGGAATCCAGGAAGTTCGAAAAAGGATGAATCGGAAGGCTGGTTGATGATTTTAAGAGATTTATCCAGCGAGGAGATTGCTGCTTGATCAAAGTGGTCAGCATGGGTGTGGGATACCAGCATCAGAAAAGCTCACTAACGATAGACTTGACTGGCATTTTAAGGTCTACAATTGGATTTCCTGTTATACCGGCCTAGGATTCAATTGCTCCCTTTTTGGAAAGCATAGGATCTACCAATTATTTTATAGTTGCCATACTGGATTATTAACGTTGCATTTCTTAAAAACTGAATGCTTGCTTTGCTATTGTTTTTACCCTGTGCTAATGCTAATGCGGATAGCATGCAGAATGCAGCCATTATTAAGATTTTTTTCAAGATTATAATATCGATTACTATCATTTGTAGCAGCAAAGATCAGCACAACGCCGTTAGCTAAACAACCACCTTAATTTTAACGCAACCAAATTAATAAGCAACAGGCTGCAGAGAATGTAAAATGGCATCGATACACTTGGCATACTTAGTTAATATCGTGATCGAAAGCTAAACACTACAGTATATCTTTTGCTAAGAAATGGCATGTTTATACTCATCAAGAAACTGACCGATGGTCATTTGTGTTTGTTTTTTGAAAAAGCGCATAAGATGGGTAGGCTCAGAGAACTGGAGGTCATAAGCGATTTCAGAGACAGTTTTGTTGGCATGTATCAAGAGATTCTTAATTTCAAAAAGCAACCTCTGTTTCAGCATGTGCGTGGCTGTAACATTAAATTGCTTCTTCACAGCGGCATTAATGCTGATTCTGCTCAAGCCTAACATTTTCACATAATCATCAATTCTTTGATGGGTGGAAATGTGTTTTTCGAGTAGCTGTTTATATTGATAGGCAAAATTATTTTCCGGCAATTTTAAGGACAGGTCATTTTGCAACGCATATGCCCGGTTTAGTTTTTGGAGCAGGTAATAGACCAACGATCTGATGATATGCGAACTATCAGGCTTCGGAATGATCAATTCATTTTTAATTTCAGAAAGCATTTCACAAATTCTCGTCATCTCATTCCCAGGCTGATGAAGAGAAAGGGAAAGATCCAGTTGATAGAAATAAAAAAGCCGGTAAGCGAAAAGTTTATCCGCAAAAAACTCATTCAGAAAATCTTCCTGAAAGATAAGCAAGGTTAGCTCAAGGTCCTTTTCGTTCACCATCCACTTCCTTTTTTGAAATGGCGAAATAAAAAGTATTGTATTTTCTGATAAGGAAATATATTTTTGATTAAGCAGTAGCCCGCCTTCAGCTTTTTTGATAAATGCAATCTCAAAATAGTCGGTATTATAAACATCGCTACTGAGGTATCCATCTTTGAGGTCGTACTGATTGAGCACGTTCAACAAAATTTCCACACCGCAGTCGGATTTATGGAATTTTATAGTTTTCATATCTATTAGCTCGGTATTTTTCGTTCATTAACTAGGTGCTAAGCAACATTATCTATACAGTAATATATCTGCATCACAAGACAGGTTCGATCGGTTCGTTTTCCAGTATCAGACCAAAAGTGCAGGTACACCAGTCAAAGATAGTTCGAAACCTTGCATTCACGGCGTTCCCTTTCTACGCAAAATATAAGCGTACTCCTCTTGGATTACTGCATTAATTAAGATGAAGTATGTGAACTGTTGTGGTATGGAGCAAAGTAAAACCATTCACGATGCTCCAATTCCACAATCAAATATTAACTGTTCAGGTATTCATCGGTGCTTTGAACTTTTGCGTAGAAGAATTCCAGTGCCGCAAGGAACGCATGATGCACATCGGTCGCCTTGACAGCATGTCCGGATATCTCGAGATCCGTCGTTGCGCAAGCATCCCCTATAACTGTGCACTCAAATCCTAAATCGAATGCGGCACGTGTTCCAGCATCTATACACATGTGTGTCATCATTCCGGCAATCACCAGATGTGTAATGCCTTGCGATTTGAGGTGATCCAAAAGCTCGGTATCCCGGAAACTATTGGGGTACTGTTTGGTAATTATTTTTTCACCCTCGATAGGCTTCACACTCTCATGAATTTCTACGCCTGTAGTTCCCTCAATGAAGAAGGGTTGCCCTTCAGGCGATACATGTTGTATGTGAACCAGGGGAAGACTCTTCGATCTAAAAAAATCCAGCAATTTTTTGGCATTTTCACTGGCAGGAATTGGATCTTTCAACGCCAATGCCCCGTTCTCAAAATACTCATTTTGAATGTCAATTATTATCAGTGCTTTATTCATTTTAAGAATTATTTATACAACTCGAATTTACAGGATTGGGTTATCGCATTTGAACCAAATACTGTACAAATCCAACCATTTTGATAAGTGCTTTACAATTACCTAAGATCATTACAGACCAACATTCACCTGCCTGCACTGTTGCGCATTAGACATCGACCAGATTATTTAAGACTGATTATCGTTTACCTTAGTGGCAGAATTTTCAAACGCAAGTGCAAACTTGCTTCCACATAAGATTGGGAACAGGGATAAAGTCTAGCCGACCAAGTCCAACAGCAATTATTACTATCCTATGTAGATTTAATTTACGAAGTGGAAGCTGGAGAACTAATTATTGCACTGCGGGATATAAAGGCTATAAGAAGCCTTAGGAGAATATCCCATTCATTTTCCATATCCTTTTTGCTTTTATTTAGTTTGTTTTTCTTTGATTCGTGCTTTAACCGTTTCAATATTCGCTTCTTTACCCTTTGTTAGTAAAGACCCGCAGTATGGAGTATAAAAACGGTGTGCGGTTAAGAAATTAAGTGTTTTGCTATCCCAATCTGTCAGATCCATTCCGCATCTTTTGTAGAGCTCCCTGGCCAGTTTCTCATCGGTTATCAGAAATTCCTCGCTTCCAAGGTTATAGGTATCCGCATCACAGATGATCTCCTGAATCGTATTCCTGGGGTTATGGGGAATGGCAGTCGCCCTAATACAGGCTGCGATATCAAAAATAACATCCAGTTCAATCCCTCTAGCAAGCATAAATTCTTTCATTAGAAGTACGCTTCTCTCCTCGTGACCAGAAGGATTGCCCGAAAGCTGCCCGGTGTCATGAAACCATGCCGCCGCAAAAAGTAGGAATTGCCGTAGCTTATCCAGGCGGTAGTTTGAAGCAATCTCGCGCGTGCGGCTGACCACAAGCCTGGTGTGTTCGAGGTCGTGGTACACCAGGTCCTTGTGCCAGTGTTGTTGAAAAAGCTGGCTAACGTAAGCCTCCGTCTCCTCTAAAAGCACATCAAAAACATTTTTCCTTTTTAACTTAAAAAAATAGTTTCCTATTAAGAGTGCCATTAGCCCTAAAAACAAGCCGCCCAGCCATAAAGAATAATTGTTCATATAAAGTTTATTGTTTTAAGCCACCATTTTTAAAAAGATGATAGGCACTCTGGTAGAGCGAGATTGCATCCAGCGTTATGGTTTTCGGGGTTTTTACCAGCGTCTGTATATTGGTGTTAAAATTGTAACTATAACTCTGGGGGGCTTTCCGGGGACTGAGTACCACAAGGGTATCATTGCGTAGATAGCCGAGTTTTTGATAGGTACCCAGCAATATCCTGGGGCGATAGGATGCTGAGAGCACATCAAGCCCATAATTATTTCCCTGAAAATCCCACTTGAGCAGACCGAAGAGCGTTGGATATAGATCGATCTGAGAACAGAGCATGGAAATTGGTGAAGGGGCCTTTCCTTTAAGGTTATAGATCATAGCGGGAATATGGTAACGGGAAATATCGATTTCATTTTTCCCCGCACTTTCAGCGCAGTGATCGGCAATAAATATAAATACGGTATTGTCAAACCAGGGTTTCTTCCTGGCATTTGCTAAAAATTCACCGATGGCATAGTCGGTGTATTTCACGGCGCCCGCTCTCCCCGTACCGGAGAGAATATCAATTTTTCCTTTGGGATAGGTGAATGGACGATGGTTAGATGTGGTCATGACAAAATCGTAGAATGGCTTTTTTGTCTGAAAACTTCTGTCTGCATTACGGATTACTGCTGAGAACAGGTCTCCGTCAGAAATGCCCCAGGCATTTTCAAAGGACACCTGATCATCCTTTAAAATCGTGCGTTTTACTTTATAGGTATCCCCCATTGTTAACTTTCGGCCCCTATCGGTTATCTCATAGCCATTGTTTCCAAAGAACTGATTCATATTGTCAAAGTAGCCATCACCACCATAAAAAAACGATGTTGAGTAACCACGTTTGAAAAAAATATTTCCGATAGTCGTCAGATTTGCATTATTTTCTCTCCTGACAATACTGTTCCCTGGCGTTGGCGGAAGTGCAAGGGAAAGTGCTTCCATACCCCGTACCGTGCGTGTCCCGGTTGCATACATGCGCTTAAATAAAATACTCTGCTTGGCAAGGGCATCCAATGTTGGCGTTAGTCCTTGTGCATTACCAAAGGTTCCCATATAATCTGCACTAAAACTTTCCATCACCACCATGATCACGTTCGGTTTGTTTTGACCATTGCCATTTGAAACGATCCTACGAATAGAAACTTCCCCCGGCAGAAATGTCGCTAAGGGGTATGACAGTACTTTTCTTGTATTTTGGAAAGCGATCTTCCCTGAGACCATGGGATAGAACTGGTCGTAGTTGAGCTCATTAGACCGGAATGCCGCAATGAAGGAATATATGCCCGCTTTGGAAATTTCGCTGACATACCGGTTACTGCTACTCTCCGCCCAGGAATTGTCCACTTTCAGTCCATAAAATAAGGCCACTAAAAAAATCAGGAGCGTATATACAACTCTGTGGAGAACAGGGGTAGCTGATCTGAAACTGATCCTGAAAGCTGTACGCATGAGATAGTTCCAGAGTAGGGAAATGAGTACAACGCCTGCAATTAAAAGCGGGAGCGGATAAGACTCATTTATGTTGTGGAGGACCTCGTAGGTATAGATCAAATAATCTACTGCTATGAAATTGAAACGGCTTTCGAATTCCAGCCAGAAGGTAAATTCCGCGAAGAAAGAAAATACCGATATTAGTACCATTAAAAACAATAATATCCTTGTAAAGGTGCGCTCAAGGGCGGAACCATTCCATTTTTGGGGAAGGATAAGCAGATAAAGGGCGTAGAATAAACAAAAGTAAATACTCACCCCAATATCAAAAACAAGCCCCTTACCAAGGACGGTTAGTATGTTTATTGCGCTGAGCGCTCCCTTGGTGTAGGACATTGCAGTTAAAATAATCCTGAATACACTGGAGATGATAAGAAAACTTAGCATAAAACAATGCAGAAGACTGTAGCGGCTTTTTATGAAAATAGTTCTCATCATTTTGTTGTTTTTTGATATGGGGAGGCTGATTGGGGTACTGGCTTTTTATTTTTATCCCAGTGTGTCTCGAAGAAATGCCTACCTTTCGAATAAGCTGCGAGAACTAGAAGCAGTGCTAGTACCCAATAAAAAACCATTAAAAAAATGGAATGTCTTGGGCCTTTTGCCTTTTTCTTCTTTGCGACATTTACGCCAGTGCCGGCAGCAGCGGGCCGGGCCTTTATGTTTCTTTTATTCTGCATTGATATATATTTCTTTTAACTGGTCAGAAGATTTCTGAATCCCTGACCGCTGTTTAAATGTTATTGTATTAATCGCCCTTTATTATCCCTCGAGCGTAATGAACCACTGCTGAGCTCTATTGATGGCGACTTCCTCGATATGGAGCTCACTAACTTCCCTTGTATTTTTAAGTTCGTTGGCAATTTCCAGCGCCTTTGTTGCATATACCAATAAATTTGACCCCCTTTCGCCAATTTTAAATTGACCCCCAGAGTTGTTGCTTGAAAAAAGCAGAA
>NZ_WKKH01000057.1 GCF_009674725.1 Pedobacter petrophilus | reverse complement strand
GTTACAACCTTCCTAAAACAAAATATTATTTGGAAAAATTTTAATTATTATTTGGATTTAAACACAGTTCATCCTGAGCCTGTCGAAGGACATTCAAAATTATATATGAAGCATTTCAACAAGCTCAAAGTGACAATAATAATGCGGGGATTTAACTTAATTTCCAGTCTGGTCTTTCAAAATGGCAGGTATAACCATACGGTACCTTTTGAAGGTAATTCTGGTGATCTTCTTCTGCATTCCAAAAATCACCTGCCGGTACCACTTCAGTTACTACCTTACCCGGCCAGATTCCAGAGTTATCCATTTCAGCAATGAGTTCTGCAGCGGTCTCTCTTTGCTTTTCATTTTCAAAGAAAATAGCCGAGCGATAAGAGGTTCCCAAATCATTCCCTTGCCTGTTTTTAGTCGTAGGATCGTGGATTTGAAAAAAGTATTCCAATAGTTTCCGGTAAGATAATGTTTCCGGATCAAAGACAATTTCTATAGCCTCGGCATGTGTACCGTGGTTGCGGTAAGTTGCGTTCGGAACATCACCACCAGTATATCCCACTACAGTGGAAATTACTCCTGGCTGACTACGGATCAACTCTTCCACACCCCAGAAACAACCGCCAGCAAGAATGGCTTTTTCAGTATTCATATTGATATCAATTTATGGATTAAAGTTAAGGTACTCCCATCTAAAACAAAAATATTGTTAATGGTTATGACGCCCTTATTGCTGAATTTACCTGTGACCAGTATTCAGCATTGTGAAATTTACAACAGCGTAAATGGTATAAAGTTTGGGTGAACGATTATAGAGCCTAGCCAGTTCGGGGATTGTATCATAGTTATTCTGTTTTCATTCTATTCATTTAGACTTTAATAAATCTACACCTTTACATAGAAAGATATTTTGATGGCCCGGGCCAGCTCAAATGCCAGCACGCAAACAAGGGATAACCTTTCGATTATCCCTTGTTTAATAATGTGCTTTTAACTGCTATTGCTTTTCTTAATTTTAGGTTGTTGCAAGCTTACAACGTTGCCATGTCAATGACAAAGCGATACCGAACATCACCTTTTTCCATACGCTCGTAGGCGTGGTGAATGTCTTTCATATCAATCATTTCAATATCAGATACGATGTTATTTTCAGCACAGAAATCAAGCATTTCCTGAGTTTCAGCAATACCGCCAATTCCAGAACCTGCAAGGCTTTTACGACCACCCAATAAGCTAAAAGCTGCAATTTCCGCAGGCTTTGGCGGAACACCTACACAAATGTGCGTTCCGTTAGTTCTCAAAAGCGATAAGTACATATTGAAATCATGCTCTGCAGAAACGGTATCCAAAATAAAATCAAATGTACCTTTTGCTGCAGCTACCTGTTCCGGATCAGTGGTTACTACAAAGTGATGAGCACCTAATTTTTTAGCATCTTCTTCCTTTTTTGGTGAAGTACTTAAAACCGTTACCTCAGCACCGAAAGCTACACCAAATTTAACAGCCATGTGGCCTAATCCGCCTAAACCCAATACGGCAAGTTTATGTCCTTTTCCAACTTTCCAATGTCTTAACGGCGAGTAAGTGGTAATCCCCGCGCAAAGCAATGGTGCAACTGCTGCCAAATCTAATTTATCCGAAACATGCAATACAAACTCTTCTCTCACTACGATGTTATTTGAATAACCACCGTAAGTTGGCGTTTTCCCATCGCGTTCCAAACCATTATAAGTTTGGGTATTACCTTCCAGGCAGTACTGCTCTAAATCTTGTTTACAGTTTTCACAAACCTGACAAGAATCTACCATACAACCCGTACCTGCAAGATCTCCTACTTTAAACTTTTTTACATGATCACCTACCTGGATTACACGTCCAACGATTTCATGACCAGGTACCATTGGGAAAATCCCGGGGAACCAGTCATTTTTTATCTGATGTAAATCTGAATGGCATACTCCGCAAAAGAGTATCTCAAATTGTACATCATGCGGCCCAACCTCACGGCGTTCAAATTCCCATGGGGCTAGGTCACTTTCGGCACTTTGTGCCGCATATCCTTTTGTTGCTATCATAAAATGTTTAGATTAATAATGCTATTAACAAATATAAATCAATCTGGTGTTGGCAATTGAAAAGAAATGTCGGTGCTAATTCATTATTTAAAGCCAAATTGATAAGGCTATAAGCCTGAGGACTTTAAATTTCTACAGAGATGATGCAGAAATAAGCCTGCAAGGTAGGTAAAACCGAATCGTTGCCTGATTAAATCCCGATAAGTATTTGAAATGTAATATTAAGAAATGGCGAAAGTAATTAGCTTAAGCCGCAACAGCCGGAAGGCTGAAATGAAAAACAGATCCATTTTTAATTTCACTTTCTACCCAGATTTTGCCATTATGCCGCTTCATAATTTCTGCGCAAAGGTAAAGGCCTATTCCAAAACCAGCTATCGATTTTGTATTATGTTTTTCTACGCGATAGTAACGCTCGAAAAGGTGTGCAATATCAGATTCCTCAATTCCCATACCTGCATCGCGAACACTTACCACTGAACCACGTTTATCAGAAATGCAGGAAACCCGGACTTCAGTGCCCATTGGAGAATATTTTAGCGCATTGCTGATAAAATTATTAATTACCTGACCGATTTTATCTTTATCTGCATTAACCCAGGCCGTTTCCACCGGATCAAAAATAATGGTATGTCCGTCTGCATTAAAAATGGTATCGTCTTCAATTTCCTTAATCAAATCCTTTATATTAAAGTGTTCTTTTTCAATGTGGATTTTTCCGGATTCAAGGCGCGATACATTCAGGAAGCCATTAATCATCCTCGTCATTTTGGTAATCTGCTTATCCGCCTTATCTAAAATAGATTTGATCAGTGAATCGTCTGTTTTCTTTGCTTTAAGCTGCAGAAGCTGAACAAAACCCTTTAACGATGTAAGCGGAGTTTTCATTTCATGACTTACCATTCCGATAAAATCGTCTTTTCTAATATCGTCTTCCTTTTCTTCAGTAATGTCTAGAATAGTTCCTGAAAAGTGTCCATATGAATCGGCTTCCGTTTTGTAATGTTTTCCGGTTGATTTTACCCAACGCAACATCCCATCGTTACGTTTGATAATGGTATATTCCATATCGAAAACAAGTCCCTCTTTAATCACATTTTGTGCAGCCTGAAGAACCTGTGCCCTGTAATCTGCACTTACCTGACCAATTACAGATTCATAGGTCATTTCTTCATCATTCCTGTAGCCGAAAATCTCTTTTAATCTTTCGGAAGCATTCATCTTACCCGAAAAACCATCAATAGTATAGGTACCAAGTTTCGCCTGTTCGATTGCACTGCTTTGTTTCTGCTCACTCTGCTCTAATTTAATATAAGATGCGCGCAAATCATTACTTACCTCCTCGACTGTGATCCTGGCTTTAACTTGTTCCGTTACATCGATAGCCATATCTATCACCCCTGTAATTTGTCCGTTTTCAATCAGTGGGCAATAAGTAAAATTGTAGTAACCAGAAGTTTCTGTCCCATCATGGATGAGGTTAACCATCTGTTCATTACCATGTATGGTTTCACCAGTTTGGAATACTTTGTGCAGCAGTGCATAAGCACCCTGCCCTTCAAGTTCCGGAATTACCGACAGCAATGGTTGGTTAAGAATATCTGCTTTCTGACCCAACAGCTTTAGCATGGGCGGATTAACAGCTTCAATATTAAAATTTTCTCCTTTAAATAAAATAATGGCTATGGGCGCTTGTTGAATAAGCATATTACTTCTGGATTCACCCAAAACCGAACGCTCCAGTAATGCTGCGTTGAGTTTTTTCGCCTTTTCCAGTAATGATATTTTACGGCGCAACTCCATTTTATCCATCACCTGGGTAGCCAGGATTTTCAATGCGGAGCGCTGCGTTTCCGTTAGCTTTCGGGTAACTGAATCAATAACACAGAGTGATCCGATGGCAAAACCATCTTCATTAACTAAAGGAACGCCTGCGTAAAAAGTGATATGTGGTTGCCCGGTTACGAGCGGATTATTTATGAACCGGACATCCTTTTTAGCATCCTCAATTTCCATCATTTCTAATGGATTTTCTATTGCATGTGCACAAAACGAATGATCTCTATGCGTTTCTGAAGCATCTAAACCCTTCCGGGATTTAAACCATTGCCTGTTTCGATCGACCAAACTTACCAATGCTATTGGGGTGCCGCAGATTACGGAAGACAATTCGGTAAGGTCATCAAACTCACGTTCAGACAGTGTATCCAGAATATTATAGGATTCCAACGCATTCTGGCGTTCAGTTTTATTAGGAAGTTGTGGTGTAGACGACATTTAATTCACGAATCAGATTCGTCCAAATATAACGTTATTTGGTCCCATTAAATTTCAGAAGGTGTTTTATTCCTAAGCGATTTTGGTTTTATTCTTAAAAGGTTTACGAGTGCTAATTGGGAAGTTTGCGAATGAAAGTTTTTAGCCCTTTCCCCCTAACCGTGCCTTTACCCAGATGGAAAAGGAAGTGGAAAAGACTATTTTCGCAGCAAAACTTCAATAACTCTAATCGAACACTAAAGAATCAAGCGATTTTGTTAAAATCCCGACTGCGTTTGCCATCTCCAACAAATCCAGGCTTCCAAATCCCAAACGCGTAGCGGTGAGGTTTTTACTTTGATACAAAACCGTTTTTGGTAAGAACAACCCATTCTCTGCGCATTTTTTCTGCATCTCGATCAGGTTAAAGTGATCCAGCCATTCTACCCAAATGGCAAGCCCTCTATTGGGTATCTTAAACCGGATTCTCCCCCCCAACCTGCTATTTAACAACGATACGAAATGATCCCTACGCTCTTTGTAAATCACTTTATTTTTTTTAGAAAGCCGATGGACTTCCCCATCCTGAATCCAACCTGTTAATACCTGCTCCTTAATTACATCAATTCCTGGCTCTAAAATACTCAGGTGTTTTTCCAGTTCCTTGATAAATGCCGCAGGAGCCGCAACAAAACCGTAGCCAAAACCTGCCGGTAATGAACGGGCAAACGACCCTATATAAACCACCCGTTCATTAGAATCAATCGCAGCCAAAGGTAAAATCGGATTGTTATCCAATTGGAAGTCGAAATCATAATCATCCTCCAGAATCACAAAACCGTATTGATTAGACAATTCAAGAATCTCCATCCGTCTTTTGGCGCTAAGGGAAACTGTAGTTGGATAGTGGTAAATTGAGGTAAGGTAAACTACGCTAATGTGCTGATGTTCACAAGCTTTTTTCAGCGCATCTATCTTAATTCCTTCATCATCAACCGGCACAGGAATGATTTTCGCTCCGCTATCTGTTAAGGTCATATTAGATAAATAGTAGCCTGGCGCACCCACTACCACACCATCTCCAACAGAAATCAACAACTTTGCCACCAGGTATAAACTTACCTCATGACTGGTGGTCGTGAGTAAATTCGCCTCAGAAATCCGCAAGCCCCGGGTAAGGTTAAGAAAATTAAAAAACTGCTTTTTAAAATTTTGGTGAGACTGTGTCTGAATTTGCTCCCAGGGTTGGCGAATTTTCTGCCTTTTGAGTTTCGAAACGTATAATCGCGCTAAAATATCTGTATGAATCAGTCGCAGATCTGGTAATCCATCATTAAACTGCAACGGAAGATCACTCCGCTCTAACGGACTTTCCAGCACCGAAGAATGTTTAAAGGTAAAAGGTTGAACATTGGCTGCAACAGGTTTTGAAACTTCCTTTTTCCTAGGATCATGTTTCTGATCTGATAAAATAAACGTACCCTTATTTGGCCTGATTTCTATAAAACCCTGGGATTCCAAATCCTGAAAGGCTTTGATCAATGTATTTCTATTGATCGAAAGTAATTTACATAGGATGCGGGTACCCGGAATTTTGGTCCCCTCAGGGAGCAAACCCAATTGAATTGCTTTGATAAACTCAAAAATGATCTGCAAATAAATAGGTGTATCATCGTTTGCCTTAAGCTGAATGAAACTTTTGAAAGGAATTTGAACCGGACTATCCATTATATCGAAACTGGTATACTTTACTGGTACGGCAAGATACTACTTTTGCTGAAATTTATAGAAAATGAAGAAATTTTACCTGGCAATACCGCTACTATGGTGTGCTAATGTGTATGCCCAACAGAAACAAGACACTGTGATCACTTTTAAAGAGGTGGTGATTAATGAGAATGGTTTTAATACACCGGTATCCAAACAAAACAGAAACGTCTACATTATCGATCAGGCTATGATTGCCAAACTTCCGGGCCGTACCATTCAGGAGTTGCTGCAATATGCAAATGGTGTCGATCTTCGTCAAAGAGGGCCATTTGGCAGTCAGGCAGATATTAGCATAGATGGCGGAAGTTTCGAACAAACGGTTGTACTTTTAAACGGCATCAAAATTATTGATACGCAAACTGCTCACAACATGCTCAATTTGCCGGTTCCGGTAGAAGCCATTGAGCGGATTGAAATTGTTCGCGGACCAGCAGCACGGATTTATGGCATTAACAGTTTAACTGGTGCAATCAATATTATTACGAAAAAGCCAACTAAATCCGGATTTTTAATTGATTCTTATGCAGGCTCAAATTTCGAGAAGAATACAGAAGGTAGCGGAAAAACATTTTACGGTGCGGGTATTCAGGCAGGTGCGGTATTGGCTAAAAAAAATCATCAGCACTCCATTTTTGGCTCACGCGATCAAAGTAATGGTTACCGCTTTAATACGCAATTTGAAAACATTAAACTCCTTTACCAGGGAAATATTCAGATTGACAGCGCAAATGAAATTATGACCTCATTTGGCTATACTAAAAATGAATTTGGTGCCAATGCGTTTTATGCTGCGCCTGGTGATCGAAATGCTACAGAAGCAGTTCAAACCACGCTGGCATCCATCCAATCGAAACACTTGCTTTCTGATAAATGGACCCTTACCCCAAGATTGAGTTACCGTTATAACTTTGATGATTACCGTTATTTTGGCACTACAAATTTAAATGCCGGTATCAGTAAACACTATACGAACTCTTTTGCAGCCGAAGTAAACAGCTCATACAAAACCAATAGTGGAGAATTGGGATTGGGCGCTGAAGTAAGAAGCGATGCCATTAACTCCTCCAACATTGGTAAACACCAAAGGGAAAATGTCGGGATTTATGCACAATACAGAACGTTTTTAACCGAGAAACTAAATGTAAATATTGGTACTTATGTCAATTACAATTCTTCGTACAAATGGCAGGTTTACCCGGGTCTGGATGCAAGTTATGCTATAGCGGATGCCTTTAAGATTATCGGAAGTATCGGAACCAGCCAAAGACTTCCATCCTTTACCGATCTTTACCTGAACCAGCGCCCCGGTAACATTGGCAACCCCAATGTTACGCCAGAAAATGCATTCCAAAGTGAAATAGGATTTAAATTTCTGAAGGGTGATTTCACTTTCAATTCAAACTTTTTCTACCGCAGGATCAGCAACTTTATCGATTATACCAGGTTAGTGACTACGGAACCTTTTGAAGCTAATAATTTGGGTGAAGTGATTACAAAGGGCATAAATTTCCGTTCGAGCTATAATCTGGCCATCACCCAAAAAACGAAAATGAATGTGAACCTGGCTTATTCTTACCTGGATTCAAAATTCGGAAACATGGAGGCCGGAATTTCTTCTAAATACCAACTTGCTTCGTTGAAACACCAGGTAACCAATACCATCGATATAAAATACCTGAATTTCTCGCTTTTAGTGGCTACGCGTTTTAACCAGCGAATTGCAGGAAAATCTTATTGGATAAATGATTTTAGAATCAGTCAGTCGATGCAAAAATTCACCATCTATTTCGATGCTCAAAATATTCTCGATACTAAATATTTTGAAATAGGCACCATTCCACTTCCCTCCCGCTGGGTAAGTTTAGGCGTAAAATTTGTTAGTTTCTAACTGATTAGTAACAAATTAATTATGGCCCGGCGGATTATGATTAATCCGCCAGGCCATAATGATGTTAAGAAACAGGTGTTTTTTTCTTGTTTGCAGAAATCTGAAACCAAAAAAAATTAAGAGGGTTTTAAAGATACACCTATAGAAAAAACATCCAATGGAAAATGATAAAATGAGCAGACGGAAGGCTTTGGGAGGTCTTAGTTTAGCCATGGCTGCAGTTGCAGCATCTCCTATTTTGGGCAGCGCCGCATCTCCGGCCGATGTAAATTTTGGCCCTGCCGATTTACAAGACCCAACCACAAAATATCCAAGACCACCTTTTATCCATCAGGATCAACCCTGGCCGGCACTAGCCAGTAAAATGGATCCAAAACCAGACCACGGTGAAACCAGCTATAAGGGCTCCGGCCGGTTAATGGGAAGAAAAGCACTGATTACTGGTGGAGACTCCGGTATGGGTAGAGCAGCAGCCATTGCTTATGCACGGGAAGGTGCAGATGTGGCCATTAATTATCTTCCACAGGAGGAACCAGATGCGCGGGAAGTGATAGAATTGATTAAAAAAGCCGGGAGAAAAGCCGTTGCCATTCCGGGCGATATCAGAGATGAAAATTTCTGTAAAAAGTTGGTTGATGAAGCCGCAAAGCAACTGGGAGGTTTGGACATTGTCATTAGCAATGCTGCCCGCCAGCAATCTAATCCATCTATTGCAGACATTACCACGGAGCAATTCGACTGGACCATTAAAACCAATATTTACGCTCCATTCTGGATTATCAAAGCTTCTTTGCCTTATTTAAAACCAGGTTCTTCCATCATTGGCACTACATCGGTACAAGCCACAGATCCATCACCAGATTTATTCGATTACGCGCAAACCAAAGCAGCAACCACTAACTTTGTAAAGTCGCTGGCGAAACAACTTGGCCCGAAAGGAATTCGCGTAAATGGTGTAGCGCCCGGCCCAATCTGGACGCCTTTGCAAATGGGTGGCGGATCAACGCCGGAGAAACTTAAAGCATTTGGAAAAGATACCCCCCTGGGCCGCCCGGGCCAACCAGCTGAACTGGCTTCTATTTACGTGCAACTTGCCGCAAATGATGCCAGTTTCTCTACTGGTCAGATTTATGGCGCAGCAGGAGGCGCTGGTCAGCCTTAAGTCAGATTGCATTAATCTTCCAATAACGAAGATTAATGCAATTCAAATGATAAATTAGCTTTGATAAAATTATTCCTAAATTTAAATAATCTATAATTAGGTGATTGAATAGTTTATAACTTACTTATAAACAATACATTAATTCCTTTTGTTTAATAAAATAAAACGGGCAGATAAATAACAACTCCTTCCGGCATACTGACCTGCATCGCCATTTCAAATCTTCACTCCCTATATTTCCACCTTTTTTAGCCATAATCTTATATTAAATATTTAAGGTCGTTAATTACTTTAGAAAAAAAATTGTTACATTGTTCTTTTTAATATTAATAAAATGTTAAGTTTGCACCGTAAACGACTAAATCTATGGATAATGTATAGTAGAACAAATCTGTTTTATTCTCCGGCAGTAACCCCTCAATCGCAAATGCGAATGTGTTATTGTTGCGCATAATCTATTTCCAGTCAACTCATCCTCAACTATAAAATTTTCTTCAATGGCATCATCATATCCAACCTTTACCTTATCAGAAAAGCTCTCCAAAGAGCAAATCGAATTTTTTAATATTCATGGATTTATCCATTTCAAAAACTTCATTACCAAACCTACAGTGGGCGCTATTATTCAAGCCTCTGAAGAGGTTCAGAAAGATTGGATCAATGCAGATGTCCGGAAGATTAATGGTGTGCCGATTAAGTACGGAAAAGATATTAATGGCGAAAAAATTGTTCAGCGTTTTGCTTTTATCAATCAGCATCACAAAACGTTAAGCGGATTATTAATGGATCCAAGATTATCTGCACTTTTGCCACTTGCTGGCGACGAATCCCGGTTGGGAATTGAGGAAAAAGACGGAATGGTGTTCAACCACTATGTAAATGGTCCGGAAAGTGGCTTTACCAAAATGGGCTGGCATACTGATGGTTTAAGAGATATTTTTTACGGCGGAAAGCTAAACCCAATGCTAAATGTTGGCGTGCATCTGAGTACGCAGACAGAAGCAAACGGTGGCTTAAAAATTATCCCTGGAACACACAAACAAAGTATTTATCAAATGCTTTTCCGTAAAAGATATTTCATCGATAACCGCGCCGACAAAAATGAAATTTCAATTTTACCAGAGGCTGGAGACTTAACCGTTCATGATGGCAGACTTTGGCACCGTGTAGCGCAATCTTCACTTCGTGGAGAAGAAAGCCGCAGAAGAGTGATCTATATTCCAATCATCGCCGGCAAATATGCGCCTAAAAATGAAAATAGTCCCACCGTATTTTATCAGCGTTTTGCCGGAATAGTCAAGTAAGAGGTGCTAATAATCTTAATTTTGAGTTATCTTGCGCGATCAGGGAAACTAAAACGTCAAATTACACTGATTAAGTCTTTACGGAAGAAAATTACTGGAAGACTAATTCGACCTGTAATAGCATATTGACTTGCCTTTAGCGTAGGCATTACTTAAATGAAAAATAAAATAACAGAACGGGCGCAAATTTTTGCAGACAGAAAAAGGACAAATATTTTAAGAGCGGGCGAGCAACAATTTATTCACTTTCTACTCAGGCAGATACCAGGCTTTGTTACGCCAAATATCATGACTGCAATAGGTATGTTTGGTTCTATGATTGTGTGTGCCGGATTTTTGCTTGGTTCAAAATTCGGAGGATCGTTTATACTGATCGGAATCATGGGACTTTTTATCAACTGGTTTGGAGATTCCTTAGATGGCAGACTAGCCTATTATCGTGGCATCGCCAGAAAATGGTATGGCTTTGCACTCGATATTATTATGGATTGGTTAAGCATCATCCTCATTGGCATGGGCTACTATTTCTACGCCGCTGAATCTACCAGAATATTAAGCTTTCTATTCGTTGTGCTCTATGGCTGGTCGATGATTATTTCTCTTCTTAGATATAAAATACTGGGTGTATACCGTATCGACGCCGGTCTTCTTGGCCCAACAGAACTTCGGGTAATTATTGCCCTGATTTTAATTCTCGAAGCAGCGATACCAGGTTCAATTACTTATTCTGCGCTGGTTACAGCACTTATCTTATTAGCTATAAACTTGAAAGATACAAATGCTTTGCTGGAGCTCGGCAACGACCGTGATCGCAAAGAACGGAATAATGAGTAAGAAAAAATCGATCGGCATTTTCCTAAAAGCGCAGGTATCAGCATTCTCCGGAGGAATAACAGATTACGGGTTGATGATCCTGTTTACTGAAATTATCGGAATCCATTTTGCCATATCTATCCTCCTTTCCGGCACTTTAGGCGGAATCGTTAACTTTTGTTTAAACAGGTTCTGGGCTTTTAATGATGGAAAAGAGTACGCAGCATCGCCAAAAAAGCAGTTGATGAAATTTGCAACTGTTGTGCTTGGAAGCATTTCCTTAAAATCTGCAGGCACCTACCTCCTGCAACAAGGATTTGATCTCGATTACCGGCTTGGAAGACTATTGGTAGATAGTGTGGTTTCTTATGGTTTTAACTATCCAATGATGAAACTTTGGGTGTTTAAAACCCAGGCAAATGACACGGAGAATTCTGATGAAGAGGAACGGGGAGTTCTTCCTGCCCATTCCTGATCAGATCAAAATTTGACTGGAAATAACTTAACGCTACGCACTCGGATTTTAGTCAGGCACCATCATTGGCTGCTCTACCCATTCAAATGCTTTGCCTTTATCCCGAACATGCCCTAATCCCGGCCACGGCAAATGATAAGAAAATACCAGTGATCTGTTTTTGGCTAGCTTATCCATCACCTTTATTCTGGATGCTACTGCAAGATTGAAATCAGTGTCTCCGTCGAAGCCCCATTCCGGATGCTCCACAACCAACACTGCCGAATGAACCAGGTCTGCAATATGGTATAGCTCCTCTCCTTTTGAAAATATCTTTGCAATACAATGTCCGGGCGTGTGTCCCGGTGCAAGTTGCATGGTAACACAATCCAGAATGGTATCTCCATCTTCAAACAAGTGTAATTTATCACCTAAAGCATTAATGTTTTTCTGGGCAACTTCAGTTAGAAATTTGATTAGCTGCTGATCTTTCATCTTGCTTTTCGAAAAATCGGGCGCTTTCGTTAGCCAGAAATCATGTTCAATCCGCGACAGATATACCATAGCATTCGGAAAAAGCAATTTTCCGTCTTGATTGGTAAGTCCGCCAATATGATCTGGGTGAGCATGTGTAACCACCACATCGGTAACCTGATGCACCTGAATACCTGCCTTAGCTAAGTTTTTCACCAACCATCCCGAATCTTTACCAAAGTTTTCGCCACACCCGCTATCAATTAAAATAGTTCGTCCTTTGAATCTCACAACCAAAATATTAATGCTCAGCTCCACATTATCTTTTGGTTCGAAATTACGGTCTAGCTCCTGCTCCACCCTGATTTTATTAATTCCCGGCGCAAAATTTGGCTGGACTGGTTTCATGATGATATGTCCATCGGTAACCACCAGAAGCTCTAAATCTCCCAATTTAAACTGATGGAAACTATTTGTTAAATTCTGTTTTGAAACCATCGGCATAGCAAGCAGGCTTTTAATATCTGTTAAACCGATTAAGGCCAGTCCGGTAACTTTGAATAAAGCAGTTCTTCTGTTCATTTTTTTTCTTCAAAGCTACTATTAAGGTATATTTGTGTCAAGTATGTACTTTAAAGTATCCTACATACTTTTTATAATCTATTGCTGATTACCAGTATTTTAAAATTAACTATAAAATGAAAAAAGAGAAAAACCAGGCGTATTGTGCAGTTGATTTTGCGTTTCAAAGAATTGGCGGTAAGTATAGAGGTCGCATTTTATGGTATCTCAATGCGCACAAAGTATTGCGTTACGGAGAACTTAAACGGTTGCTTCAAGGCATTACAACTAAAATGCTAACGCAAACCCTAAGAGAATTAGAACAAGATGGAATGGTCAATCGCAAAGTATATCTGGAAGTTCCTCCTAAAGTGGAGTATTCACTCACATCAGCTTCGCTGGAATTAATTCCGCTGATCAATGAGCTAAGGGAATGGGCAGATCGCCAGATTATAGCGCGTACGATAAGCGGCGAAAAAATACCTTGTTAGAAACCCTTTCAGCAAAGTTGGCCTATTTGCTAATTAAGAAATAGTAGAAAAACATTAACATTACAGATTAACTCATCAGGTTAAACTGATTGAAACATCTATAACATTTGTATCGCTTAACCGGCACCATTGTTAAAATTTTCTTAAACAGAAAACTTCTGGGAACCCGATAAGTTTCAGGATTCTTACATTTTGGACACGCCGGTGATGTCGAGGCTTTTAGTGTGACTTGCTCCATAATTATAGACAAAAAGGGTAGACACTATTTAATTCAAATACTATTATTAGCAATCCGTTTCCCGGAACCGATAAGATTGGCACTTGTTGCATTTTAAAACGCATTCTTAATGCAAATATTGCGAATATTAATTCATTTTTAAAGCTATTTATGAAATTATCTAACTATCATAACCTCAAACATATGATGATTATCAACAAACTAATCAAAACCAGCATTAATCCTAAAATTACATAAACAAATCGAGTAGTTTCCCCAAACCTTCATTATAAAACCCTTGTTTTCAAAGCGTAAGAAACAAATACTAATAAATAATGAATGGAACATATGCAGAGCATTCCTTTCTACATCAATCAAAGGGGCGATGATTTTTGCAGCAGGTGCAGCCATTAGAGGCAGCATACTAAGTCAGGTTGACGCGTTGACTCAAAATGCTGATGCAGCGGAACAGGAAACCATAGGAAAAATACTGAAAGACATGAATACCGCCGTTCGTACTCCAGGCAAAGAAGGAAAAGCATTGTTATCTAAATTGCAGGAGCCGAACGGAGCAGCATTCGATAAAGCATTTATGCGAGGTCAGGTTGATACCCATTAAAATAATTATTTACCCCGGATCCTGGAATCTGGAGAAGGAATACCTGTTTATGATAATGACGATAAAGCAAATGAAAAAAGGAAAAATCTATATTGGTACATCGGGCTGGAAATATACGCATTGGGAAGGCACATTTTACCCGGAAATGCTTAAGAAGAAGGATCAGTTAAATTATTTTACCAGCATTTTTCAAACGGTCGAGTTAAATAACTCCTTTTACCGTCAACCCAAACTCCATAATTTCATAAACTGGCGCGAGCAGGTACCAGAAAACTTCATTTACTCGGTTAAAGCGAACCGCTACTTTACACATTTAAAAAAGCTCAAAGTTTCGAAGGAAGAAATCGAAACTTTCATCGAAGCGGCAAATGGCCTGGAAGAAAAACGCGGTCCTATTTTATTTCAATTGCCACCAAGGTGGAAAATGAATACGGAACGACTGGAAGATTTTTTATCCATGCTTCCGAAAGGCGAACGCTACACCTTTGAATTTAGAGACCATACCTGGTACACGCCCGAAGTTTACGCCCTTCTAGAAAAATACAATTGCGCTTTTTGCATCTATGACCTCGCCGGACACCAATCTCCGTTATGGAGTACCGCAGATTTCGTATATCTCCGGCTGCACGGACCAGGAGAGAAATATCAGGGATTGTATTCCGACCAATCATTAGCAGATTATTACAAACTTTTGCACAGTTGGCTTAAAGAAGGGAAGGACGTATATCTTTATTTTGATAACGATCAGGCTGGCTATGCAGCTAAAAACGCGATTACCTTACAGCAAATGTTCGACAACGAAACTACAGATTGATAATGCGAATGGCGTTACCATTATTTAATTTGCTGCACTTCATTTAAATTTTCCTTTAACAGCGGAAGTTTACCTGCCGCCCAGTTCCTGATAGACTCATCAGCAACCCCGGTAGATGAACTCGCTTTAACATGTAAGGCAATAAGTTCCTGGTCTGCATCCATTAGAAGCGTTATTAATCCCTCTCTATAGTCAGCTCCAGGCAAGGTTCTGAGTTCCATAATTCTACTTTTATCTTCTTCATGCAAGGTCAAATTATTTACGTTCTCAGGTGTTGATGTAGCATTACTAATCTCCCTGATAAATTCTTCAGACTGGCGCTTTCTTTTTGCTGCTAATGTGAATAGGTTATCATCATGCTGCAATAATTCCATCTCCTGAGCAAGTGCAATCTGGTAGACATTTTTTCGCACAACCACTTCAGCAAAAGTACTTACAGGCATATCATAGCCGGTTGGATCTTCTTTATGACAAGCGCTTAGCAGCATTCCTAATAACAATAAAGTTATCGGGTGTCTTTGAAATAAATGCATTATCTGGTAAACCATAATTTAAAATGCTAACTAATCTGATTATTGCGAGGTCTTAACGAACCTTTAATCCTAAAACTTAGCTCGAACCAGATTTGTTTAGCTGAATTTACCTTAATACTGATTTACGTTACAAAATTGAGAACTCTATAATCTAATTGATATAATTTAACATATCCTCAAAATCCCACCTCTACCTACATCATCAAAACCATTGTACCCGGCAGGTGTTTTAAATTAAGACAACTTGTAAACTGTCTGTTAAAACTTTGAACTATGGAACAACAAAATATAATCTACAGCAACCTGGAAAAGCTTTCGAATAGCAATTATGTACTCACTGAAGGTGAAGCCGACATTAAAGGATGGCAGGTAAAAACTGAAGCCGGAGCGGCAATTGGAAAAGTACGCGACTTATTGTTCGACCCGGAAAACAATGCGGTTCGGTATATCATCATCGATTTGGATCACCTCGGTGCAGACCTTGAAGAAAAAACAGTTTTAATCCCAATAGGTCTCGGGCGTTTATCGGAAGATAAAGACGAATTGATCTTACCCGATATCCATCTCGATCAGTTCGTTGCCTTACCTCAGTATATTATTGGAGAGGTTACCCATGAAATGGAAGATAAAATAAGGTATGTGATTGGAAGTCCTGCGGCATTACGGATGGAAGATACAATTGTAGAGATAGACCGGGCGAATTTCTACCGACATCATCATTTTGACAAAGGCAATCTGACTAATCGCACTACCGGGGTTTCTGATACAAATGGTCTTGAATCGAACCCATAATCGATTCGGAACCTGTACAAGAAAGGAATACGATCACATCAGTTTCATCGATCCTTCTGATTAAAAAGAAAAAAAATATATTACTATACAATAAATGACGGATAGAAGCGTCTTAGTATGGAGAGCGTTAATTTAGATTAAACGGGAGTCGTCCACTGGATGATTCCCGTTTTTCATTTACAGGGCTTTTCCCCGTAGCGCGGCATCGGCTTCCAAGCCCCGGCTTTCATAAGAAACTGCTAGATGAATGTGCTAAATGATGATGACCTATCCAACTTTTTTAGGTACAGTAAACCAAAATGTACTGCCTTCGCCTGGCTTGCTCTCCACTCCTATCTCGCCATTATGCCGCTTAATAATTTCTGCACTGATGTATAGTCCTAAACCAAGACCAGAATATTGGGCGCCGCCGTAATCGGCACGATAATAACGGTCAAATAAATGTGGAATTTTTTCCTCTGGAATACCAGGACCTGAATCACGAACAGAAACCCTGGCAAGATGCCCAAGGTCTTCAATCAGCAAATAAATTTTTCGGCTATCCGGCGCATATTTAGTGGCATTGTTTACCAGATTTACAACTACCTGATCTATCCTTGCCTCGTCGGCTTCTACTTCCAACTGCAAATCGCCCTGAACAATCAGATCATGCTTACCTCCAATTCTAACATGCTGACAACAATCATCAAGCAATTTAGAAACGATGAAAGTTGATAAATTGAGGTGTAACTGACCTTCATTGGTTCTGGTGGTATTTAGCAGATCATCAATAAGATTAGTGATTTTCTCGACACTCCCATTGGCTTGTTCAATCAAACGCGGCACTATCGCACTGGATAAATTATCTTTATAACGATTGAGGAGCTGCAATGCTCCTTTCAATGTGGTAATAGGGGTTTTAAGCTCATGACTGGCAATACTCAGAAAATCGTCTTTACGTTGTTCTTCCAGTTTCCGCTGGGTAATATTCTGAACGGTTCCCGAGAAACTGGCATGCCCGTTGGCATCTTCTCCATAAAGCTTTCCGGTAGCCCTCACCCATCTGATTGCGCCATCCCTAAATCCTTTAATTGGATATTCCATATCATAACTGGTTCCGTTAAGGATTGCATGATCAACGGCTTCTGTAACCAGCTGTCTGTATTCATCCAGAATTTGGTTAGTAGTTGCATCATAAAGCATATCCTCCTCTTCATAAAAACCAAAAATCTGCTTCAATCGTCTTGATGGCTTAAATTCTCTGGTAATGACATCAATGTACCAGGTACCCAGTTCTGACGATTCTATAGCTAACCGGAGCTGGGCTTCTGCCTTCTCTATCTGTTTTCTCGAGCGAACCTTTTCCGTTACATCCAGAATTGTAGAAATTACGCCAACATTGTTTCCACCTAAATCAGTAAGTGCCTGGCAGTGGTAGTCGATATAAAATGAACGCTCAGTACCTTCCAATTTATCTTTGTAAGTAACCGGAATTTCTATACTGGCAACAGATCCTTCTCCGGCTAACACACGTTTCCAAAGATCAGGATAAGGCTGACTTTTAAGTTCCGGGAATACCTGAAGCATGGTTTTGCCGGTAACTTCCTCTTTCGTTCTATCCCAATACTTTAATAATGCTTCATTGGTAGTGGCAATAATCTGATCTGGCCCCATAAGCACCACCACCGGTACGGGCAGTTCGCTGATAATTTTATCTAAACGCATTTCACTCGCTTTCAGATCCAGGTTGGTGCTCATCAGGAGGTCCTGAGATTCATTCAGTTCTTCGTTAATGGCGATCAGTTCTTCGTTAAGGTGTTGAACCTGGTTTCGTCCGAAAACTTGCTCTGTTACGATACTGGCAGTAATCATGATTCCATTGGTCTTTCCGGCTTCATCTTTTATCGGCTGGTAAACAAAGTTGAAATAAACTTCTTCTAATCTTCCATTCTGTCTGAGCAACGCTTTTACTTCCGATCCATAAAAAGGTTCTCCCTCTGTATAAACCGCATCGAGGATGCCGAGAAATTCTTGTCCATCAAGCTCAGGGATAGCCTCCGGAAGGGTTTTTCCAATAATTTCATCCGTTTTCCCCCAGGCATTTAGCACCATTTTATTGGCTGATTCCACAATCAGTTCCCGCCCCCTGAGTACGGCAATTGCCACAGGCGCATCAGACAAAAGATAGCGTAAACGACTCTCAGACCTCGATAGTTCGGCCGTTCTTTCGTCTACCCTATCTTCTAATTCCTGATTTAAAATTCTTAACCGCTCCTGTGCAGCACTTAAGTCCTCATTGGTAGCAAAAAGCTCTTCATTAGCAGCTGCAAGTTCTTCATTCAGGGCTTGTTCTCTTTCTAAAAGTTCTTCGCGCTCACGGGCAACTTTAAGTTCCTCCCGATCGTTAACCTTTTCGGTTACATCCCTGGCGGTATGAAAAATGGCATAAACCTGTCCATTTTCGTCTTTTACCGCACGATACGCATAGTCGAAATAATAGTGCTGAAGTTTTCCATCTACCAGGAGTTCGGCCGGAATAGCAGTGCCCACATTATCGATTCCTGTTCTCCACACTTCCTGCAGCATACCCAGAAATGGCTGATCTTCAATTTCGGGAAGCGCTTCTGATAGGGTTAATCCAATCACTGATGCATCTCGCCCCCAGGCTGCCTGCATGGCAGGATTAGCAACCTCAATTAATATTTCCTCTCCGGTGTAGATCGCCACTGCATCATCCGAACGACACAAGATCTGGATGATCTGATTATCTTTAAGTCTTCTTTCTCTCGGCATAAAAGCGAAACGCGATGGGTTGTATATTGTTAAACGTTGACAAATATCAGGCTATTGATTCTATTCGCAAAATCATTAATATCAAAAGGCTTGGCTATGAAATCATTGGCCTCACAATTCTCCCGCATTTTATCCATTCTGGAGTTGGCCGTCATCACCACAACTGGAATTTCTGCACTTTCAGGATGCTTTTTGATTGCTTCACAAACCTCAATCCCGTTGCCATCAGGTAACATCACATCGAGGAGGCAAAGGTCTGGCTTAAGGTTTAGGTAGTTAGCCATAAAAGCAGCAACAGTTCCAAATCCCTGAACGTCATAATTTTCATCTTCCAGCACAATTTTTATAATTTCCAGAATTTCTTCACTATCCTCCAGCACACAGATACGTTTTTTCATAAAGCGGTGGCGCCAATACGCCCATTTTAAAGGAATCAAATTTAAGAAATAACCCACCACAAAAAAAATGTTTATTTAGCCAATATTTACTACAGATAATACCAAAAACTAATTGCTAAATCGAAAAAGGCAAGTATTAAAAAAGCTTGAATTAAAACCAGTTCAAAAATCTCCACAATAAACCTTTCTTCCGGATTGCCTCGTGGTTTGCTTAACTTGTGATGAAAAAGAGAATTTCCTCAGGAGCAGCAAAAAATCGGTATTTGAATCCAGCCTACAAAAACTGGAGTTTCTGGATTTTAATTCAGGCAGGTTAGATGAAGTCAATAGCGTGATTACCGTTCGTACATTAAAGTAGTGCTTCTGCCATAAAGGAGTATAAAGGCTTTATTATGATTATGAAATGCTAAATCCGCTTTCTAGATTCCGCCGGTGGCGGCTTCGGTTTTAGCGGCAGCCAGTATGCTAAAAAATGTACTCTTTAAAAAATAGCACGAATTTAAATGTGAAAGAATGCACCCGCATTCGGTGTCTTCTTTTCGTTATTATTTAACAGTTTAAATATTTTCATTTATTGATTAGTGCCTCATCAATAGGAAGACTTACGTGTATCATCCAGCTGTATTAAGCCCATAATAGAAATTTATTTTAACTAAAACCTCAATAATACGGTTTAAAGCAATAACCCCTTATTATTTCTTGCCGGATTTAATATTTTATGCGCTAAAGCTGGAGATAGACGGTGCAGGTAATAAACCATTTTAGTGATACCCATTCTAATCGTGTACCTGTTCTTTTTTAAGGCTGAAATAAGCCCTTTCACCAAATCTTCCGGAGACATTTTACTTACGCCTTCAAAACCTTCTGTCATTTCGGTAGCAACAACGGGCGGCAATAGCTCAAACACTTTCACATTGCTTTTAATCATTTTTAAATGCTCGCGCAGGGAAACGGTATAAAAACGTACGGCCGCTTTTGAGGCACAATAGGTTGGCGAACCATTCAATGGTACATAACTTAAAAAAGAAGATACATTAATAATTGCTGCTTCTTTTCTAGATTTCAACATCTCCATAAAAAGATTATTTGTCCGAATAACGCCTAAGTAATTGATGTTAATTTCTGCTTCTGCATTTTCGAAATGCTTTTCGCTGGCAATACCATAATTACTTGCAGTTTTCATAATCCCTGCGTTGTTATAAAGAATGTCGATGCCGCCCATTTTTTCAATTTCGGCAAATAACAGTTTTCCATCTTCAGCTTTTGATGAATCACTCCTTATGGCTGCTATGGAAGGATATTTTTTCCTGGCTGCATCTAATTTATCCTGATTTCTTCCGGTAACAATGACTTTGCACCCAACGTTTAAAAACTGTTTTGTGGCTTCTAAACCCATTCCGGCAGTTCCGCCTGTAATTAATACTGTTTTACCTTGTAATTCCATGATGTAGTAATTTGTTATTTTTGAAGTTTACCTGTATTTTTTGAAGAATTAACCAGCTTGTAAGCCATTTTTGGGAAAAACCGGTTAAAAATATATAACATTTTAGTGTCCCACCCGTATGGTATAAATGTTGTTTTTAATCCCTTTAATCAGGCCATTAATCAATTTTTCTGGTGTAATTCCTTTAGCTTCGAGGTCTGTTGTCATATCTGTATCAACAGCTCCATATTGCGCATAACCTCCTGTTTGTGGCGCGGCAATAACCAAAGCTCCGATTTCAAGAGCGGTAACACCTTCACCCAGTGCTGCTATTGTACCAACTACTTCTGCACCGATGGTATAAGGTCCGTCAGTTTGCCCAGGATAATAACTTCCTCTTCTTCGGGTAATGTCTGCGAAGTTTACGCCTGCAGCCTTTACTTTGATTAACACTTCACCGGCTTGTGGTTGAGGTGTTGGAACCTCTTCAAATTTTAATACCTCCGGACCACCGATTTCGTGGAATCTGATTGCTTTCATTTTTTTAGTTATTAATTTTAATAAATGCTTCCTGAATAGCGGTATAATATTTTTTGCTTTCACCAACGGGAACTTCAAACTGATTTTTTGCTAATGCTACCAATAATTCATCAGCCACTTCTGCTGGTGGAATTCCATTTGCACCACCTATTGCAGCAGAAAATTCTGTATTAACCAAAGGCGGAAAAACTTCAAATACATTTAGATTATCATTTTCTGCCAACTTATCTCTTAAACCTTCTGTATAATTATGAAGCGCAGCCTTACTTGCGGCATAAGTTGGTCCGTAAGGATTTCCCCTAAAAGCAGCTATGGAGGTGATGTTGATAATGGCAGCGTTTTTATGTTGAAGTAATTGTTTCAGCATCAACTCAGTGAAATCAATCACTGCAATATAATTGGTATTCATTTCTTGTGCTGCAATTTCTGATGAGTTTGCAGTAGGATCGGTTAAATCATTTAAAAATGCAATACCAGCATTGTTGATGATGATATTAACTTCCGGATGCTTTTCATTTAATTCTTTAACGATGCGGGTACGATCTGTTTTATCTGCTAAATCGCCTGGTATCGCAATCGTATTGTTTAAATCTTTCAACGCATTTTGAAGACGTGCTTCATTTCTTCCGTTGATGATGATTTTGTTGCCTGCAGCGCTTAATTTTTTAGCGATTGCTAAACCTATTCCGGCACTTCCGCCAGAGATAAATATGGTATTTCCTGATGTATTCATTGTATTTTAAAATTTTATATTTAAATTTGCTTGCGTTTTGCAAGTACAAATGTAGATAATTACTTTTAATTTGCAAGTGATTTTTAAATTGATTTAAAAAAATGAATAATAAAGCAAACCGATCGGGTTGTCCTATTAGCAGCATGCTGGATATATTTGGAGATAAGTGGTCTTTATTGATTATCAGAGATTTGATCTTTTCGGGGAAAAGCACTTATGGGGATTTTCTAAAATCAGACGAGAAAATTGCCACTAATATTTTGGCATCAAGATTACTGAGTCTGGAAGAAAATGGGGTGATTAAGAAATTAGAACACCCTGATAGTAAAGCGAAGGTACTATACATACTCACAGATAAGGGCATCGACTTACTTCCGGTTTTACTGGAAATACATTTCTGGTCTGAAAAGCACCTTTCTATATCGCCCGAAATACAACTGCTTTTAAAGGAAGTAAAAAAGGACAAAGAAAAATTTATAAAAACAAAGACAAAAGAACTCAAAGCGATGTTTGATGTTAAATAATGCAACTGGTTTTTCACAACAAAGCCGTCAACTCGGAATCTCTTTAAGGGATCTAACCTTATCAAATGGTTAATGAAAGAATAAATCTAATGACTAAGGGAAATGCACATATCTTGTTCAGGTGATTATATTGTATTGAATAACCTGATCTTCCATCAGTGGTGGCATAGCCATTGTTACATAAGCCACGTACTATAACTGGTTCCAATGTGGATAATCGTAATGGTTTGCATTGCTCCCATCCCGCAATAGCCACTTGAAATTACCCCCAATACATCATATGCAATGGTTTCGTTGATCATCACGTCTGGTTCCTATCGAACTGGTTAAACGGTTCAGTTTATCGTAGCCATAATTCATAGAGATGCCGGAAGACAAGGGATTGGCATCCGTTGACCAGGATTGCCTGCCGATGTTTCCATTATACAGCCCGCTGCCGTTTTCCTGGTAATCCAGCGGTATACTAAACAGGTTGTTGATGCTGCTTAGCGCCTAAAAAACAAAACAAGTTTTTGCAAATAACAGCAAAGCCCAACATCTCTGCTAAGACTTTGCCATAATTGTAATTTATCACACGCGAAACGCGCACGCGCAATGTCATTAAGTTAAGAGATTTCATATTGCATCTCTTTGGTTTTTAGTTACTTTAGGTCTTGTTCTGGCTCTATATTTGCCGACCTGTCTTTCAACGGTACGGTTATTACGTATCGGTATTGTATGTTTTAAGAATAAAGTCTCCAATTCCTGAAATACTTTATCCAGTGGAGCCTGCTCGCAAAGCAGTTCTAATACCCTATTTTTTAAAAAGCCATAGGATAGATTGGTATTCACTTTATAATTATACTGTTTGTCTTGATTTTGTATGACCAGTTCATCTGTTAGATCATTCACTATAACTGACTGAAGGTTACTGATGAAGATGGCACAGAAAAAGTCTTGTTGAATGCTTACCTGTGAATATCCTGTAAAATGCTCTACCTTAAGCTTGTTCTTTAATTCATTATAAAAAGTCTCAACGCCCCACCTTAAAAAGTATAATTCCCTGAACATTTTAGCAGGATATCGTTGACTGTCCAATAAGGTAGTTATTAATACTTCCACTTCTCCGCCAGGCAGGTCAACACGTATTAAACGCACCTTTAAAAAGCTGTCCTTATGGTAATCCTTATCCTTAAATGAATGCCTGTTATTAGGTTTCATTTCTGTAATTAAAGACTTTTTACCTCCGGCAATAAAGTTCTTAGCTATCGCAAAGCTGGCTGTTGTTACCCTTATTAAACAATCAACATCCCGTTTAATATGCTCATTGATAAACCCGTAGGAGGGATAGCCGCGATCGTAGATGATTAAATCCCTGCTCTTCCATCTGTTCGTATGTCTTAATGCGAGTTCTCTTTCTCCTTTACTTAAACTATGGAATTGCAATAGTATACTAGAGATTTTTTTTCGTCAGATATTTTTTTGAGATGCATTAATTTAGATTCCTTTTGG
>NZ_WKKH01000056.1 GCF_009674725.1 Pedobacter petrophilus | reverse complement strand
GGACCTTATTAAATTAACTCGGCTAAGGGGGGCTTTTTAAAGTGGTGAAGAGGGGTCAATTTGAAGCGGTTTATCCACTTGGGGCAACGAAGGTCATCAAACCCTTAGTGTGATCATAATACTGTTGGCCATATCTCATTTTGCCAATCACATTTCTCTTTAGTGATATGCAATAGAAATCCAGGGAAAAATGTTTCCATACAGAATCATCCAGTACACGGATGTTAGCGATATGAACCATGCTGATTAAGGGGTGCAGTGGTTCGGGCAGGGATAGTAGCCGATGTTTCTCGGATATGGAATTAATCACCTTCATGCTTTTGAATTTATGCTCCTCAAAGAAACGCAGTTTTCATTAGTTTTTTACAAACTATCAAATATTATCCCATTACTTGCTTCCTTATTTCCTTCCGATGCTTTTCACTACCGATTGCCAAGCGTCTTTCGTACAAGGCCTTCGTATCCTCGCCAACAAGATAGCGTATCTGATCCTTACCGTCGGTGGCGGCCTGATAAACTACTTCGGCTACCTGTTCGGCTGATATGGCCATGCCCATCATCTCTGCTGCGCTTGCAAATAAGCTATTCTCAATATCGGTATAAGCGGGATGTAGAGCTGTTTTTAGTGAAGAGACTAAAAAATTGGTTTCAGTTGCACCTGGAGCAACCGTCTTAATACCGATATTGTGGGGGGCTAGCTCAAAGGACATGCTCTCGGACCACCCTTCAACACCAAACTTAGTAGCGTGATAGATAGAGTGCAGTGGAAATCCTAAAAATCCTCCCATAGATGTGGTACTGATAAATAGGCCACTTTTCTTTTCCCTAAAGTTTGGAATGAAGGCGCGCGTGACGCGAATCACGCCAAGGAGGTTGGTATTGATCTCATCTACTATTTGTTCATCGGAATAAGACTCCAGGGCACCCATCAAACCATAGCCTGCATTATTGAATACGACATCAATATCATGCAGTGCTATTGCTTTGGAAACGGTTAAGCTAATCTGTTCAGCACTGGTAACATCGAGCGGAAGTACAGATACAAACTCCAACGCATTAAGCTCCGTTTCTTTCTCGGGACTTCTCATCGTTGCAATAACATTCCAACCACGCTGTTGAAATAGTTTAGCAGCTGCCTTTCCCATACCGGATGACGCACCGGTGATAAATATCGTCTTTCTCATTGTATTTTGTTAAATGCTGCCAAATTAAGCTAAAGCTGTTATTGGTATGTTTCCAGAACGGACTTTGTTGTATCCATTTCAGTTCTATTATCTGGGCCTGTTGCACCAGCGATTGATCAATCCGCTATGGATACAACAAAGTCCGTTTTGGAAACTTTTTATACCAGATGGATACTGAACTTTAAGAGAAATATTCGCGATATGAAAAACAGCCGTCGGACTTTTATCCGAAACCTTGCCATTTTACCACTAGCAAGCCTGGGCATACCAAAGGTATTTATGACCAGCTGTATAAGTGCGAAACAACCAAGTAATCCTCACAACCCTATCGTTAATCATCCTGATGGCACAAAAACTCAAAATTTAAACCATTATTATAAACAAATGCAGAAAGTAAGCTTTAATAATAGAGATTGGAAGGTTGCGGCCGATATCCATCTGCCTATGGATTTTGACCCTAATAAAAAATACGCGGCAATTGTCTGCGTGCATCCCGGTAGCAGCGTCAAAGAGCAAACCGCAGGAAGATATGCCGCCAGAATGGCGCAGAACGGATTTGTAGCCCTTGCATTTGATGCATCGTTTCAGGGAGAGAGTGGTGGCGAGCCCCGCTATCTCGAAGATCCTGCTACCCGGGTGGAGGATATCCGTTGCGCGATAGACTATCTGACTACATTGGAGTATGTGGATGAGGCCAGAATTGGCTTGATGGGGATATGCGCGGGTGGTGGTTATGCTGCCAATGCCGCACTCACCGAACGGCGGGTAAAAGCGGTAGCGACCGTGGTCGGGACCAGTGCCAGCAGAGCATTCGGAGAGTCAGATGCCATAAGCACCTTAGAGGCTGTAGGTAAACAGCGAACCGCACAAGCCAGGGGAGCGAGCGCTATGATCGTTCCCTGGACGCCAGCATCTGCTAAGGATGCACAAGAAAAAGGATCGGCAGAATTTGATATGTTGGGTGCTATTGATTATTACAGAACGCCCCGTGGAGCATATCCAACAGCGAACAATAAGTTGCTTTTCAATAGTATGTCCGCTTTGGTGGTTTTTGATGCCTACCATCTTGCAGAGCGTTACCTCACTCAGCCCCTACTAATCATTGTTGGCGACCAGGTTGGCGCGTTTGGGTCATACCGGGACGGATTTACGCTTTTCAACAAGGCAGCATCTATTAATAAAAAGATACATGTTGTTAAAGGTGCAAGCCATTACGACCTATATGATCAGCCAGAAGCGACTGTTGAGGCGCTGAAGAAACTTATTCCCTTCTTTCAAAAAAATCTTTAGCGATGAAACGATCACTGACTGGGGAATGCATAGAAACCATTTACTTTCCTTTTATCCATAGAAAGAAAAACATCAACAAGGGAAACGACTTTTCGATTTGTTAATTAGAGCAAACAACCACTATGAGGATAGGCATCATCAGTGAGATTAATTCCAACGAAATGAAGGGAATAATTTTTGACGAAAACGGTCAGGATATTATCTTCTCGCTCGATGACTGTCGAAGTTCCAAAATTACAGAATTTGATTGGGTTAGCTTCGATATCGAACTTACCACCTTTGGATTAAGGGCAGTTGATATCAGGGAACTTAGATAACCAGATATACTCTGCCCTGATTTGGTAAATAAACCTCAGGCAGGCACTGCATTCCAATTAGAATAATTAAAAAAATAGTTATTATGTTAAGTCTTTTCACCGCCAGCCTAATGCAGGAGCGATATGTTCCATAATAGCAGAAAGAATGTGAACGATATATGCTAGTCCCAATGTATCGGGTATGGTAAATAAAATAGTGTCAGCTTGGTGGCTCACCTCATCTGTTGACAATTCATCAATAAGCTTAACTGGTTCAGCTGCAAGCTCTAGCCAAAAATAGCCCGCCTATCAGCCTCGAGGTAGCCAAATCCATCTGCTGCACTGGTGTGATCCCCAAAAAACGATACCTATCCTCATCGCTGATGGTAGCGGCGCCAAATCAAAAAAATGTAGCGAATCACATTGCCTTAGCGGCCTAGATTGGCCGATCCATCAGCTTTCAGGTCCATGCTCTTCGCCTTGCCACTAGACCCTCCCACAATGTAAATAATTCCATATCCCTAATATTGCGCTGTTCCCTGATCTTCCACTTTAACAACGGACTCATTAAGAGGTATCACAGTTAATAAATTAGACGATGAAACACCTAGACCAACCATTATTTCGCTCCCAGCCTAATATTTATTGCGGTAAGTCCATGATTGGTTAGGTCTATTTCAAACCATACTACATCCCCAACACTCAGCTGACCCCTTAGATTCCTTAAACAGAATTGTATCTCCTGATCATTCTCATCAACTAGGTATCCACACCCCGCGGTTGTTATAATACTTGTTATCACCCCTTTTCTCATGCTTTAGCTAAAATTTAAATAACGTTATTTAACAGTATTGGTTTGGCACAACCTTTTTATTATCAATCATGCTTCCAGATAAGATTTACTCCTTTTTGAGTTTCCTGGGGGAGGATTAATTGAAAGTTATATGGATGTATACCTATTTGAGCGTAATTGTAAAAATGGACTTTATCGGGTACTTCACTAAATATATCTTGTCTGAAAAAGTTTACAACGCCCAGTATGCTTTTCACATATTACCAGAATGATTTTAAGCAGCTCCATAAAACTGCATGATTTACTATATCAAATACTATTGACAACCTTCTGTATTTTTACCATCTACAATTCAAAGATTAAACAGCAGACATACATCCATTTTTCGGGAAGAATGAAACCATTCTAAAGCGAGCTTAAACCGCAATGCAAGATAAATATTCAAAATCAAAAATTATCCAGTCTTGAAATGTGAACAAATTGAACATTAGGCGTGATTTAATTTTTCAAAAGCGCAGATAATAATGCAAATAGTGATATTGAAAATTGCTCAGGACGGGATGTAAATTTTGTTATCCAAGGTAATGATTGGCTGGTTCATATCTAAATTTGGTCAGTTCGCCTGATTGCTAAGTTTAAGCTGTCGGTTGTGGTATACTTTTGCGGATATATATGAATTCAACATTGAATATAAAGACGCAAAGTTTAGCCTTCTATTACAGAAATATTCCTAACAAGTCTTAGTAAAAGCAGATTATACTTTATGCTTGCAAGTGCAATTTTTAAATAGCAAAGCACATTTATAATTTTAAATCTATAAATTTTTATTTACCGCAAAAATCGTTTTAAACGACGAACATCCTATGAAACACATTAATATTCTTACTACAACAATTGCTACCTGTTTTATTTTATTTTCTGGCTGTAGAAAAACAAATGAACATCCCCAAACACCGGATTTAGCTGAAGTGGAACCGAGTGCCTGCATTAATCCTCCTATACGTGTCTGGTTATTTGACGAATTTAAAAAGTGGGGCCAGGAGCCAACGCTCATTGCAGCTAGTGAAGCGTTGCAGATGTCAAACTTGCCAAATATGTACGCACTGCATTATGAAAATAGCCCTGAAAACCAATACTTTGGTGTTAATGGTGAATATACCGAAAAAATTGATAAGGCCTTTATCGATGTAAAACGCTTTTGGAATATCCAGTCCAATAAAATTATCAAAGTCGCAGCGCACGGATCCATGCTGCAGGATCGAAGTAAAATACTTAAAATGTATAAGAATGTATATAGCTACAGTGATGACAAAGCAAACCTCTACGCCGACTCGATAGCTACATTGCTTAAAACCTATCCGCAGTATCTTAACGGGAAACATCCAGCTTTTACCTTTAATCAATATGCTATTCCTGACACAACCATTGCGAATGTGGGTCAAATTCCAGCTAAAATTATCATTTGTGATGGCCTATTGGAAGGTTTCGATGCAATTGGTTACGGAGATAATGCTCCTCAGGCAATTCTTGCCCATGAATTCGGGCATCACATTCAATATGAATTGGGTATTTTAAAAACAGGTATGAAACTCGTCCCGAAAACATCGCGCCGTATCGAATTAATGGCCGATGCTTATGCCGCCTACTTTTTGGCGCATGCGAAGGGGGAAAATATGCAACTTAATGATTTGCAACAAGTTGCTGAGGTGTTTTTCAATACAGGTGATTGCGATTTTACTGTTGATTCGCACCACGGCACACCTGCTCAAAGAAAGGCAGCCACTGAGTGGGGATACAAACTGGCCAAAAATGCTTTTAATAAAGGCTATATTTTACCAAGCACCGAATTTGCAAAACTGTTTGACGCAGAATTAAATAATATAGTTAAAAAATAATCTTTCATAACAATAATAGTTCATTCAATATCAAGGCGACCAATCACCCCTGCGGTTGTGGTAAAATATTATTTACTTTGCTGCACGTGCGCCATATTTGCCTTGGTATGTGAGATGTTTATTTTTATCAATTCTAATTCATTTATAACTGTGAGGACTAGATTTCTCCCCAAAAACAGTCAATTTCATAGATTTGCCCGGCTAGTTTTTGGGGAGGGGTTCAAAACGCTCCAACAGGTCTCGCATGCGGCACTGAACTGATTTGAATTTAAGGCACTGCGCATTAAATATGGATTAGAATTTTGACAAAATAGATTGTCATCTAAAATACAGGATTAGGATTCACCTGCATTTGCTTGATAAGTTCTTTAAATAAGTTTTCGGTACTTCCACGTTTGCTTTTAGATACAGACTGGCCAGCCCAGAGCGAGATGATATCCGCTATTCCATTTAATTTACCAAAGTCCCTTAATGCAGTTGTCAAACTGTTCTGATAGGGATAATGCGGGATATTCAAATCAGCATTTTTTATGTCCTGCATAAAGCTGTTTCTGATTCCTCTTGCCCATTTGCCCGTAAATGCCTGGGTTAGTTCAGTTGAGGTATCAGTAGCTGCTAGTGCCTGTTCTTTGTACACTTCGCCCGCCGCACTTTCATCTGCCGCAAGAAAATAACTGCCGAGCTGTACCCCTACTGCACCAAGGGCAAATGCCGCTTTGATAGTTCGGTGGTCAAAAATTCCCCCGGCAGCAATAATCGGTATTGACACCTTATCTACAACCTGCGGAATAAGTGCCATCAAGCCAGTTTGCGGAAGCTCTTCACCTACTATAAAGCTGCCCCTATGCCCACCGGCTTCAATACCCTGGGCAACGATAGCATCCATGCCTGCATTTTCCAGCAAGACCGCTTCTTCAACGCTGGTTGCTGTTCCGATTAGTTTGACACCGCGTTGTATGAACTTTTCAATTACGCCTGCCTCCGGTAAACCAAAAGTGAAACTTACAATGGGCACCTGCTCATCCAGCAGGATATCGATTTGATCAAGATGGTTATAAAATCGGCAACCAGAAATTGATTGAGATTTGAAGGGCAAATTATATTTCTTGTGAAGGATCTCCATAAAAGTCTCCATTTTTGCAATATGCGCTTCTATAAGCTCAACCTCCAGAGAATGGGCAAAAAGGTTTACCGAAAAAGGCTTATCAGCTTTAGCTTTGGTTTCTCTAATTAAGGCTAAAGTTTTTTCCGGTGAAAGCCCGCCTAAAGGAAGAGCACCTAATCCACCCGAATCGGCTACTGCTGCAACCATAGCTGGGGTACTCACCCCTAACATGGGTGCCTGAACAATTGGGTAATTAATATCTAGTAAGTGTTTAAGGTCTTTCATAAGGATATAAATTTATTTTTTCAAGACTGGAATTGTATTAAACTTCTTAAAAAGAGTGCATCAATACAGCACCTTTCTCTGTATTGGGGCATAAACCATTTCTATTTACTCTTACTCGATTGAACCAGGTTACTACTGTTGAAAATAACAACGGCCATCAAAATAATGCTGTAAGCGATAATTGTTATCAAGCTAAAGGACTCATGATATAGCGTGATGGATAAAATGAAAGCAATGATGGGATTTAAATTTAGAATCATTCCAACTTTTGAAGAACTTATCCCACTCAACGCATACAAATTCAGAAATAGTGCTACAATGGTGTAAAGGATTGCGATAATTTCAACATAAAAATAAAATTGAATTTGTGTAGGAAGAGGACCGGAATAGAATGGATAGAAAGGAAGCAGGCTAATTGCTGATAAAACAATATGAATATTCAGGGTCAAAAACTTATCAAAGCCATCGTTTTTATTTTGGCTAATCAGATAACATGCATAACTCAGTCCGACGATTGCACTGTAAAGCATGTTAATCAAGCTTGTATAGGAAAGTAATATGCATCCCGTAAAGCTTAGCAGTACAGCAAACCATTGCGAAGAGTTCAGTTTTTCCCGTAAAAAAAGATATGCCAATACTGTGGTCAACACTGGGCAAATCAGATAAGCTACTGAGGTTGCACGCACATTAATGTGGTTCATTACATAGATAAATGAAAACCAATTTATGGTTAAAAGTATACTTGCACCAATATTCAGCCAAAGAATTTTATTTCGCTTTTTGACTGGCAAACCAATAAAGCGCTCAAGATTTTCTTTCATTTTCTTACGTTTCCATATCATGGAAACCACCGACATCAATACAGCACAACTAAAAACGCGGTAAAATAAGATATCCAGTGAAGAATAACTTTGCAGTGGTCGTAACACTAAGCTAAAAGAACCCCAGATTGAAAACGCAACTATTGCTGCCAGATAGTATTTAAAATTGTTTAAGTTTTTCATTGATGCATAATATTATCCATTTATCTTGTAGCACTGGCTGAGTTTATATTTGGAGACAAAGTTAAAAACAAGAACCAGCTTATGACAAGTTTATAGCCATGGGCAAACTTTTTCAGAATGAAAATATTTATATACCAACGCTGAATGTCAGAAAAAACTACCTCAGAATATTGTGAATTTGTGGCAGCTATCTTAGCATGGTCTTTCCAGAATATCAAGTAAATTGAGAGATGGCACTGCTCGCAGGGTACTTTCTGACCATTCGGCATGTGCTTAGGTGGTGGCATGATTTCGCTGAAGAAATCCGGGCTTGATAACATTAGATCGATGCACATAGGATTGCAGGATTGACCTCCCCCCATTTTCCCCCGATTAGGTAATATACGAATAAAAAGGACGTAGGGCTTCCTGCGACAAAAGTCTATTCGATGAAATTTAACCCTTGCATTTTTTAAAGGTGATGCCTCCTTCCGAACATACATATTATGCCGATTGGGAAATTGAGCTGCTGGGAAATTGCAAGCGCATACCGATTTAATAACATTGGGACTATTGGCAGACATCGTAAAATAAGAATCATGGAAATAGGGGAATATGCCAAGCCCTCCATTTCTCTGAGCATAATTAGTAGTGATTGCACTATTCTTCCCAAACTGTTGGCAAAGACAAAATACTATTTTAAACTTTTTGATTTGGTAAAAAATTTAGGAATTAACGCCTGTCCTTGCTGTTAGTAAAACTCGTGCATGAATGACACTTTTTACTAACAGCAAAAGACAAACATATTTATGGAAAAGAAATTCCTCCTAATGAAGGATTAACTATGGAGGGTATATTGTTGACATTAGCACATAACCAATATCTTGCTAAGGCGCCTCAAACTTCCACAACTGGGCATCGGTTGCATTCCAGGACCAGGATCTTACATTGGCTCCTGCTACGTTGCTCGCATCTTCGATATCTAATACATTATTGCTTGCTCGGGCCATCACCCTGTACCAACCATTGCCGGCTGATTCGATTTTCCATAGCTGACAATTGCTCCCATTAGCGTCAAAAACGCCCACATCTGTTCCCCTATCAAGGCCACAGCTGCTCAAGTCCAGAGATTTGTGGCTAGGTTGTTCTGATATTATCTTATAGAAGCCGTTTCCCTGATAGCTAATGTTCCACTTTTGCCCGTTGCATGTTGTTTTGGTCCAGGTTCGTACATCTGCGTTCAAATTTGAGCATGCTGGAATATCGAGAAATAGACCGGCGCCTGAAGAGGTAATCATTTTGGATTTGATTGCGTACTGGCCGTTGGCAATCGGATTTGGAACTATGCAAGCCGCAGTTCCGGCAGCTTTGATGACACCAGACTTGGTAATGCTTACCGGCATTATATTCCCCGAGGCATCAAAGAACATCCTATCTATTGCCACCTGCCTCTGGTCGACAACGGTGCTTGTTCGCCTATGATAGATAAATAGAAATTCATCCGGACAGCCTGGCTTTACCAGTACCGCGTTATGTCCGGGACCTTTTATCTCACCTATGGGAGATGTTATTCTTCCTTTACTGGTCCAAGGCCCCATCGGGCTGCTGGAGGTCGCATATTCAACATGATAGTCATCATCAGTATACCATTTAACAGAATACATCAGATAATAGATGCTATTTCTTTTGATCACATATGGAGCCTCAAAATAATTGGACGGTTTCTGATGGCCAAGCGTTCCGGTTAAGGAGACCATATCAGGGTTAAGTTTTTGGATGTTTAACAAGGTGTTGCCCCAATACATATAGGCTTGACCATCGGTATCAATAAAAACCATCGGGTCTATTGGGTCAGTGCCGTCTCCAGTTGCCAGTGGCGATCCTTTGTCGATAAATGGCCCTGTAGGACTTGTGCTTACCGCAACGCCAATCTTTTTTTCTGCCGTATAATAAAAATAATATTTTCCGTTCCTGGCCACAACGCTTGGAGCCCAGCCATCTTGCTGTGCCCAGCTGACGCCCGCCAAGTCCAGTATAATACCCTCATCATTCCAAGATAGCAAATCAGTTGATGAGTAACAGTGGAACTGGCTTGCACCGGGACCTGTAGCGGTCGTGTAGATGTAATACTTGCCGTTTGTGTATAAGATATCCGGATCAGCTGTTGGTGAGGGTAGTATGGGGTTTCCACTCATCTGTCCTAGTGCTGCCATCGCGATAAGATTACTGGATGAAACCATGAGATCAGGATGAGCATCAATTTTTGCCGACGGCAGTGTATCGAGATCCTTTTTTAAACAGGAGGACAATAATAGGATGATAGTTGCTGCAGCTGTTAGGCCTTTAAGGCGGCGAGTGATACTAGTTCTCATAATAATGATAGTTTATATGGTTAGGATTTTTCAAATGCACATCACTGTCAAATCTATTTCACGGAAAGTTGCTATTCCGAATATCTTTAGCGCTAGCATTATTTACCAATATAACCCTTTACCATCCCTGCTCGCTGTGGTGCGCTAATATGCAATATAAAAAACCCCAAAATATATGGTGTATCAATACTTATCCTAAACGTCTCAATTTAACGGTAAAGGAAAAGCCTTTAAATGTATGTTAGCGGATAACTCTTGCATGAAGTATACAAGGATTAATGATAACCTGGGTTTTTATTAGTTTACGGGTTAACATACGCGAATATTTGGAACTCAGGACAGCTATCTATCGGCTCTGGCCTGCTTAGAATGCATTGGAATGATGCTGAATTTGTTTAAAATTATCCCTTTAATACGATTTGAACCGAAGAAAGCAGGCTTGCACGCAATTTTGATTAAAATAGGCTGGAAGATCCGGCTAAGCAGTTTAAACCGGTAACCTTTCTGATTATTTGAGCGATTTAAGGTCCGTTAGATATTGATGGATTTGACTTACGGCCATCGCTCCCTCACCAACTGCAGATGCAACTCTCTTTACTGAGCCTTTCCTCACATCACCAATGGCAAAAAATCCCGGTACGCTCCCTTCTAGGCTTTGTGGTTTTCTCTTTCTAAATATTGAACACGCTAACAATTCAGATTGTTCTATATCATTTCCGGTCTGGATAAATCCCTTGGCATCCATTGAGACGGTGCCATTAAGCCATTCGGTACATGGTTTTGCCCCTATAAAAGTAAACAAATTTGAAACCCCTATCTTTTGTGTTTCTCCAAGCCTATCCAGGACTATCGATTGCAGGTAATGGCTTCCATTTAACTGAATGATATTACTTTTGGTATGAACAATAATATTGGTCGTAGTAAGGATTCTCTGAACTAAATAATCACTCATTTTATCCCCTAAATCATTACTACGAATGATAATATGAACCTGAAATGCATGATCTGCAAGAAACAGGGCTGCCTGCCCAGCTGAATTTCCACCTCCGACCACACCAACGATTTCATTTTTACAGGCCGAGGCATTCATTCCGGTTGCAGAATAAAAAACGCCATTGCCTTCAAATTTTTCGGTGTTTTCTAAGGGTAGCCGTCTGTATTCCGCTCCGGTAGCAGCAATAATCGACTTTGCCTTAATATTCTTATCATTTGAAGCGCATAAGTTAAAATAGTCACCGTTGTATTCAAGCTTTACTGCTTTTCGTGGAATAGAGATGTTACACCCAAATTTCTGAGCTTGCATGTAAGCCTTGTTAGCAAGGTCATTCCCAGATATTCCTATCGGAAAACCCAGATAATTTTCGATTTTTGAGCTCTTTCCGGCTTGTCCACCAGGTGCATTACCATCTATAGCAACTACGCTCAGGCCCTCTGAAGCTGCATAAACACTTGCTGCCAGACCTGCCGGTCCGGCGCCAACAACCAGCACATCATAGATTTGGTCATCGAACTCAACAAGCACACCCGTGAGTTTGGCAAGTTCTGCTATTGAAGGTTTCTTAAAAACTTCCCCCGACATACTCAGCACTATAGGTAGGTCCATGTCAGATAAATTGAAGCTTTGCAACAGTTGTTTTGCTTTGTCTGAGATATCGGTATTTAAAAAAGAGTGCCAGATATGATTTTTCTCCATAAAGTCCCGTAGAACATAAGTTTCTTTAGATCGCTCTGAACCAATAATTTTTATCCCCCCGGTATATTCTTTCAACATGTATTCCTGCCTGCGCAGAAAAGCCCCCAACAGTACATCACTTATGCTACTATGGGTTGCTATCACCTGGATTAACACTTTAGGCTCTATCTTGAGTACGGTAGTGCCCTTTGCGGCTAGGGCGTTGAATGGAATACTCCTATTGGATAGCATACTATTGTCTCCTGTAAACTCATTAATTCCATGTGTACCCTTTATCTCTTTATTATTGGGATCGGTAATGCATACTTCACCATTTAATACGACATAAAAGGGATAATCATGATCACCAACTTTAAAAAGGAAGGTTTCCTTTGCAAAGGTTATAATGGTACCAAACTCTTTTAGTGTATTAATTTGTGTCTGGGTTAGAACTGGAAACCTTGGATCAGTCATTTTAAATTGATTTATAGAGGAGGCAAATTACTTTGAATTACCTAAAGCAGTACTAACGGAAAATAGCTGGTGAATTTTATACCCTACCATATTATTTATCGTAGAAATAAATTTATAAGAAATGAAAGTAAGAACAAGTGATAACAAGCTATACTCAAATACATAGCGGTAGTAATACCTTCGCTGCTGCTGAATGCTTTCAAATTACCATCGTGCTCTTTTTCTGACGGTTATCAATTTTTTATATCATCATTAGCGCCATCAGCTGAATTGCGCTTGGTTTAGCGAAGATAGGTTAAAGGCTATAAGAGCAAGATTTCAGATTGCAAATAGAGACCTGATACCAATTCAATTGAATAAGATAAGTCCCGGCCATTGGCCGGGACTTATCTTTTCCCAAAACAGCTGAATTTATTTATCGCTATTTTTTTTCTCTGTAACCTCAGTTCTGATTTCCTGAGCAAGGACTTTGAGTTCCTGCATTGCTTTGCGCACGCGTGTACCTGCCGCAGCGTTCCCAGCATCATAAAATTTTGAAGCATCTGTCTCAATCGAGGATACTAGCTCCTTTACTTTTTTAAACTTTTCCATAATTTTGTTCTATACTACCTATAAATGGGCAGCGGTTTATAAATTTAATATTCGCTTTAGAGAAAACGAGCTGCTAAAATACAAAAACAGCTTAAATGCCCAAACCCTGGCTCGTCTAAACCTCCTTGTATTTCGATGTAGCTACCGCTTTTTTCAATGCCTGTTCTTTTAAGAATGATGGTCATTGTAACAATACATTTATTTGCAAAGAACCTATCGCCTCGCCCTTTTTATAAATAGCGCTGTGAGCGATGGGATCAGACCGAGGACTGTGGAATATAGGGGAAGATATAGAAATAATAGCCCGCTGGTTGATGATCCTGAAGCCATCTTATTAATATCAAAATACCACCCGATCTGCATTGCGAGCGGATATAATAATAATGCCACGAAGGATAAAAGATAGCATATACGTAAAGAGCGTGTTTTCACTTCCCTGAATAGTTTTCTTTGAAAGACGCAAAAGATCAGAATTGGGAGAAGCTGATAAACAGCAAAGTAGTTAATTCCTAAAAAAACAAAAATTAGTGCTGCACAAAGCAGACAGAATAAATATGGAATGAAGTTTTTCATTTAAAATACTTAGTTTTCAATTCGGAAGGGACAATATGGTTTGTGGTTTCCAAACCGATGTAATGTAGCCTAGACAGCCCATACCAATGGGTGCTTAAAAGATCTTTATATTGTTTTTTCAGTCAAAATGGGATATCTATACATTATGAAACATGTGTTTGGGAGGCTTTGAAAAAATCTTCCATAATGCTGCTCGATATCATAAAATGGATTTAAAGAACATTGCTTGGAATTTCGATTTCTTTTTTATCTAATTGTTTTTCCTATCGTAAAAGTCCAAGACTTAGGCCAAATTTTAATATCATTGTAGCGTTCCTCAATCGTTTTATCCGAAAGGTTTACTTCTAAAAAAACCCAGCAGCATTTTTAACATTGATCTCAAAACACTTTTCAATGTTTCAGTTCGCTATTAAAAAAAATTAACTCATCTAATATCTGGAGTAAAGAAAACTGATCTTCCAGCTTTGAATCTGCGAAGATTGGTTTGCTTTTCATAAGGCATCCCATCGGGATAGGTTATGAATTCGACTGAAGTGCCCCAAGGCGTCACACCATAGCAGAAAAAATTCTTTTCACCTGTTTCCAAAGGAAACAAGAGTCGATCTGGGTCTGATAATAACTTCCCTCCCGCCTTCGAAAATTTTTCCAGTGATGATTTAATGTCCTCTGTATAGATTGCAAAATGTTGTATCCCGAGATCACTGGACTTAACAGCTTCGCGCTGCCCATTAACGTGAACTTCAAACAATTCAATGTCTGGCCCACTTCCTATCTTGATCATTCGGCAGGCGAAAAGTTTTGTTTGAGGCGACAAATTCAAATTGGCTTCATTACCATCAAATTCAAGAGGAGGCTGTTGCTTGCTATAGGATTCATATAGAATTTCCGCATCAAATGCCTGTTGTAGAAAGCTACTTGCGCTTTCTATGTCGGGCACATTGATACCAATATGATCAATTCCAACAGTAATATTGTTTTTTACATTGAGTAAATCATATGGATGATTAAATGACAGCGTCGCAGGAACATGCGTCATGTCCATAAATTCCCTCAACAAAGTGATTTTTCCATTCTCGGCAACCAGCCTACCCATGAAAGACTGTTGATAAGGGTTACCTGTAACCACTTCTTTGCCACTTATAGCATATTCTGCAAAAACCTGTTCGGATGTTTCCATTTGGATGGTTATATCCTCAGATCTAAATCCGACAAAAGTTCGTGGTATTGCTTTTAAAAATTCATATACTGCATCTCTTCCTTTCCACTGCCAGGAGATACCCAAACTATTCAGGTATGGTAACTCTATAGCAGCATCTTCGGCGAACAGTTCGATAACGTTCTCCGTGTCATTAATGTTTTCGAGATAGCTAAACAGTAATGATGTTGCATTTTGATATTTTTCCATTTGATTCTGGTTTTTTAAAAAGACATATTAGGGTAAAGAACTCGAGGAACTAAGTTGGCCGATGCTTGTCTGTGCCCACCAAACGCATATTAATCATTCTGTGGCCAACTTACCGATGCATTTATCGGAAGATGGATGAGAATACAGACCTTTTTCTTCTAACAAAAACAGATCCTTATTTTTCTCATTTTAGCAGCTTAATCTATAACTTGCTTAGAGCAATGAATATCAATTAGCTATTAAGATGGTTCTACAACTTCGCTTAGGTTCGAAAGCACACCAATTTGGGCCAATAGTTCAGTAGCGATATTATAGCAGTGAAAAGATTTTACCTTTCCGTTTTCCATGTGAAATACATCGCAACACGGTACGTTGATCTTTTTATTGGTCGAAGGAATAGTTCCTAGGGGCATTTGTAACGGACCTTTATGTGTACCCTGCAAAGCAAGCTCAACGATAACCACATTGTCTTCCGCATTTACATAAAATTCAAAGAGCTCCCTATGCATATCAGGGAAAGCTTTAGCATAAATTTTAATTGCTTCGCCGATTTCCTGCCCTTGATATTTAATACCGGATGAAACGTCCAGAAAGTAACCATCTTTGCTAAAAAGGTCAACAAAGGCTTTGAGATCCTGAATTTCCGCAACTCTGTAAAGCTCGCGAATAATGTTTTCATTTTCTGATGCTGTTTTCATAATATCTTTTTTTACATAGGCATAAAGATCAAATACTTTGCAATATTAATAATGTGACATGAATCACTAAATTCAGATTCTTAAGCCCAACACACATCATTAATTACAATCTGTCCTGCAATAAGCAGGAATTTAGAGATCCTAAGCGTGAGTATAAGTATTCCCCAACAAACGAACTTTATTCGCCCGAACCTTATCGATAAGGGGTTTATAGCTAAACGCAATCAAAAAATTAAAGGAAAAATTTTGGTTAGTAAAACACTCTTGTTGCAAGCAAGATAGTTGATCATTTACTTTTCCTGCCGAACTAATGAAATAGACTTGTTGGTAAAATAGTGAATACGTTATCTATGTTAAAGAAATCTAATAATACTCCGATGTACCTGTGAATTTAAACGAATAGTACAGTATCAAATTATTACTCATGGTTTAGATACCTCGGGTTAGCACATTTAACATGTAGGCGCTGTCCTCATCGATTAGGAAGGCTGATATGTATTATTAATCTTCCAGACAAAATCTACCTGGGCAATTAAGATAACTCATCAAAGCGTTTTAATCAGTAATCATGAAAAAAATTCAGAATACGAACTACTTTGATAAAGATGCGCATGGTAAATCATTGCTCTCTATACTAACCTTTCTGTGCTTTACCCCCCATTCGATCAGACTTAAAATAACATCACTCAAGTCCATTGCAGATGACGTGAGTCAATATTTAATTAGAACTGGAGTAGAGTCTATAACAGTTCTTTTGATGATGCCATCCATTTCCAGGTCTTTGAGTTCTTTTGAAAGCATACGAGGTGTAATGGCGGGAATTAATCTTCGAATATCAGTAAAACGAATATCTTCCTGAAATAAGGCACAGATAATAATCATTTTCCACTTTCCGGAAAAAATATTGAGTATCTCAATTAGTGCCATAGCATGATCAGGTTTGCAATTTTTAAGGTCTATTAAGGTTTTAATATTTTTATACATAGCAGATCCAGATTAGTATACTTTAGTATACTGATATACATTACATACCAAAGGAAGCATATATTTGTTGAAAAAGAAAGAGAAAAAATGAAAATATTATTATTTGGTCGAGGGGTAATTTCAACACAATATGCCTGGGCACTTGAAAATGCAGGAAATGAGGTTACGTTTTATGTTAGGCCCGGCAGGATTGCTGAATATGGTCCAACCGTTGATCTAAATATTCTAGACACCCGTAAAAACATCAAAGGAATTAAGATAAAGCATGAATGGAAGATTACAATGATCGATGATTTGAATGCTAATCACGATTACGAGCTGATAATTTTGAGTGTACAACATTATCATTTTAAAGATGCAGTTGATTTCTTAGCCAATAAGATTGGAAGTGCTACCGTATTAGTATTTAACAATCTATGGGAAGAACCTCAACAAGCAGTTCATAAACTTCCAGAAGGTCAGTTGGTTTGGGGTTTTCCTATGGCAGGTGGTGGATTTGATGATAAAGGCACATTAAATGGCGCACTACTTGACCATATTTATATGGGTACTTTGGGTGTAGTCCAAAGCCAACGCAGTGAGGCAGTAGCAAATTTATTTAGAGCTTCTTACTTTAAAATAAAAGAATCAAAAGACTTTCGCTCCTGGCTATTTGGGCACTTTGTTTTTAATGCAGCATTACATCTTGAAGCTGCGAGGTCCAATACAGGATTAATTTCATTGGAGGCTATGAAAACTACGACGTTTTGGAAAAATGTTGTTCTGAATGGTAAAGAATTGATACCATTGCTTAAACTTAGGAAGGTAGATTTAGATGCGGCATCAGATCTGAAAATGTTTAATTTACCGCCTTGGCTTTTAGCAATCATAATGAATCTTGTCATCAAATGGGTTCCTGCTTTAAGAATAATACTTACAAGCCATTCAAACCCAATTGAGATAAAATCTTATGTTCAGGATGTAATATCCAAAGCAAAGGAAATTAATATTCATTTACCTAGGTATGAACATAGCGGCAACGCTGAGTAACATAAATACTGGTAATAAACCCAGAAACTAAAATAAACCCAGTCAATTGTATGTTGTCAGGCATAATCTGAACTCTATAAAGAGTTTTAATCCTAGAAAGGCTGTACGAACAGGGTTTTTTAATTACAAATACTAGCAGTATATGCAATTGCGTTTATAAAACAACCCATTGATTTACAATAATCTAGCTTATAGAATTTTTGTTACTGTCCTATAGTAAAATCACGATAAAATCAATGGGTAAAAAAGCATTTCGCTTTTTTAAAAACACTTTTCACCAATATGATAGTAAAGTTTATTTTTGCACTTTACCTATTAGTGGTAGTCTGCCGAGCATATTTTTTAAGGCCATCGAGTCCCATGGAAGGTGCTCAGCAATAGTAAGACCTACAACATCAACTTCCTTGGAAACATCAGAAAGAAGTCGAATTACTTGTGCCATATTCATAGCGCCAGAAGGAGAACCTTCAATTTTAGGTACTGATGGATCTGGATTGGCAAAAAGTAGTGATCGAAAAAGTGTAGGATCAAGAACATCGAGGTCAAAGTGTATAGCAAGTTGTTTAGCACCGATGCCCCTTAACCATTCAATAACGGGTTCGCTTGACTTGGCTAGGGTATTTGGTCCAGCACGACGCAGATCAAGACGCTTAAACAAATTTTCTTCCACTCTCAATACATCCGGTAAACTTGGCAAAGTATCACGAATACCGGCGAACATTACGTTACCAGGTTTAATAGGTTTTTTCACCAATTGAGTAAAATCTGTTTCTCCCTCTCCAAGTAAATTGCCCATGACCATTGCATGCGCGTGTTGAAATACATCTTTGGTCATGATATCAGGATGTGTATCTAGCCATAATACCGCTAATTCTCCTTCATATATCTCATTTAGGTAAGCAAATGGAGACAGAGAAACCAAGCAATCTCCACCAAGAACAACAATTCGTTCAGGCTGATGTTTATCGATTAATCTACGGGCGTCACGGGCTTGTTCAAGCAGCACTTTCCTGGCTACAATACCATCTTCCACAGTTAAAGGATTGCCATCTGGCTGTTGCACTGTGACCCGTTCAATTGGTCCGGAAGCATCGGGGGCAAGCCACGACAACATTTCCGATCCAAAGACATAAGATTCATTATTGCCTCCCTGCCATTGAGGGAATAAAAGGCGAAGGGTAGAATTTTTCTTTTCTTCATTTTTGATTTTTTCATTTTTCATATCGATTCCCTTTATGGTTACTCTATTACTATTGATTACTTTGAGGGTAGATTTTTAAGCCCCTGCTTATGCAACTTTGCATGATTTGTAATCTTAGAAATTTTTAACCGCTATTCTTAAAGCAAAGTTCCAAGGTTTAATACATATTGTGATGTGATATGAATCACAATTTAGCATTAGGTAAAATCAAATAATCGGCTACGGCCAGATAACCATTGAAACATTGAAGCTATAGTAAAAATGTCGAAATATATACATGACAAAAGTAAGGGGAAGTTATATCCATTCTACTCAATGGCTTTGTAGATTTAAAAATTAACGCCTTGATTGGCACCTATTACAAAAACATTTTTTCCATCGAAAGATTGCAACTTAATTTCCGTGTTTAAGTTGCTTGCATAATTTACCTTTATTTAAAATTATATACCGCAATTTTTTACGTTTAAGAATTGATGCTTTAGGCAAATCGGACCATTTGCATTCAAATTAAGTATATGTTCTTGTTTGGCAGATCTTGCTGTGCTATAGTTTGAATAGATGGATTAACTAGTCAAATTGTTTGGATTGTCTTAGACTTTAATTAAATAACTGCCTAAACTCCAAAGGCGAAAGATTGGTTTTACTTTTGAAAAGTTTGCTGAATGATTGAGGATGTTCAAAGCCTAATTCATAAGCTATTTCACTTACAGATAATTTTGTAGTGCTCAATCTTTCTTTGGCATAATTTATCAGTTTATTTTGAATATGCTGCTGCGTATTTTGTTGCGTTTGCAATCGTAGCAGTGTTCCTAAATAATTGGGTGAAATGTTTAGTTGCTTTGCAACGTCTGTTACGTGGGGTATTCCATTTTCGGATAATTTTCCATTTTCAAAATACTGGGCAATTACTTTTTCAAATCGTTCTAATAATTCATGGCTTGATTTCTTTCGGGTTAAAAACTGGCGTTCATAAAATCGTTCTGAATAAATAAGTAACAATTCTATTTGGGCAATAATAAGTTCCTGACTGAATTTATCAATATTAGACTGGTATTCTTTTTCAATATTTTCAAGAACATCTACAATAACTTTCTCTTCTTTATCTGACAGGAACAGCGCCTCGTTTACAGCATATTGGAAAAAATCATAAGACTTTATTTTCTTTGTTAATGCGGTATTCCATAAAAAATCGGGATGAATGAGCAGAAGCCAACCTGTTGGCTGGACCACAGCATTCTGATTGATTTCTATCTTCAAAAATTGAAGCGGTGAAACAAATGTTAGAACACCAGAATTAAAATCATACTCTTGATGTCCGTAATTGAACTTGGCATTAACATTTCGCTTTAAGCCAATTGAATAAAAATTCTGTATCCATTTCAATTCATTTTCATTAGCCGAATACGAAACTTTGCTGTAATCTATCAGACTAATCAATGGATGTTCAGGATTGGGCAAATTGCAGAATGTATGAAACTCTGCTATTGAATTAAAGCGAAATGTTTTTTCCATAACTACAAATTTATTTTTTTTCTTTACGCAAAATCATGCCACCATGATACAAAATTCCCTCCTTAAACTCTCCATCTGCGGTAAAACCAGTATCGTCTTTGTAGTCAATATGATTTCCCGTGACTTTATAACTACCTTGATAGGCACTCTTGAGATTACCCCGTGCTTCATCATATCTATTGTTAGCCAATAGTTCATGGCGAATATGGTCGTCCTTTGTTACCCACAAACCAATATAATCTTTGGTTTCTTCCATCGTTTTGTTTTTTTCCATGGGTCGATTCTTATTAATTGTACAGCTCGTGGTCAATACAGTCAGGATTAACATGCTGTGGAGAAAGTGTATTTTTTCCATTGTTCAAGGTCTTTGGTTATGATATCAATTTTATTTTGCACCATTTCAAAAGAATCCTTTCCTAAAAGTAAATGAACAGGTGGATTTTCTTCTTCGCTTATGGCAATCAAGACATCTGCCGCTTTTTCGGGGTCGTTTGGCTGATTTCCGTTAATGGCATTGCTGTGTAATTGCTCTGATTGGCGGGCAGCTTCATAATCCTGTATAGGATGTTTGGGTAACATTAAAGAACTATTGCTAAGAAAGTCTGTACGGAAATAGCCAGGATAAACAACCGAAACTTTTATTCCAAACTCTTTTGCTTCTTCTGCCAATGCTTCTGTAAATCCAGCAATTGCAAACTTGGTAGAGCAATAGATGCCCCAACCTGCAAAACCCCCAAAAAATCCGCCTGCCGATGAAATGTTAAAAATGCTACCAGATTTTTGATGTCTTAGATAAGGCATTACATTTCTGATAATATTCAAGGTTCCGAAAACATTGATATCAAAATTTTTTCTTGCTTCTTCATCAGTGAGTTCTTCTAACGTTCCTGTTTGCCCATAGCCAGCATTGTTTACAACCACATCAATTTTACCGAAATGTGCAATGCTTTTTTCAATGGCAATTTTTACATCATTGTTATCTGTTAAATTTACTTTAAGTGGTAAAAAGGTCTCAGAAATTTGTCCGATTTCTTTATTTAAAGATTCTGTGTCTCGTGAAGTGGCAACTACATAATAACCGTTTTTTAACAACTTTTTAACCAAAGAGAGTCCTAACCCTTTTGAAGTTCCTGTAACTAACCACACTTTTTTAGTTTCCATATTCTTATATTTTCTATTTGAATTGATGTTACAAAATTAACTTTTGGCAAAATTTCTGATGTAACCAAATCAATGAATGATGTAGCTAAATCGTGATTATTTTGTTGATTGACGGTGGATTATGTGAGCGTACATGAGAGCGTCTTCTCAAGCAAGAGAAGAATTGTCTAAAAAACCATTGTCGAGTTGCGGCTTTACGCCATGAAAACGAACCACAACAAACAGTTATACTAATCCGTTTACCAGAGTTTATGGCGGATGATGGGTACATCCTATGGTCAACCTAACATTACAGTATAATCAATTTGAGGGCTAACCTAGATCCCCCTAGCTTTCAACTCCATAAATATTAAAGCCGACAAAACTGCATCAAAAATATTCTTAACTGCCCCTTTTAGTCGGTTTACAAAATAGGTAGCGTTTGCTATGTGAGTGAGTGAAAATTTGCAGACAATATTCTAAATATACTCACTGAACACTTGGTTTTTTAAAAGAACTCCCACAGTCAAGAGTAAATTTGCTGATTCAAGGGATTTTCCAATAATAGCATCCGCCTCACATTCCATCTCGCTGATTTCTTCATGAGATAATGCTGTAAGCATTACGATGGGAATATTCCGGGTAGCCATATTAAGCTTCAATTCGTTACAAATCTTCCTGCCGTCGGTATTTCCTAGCCTTATATCCAAAATAATCAGATTGGGCAAAAATTCATCAACCTGCGAAGAGAACAATTCAGTCGACTCAACACACCTTACTTCATAACCGGCATCTTTAAGAATTGCTCCAAAGCTGTAAAGCGCGATTGGGTCATCATCTAGAAATAAAATTTTCTTATTCATGTAAATATCATTATAGAAGGTAAGGGCTATAAATATCAGCTGATATATTGTTTTAAAATTGGATTTTTTTATCTATCTGTTTGTGAATATTTACTAACTATAAATATAAAACGCTAACTTCAAAATAAAGCTATCTGAATATTTCAGTGGGCTAAATTAGTTAAACGCACTCAAATTTCAATGGTATGCAAAATATTGAACAAATTGCACAGCTCAAAAGGCTGATATTAACAAACATGACTTCAAAACAAATCAGGCTTGAAGATTGCAGGCCTCTATCAGAGCAGATATTTATTAAAACAAAGAACTACTTATCAGAGCACACAATCCAAAGCATTTTCTTTTCAAACAAACTGTTACTGACACCGTTTATCTTAAATAGTCTTGCGCAGTTTTGTGACTTTGATAGTTGGGAAGACTACCTTAAGAAGAACTGGGAGAGGTAGAGTGCCGCTTAATATAAAACCCATTCTTTCAGCCCTTAATTGCTTCTAGAATAATACTTGAAAGGTAATACTAAAAACGGACACTCTACCGGTTCAATTTTTAAACCATATCTCCTGAATATGAAACTCATCTCTTTCTGACGAGACATAAGGGCGAAGCCAAAAACCGCAATTTGTTTCACTTGTATTAATTTGATGAAAACGCCCGAACTTTATCAAGTTCTCTCTGCTGCATACCAACCTATTATGTCCTTAATTCTTGCACTTACTTCTCTGTTTCCTGAGCCATTGAACATCTAAATGGTTAGAATATGGCGGCATCATTTTATTAACTTTCTGAAGGTTGAAAATAAATGTTGCTGTATCTAAAGCTTGATGAGTGTATTTTTGCAACTTCCTATTATATTATATGTCAGGCGCCGTCTGTGCTGTTTTTTAGGTTTCTGGTTTTAGTTGTTAAGATTTCTGAATTGACTACCTTGACTTTCGGGGAATTGGTCATCAAAAAGCGGGAAGTTTCTTCCATTTCTTTCAGGGTATCGCTTAGGTGTTCATATGCTGTTTCCACTTCAATGCGGACAATAAAAAATAATTCTTGTGTTTTCATGGGATTTAGTTTTAATATAGGTTTAGAAACTGATTATACTGGAGATTAATATCCTGTGGATTTTCAATCTGCAAGGTCTCGGATTAGCGTTACAGTATAGCTCATCGAGGATATAAAAATGCGGCATACCTGATCTTGCGGTTTTTGAGTAACCCTACCCGTTTTGGGCAGGGTTTAAATATTTAAGCTGGAAGGATAATTTCTGCCTCGATTTCAGCCAATCGATGGGTACATAAATCACGAACGAAACTTGCCACGGCTTTAATAATTACCGGGTTTTTAGTAGAAAATTTATTGCGTTTATCGTCTGTAATCTCAAGTTCACAGCCCTGATAATAGTTTGATGTGGTATCCTCAGCCTCCTGCTTTTGCTCGATTTCGAACTTATCCAAGTTAGCAATCGTATAAACCAGTCTACCCCGCTGAACCATTCTACGGTGCAGTTCTTCCACCAGCTTTAGTGTACTTTCCAGATTTAATGCTGGCTTCTCCGCTTTGACCTCGGCTTTTTGCGGCCTGTTGCTATCATCCTTCGGTTGCTGCAGATCTACAACTGTCCCAAGAGATTTAGGGGATTCCGTGTTTTGCCTTATGGTTTCATTTATGGGAGCCGACGCGTTTTGTTCTTTTTCGGCACCGTCTATTACAGCGTTTTTATTTTGGCTGATTGTATTTGTTTTTCCTCCCATTGGCTGATAGAATGGGTTTTTTAAGGTTTTGAGATCCAGGATGGATAAACCGCTTCAAATTGACCCCTCTTCACCACTTTAAAAAGCCCCCCTTAGCCGAGTTAATTTAATAAGGTCC